>NZ_JAMOIH010000014.1 GCF_024448955.1 Stutzerimonas stutzeri
AAACGCTGGCCGAGGTGCAGCAAAACGCGCCCATCGCCGCGACCAAACCGGCCGACGACGAAGCCGTCAAGAAGGCCAAGATCGAGGCCGCCATGCTTCGCGCCCAGCTACGCAAGCTAGAAAAGCTGGAGAGCCGCGACGAGCAGCAACAAGCGGAGCTGACACGCTTGCAAACCCAGCTGGCCCAGGCCGAGCAAACGCTCGCTGCCGCACAGCAAAGCGCACCCGTCACACCGAAGAAGGTAGCCGGCGACGATGCACTGAAAAAAGCCAAGATCGAACTGGCAATGAAGCGCGCCGAATTGAAGAAAGCCGAAAAAGCCGGCGCCGATGAGGCCGAACTCAGCAAGCTGCGCGATGGCCTGGCCAGTGCCGAACAGGCCCTGCATGCCGCCGAGGAAAAATCCGCCAAGCCCGCACCGGAGCTGGTTCGCACCGACAAGCGCCCGATTGACGAGCAGGCCCGTGCACTGAAGACCGAAGTGGCCTTCGCCCGCGCCGATCTGCGCAAGTTGGAGCGCGACGCCGACAGCGATACCGCCTTTGTCGAGGCCGCTCGCCTACGTCTGAACGAGGCCGAGCGCAAGCTGCAGGAACACACCGACTCATAAGTAGCGGCGCCCCAGGCGCAACTATCCGGGAGCGGCGATTTTCATGAAACCGCACCCTGCACCCATTCGACCGGAGAGCCAATGGCCCTGCCACGCATCACCTCACCGCACGCCACCGGCAGCAACCGCACCCAGCGGGTCATGCTGCTGGTGCTGGCTGCCACACTGCCTGGCGTGATCGTCCTCACCTGGCTCTATGGCGCCGGCACGCTGATCAACCTTTGCTGGGCCAGCGCCGTCGCGCTGGGTTTCGAAGCGCTGTTGCTCAAGGTTCGGCAACGTCCTGTGCAGTTCTTTCTGCGCGATGGCAGCGCCCTGGTTACCGCCGTGCTGCTGGCACTGGCGCTGCCGCCCTACTCGCCGTGGTGGCTCACGCTGATCGCCACCGGCAGCGCCATCGTCTTCGGCAAGCAGCTCTACGGCGGGCTGGGACAGAATCCATTCAATCCCGCCATGATCGGTTACGTCGTGGTGCTGGTCTCGTTCCCGGTGGAAATGACTACCTGGCCGGTGCCGCATGGCGTCGGCCTGGGCTCCGGCCTGCAGCATATCCTCGGCATCACCGCGCTACCCGATGGCTGGAGCCAGGCCACAGCATTGGACGTGATGAAGCTGAACCGGAGCCTGACCGTCGAGGAGCTCTGGGCCAACTCGGCGTTCGGGCATTTTGGTGGTATCGGCTCGGAAGTGGTCAACCTGGCGTTCCTAGCCGGCGGGCTGTTTCTGCTGCACAAGCGGCTGTTCAGCTGGCACGCGCCGGTGGGCATGCTCGCGGCGCTGGCGCTGATGAGCCTGGTGTTCTGGAACGGTTCGGGCTCCGATAGCAACGGCTCACCGCTGTTCCACCTGCTCAGCGGCGCCACCATGCTCGGCGCCTTCTTCATCGTGACCGACCCGGTCAGCGGCGCGACTAGCACCTTGGGGCGGCTGATCTTCGGAGCCGGCGTTGGCATCCTGGTCTATGTCATCCGCGCCTGGGGCGGCTATCCGGACGGCGTCGCCTTCGCCGTGTTGCTGATGAACCTGGCGGCACCAACCATCGACTACTACACCCGCCCGCGCACTTACGGCCACCGCAAGGCCGAGCGCGGCTTCAAGCTGGGCGAATGACATGATCCTTCCCGAACTCAGCCGCTCGATGTACAAGAACGCCTTGGTGCTGGGGCTGTTCGCGGTCGTCACCGTGGGCGCGGTAACGCTGTTGCAGCAATTCACCTCCGAACGCATCCAGGCTTCCGAGCGCGCGGCTCAGCTGCGCGCCCTGAACGAAATTCTGCCTCGTGGCAGCTACGACAACCAGTTGCTCGACAGCAGCCTTGATATCCAGCACCCGCTGCTCGGCACCCGACAACCACTTCCGGCCTATATCGCAAGCAAGGACGGCGAACCCAGTGCAGTGATCCTCCAGGCTATCGCGCCGGATGGCTACAGCGGCGCGATCCATCTGCTGATCGGCGTACTCGCCGATGGTCGCATCGCCGGCGTGCGCGTGGTCCGGCATCGCGAAACGCCCGGCCTGGGCGATAAGATCGAGCTGGCCAAAAGTCAGTGGATACGCAGCTTTGAGGATCGCTCACTGACCGACCCGACTTCATCCGGCTGGGCAGTGAAGAAGGACCGTGGCGAATTCGACCAGTTCGCCGGCGCCACCATCACACCCCGTGCCGTGGTTGGCGCCGTGCACCGCGCCCTGCAGTATTTCGATGCGCACAAGGACGAACTGCTCGGCGCCAGTACCCACCCGGTTGAGCCCGGGCAGGCGCTGCCGGAGTTGAGCGAACCCGACGAAGCGACCAGCCACTCCCGCGCTGGCGGCGCTGCAACCCGTGATGACATGCAGATCACTGATCCACAGCCCGAACAGACAGGTGACACGCCATGAGCACGCCCAGCTATCGCGAACTGAGCATCAACGGCCTGTGGAAGAACAACCCGGCGCTGGTGCAGCTGCTGGGCCTCTGCCCGCTGCTCGGGGTCAGCAACTCGGCGGTCAACGCCCTCGGCCTTGGCCTGGCCACAGCGCTGGTGCTGGTCTGCTCCAACCTCGGCGTGTCGCTGGTGCGCGGCGTGGTCAACACGGCGGTCCGCCTGCCGGCCTTCGTGATGATCATCGCGGCGCTGACCACCTGTATCGAACTGCTGATGCAGGCCTACACCTACGAGCTCTACCAGATCCTCGGTATCTTTATCCCGCTGATTACCACCAATTGCGTGATCCTCGGTCGCGCCGATGGCTTCGCCGCCAAGCACAATCCGCTGATCGCCAGCTTCGACGGCCTGGTCATGGGGCTAGGTTTCGCGCTGGTGCTGCTGGTGCTGGGCGGCCTGCGCGAACTGTTCGGTACCGGTGCGCTGTTCGCCAACATGCACCTGCTGTTCGGTCCCATCGCCGCCGACTGGCAGATCACGCTGCTCAGCGACTACAAGGGCTTCCTGCTGGCGATCCTGCCGCCCGGCGCCTTCATCGTGCTCGGCCTGCTAATCGCCATGAAGAACCGCATCGATTTCCAATTGGCCGAGCGCGCCAAAGCGCAGCAGCCGGAATTACCAGTGCAGAGCCGCCGGGTACGGGTAACCGGAGTGATCGAGTAACCATGAATGCTGAAAAACGCCGGGAGATCTTTCGTCGCTTCCACGAGGACAACCCCGAGCCCAAGACCGAGCTAGCCTACAGCACGCCGTTCGAGCTGCTGATCGCGGTGATTCTTTCGGCGCAGGCCACCGACGTCGGCGTCAACAAGGCCACGGCCAAACTCTACCCGGTCGCCAACACGCCGGAGGCGATCTACGCGCTGGGCGTCGAGGGGCTGTCGGAGTACATCAAGACCATCGGCCTATACCGGGGCAAGGCGAAGAACGTCATCGAGACCTGCCGCATCCTCATCGAGAAGCACCGCAGCCAGGTCCCGGATAACCGAGAAAACCTCGAAGCCCTGCCCGGCGTTGGCCGTAAGACGGCCAACGTGGTGCTCAACACGGCGTTCCGCCAGTTCACCATGGCCGTCGACACCCATATCTTCCGCGTGGCCAACCGCACCAACATCGCGCCCGGCAAGAACGTGCTGGAGGTCGAGCGCAAGCTGATCAAGTTCGTGCCCAAAGACTACCTGCTCGACGCCCACCACTGGCTGATCCTGCATGGACGCTACGTCTGCAAGGCGCGCAAACCGCAGTGCGGCAGTTGCCGAATCGAAGACCTGTGCGAATACAAGCACAAGACTTCCGACGATTGAGCGAGCAAGTGCAAAACCTATCGGGCGATTGAAAAAATCTTTTTTACGGCCTTGTTTTTTGTCGCTATAAGGTGCGCCAACAACGCGCCTTAGCCGTGGAGTGAACAAGTGTCCGAGAAAGAAGATATCCAGATTGAAGACGACTTCGCCGGTGAAGACGAAGACGATACCGCTGAGGCCCCGGTGGAAGTGGCCAAGACCAACCTGACCAAGCGCCGGATCATCGACAATCTGCTCGAGGAACGTCGTCTGCAGAAGCAGCTCAACGAGTTCGATTTCGATCTGTAAGCAAAAAGCCCCGACTCCGGGGCTTTTTTCGTTCGGTCAGACCGTAAGAATCAGTCCCCGCGGGTCGGCGACAACAGCTCCACCTTGTAGCCATCCGGATCCTCGACGAAAGCCAGGATGCTGCTGCCATGCAGCATCGGCCCCGGCTCGCGGGTGATCTTGCCGCCGCGGCTGCGAATGTCTTCGCACGCCTTGTAGACGTCTTCCACTTCCAGGGCGATATGCCCGTAGCCGGTGCCCAGCTCATAGCTGTCGACGCCCCAGTTATGGGTCAGCTCCAGCACGCTGTTGTGTGCCTCATCACCGTAACCAACGAACGCCAGTGTGAACTTGCCTTCGGGGTAATCCTTGCGGCGCAATAGGGTCATGCCCAGCACTTCGGTGTAGAAGGCGATGGATCTGTCCATGTCGCCGACGCGCAGCATGGTGTGGAGTAGTCTCATCAGGTTTTCTCCTCGTCTAACAATCTGTTCACGATCTAAACGCAAACCCCGGCTCGTGGCCGGGGTTGCGGTGTATCTGTAGGCGCGAGCAGCCCCGCTCCTACGACAGCATCAGAGCGGCGAACGACCCTTGCCGGCGGCGATGCGCAGACGCAGTGCGTTGAGCTTGATGAAGCCCGCAGCATCGGCCTGGTCGTACGCGCCAGCATCGTCCTCGAAGGTGGCAATGTTGGCGTCGAACAGCGACTCGTCGGACTTGCGGCCGGCTACGATCACGTTGCCCTTGTACAACTTCAGGCGCACCACGCCGTTCACCGTCGCCTGGGAAGCATCGATCATTTGCTGCAGCATCAGACGCTCCGGGCTCCACCAGTAGCCGTTGTAGATCAGGCTGGCGTACTTGGGCATCAGCTCGTCTTTCAGGTGGGCGACTTCGCGGTCCAGGGTGATGGACTCGATGGCACGGTGGGCCTTGAGCATGATGGTACCGCCGGGGGTTTCGTAGCAGCCGCGGGACTTCATGCCCACGTAGCGGTTTTCCACGATATCCAGACGACCGATGCCGTTCTCACCGCCAATGCGGTTCAGCTCGGCGAGCACGGTAGCCGGGCTCAGCTCCTTGCCGTCGATGGCGACGATGTCACCGTTGCGGTAGGTCAGCTCGATGTAGGTCGGGGTGTCCGGCGCGGCTTCCGGCGACTTGGTCCAGCGCCACATGTCTTCTTCGTGCTCGGTCCAGGTGTCTTCCAGCACGCCGCCTTCATAGGAGATGTGCAGCAGGTTGGCATCCATGGAGTACGGCGACTTCTTCTTGCCGTGGCGCTCGATCGGGATGGCGTGCTTCTCGGCATAATCCATCAGCTTCTCACGGGACAGCAGGTCCCACTCGCGCCACGGCGCGATGACCTTGACGCCCGGCTTGAGCGCATAGGCGCCCAGCTCGAAACGCACCTGGTCGTTGCCCTTGCCGGTGGCACCGTGGGAGATGGCGTCTGCGCCGGTCTCGTTGGCGATCTCGATCAGACGCTTGGCGATCAGCGGACGGGCGATGGAAGTACCCAGCAGGTACTCGCCTTCGTAAACGGTGTTGGCGCGGAACATCGGGAAGACGAAATCGCGGACAAACTCTTCGCGCAGATCGTCGATGTAGATTTCGTCGACGCCCATGGCCTTGGCCTTGGCGCGAGCCGGTTCGACCTCCTCGCCCTGGCCGAGGTCGGCAGTGAAGGTCACCACTTCGCAGTTATAGGTATCTTGCAGCCACTTGAGAATCACCGAGGTGTCCAGGCCACCGGAATACGCCAGGACTACCTTCTTTACGTCGGCCATTGCCATCCACTCCCGGGATTGAAGGAAAGCGGCAATTCTACTGGTCGCGACGCGGGTTTTATAGGGGCGCGAGCTTCGCTGCAGCTCAGGACGACGGAGTAGCCTGCTCGGCAGCCGCGGTCGTGGTATCCGGCGCGCGCTCGAGCCGCAACGCCACCCGGCGGTTCTTGGCGCGATTGGCCGCGCTGCTGTTGGACACCAGCGGGTAGCGCTCGCCATGGAAACGCACCGTGATCTGCTCCTTCGGCACGCCATTGGCGATCAAGTATTGCTCGACGGCCAGCGCACGGCGACGGGAAAGGTCGCGGTTGGTGAGCCGGTTGCCACTGTTGTCCGAGTGGCCATCGAGCTGGATGCGATTGACGCTCGGGTCGGCCTTGAGGAACTGCAGGATGATGTCGAGCTTGGCACGCCCCATGTCATCCAGCGCCACATCGCTGGTAGGGAAACCGACCTGCGACTGACGAATCTGATCGAAGCTGACCGGCAGCAACTTGGCCGTACAAGCGCGGTAATCTTCGTACGCCTTGCCGAAACGCGCCGGCAACAGACGCACCTCGAGCGCTTCACCACCATGACGCGTGTGATGGCGCACCACCGGGCTCCGTCCTTCCAGCAGGCCACTAAGCAGCCGCCCAGCTTGCAGATGCGAGCTGTTGAAGGGAATCTCGCCACCACCCACCGACACTACTCCCAGGTTGATATCGCTGCGTGCGGGATGCCAGGGCGCCGCCGCCGCCAACAAGGTCGCCGAGCCGTTGCCCAACCAGCGATCCGGCGACTGCAGACGGAAAACAGCCTGTTCGCCGGCCCGGCGGACAAACTCACCGGTGCCGAAACCGGCAATCGGCTGTACCAGCCGGCATTCGAACTGATCGCCTTCGACCTGCCACTCCACCCTCTCCAGACGGGTCTGGAAAGTAAGGGCATTGGCCGGCGAAGCCAGCAGGCAAGCCAGGATAAGAAGGCGCAGTCGCACGATGGACTCCAGGGGCAAAGCAGTCTCATGGATATCGGACCGGGTCGGGGAAACTTGAGGCGCCGGGGCCGGCGACGTGGCTGGGTCAAATCGTGGTATCGCACGGCGCAACACGCATCCGTTAGCATTCACCTCCGAACCGACATGAGTAAGCCGATGATCGTCCGCCCGAAAACCTGCGCCAGGAGCTCACCCATCAGCTGGGCTTTTGCGCTCGTGCTGCTCAGCGGCTTCCTGGGCGGATGCACCTTGCCTGATCTCGATGGTCGCAT
This sequence comes from Stutzerimonas stutzeri, assembly GCF_024448955.1. GTDB lineage: Bacteria > Pseudomonadota > Gammaproteobacteria > Pseudomonadales > Pseudomonadaceae > Stutzerimonas > Stutzerimonas stutzeri_AQ. Next base: position 7,156 of record NZ_JAMOIH010000014.1, read on the forward strand.
CGCCTCATCCGCACTGAGCCAGGGAGAAGGCACCGATACGGCGCTTGGCCGCGCCATATCGCCGCGCGGCCAGGCCCATCCGGGCAAGACCGGCATTCATGCGCTGATCGACCCGCACGACGCCGTCGCCGCCCGGGCGCTACTGGCCAGAGGCGCTGAAAAGACACTGGACGTGCAGTACTACATCTGGCGCGGCGACATCACCGGAACCCTGTTGTTCGATGAGCTGCGTGCCGCCGCGGAGCGAGGGGTGCGGGTCCGTCTGCTGCTTGATGACAACGGCACTGCCGGGCTCGATGCCGAGCTGGCGGCGCTCGATAGTCATCCAAATATCGAGATCCGGCTGTTCAATCCCTTCGTGATTCGCACGCCCAAGGCGATCGGTTATCTGACCGATTTCATGCGAGCCAACCGCCGCATGCACAACAAGTCATTCACCGCTGATAACCAGGCCACCATCATTGGCGGGCGCAACGTCGGCGACGAGTACTTCGGGGCGACCGATGGCGTTCTATTCGCTGATCTGGATGTGCTGGCCATTGGTTCGGTGGTCGCTGACGTCTCCAGCGACTTCGACCGCTACTGGGCCAGCGACTCCTCGTACCCGATCGACCTGATCCTGCCCGAAGCAGGCGCGCAACAGTTGCAGCAGTTCGCCGATGCAGCCGCCAGTATGGCCAGTGCCCCTGCCGCTACCGAGTATGTCCGGGCGATCCGCGATTCGGCGTTCATCGCGCACTTGCTGCGCGGTGATCTGGCATTCGAATGGGCCGCTACCCGGATGGTCAGCGACGACCCGGCCAAAGGCCTCGGCCAGGCCGAACCCGATGGGCTGCTGACCCACCAGCTCGGCGAAATCCTCGGCGAGCCGCAAGGGCATATCGAACTGGTCTCGCCCTATTTCGTACCGACCGCCGCCGGTACCGAGGCCTTCGTACAGATGGCCGAACGCGGCGTGCAAATTCGCGTGCTCACCAACTCGTTGGCGGCCACGGATGTTGCGGCCGTGCATGCCGGTTATGCCAAGCGCCGCAAGGATCTGCTTGAAGCGGGCATTCGGCTCTACGAGCTGCGCCGCACGTCACCGAAAAACGACCACATCGAAGGCCGCGGCCCGTTCGGCAGCTCCGCCTCCAGCCTACATGCCAAGACCTTTGCCGTGGATCAGACGAGGGTGTTCGTGGGCTCGTTCAATTTCGATCCACGCTCGGCCAACCTCAACACCGAGCTGGGCTTCGTGATCGAAAGCCCGAGCATGGCGCTGGCCATCGAACAGGCATTCGACAAAACCATCCCTGCCAGCTCTTATGAAGTCAGGCTAAACGAATCAGCCGAACTTTATTGGCTGGAGCAACGCGATGGTCAGCAGTTGCGCCATGATAGCGAGCCGGAAACGAGCGTCTGGAAAAGAGCCGTCGTATCGTTTCTATCGAGTCTTCCAATCGAGTGGATGCTTTGAAGCCGAACAGCGCATCACCCCGCCAGACAGCCGAGGCTCCCGAACGCGCCTCGGCGCCAAGCCCGAGCGCGCTGGTCGGGAGGTCGCTGATCATTTGCGAACACTGCGATTCGGTGTACCAGCGCCCTACCCTGGCACGCCGGCAGACAGCCCATTGCCAGCGCTGCGGCGCGCTGCTGGAAAAAGCCCGACATCTGAACGCCGATCAACTGCTGGCGCTCACGCTGGCTGCCGCGATCCTGTTCCTGTTCGCCAATGCCTTCCCCATCATGCAGATAGGCATGCAGGGGCTCAGCAACGAGGCAACGCTGTGGGGGACCGTCGAAGCGCTGGCCCAGGGGCAAATCACGCCCATTGCGCTGGTTGCGGGCCTGAGCATCATCTTCGCGCCGGGCCTGCAGATCATCCTGCTGGCATGGGTGCTGGTACATGCGCGTAGCGGCCGGATCGCACCGGCCTTCCGAACCTGCATGCGAGCGCTGGAACATCTGCGGCCCTGGAGCATGCTGGAGGTGTGCCTGCTGGGGATTCTCGTCGCCATCATCAAGCTCGGCGGCATGCTCGACGTGCATCCCGGCATCGGCCTCTGGGCCATGGCCATTCTGACCATCCTTATCCTGCTGATAGCCGGCCGCGACGTGCGCGGCCTGTGGGACGATCTGCAGGTGCCGATACGATGACACAACCTCCATACGCCTCAGAGTTGGGCGTGCAGCTGTGCCACGACTGCGGCTTGGCATGCCGCGCGGAAGATGGCGACTGTCCACGCTGCGACGCGCCGCTGCACCGACGCAAACCGAACAGCATCCCGCGCACCTGGGCGCTGTTGGTCGCCGCACTGATCCTCTATGTGCCGGCCAACACGCTGCCGGTGATGTACACAGATATGTTCGGCAGCGGCAGCGAAAACACCATTCTCAGCGGCGTGATCGAGTTCTGGAAAGACGGCTCCTGGGACATCGCGCTGCTGATCTTCATTGCCAGCGTCGGCGTGCCCTGCATGAAGTTCTTCGTGCTCGGCATGCTGCTGATCAGCGCCCAGCGACGCAGCCGCTGGGCCATGCGCGAACGCGCGCGGCTGTACCGTTTCATCGAAATCATCGGCTACTGGTCGATGCTCGATGTGCTGGTGGTCGCACTGGTCGCGGCACTGGTGCAATTCCGCGCGCTGAGCACCATCGAGCCGCGTCTGGGTATTTTGTTCTTCGGCCTGGTCGTGGTGCTGACGATGATGGCCTCGATGAGCTTCGATCCGCGATTGATCTGGGATGCAGAGAAAGACGATGTCAGATAACCCTCACCACACCGAATCACCTGCCGGCACGCCCGAGATCAGGCATCGGCCGGTCCGCGTCTCGCTGGTCTGGCTGGTGCCCATCGCCGCCGCGCTGGTGGGCTTTTCCATGGTCATGCAGAACTGGCTTTCTGCCGGGCCGCAAATCACCGTGAGCTTCGAGACCGCCGAAGGGCTCGAAGCCAACAAGACACAGGTCAAGTACAAGAACGTGGTCATCGGCCAAGTCACCGCCATCAACCTCAGCGAGGATCACACCCGCGTCATCGCCACGGTCGAGCTGGATCAGCACGCCGAGCCTTTCACTCGTGAAGACACCAAATTCTGGGTCGTGCGGCCGCGCATCGGCGCCAGTGGTGTATCCGGCGTCGACACCCTGCTGTCCGGCGCCTTCATTGGGGCCGATGCCGGGCGCGCAGAGGAAACCCGTCGCGAATTCCTCGGCTTGGAAGCACCACCACCGGTGACCTTCGGCGCCGAAGGCAAGCAGTTCACCCTGCGCAGCGATAATCTCGGTTCACTCGGTGTCGGCTCGCCGCTGTACTTCCGCCGCCTTCAGGTCGGCCAGGTGATCTCGTTCGGGCTGGCCGACGATGGCAAGGGCGTCCAGGTTCAGGTATTCGTCAACGCCCCTTACGATCGCTTCGTCACCGACGACACGCGCTTCTGGAACGCCAGTGGCGTCGATGTTTCCGTCGCTGCAGATGGCCTGCGGGTCAACGCCGAGTCGCTCTCGACCATACTCGCCGGCGGCATCGCCTTCCGCGCCCCTAACTACAGCCCCGACGCCAGCCCGGCCGCGCCGGACAGCGAGTTCACGCTGTTTGCCGACGTGCGCCAGGCGATGGCGCCCGCCGATGGCCCACCGCGCTACGTGCAGATGCGCTTCGACCAGACCCTGCGCGGGCTGAACGTCGATGCGCCAGTAGAATTTCTCGGCGTCCCCATCGGCCGCGTGGTCTCGGTCAAGCTCGACTATGACGAAAAGAACAAAAGCTTCCCTGCTGTGGTCGGCGCGGTGATCTACCCCAGTCGGCTGGGCGCCGCGCATGACAAACTGTCCCAGACCCTGGGCGGCGATACTGAAGAACACACCGCCCGCCTCATGCAAATGTTCGTCGACCGCGGCCTGCGGGCGCAGGCACGCACCGGCAATCTGCTCACCGGCCAACTGTACATCTCACTGGATTTCGACCCGCGCGCGCCCAAGGTCGCCTTCGATCAGCATGCCCGGCCCATGGTCATCCCGACCATCGCCGGCAGCTTCGACAAACTGCAGGAGCAACTGCAGGCCATGGTCGACAAGCTCAGCAAGCTGCCCATCGAAACGCTGGCCGACAACCTGAATGGCAGTCTCGACGAGCTGCGCCAAACCTTGAAGCAGGTCAACGGCGATGTTCTGCCGCAGCTGCAGCGCACCCTGGAGCGATCGGAGCAGACCCTGCAGAACGCCAACCAGGCACTTGCTGAAGACTCGCCACAGCGCCAGCAACTAGGCGATACCCTCAAGGAAGTCCAGCGCGCAGTACGCTCCGTGCGGACACTGTCGGACTACCTCAGCCGTCACCCCGAATCGCTGATCCGCGGCCGCAGCGGCGACGAAACACCGGCGAACTACAAAGGCCAAGCCACCTCGCGAGAACTGAATTCGGAGCACCAGCCATGAATCTGCGCCCCTCTCTGCTCATACTCGCCGGCGCGTTCGTCCTGAGCGCCTGCAGCTCGACCCCGACGCGCTATCACACACTCATCGCCGCCCAGCCGCACATGACCGAAGCACCAGCCGAGGCGACCGGATTCCAGTTGCAGGTGCTACCGGTGCGCATTCCGGTACAGACGGACCAGCCGAGCCTGGTGGTGCGCGAAAGCGATGGCCGCCTGGCGATCCTGGAAACCGCACTCTGGGCCTCGCCCCCTGCAGACGAATTCCACGATGCGCTAGCGATCGAACTGGAACAGCGCCTCGGCGTGCGTGACCTGGCAGGTCTGCCTGGCCGGACGAACGTTCCAATGTTGAGCCTGCGCACCGACGTTCGTCGCTTCGATTCGCTGCCCGGCCGGCATGCTGCCCTGGACGTCATGTGGAGCCTGGAACTGAGCGAGCGCGGCCGGCAGAGCCGGGCGCTGACCTGCGCCAGCGTGATCCACGAACAGGCCGGCAGCGAGGTGGACAGCCTGGTACTGGCCCACCAGCATGCCATCGCCGGGCTGGCGACCACCATCGCCCGAACGGCACGCCAATGGGCAGCGAATCCCGACAGCGACTGCCCGCAGCCATAGCTGCCGGTACCGCCCGAGGCCCGCTCCATCCAGTCGAGCTAATAGTCTTCCGGTCGGAAGCGGGCCAGCGGATTTTCCGGTAGCATTCGCGCACGTTCGATCCGCCTGGAAATCTGCATGTCCGACCGTATCACCCTTCTTCGTCCCGACGACTGGCATATCCATCTGCGCGACGGCGCAGCGCTGCCGCACACCGTGGCGGACGCCGCGCGCCAGTTCGCTCGCGCGATCATCATGCCAAATCTCGTGCCGCCGGTGCGCAACGCCGCCGAAGCCGATAGTTATCGCCAGCGGATCATCGCCGCCCGTCCGAAGGGCAGCGCCTTCGAGCCGCTGATGGTGCTCTACCTGACCGACGGCACGCAGCCTGACGACGTGCGCGCAGCCAAGGCCAGCGGCTATGTGTATGCCGCCAAGCTCTACCCGGCTGGCGCGACGACCAACTCGGCGTCCGGCGTGACCCGCATCGACAATATCTTCCCGGTGCTGGAAGCCATGGCCGAGGTCGGCCTGCCGCTCTTGGTCCATGGAGAGGTAACTCGCTCGGAAATCGACATCTTCGATCGCGAGAAATACTTCATCGAAGAGCAGCTGGGCCGGATCACAGAGCGCTTCCCGACGCTGAAGGTCGTGTTCGAACACATCACCACTCGCGATGCCGTGCAGTTCGTCGAGGCCGCCGGTAGCAACGTGGGCGCCACGATCACCGCACATCACCTGCTCTACAACCGCAACCACATGCTGGTGGGCGGGATTCGCCCGCACTTCTTCTGCCTGCCGATCCTCAAGCGCAACGTCCACCAGGAAGCCCTGCTGGACGCCGCAACCAGCGGCAGCCCGAAATTCTTCCTCGGCACGGACTCGGCACCTCACGCCCAGCATGCCAAGGAAAACGCCTGCGGCTGTGCCGGCTGCTACACCGCCTATGCCGCGATCGAGCTTTATGCCGAGGCATTTGAGCAGCGCAGCGCACTGGATCGCCTGGAAGCCTTCGCCAGCCATTTCGGCGCCGATTTCTACGGTCTGCCACGCAACACCGAGGAGATCACGCTGGTGCGCGAACCCTGGAATGTGCCTGGCCACCTGCCCTTCGGGGAGCACAACGTCGTGCCCCTACGCGCGGGTGAAACCCTGCAATGGCGTCTGGAGGCAAGCGCATGAGTGAGGACTCGTTCGACGACGACCTGGAAAACAACCTCTCGGGAAAACCGCGCTCGCCCATGGCACGACGCTTTCGCGGCTTCCTGCCGGTCGTAGTCGACGTCGAATGCGGTGGCTTCAATTGCGCTACCGATGCTCTATTGGAAATCGCTGCGGTGACTATCGGCATGGACGAACAGGGCCTGCTCTATCCGCAGGAAACGATGTTCTTCCGAGTCGAGCCCTTCGCCGGCGCCAATATCGAAGCCGCCGCGCTCGAGTTCACCGGAATCAAGCTGGATCACCCCCTGCGCATGGCCGTCGCCGAATCCCATGCGATGGGCGAGATCCTGCGCAGCGTACGCAAGGCGGTGAAATCGGCCGGCTGCAAGCGCGCCATCCTGGTCGGCCACAACAGCAGCTTCGACCTGGGCTTTCTCAACGCGGCGATTGCCCGTTGCGACATCAAGCGCAACCCCTTCCACCCCTTCTCCAGCTTCGACACCGCCACCCTCGCCGGCCTTGCCTACGGCCAGACCGTGCTGGCCAAGGCCTGCCAGGCCGCCGGTATCGACTTTGACGGTCGCGAAGCCCATTCGGCCCGCTACGACACCGAGAAGACCGCCGAGCTGTTCTGCGGAATCGTCAATCGGTGGAAGGAAATGGGTGGCTGGGAAGAGTTCGACGAATAAGCTCAAAACGGAGGTGATGCCCGTAGGGCGGGCCGGGCAGCGCTCCGTTTCGGCCCACCAAAAGCCGCGGTCGACACGGGTGTCATTGCCCCCCTAGTGGGACGGTGGGCTGAAGCGCACCCTACCTACTCCCACAAACGAAAAAGGCCAGTCATAAGACTGGCCTTTTTGCATCCAAGGTCGCTTACAGCGGCTTGCCGCGATTGCCGTGTTCGCTCACGAAAGCCTGCATGGCCTTGATGTCGTTCGCCAGGACGGTGGAACGCTCCGGACGCTCGAACAGGTCGGCCAGATGCGCCGGCAATTCCAGCGCCTTGCCGACACCGGCCTTCTCCACCGCCTCGGGAAATTTCACCGGATGCGCGGTACCCAGCGTCACCATCGGCGTCGACAGGCTGCGACGGCATTCACGGGCGGCGTAGACGCCAATTGCAGTGTGCGGATCGAGCAGTTCGCCCGTCTTGGCGAACACTTCGGCAATGGTGTTGCAGGTCTGCTCGTCGTCCACGGCCAGGGAATCGAACAGCTTGCGTGCTTCGGTCCAGCGCTCTTCCTCGACCGACAGCTTGCCGCTGGCCTTGAAGGCGCTCATCAGCTCAGCCACGGCAGCGCCGTTGCGGCCGTGCAGGTCGAACAGCAGGCGCTCGAAGTTGGACGAGACCATGATGTCCATCGATGGCGACAGCGACGGATGCAGGGTGTCCTTGTCGTAGCGGTTGCCGCTCATGAAACGGTGCAGAATGTCGTTGCGGTTGGTCGCAACCACCAGCTGGCTGATCGGCAGGCCCATGTTGCGCGCCAGGTAACCAGCGAAGATGTCGCCGAAGTTGCCGGTGGGCACCGAGAACGCCACGGAACGCGCCGGGCCACCCAGCTGCAAGGCTGCATGGAAGTAGTAGACGATCTGAGCCATGATCCGCGCCCAGTTGATCGAGTTCACCGCCACCAGACGCGTGCCCTTGAGGAAGCCCTGGTCAGCGAAGCTGTCCTTGACCATCTCCTGGCAGTCATCGAAGTTGCCCTCGATGGCGATGTTGTGGATGTTGTCACCGAAGATGGTGGTCATCTGCCGACGCTGCACTTCCGAAACACGGTTGTGCGGATGCAGGATGAAGATGTCGACGTTATCGCAACGGCGGCAACCTTCAATGGCCGCCGAGCCGGTGTCACCCGAGGTGGCGCCGATGATCACTACGCGCTCGCCGCGCTTGGCCAGGACGTAGTCAAGAAGGCGACCGAGCAGCTGCAGGGCGAAGTCCTTGAACGCCAGGGTCGGGCCATGGAACAACTCCATCACCCACTCGTTGCCGTCCAGCTGGCGCAGCGGCGCGACCGCGCTATGCGCGAATACGCCATATGTGTCTTCTAGAATCTGCTTGAAATCGGCGTCCGGAATGCTGCCAGCCACGAACGGGCGCATCACCTTGAATGCCAGCTCGTGGTACGGCAGGCCGGCCCAGGAAGCGATTTCCTCGACGGTGAAGCGCGGCAGGTTTTCCGGCACGTAGAGGCCGCCGTCGCTGGCCAGCCCGGCCAGCAGCACGTCTTCGAAATTCAGGGCCGGAGCCTGACCACGGGTACTGATGTAGCGCATTGTTCAAACCTTCGGTTTGAGCCTGCAGCCCTGAAGCTCGAGCCTGAGGCCTGGCGATTCGCCCTGGCTTCCAGCTCCCAGCTTCCAGCTTCCAGCTCTGGTTAATTCAGCTGTTCCACACGAATCCGCACGACCTTGTCGACCACATCATCGAGCGTCTCGAGTGCCGATATGGCCTCATCGATGCGCTGCTCGACCACACGATGGGTCACCAGAATGACCGGCACCAGTCCGTCATGGACTTCCGCTTCCTTCTGCATGATCGATTCGATATTGATGCCGCGCTCGGACAGGATGGTCGCGACCTGGGCCAGCACGCCTGGATGATCCTTGGCCTGGATGCGCAGATAGTAGGCACTCTCGCAGGCGGTGACCGGCAGGATCGGATGAGCCGACAGGGAATCGGGCTGGAACGCCAAGTGCGGCACGCGGTTGTTCGGGTCGGTAGTCAGCGCTCGCGCCACGTCCACTAGGTCGGCAACCACGGCCGAGGCGGTTGGCTCCATGCCGGCGCCTGCACCGTAATAGAGCGTCGAGCCCACCGCATCACCATTGACCATCACCGCATTCATCACGCCGTTGACATTGGCGATAAGCCGGTCGGCGGGGATCAGCGTCGGGTGCACCCGCAGTTCGATACCAGCGTCGGTCCGGCGCGCGACGCCCAGGTGCTTAATGCGATAGCCCAGCGCCTCAGCGTAATTCACGTCGGCCGTGGTCAGACGCGAAATACCCTCGGTATAGGCCTTGTCGAACTGCAGCGGGATGCCGAAGGCGATGGACGCCAGGATGGTCAGCTTGTGCGCGGCATCGATGCCTTCGACGTCGAAGGTCGGGTCGGCCTCAGCGTAACCCAGCGCCTGCGCTTCCTTGAGCACATCCTCGAAGGCACGGCCCTTCTCGCGCATCTCGGTGAGAATGAAGTTGCCGGTGCCATTGATGATACCGGCCAGCCAGTTGATACGGTTGGCCGCCAGACCTTCGCGGATCGCCTTGATTACCGGAATGCCGCCCGCAACCGAAGCTTCGAAGGCGACGATGACGCCCTGCTCGCGGGCACGGGCGAAGATCTCGTTGCCATGCACGGCGATCAGCGCCTTGTTGGCCGTGACCACGTGCTTGCCGTTCTCGATGGCCTTGAGCACCAGTTCGAGAGCCAGGGTGTAGCCGCCGATCAGCTCGACGATGATGTCGATTTCAGGATTGTTGGCGACGGCAAAAACATCGTCGGTAATGGAAATGGAGCCGGTGTCGCACTTGGGGTTGGGCTGTCGGGTCGCGATCTGCGCAACCTCGATTCCACGCCCGGCACGGCGGGCAATCTCCTCGGCGTTGCGCTTGAGCACATTGAAGGTTCCGCCACCGACGGTTCCCAGCCCACAGATGCCAACTTTCACCGGTTTCAAGCTGCACTCCCCATTCCCAGCGAACGGCCGGATGCACCAGCCGAACAAAAGAGTCGCACATTACGAATCGGCAGGGTTTTAGTCAAATCGCTGCGCGAAACGGCGGGCTGGCGACGCGCTAGTCTTTTGCCCCATCCAAACCCAGGCGCTCATGCCATTGAGCCAGCGACTCGTCTGGATAGTCGGCGAAACACCTGTCGGCGTCGAAGACCTGCGGCTCGACCCAGCTCGCCTTCGAGTCAAGCATCAGGTGAGTATGCTCGGGCGGCGTGGGAAGATCGGTGTCGATAGCCGACGCATGGGGGTGCACCAGCTCCGGCCAGTTGGGATCCCACAACCAGAGCGCGCTGCCGCAGTGCTTGCAGAAATGACGCTCACCGTCGCTGACACGAACTGCACCGGACTGCGGATCGACCATGCGCGCCCGATAGACGCTCAGGTGCTCGCGCCCTTCGACGTTCAGCGTCCGGTGATCGCCGCCCAGGTTGATCGCATAGCCGCCGCCACCTGCCGTCTTGCGACAGATGGAGCAGTAGCAGCGCATGAATGGGTAAGGCGTAGCCGACTCCAGCGAGAAACGCACGGCTTTGCAGTGACAGGAACCTTCAAGCTTCATGATCGCGCCCTCCGTCGGTATTGCAGACTTTGAGCGCTGGGAGCGAGACAGTTCAGTTTGGGCCGACGGGCGTCGCCAGGAAGACGCCGCCTCGTGCGATCACTTGGCTTTGAGAGCGATTTCAGCCAACTGGGGGGCTGGCTGGTAGCCGGGAATGATCTGCCCATCGGCGAGCACGATGGCCGGCGTGCCCTGCACACCTATAAGCTGGCCCAGCTCGTACTGCTCGGCGATCGGATTGTCACATGTGGCTGCGGGAAGCTCCTGACGGGCCTTGGCCTTGTTCATCGCCTCTTGCGGATCCTTGGCGCACCAGACGCTGGTCAGCGTATTGGCACCGTGACTGCCCATTCCCTGGCGCGGAAACGCCATGTAGCGAACTTCTACACCCAGACGGTTCAGTTCCGGCACTTCGCTGTGCAGCTTCTGGCAGTAGCCGCAATCGGTGTCGGTGAACACCGTGATGTGGGTCTTGGGTTTTTCCGGCGCGAAGATCACCATCTGCTTGAGCGGAATCGCATCGATGGCCGCGGCGACCGACTGGCTCTGAGCCTGTTCGGTGAGATTCAGTGCCTGACCATCCTTGAACTGAAACAGATAGCCCTGAATGATGAACTGCCCATCGGCGCTGGCATACAGTTGGCGACCGCCCTTGAGCTGCACCTGGTAGACACCGGGCATTGGGCTTTCGGCGATGGCCTCGATCGGCATATCGGGCTGGATGGACTGCAACGACTGACGGATCGCCTTGTCCGGGTCGGCAGCCATGGAAAAGGAACTGGCCAGGCCCAAAGCCACGGCAGCGAACAGACGAATCACGCGCATGGAAACTCCTGGCGACATCGATCAAGGGGTGGGCGCGAAGATTATCATAGCCACCGTCCAAGCAACTGCCGGGACGGCCTTGGATGATGGGTTTGTGGGCTACAGCGCACCTCGATGGTGGCCGCTGGCCCAACCAGATCGGCCTTACACGTTGCGCTCAAACAATCACTTCGGCCAGCAGGTAGGGAATTCATTCGACCGATGTTCGCATGCTGCCGATTTCCCTCCTCGAGTCCGGTCAGCCTCGCGGATGATGGCGGGCGTGCAGCTCCTGCAGGCGTGCACGGGCGACATGGGTATAGATCTGGGTAGTCGACAGATCGCTGTGACCCAGCAGCATCTGCACGGTGCGCAGGTCAGCACCATGGTTGAGCAAATGCGTGGCGAACGCATGGCGCAGCGTATGCGGCGATATCGTCGCGCTGATACCTGCCACCGAGGCATGCAGTTTGATTCGGTGCCAGAAGGTCTGTCGGGTCATCTGAGTGCCACGCAGGCTTGGAAACACCACATCGCTCGGCTTGTCGCCCAGCAACAGGCCGCGAGCCTGACGAAGGTAACGCTCGAGCCAGTGCAAGGCCTCTTCTCCCAGCGGTACCAGACGCTCTTTGTTGCCCTTGCCGAGAGTGCGCAGCACACCCTGACGCAGGTTGATCTGGTCGAGGCTCAGCGAAATCAGCTCGGTCACCCGCAGCCCGCAGGCATAAAGCACTTCCAGCATCGCCCGATCACGCAAGCCGAGCGGGTCGCCAATATCCGGGGCGGCCAACAACGCTTCGACATCCGCCTCGGACAGCGTCTTGGGCAAGGGTTGCCCCAACTGCGGCAGATCGACCTGCAAGGTCGGATCGACACTAATCGATCCCTCGCTCAGCAGAAAACGATAAAAGCTACGTAGGCCAGATATAAAGCGCGCGGTGGAGCGCGCCTTGTAGCCTTTGGCCTGACGCCAGGCGAGATGATCGAGAATTATCACGCGCCCGGCATCTTCCAGCTTCAGGTCACGCTCGGCCAGCCAGCCGTTGAACAGCGCCAGGTCACTGCGATAGGCATCCCGTGTGTTGTCTGACAGCCCCTTCTGCAGCCACAAGGCATCCAGAAAGCGGTCAATTACAGGGGCATCCAAGGCAGGCATGGCGGTATCCGAAAGACTCGACGCGGCAGTGTTTCACAAGGCGCCAGCAAACAGCCAGCGTGGTCAGGCGTGATCAGGCAGTACCGGCACCGGCCGGTTGTCATCGCCCACTGCGACGAAGCTGAAGGTGCCCTTGATGGCCAGCTCGCGTCCGTCGTGATACATGCTCTCGACGAACACCTCGACGTCCACTTTCAGGCTGGTATTGCCCACTTTAACCACGCGGCCGATCAGCTCGACGATGGAACCGGCGGGAATCGGATGATTGAAATCGATTCGATCGGAAGACACGGTAACCAGTGGCAACCGGCAGAAGCGTGTCGCAGTAATGAACGAAACCTCGTCCAGCCAGGCCAGCGCGGTACCGCCGAACAGGGTGTTGTGATGGTTGGTGGTCGGAGGGAATACCGCTTTGGTCACATGCGTGACGGACAAATCAGTACGACGCTGAACTTCAATATCTCTTGGGGTCATGCCACTTCTCGTAAGTAATGTGGCCACCGTGCTGCGAATCTTGTCTTTGTTGTCACGCTACCAGGCACGCCGGCAGGGAACGGAATCAGGGTTTTAACGAAACTTCAAAAAACATCGTAATAACGAAAAAGCAGCCCGAAGGCTGCTCTTTCTTGCAAGGAGCGCAGTCCTCAGGACAGCTTTTCCTTGATACGGGCTGCCTTGCCGGACAGCGCGCGGAGGTAGTACAGCTTGGCCTTGCGAACATCGCCGCGGCGCTTGACGCTGAGGCTGTCGACCATCGGGCTGTAGGTTTGGAAGGTACGCTCCACACCCACACCGTTGGAGATCTTGCGCACGGTGAAGGCACTGTTCAGACCGCGGTTACGCTTGCCGATCACGACGCCTTCGAAGGCCTGCAGACGCTCACGCTCGCCTTCCTTTACCTTGACCTGAACGATCACGGTGTCGCCGGGGGCGAACGGAGGCAGTTCTTTGGTCATCTGCTCGGCTTCGATCGCCTGGATAATCTTGTTGGTCATGCTGTGCTCCTGAGACAAGCCCTTGTAGCCTGCCATCGATACGTTAACTATCGTCCCGCTGATGGATGTATTCCTTCAGCAGCTTCTGTTCTTCTCCAGAAAGCGAGCGGCCATCCAGAAGATCGGCACGGCGTTCCCAGGTCCTTCCAAGGGACTGCTGCAAACGCCAGCGCCGGATGTGTTCGTGATTGCCGCTGAGCAGCACCTCTGGAACACGTTTATCCGCATACACTTCCGGTCGCGTGTAATGCGGGCAGTCGAGCAGGCCGTCGCTAAACGAATCCTCCTCGGCAGAATCAGCATGACCCAGCGCTCCAGGAAGCAATCGGGTCACCGCATCGATCAGCACCATGGCCGGCAGTTCGCCACCGGACAGCACGTAATCCCCAATCGACCATTCTTCGTCGACGTGTGCTTCGATGAAACGCTCGTCGATACCTTCGTAACGCCCAGCGATGAGGATAAGCCCCTCCTCCCTCGCCAGTTCGCGAACATCGGCCTGTTTCAGCTGACGTCCTTGCGGCGAGAGGTAGATCACCTTCGCCTTCTCGCCGGCGGCCTGCCTGGCATCTGCCAACGCAAGCTCCAACGGCTTGATCTTCATCACCATGCCGGGGCCACCACCGAACGGACGATCATCCACCGTCTGGTGCCGATCTTCGGTATAGGCACGCGGGTTCCAGCATCGCAGCTGGAGCAACCCCTGCTTCACCGCGCGACTGGTGATACCGTAGTCACGGATGGCAGCGAACATGTCTGGAAACAGACTGATCACTTCAACACGAAAGCTGGACATGTCGCTCAGAAATCCGCGTCCCATTCGACATGCATCTCGCCTGCTTCCAGATCGACCTTCAACACGCAAGGGTCGGTATAGGGCAGCAGCCGCTCACGATCGTCCAGGCTGCCGTCGCACGGCTTGACCACCAGGACATCGTTGGCACCTGTTTCGAGCAGATGGTCAACCCGTCCGAGCACATGCCCGATCTGGTTGATGACCTTCAGGCCCTGAAGCTGATACCAGTAGTATTCCTCTCCGGTCAGTGGCGGAAGCTCACTACGAGGAATGCAGATCTCGAAGTCGGCGTAGGTTCGCGCAACTTCCCGATCGGTCAACCCTCTCAGCGTAGCCACCAGAATTTTACCCTGGAGACGCCCACTAACCAGCTCGACCTGCTTGACCTCGTCACCTCGCCTGAGCGTCCAGCGACGATAATCCAGCAGATTGTCGATCGGATCGGTAAAGGAATAGACCTTTACGTCACCACGCACGCCATGCACCGAAACGATTTTGCCGATTACGATCAGATCTTCGGCCGGGGCAGACGTTGCGTTCATGCGATTCAGGCAGCGGCCTTGGCAGCTTCCTTCAGCAGCTGAGCAACGCGCTCAGACGGCTGTGCGCCCTGGCTCAGCCAGTAAGCGGCACGCTCCTGGTTTACAGACAGCTTCACTTCCGCACCCGAAGCGATCGGGTTGAAGAAACCGATACGCTCAACGAAGCGACCGTCGCGCGCATTGCGGCTGTTGGTCACGGTCAGGTGGTAGAAAGGGCGCTTCTTGGAGCCGCCACGGGCGAGACGAATAGTTACCATGTGAACATCGTTCCTGTAGTCGGTGCTAACTTAAGGCACACACTTAAAATGGGCCTGGGCCCGAAAGGCCGCGCATTTTACGAGTAAAAGCAGCAAGCTTCAAGCCGCAAGCCACAAGTAAATGCAAAACCCGAACGCGCCGGGTCATTACTCATGGCCTAACAGCCTGGGGCTTGCAGCTGTCGTTCAGAATTTCGGCATCCCGCCGCCGGGGAACATGCCGCCCATGCCGCGCATCATCTTGGCCATGCCGCCCTTGCCGGTGACCTTCTTCATCATCTTCTGCATCTGCTTGTGCTGCTTGATCAGCCGCCCGATGTCCTGCACCTGAGTGCCCGACCCCATGGCGATGCGGCGCTTACGCGAGCCGCTGATGATGTCCGGGTTGCGACGCTCGACGGGCGTCATCGAGTTGATGATGGCTTCCATCTGTTTGAACTGCTTTTCCGCAGCGCCCTGGGCGTTACCCATCTGGGACAGATTCATGCCACCGATCGAGGGCAGCTTGTCCATCAGCCCGCCTAGGCCACCCATGTTCTTCATCTGCTGCAGCTGGTCGCGGAAGTCTTCGAGGTCGAATCCCTTGCCCTTCTTCAGCTTCTTGGTGAGTTTCTCGGCCTTCTCGCGGTCGAGAGTCTGCTCGGCCTGTTCGATCAGGCTGAGCACGTCGCCCATGCCGAGGATGCGCGAAGCGATGCGATCCGGATGGAAAGGCTCAAGCGCATCGCTCTTCTCGCCCATGCCGAGGAACTTGATCGGCTTGCCGGTGATGTGACGCACCGACAACGCGGCGCCACCACGAGCATCACCATCGACCTTGGTCAGCACCACGCCAGTCAGCGGCAAGGCTTCACCGAAGGCGCGGGCTGTGTTCGCGGCGTCCTGACCGGTCATGGCGTCGACCACGAACAGCGTCTCAGCCGGGTTGATGGCGGCATGCACGGCCTGGATCTCCGCCATCATCTCGGCGTCGATGGCCAGGCGACCGGCGGTATCCACCAGCACCACGTCGATGAATTTCAGCTTGGCTTCGCGGATCGCCGCCTGGGCGATCTCTACCGGCTTCTGGCTGGTGTCGGAAGGGAAAAAGGTCACCCCGACTTCAGCGGCCAGGGTCTCGAGCTGCTTGATTGCCGCGGGACGGTAGACATCGGCAGACACCACCAGTACGGATTTCTTCTTACGCTCCTTGAGGAAGCGCGCAAGTTTGCCCACCGTGGTGGTCTTGCCCGCACCCTGCAAGCCGGCCATCAACACTACGGCGGGCGGCGCCACGCTCAGTGCTAGATCTTCGTTGGCCGCCCCCATCAACTCTTCCAGCTCGGCGCGGACGATCTTCACGAATGCCTGGCCTGGCGTCAGGCTTTTAGATACCTCCGTTCCGACCGCCCGATCTTTGACCTTGGCGACGAAATCCTTGACCACCGGCAGCGCGACGTCAGCTTCGAGCAGTGCCATCCGCACTTCGCGCAGGGTGTCCTTGATATTGTCCTCGGTCAGCTTGGCCTTGCCGGTGACATGGCGAAGCGTCTGGGAGAGGCGATCGGTTAGGTTTTCAAACATGTGCCGTTTCCACGCTGGATGTGGTTAAGGCAGCGATTATAGAAGCTGCAAGCCTCGGGCCGGTACCCCGCCGACCGTGCTTTTCATCGCCACAGGCCAGCCAGCGCCAACAACCGAGCACCGCATCATCCGATAACGCGCCCACACACCGAGCCACGCGGCGCCATACCGCTCGCCTACACGCTTTTTTGCGCTGAGTGTTTATGCCACACTCAGCGCCTTTCGAGCCTGTTAACAGACCTATGCACCCTCTGCTACCGAGCCTAGCTGCCGCCTGCCTTTATGCTGGCGTCACCGGATACCAAGGCCTACGCCTGGCGCAACGCACCGTGCCGAATAAGCGCCTGCTTATCGTCCTGGGCGCCTTGGCGCTCGTTGCGCACGGGGTGAGCCTGTTCATCCAACTGCTGTCGCCAAGCGGACTGCACCTGGATTTCTTCACGGCCTCGAGCCTGATTGCCGCAGCCGTGATTCTCCTAATTCTGCTCGCGCTTCATCGCATGCCAGTCGAGAATCTTCTGCTGCTTCTTTTTCCGCTCGGTTGTCTGACAGTGCTTTTCGCCCAGTTCGCGCCGTCCGGCACCGCGCCGGCCATCAGCGAGGAGCCAGGGATATTGGCACATATCCTGTTTTCCATTCTTGCTTACGGGATGCTTACGATTGCGGTCTTTCAGTCACTGCTGCTGCTCCTGCAGGACCACCACCTCAAGCACAAACACCCGTCCGGCCTGATCAAGAACTTCCCGCCCCTACAAACCATGGAGAGCCTGCTGTTCGGCTTCCTCCTCGCCGGCTGGCTGCTGCTATCGGCATCGCTGATTTCCGGCTGGCTGTTCCTCGACAATCTGTTTGCCCAGCATCTGGTGCACAAAACACTGCTATCAGTCATCGCCTGGGTAATCTTCGGCCTGTTGCTGTGGGGGCGCCATCAGCTTGGCTGGCGCGGCTACAAGGCCATTCGCTGGACGCTGGCGGGCTTCTGTCTGCTGATGTTGGCCTATTTCGGCAGCAAGCTGGTCCGCGAATTCATCCTGCACATCTAGGGCCACCACGTGGAAAATCTACATCCCGGCTTTCTGGTTGGCCTGCTGGTCTTCCTGCTTTTGTGCTCAGCCTTTTTTTCCAGTTCCGAAACCGGAATGCTCAGCCTCAACCGCTATCGCTTGCGTCATCAGGCAAAAGAAGGTCACTCCGGAGCCAAACGAGCCATCGAACTGCTGTCCAGGCCCGACCGCCTGCTGGGCACCATTCTCGTAGGTAACAATTTCGTCAATATCCTTGCTTCCTCGATCGCGACAGTTCTGGCGATGCAATTATGGGGTGAGGCCGGGATTGCCATTGCCACCATCGGCCTGACAATTATCTTGTTGATCTTTGGTGAGATCACGCCCAAAACGCTAGCGGCCCTGCGCCCAGAGGTGGTCGCCTATCCAGTCAGCCTACCGTTGATGCTGCTGCAGAAGGTGCTGTATCCGCTGGTCGCGCTGCTCGGCTGGATCAGCAATGGACTGCTCAAGCTGCTCGGTGTGGACCCGTCCAAGAAAGGCACCGATAGCCTGTCCACCGAAGAGCTACGCAGCGTGGTGCGTGAATCCGGTAGCGATCTGCCACTGAATCGACAGAACATGCTGCTCGGCATTCTCGACCTCGAACGGGTGACTGTCGATGACATCATGATCCCACGCAACGAAGTCGCCGGCATTGATCTTGACGATGACTTGGAAACCATAGTTGGCCAGTTACGCACCACACCGCACACCCGCCTGCCAGTGTTCCGCAAGGACATCAACCAGATCGAAGGTATCGTGCACATGCGGCAGATTGCCCGCCTGCTCAGTCACGACCAGCTAACCAAGGACAGCCTGCTCGAAGCCTGCAACGAGCCCTATTTCGTCCCGGAAAACACCCCGCTCTCTACCCAGCTGCTCAATTTCCAAAAACAAAAGCGCCGCATCGGCATCGTGGTGGATGAGTATGGCGATGTACTGGGGATCGTTACCCTGGAAGATATTCTCGAAGAGATCGTTGGCGAGTTCAGCAACCAAGACGCCTTGCGCAGCCCGGATATACACCCACAGGACGATGGCACCCTGGTGATAGACGGCGCCGCCTATCTGCGCGAAGTAAACCGAGCGCTGAGCTGGCAATTACCCTGCGACGGGCCGAAGACGCTTAACGGATTGATTACCGAAGCGCTTGAACATATTCCTGATAGCGGTATCTGCCTGCAGATTAAGCAGTATCGATTCGAAGTCTTGCAGGCCGCAGACAATCGCGTCAAAAGCGTGCGCGCCTGGGTGGCCGAAGATATCCAGGAAGAACCGAGCGACACGCCATAATTCGTTGCGTCGCCCGGTCCCGCCTGAGTTTCAGAATTCGATATCGATAGCCGAGGCCACCCGCATCGCCTTGGCACGCGCAGCCTCGATTGACATGTCGCGAGCCAGCGCCACCCCCATTCGCCGCTGCCCACTGACGCCCGGCTTGCCGAACAGACGCAGTGCGGTATCTGGCTCGGTCAGCGCCGCGGCCAGATTACCGAAGCTCACCTGCCCGGACTCGCCTTCCACCAGCACCACGGCCGAAGCCGACGGCCCGAACTGACGGATCGCTGGAACCGGTAGCCCAAGGATTGCCCGGGCATGCAGCGCAAACTCGGAAAGATCCTGGGAGACAAGGGTCACCAAGCCCGTATCGTGCGGCCTGGGTGAAACCTCGCAGAACCAGACCTTGTCGCCCTTGATGAAAAGTTCGACGCCGAAAATACCACGCCCACCCAGCGCATCGGTGACCGCCAGCGCAATGCGTTCAGCCTCGGCCATTGCGCCTGCAGTCATCGGCTGCGGCTGCCAGGATTCCTGATAATCACCTTTTTCCTGACGATGCCCGACCGGCTGGCAGAAGGCGGTTCCAGCTGCATGCCGAACGGTCAGCAGCGTGATTTCATAGTCGAAATCGACGAAACCTTCGACGATCACCCGCCCTTTCCCGGCTCGACCGCCAGCTTGCGCATAGTCCCAGGCCGTGACGATATCGGCTTCACTTCGCAGAACCGACTGGCCCTTGCCGGACGAACTCATGACAGGCTTGATCAGGCAGGGGAAGCCGAGCAAGGAAACCGCCGCGCGACATTCCTCCAGCGAGTCGGCGAAACGGTACGGAGAAGTCGGCAGACCCAACTCTTCGGCAGCCAGACGGCGAATGCCTTCGCGGTTCATGGTGAGCTGCGCGGCCCGCGCCGTGGGGATCACCGTATAGCCTTCGCGCTCCAACTCCACCAGCGTCGCGGTGGCGATCGCTTCGATTTCCGGCACGATGAAATGCGGGTTTTCCTGTTCGATGATCGACCTCAGCGCATCGCCGTCGAGCATGTCGACGACATGGTGACGGTGCGCCACCTGCATGGCAGGAGCGTTGGCGTAACGGTCCACCGCGATGACCTCAACGCCCAAGCGTTGAAGCTCGATGACCAGCTCCTTGCCGAGCTCACCGGAACCACAGAGCAGCACACGGGTTGCACTAGCCGACAGCGGAGTACCTATTCGGGGCATGGAAGTCCTCGTTATACAGACACTAATAAAGTCGCGCCGACGCGTTGCTCTTCAGCGTCAGAACAGCAGCCCGCTGACGCGTGCCCGCTCGTGACAACGCAGCAGCACCTGACGCCGCTCCAGATTGTCCATCCGGCTCCAGCGACGGATTTCGTCGATGCTGCGCTGGCAGCCGGTGCAGAAATCGTCTTCGTCCAGCGCGCAGATGCTGACGCAGGGAGACGCAACCGGCTTGTCGTCAGCAGTCAATCGTCCTGCTCCGCCAGGTCCCGCGCGTAGCGCTGGGCGTTGTGTACGTAATGCGCAGCGCTCGCTTCGAGCATCTTCTTCTGCTGTTCGGTCAGCTCGCGAACCACTTTGCCGGGCGACCCGACCACCAGCGAGCCATCGGGGATTTCCTTACCTTCGGCAATCAGTGTGTTGGCGCCGATGATGCAGTACTTGCCGATCTTCGCCCCGTTGAGGATCACCGCGTTGATCCCGACCAGGCTGTAATCGCCGACAGTACACCCGTGCAGCATGGCGTTATGCCCAACGGTGACGCCGGTTCCCAGCGTCAGGGGATAGCCCATATCCGTATGCATGACACTGCCGTCCTGCACGTTGCTATTTACGCCGACATGGATCAGTTCGTTGTCGCCACGCAGCACCGCACCGAACCAGACGTTGGCACCCGCATCCAGGCGGATCTTGCCGACCAGAGTGGCGTTTGGTGCGACCCAGCTCTCGGGGTGGGTTTCGACGCGGGAATCACCCAGGCGATATTTCACGGTCATGACCTCTTCTGGCTCAGATCGATGTAGGAGGCGGGTGGGCGGTGCATTTCGATCCCGGCGTCGTATACCAGGTTCACCAGTTCGACGATCATGATGGCCGTCAATCCCCAGATTTTGTATTCGCCATAACGGTAAGACGGAACGTACCAGGCAACCCCCTGGTAATCGATTCGGTGGGTCACTTCGCGCGTGTCTTGGCAGAAGAACTCCAGCGGCACGGAAAACACCGACGCGATCTCAGCATCGTTGGCGCGGTATTCGACATAGTCCGGCACGATGCCGACATAAGGCGTGACGTGGATGCCATGCAGCGATACGAGGCTGCTCAGCGGCCCGACGATTTCTACTATCCCCGGAGCCAGGCCGACTTCTTCCTCGGCTTCGCGCAACGCGGTATGGACTAGATCTCGATCGTCGGGATCACGCCGGCCACCGGGAAATGCCACCTCGCCGCCATGAGTGGATAGACCACTGGCGCGAAGGGTCAGGACCAGTTCCGGCGAATCGCCACGCGTGATGGGCATCAAGACCGCCGCTTCGGGCATCCGGCCTTCCGGCTCCAGAAGATGCGGGGAATAGTCACGCACCCGTTGGAGTATCTTGTCCAGCATGAAACGTCTCTTTCCGTCTTTGGCAAGCATCATGGCATGAATCACCGAGGCGCCCAAGACAGGCGAGCCGAAACCAGGTGTTCGCCCTAGGCAGCCCCAACTGCAATCGACAGTTGGCATGAGCGGACTTCTCGCGACAAACTAGTTCTAAGCGTTGGACAGATGATCCGTATATCGAAGGAAGCGCGATGAAATTCTGCAGCCAGTGTGGCAGCACGATCACCGAACAGGTACCTGACGGGGATAATCGAGTCCGCTTCGTCTGTGCGTCCTGCGACACGATTCATTACCAGAATCCACGGATCATCGCCGGTTGTCTGCCAGTCCGGGGGGAATACGTATTGCTCTGCCGGCGCGCAATCGAGCCACGGCGCGGCTACTGGACGCTACCGGCCGGCTTCATGGAAAACGGTGAAACCATGCAGCAGGCAGCAGAGCGAGAGACGTTGGAGGAAGCCTGCGCCAGAGTCACCGACCTGCACCTCTATATGTTGTTCGACCTGCCGCACATCAACCAGGTCTACACGTTCTTTCGCGCCGAGCTGGTCGATGATCGATTCTGTGCAGGAGACGAGAGTCTCGAGGTCAAGCTTTTCAACCAGGCCGAGATCCCTTGGTCAGAGCTGGCTTTCCCGACCGTGGGCCGTACCCTAGAATACTTTTTCGCCGACCGGGTGCAGCAGACCTTCCCGGTGCGCAACGAAGCCATCGCCCCCATGCGGATGGCGCGCAAACAGGTCTGATGTCGTCAGGATTCAGGAACGCCTCATGCGCTGGCTGTTAGCGATTTTCTGCTTCACCTATGCCACTCTTTCCCACGCCACCGCTGCGCCAGTCTTCGATGCCTCGTTTATCGACAAGGTGCTGGTGGTCAAATCGGAACGCCAGCTGCACTTGATCAGCCGGGGAGTGACGATGAAAAGCTATCGCGTCTCGCTGGGAAAACAGCCCGGTCCCAAGCAGCGCGAAGGCGATCAGCGAACGCCAGAAGGGTTGTACTGGATCGATTGGCGCAAAACGTCCGACAAGTACAACCTGGCGATGCACATCTCCTACCCGAACGCCAGGGATCTGGCCCGCGCCCGTGCCGAGGGCGCACGACCAGGCAGCATGATCATGCTTCACGGCACGCCGCTGGATGAGGAATACCCCGAGTGGTTCTTCCATACCCTTGACTGGACCGAGGGCTGCATCGCGCTGAAGAACGATGACATGCGTGAGATATGGAATCTGGTGAAAGACGGCACGCTGATCGAAATAAGGCCGTAGGATCTGCTCCTGTTTCAGGCAAAACAGTATCTGTCCGTAGGGCCGAATTCATGCGGCCGCAGATTGCGAGGCCGAACAAGTTTCGGCCCTACTGCACTCCTTAAAAGAGTAAGTTCCGTCACGACCGCGACGAAACGCCAACAGGGTATGGACTGCTTTTAGAAAACCATATCCGACAATCGCCAAACCTCGAACGCCGGCGTTTCGTAAGGGTGCGCCCGCTTAAGGGCCTTGACGCTGTCGTGGATCAACTCGTCGGCGACTACCAACTCCACCTTCCATTCCGAAACCGGCTGTACGTTACCCTGCTCGCCCAGATAGGGCTGACTGCCCTCCAGCGGTCGGTACTGGCCGTGCCCGAGCACCTGCCAACAACAATGGTCATAGGCGCCGATACGACCACCGCCCGCTGCGAAAACCGCTTCCTTCACATCATCCAGATGGCTTTCGGGAACATAGAAACACAGCTTGTACATCAGCCTCTCCGGAACCAGGGGCGGACCAGATGCCGCCTTACAAAACCAATTTGCCAGAAGCCGAAACATCAAGCACTGCTATCGATCAACGATCAGACGTGTCCCTGCGGGCTTGGTTCAGCGAAACGCTGACGACTGGACCACAAAAAGAAAGCCCGGAGCACACAGGTGTCCGGGCTTTTTTTCCAGTGCCAGTAACGAGTGGCTTCAGTCCACCCAGACTCGCGCATTGCGGAACATGCGCATCCAGCCACCATCTTCCTGCCACTCATCCGGACGCCAGGAGTTGGTCACGGCCCGGAAGACGCGCTCCGGGTGCGGCATCATGATGGTCACGCGACCATCGCGTGTGGTCAGGCCGGTGATACCGCGCGGGGAGCCGCCAGGGTTGGCCGGATAGCGTTCGGTAACCTTGCCGTGGTTGTCCACGTAACGCAGGGCCACGGTGCCGGACAGATCCGCCTCGAGCAGTGCTTCCTCGCTTTCGAATTCCGCATGCCCTTCCCCGTGCGCAATGGCGATCGGCAGACGCGAACCGGCCATGCCCTGCAGGAAGATCGACGGCGAATCCTGCACCTGAACCATGGCCACACGTGCCTCGAACTGCTCGGAGCGGTTGCGCACGAAATGTGGCCAAGATTCGCTGCCGGGTACCAGTTCGTGCAGATTGGAAAGCATCTGGCAACCGTTGCAGATGCCCAGGCCGAAGCTGTCGCTGCGCTCGAAGAAAGCGCTGAATTCCTCACGCGCACGGCTGTTGAACAGGATCGACTTGGCCCAGCCTTCACCCGCGCCGAGCACGTCGCCATAAGAGAAACCGCCACAGGCCACCAGGCCCTTGAAGCGCTCCAGGCTGATGCGTCCCGACAGAATGTCGCTCATATGCACGTCCACCGCGGCGAAACCGGCGCGGTCGAAAGCGGCCGCCATCTCGGTCTGGCCGTTAACGCCCTGCTCACGCAGGATCGCCACCTGTGGTCGCACGCCGCGCTTGATGTAGGGCGCGGCGATGTCCTGGTTGACGTCGAAGCTGAGCTTGACGTTGAGGCCGGGGTTGTCCTCTTCCAGCAGCGCATCGAATTCCTGATCGGCGCACTCAACGTTGTCGCGTAGGCGCTGGATGCGATAGCTGGTCTCGCTCCACTGCTGCTGCAGTAGGCGGCGATCTCCACTGAACACTTCGCTGCCGGCAAGCCGGATCGAGATGTAGCCATTGTTGGCCGGCTGACCGATCACCGCGACGCAATCACCGAGGCCAGCGGCGCTGAACTGAGCGAGGACGATTTCGGTGTCGTCCTGGCGCACCTGAATGACGGCGCCCAGTTCCTCGTTGAACAATACGGCCGGAATTTCGTCGGCATCATCCAGCAAGCCGTCGAGGTTCAGGTTCAGCCCGCAGTGGCCGGCGAAGGCCATCTCCAGCACAGTGGTCAACAGACCGCCGTCGGAACGGTCATGATAGGCCTGCAGCAAACCATCGGCGTTCAGTCCCTGGATCACCGCGAAGAAGGCCTGCAGATCCTCGGCATCGTCGACATCCGGTGCCTGGCGGCCAAGCTTGCCGTACACCTGGGCCAGGATCGACGCGCCCATGCGGTTCTGGCCACGGCCCAGGTCGATCAGGATCAGGTCGGTGGCGCCCTTGTCCAGGCGCAACTGCGGGGTCAGCGTCTTGCGCACATCGACCACTGGCGCGAAGCCGGAGACGACCAGCGACATGGGCGAGGTAACGCTCTTCTCGGCGCCATCTTCCTCCCAGCGGGTCTTCATTGACATCGAGTCCTTGCCCACCGGAATGGTCAGGCCCAGCTGGGGGCAGAGCTCCATGCCGACGGCTTTGACCGTGTCGTACAGCCGTGCGTCTTCGCCCGGGTGGCCGGCGGCGGCCATCCAGTTGGCGGACAGCTTGATGTCGGACAGCTTCTCGATGCGCGCGGCGGCGAGGTTGGTCAGCGTCTCGCCAATCGCCATGCGACCGGACGCCGGGGCATCCAGCAGAGCCAGCGGAGTGCGCTCGCCCATGGCCATGGCTTCGCCGGTGTTGACGTCGTAGCTGGTAGTGGTCACGGCGCAGTCAGCCACCGGCACCTGCCAGGGGCCGACCATCTGATCGCGCGCCACCATGCCGGTGATGCTGCGGTCGCCGATGGTGATCAGGAAGCTCTTGCTGGCCACCGCCGGATGGCGCAGCACGCGGCCAACGGCGTCATCCAGATAGACCGAGGCCGCGCTAAAATCGTCGCCCAGCTCGGCTTCGCGGCTGGCGCTGCGGTGCATGCGCGGCGTCTTGCCGAGCAGCACGTTGAGAGGCATGTCCACCGGCTTGTTGCCGAAATGGCTGTCGGCGACGGTCAGGTGCGGCTCTTCGGTGGCCTCACCAACTACCGCGAACGGGCAACGCTCACGCTCGCAGATGGCCTTGAAGCGTTCGAAATCGCCAGCGTCCACCGAGAGCACGTAGCGCTCCTGCGACTCGTTGCACCAGATCTCGTGCGGCGCCATGCCCGGCTCGTCGTTGGGAATGTTGCGCAGATCGAAGCGACCGCCGCGACCGCCATCATTGACCAGCTCCGGGAAGGCGTTGGACAGTCCACCGGCGCCGACGTCGTGGATGAACTTGATCGGGTTCTGTTCGCCCAGCTGCCAGCAGCGGTCGATGACTTCCTGGCAACGACGCTCCATTTCCGGGTTGTCACGCTGCACCGAGGCGAAATCCAAATCCGCCGAGCTGGCGCCAGTGGCCATGGAAGAGGCCGCGCCGCCGCCGAGGCCAATCAGCATCGCCGGGCCGCCGAGCACGATCAGCTTGCCGCCGACCGAAATCTCGCCCTTCTGCACGTGATCTTCACGGATGTTGCCCAGACCGCCGGCCAGCATGATCGGCTTGTGGTAGCCGCGCACTTCTTCGCCACGGGGCGTTTCGATGCGCTGCTCGAAAGTGCGGAAATAGCCAGCCAACGCCGGGCGGCCGAATTCGTTATTAAACGCCGCACCACCCAGCGGGCCTTCGATCATGATGTCCAGCGGCGTGACGATGCGTTCGGGCTTGCCGTAGGGCCTTTCCCAGGGCTGCTCGAAATCGGGAATGTTCAGGTTGGAAACGGTGAAACCGGTCAGCCCCGCCTTGGGCTTGGAACCGCGGCCGGTGGCGCCTTCGTCACGGATCTCGCCACCTGAACCGGTGGCTGCGCCGGGGAACGGCGCGATGGCGGTCGGGTGGTTGTGGGTTTCTACCTTCATCAGAATGTGTACCGGCTGGCGGGTCGCCGCGTACTCGCCGGTCTCGGGATTGGGGTAGAACCGCCCGGCCTCGTGGCCGACGATCACCGAGGCGTTGTCCTTGTAGGCCGACAGCACGCCTTCGGAATGCATTTGGTAGGTGTTCTTGATCATGCCGAACAGGGACTTGTCCTGGCTTTCACCGTCGATGTCCCAGCTGGCGTTGAATATCTTGTGCCGACAGTGCTCGGAGTTCGCCTGGGCAAACATCATCAATTCGATGTCGTGGGGGTTGCGCCCCAGACCGGTGAAGCTGGTCACCAGGTAATCGATCTCGTCGTCGGCCAGCGCCAGGCCCAGCTCGACGTTGGCCTGCTCCAACGCGGCACGGCCACCACCGAGCACATCCACCGCGGTGAGCGGCTTGGGCTGTGCGTGGCTGAACAGGTTGGCGGCGTCCTCAAAGCGTTCGAGTACCAGCTGGGTCATACGGTCATGCAATGTGGCAGCGATAAGCTGCACATCGGCGTCGCTGATTTCACCCTGCACATAGAAGGCGATGCCGCGCTCCAGGCGCTGGATCTTGCCCAGCCCGCAATTGTGGGCGATATCGCTGGCCTTGCTCGACCAGGGCGAAATAGTGCCGAAACGCGGCACCACCAGGAACAGTCGGCCAGCCGGCTCCTGCACAGGGACGCTCGGGCCATACTTGAGCAGCCGGGCGAGCACTTGCTCCTCGTCCGCACCAAGCGTGCCGGATACTTCAGCGAAATGAGCGAACTCGGCATACAGCCCGCTTACAGCGGGGACCTTCGCGGTCAGTTGTGCCAGGAGCTTGCCGTGACGGAAGGCGGAAAGAGCGGGAGCGCCGCGCAGGATCAACATCGTCGGAACAGCCTCGGAGAGGGAGCAGTCGGGCCGCGTATTCTAGCCTATGACGATGGGCAAGGGGCAGTTCTCAGGGTACCCAGTAGGTGGGCCGGGTGGCGCTCCGCTTCAGCCCACCAGAGTCCACGAGATCCAATGGTGGGCTGAAGCCCACCCTACCCCTCGCTGCTCTTTAATGCAGTATCTGGCTTAAGAACAGTTTCGTTCGCTCATTGACTGGATTGGTAAAGAACACCTCCGGATCGGCCTGTTCGACGATTTCGCCCTTGTCCATGAAGATCACCCGATCGGCAACGGTACGGGCGAAGCCCATTTCGTGGGTCACGCAGAGCATGGTCATGCCGCTCTCGGCGAGGCCGACCATGGTATCCAGCACCTCCTTGACCATTTCCGGATCCAGCGCCGAAGTGGGTTCGTCGAACAGCATGATCTTGGGCTTCATACACAAGGCACGAGCGATGGCCACGCGCTGCTGCTGGCCGCCGGACAGCTGCCCGGGAAATTTGTCAGCCTGTTCCGGAATGCGCACGCGCTCCAGGTAATGCATGGCGATCTCTTCCGCCTGGCGTCGCGGCAGCTTGCGCACCCACATGGGTGCCAGCGTGCAGTTCTGCAACACCGTCAGGTGCGGGAATAGATTGAAATGCTGGAAAACCATGCCCACTTCGCTGCGAATAGCCTCGATCTGCTTGAGGTCGT
Organism: Stutzerimonas stutzeri; assembly: GCF_024448955.1. GTDB lineage: Bacteria > Pseudomonadota > Gammaproteobacteria > Pseudomonadales > Pseudomonadaceae > Stutzerimonas > Stutzerimonas stutzeri_AQ. Next base: position 35,239 of record NZ_JAMOIH010000014.1, read on the forward strand.
TGGTCAGCTCCACGCCGTTAATCACGATGCGGCCCTTTTGGTGCTCTTCGAGCCGGTTGAGGCAGCGAATAGTGGTCGATTTGCCCGAGCCGGAAGGCCCGCACAGCACGATGCGCTCGCCCTGGGTGACGCTCAGGTCGATGTCCTTGAGTACATGGAACTGGCCGAACCACTTGTTCACGCCCTGCATCTGGATGACCGGTTCGCCGGAGCGCTCAGGCTGCCCGGCTTGCAGTGATGTATCGCTCATGGTGTCTCTCCTAAGACCGGTGGCTGGTGTCGAGCTTGCGCTCCAGGTGCATGGAATAGCGCGACATGCCGAAACAGAAAATCCAGTAAACCAGCGCCGCAAAGACGTAACCCTCGGTGGACATGCCGAGCCAGGCAGGATCCGAAGTCGCGCGCTTGATGCTGTTGAGGAAGTCGAACAGGCCGATGATGATCACCAGGCTGGTGTCCTTGAACAGCGCGATGAAGGTATTGACGATGCCGGGAATGACCATCTTCAGTGCCTGCGGCAGGATCACCAGGACCATGCTGCGCCAGTAGCCCAGGCCCATCGCCGCCGCCGCTTCGTACTGGCCCTTGGGTATCGCCTGCAGGCCGCCGCGTACCACTTCTGCGATGTAGGCGGCCTCGAAGAAGATCACCATCACCATGGCCCGCATCAGCTTGTCGAGGTTCATCTCCTCGGGCAGGAACAGCGGCAGCATGACCGATGACATGAACAGCACGGTAATCAGCGGCACGCCGCGCCAGAACTCGATGAAGGTGACGCACAGCACGCGGATCGCCGGCATGTCCGAGCGCCGCCCCAGCGCCAGCAGGATGCCCATCGGCAAAGCGCCAGCAATGCCAACGGCGGCGATCACGATGGTCAGCATCAACCCGCCCCAGCGCGACGTCGGGACCGTTTCCAGACCGAAAAAGCCGCCGTGCAGTAGCCAGTAAGCCAGCAATGGATACAGCAGCAGATAGCCGATGCCGTAGTGCACCTTGCGTGGCATCTGCCGGAAGAACAGCGGAGCCGCGCCGAGAATCGCCAGCCAGGCGGCGGCATCCACCCGCCAACGCAGCTCCGTCGGGTAGAAGCCGTACATGAACTGGCTGAAACGCGTCTGAATGAACACCCAGCACGCGCCTTCCCGAGAGCAGTCGGCGCGCGTCTCGCCGGTCCAGTCAGCCTTGATGATGGCCCAGTCGATGATCGGCGGGACGATCATCCAGATCAGATACAGGCCGACCAGCGTCATCAACGTATTGACCCAGCTGGAAAACAGATTGGCCCGTAGCCAACCGACCACGCCGATGTTGCGCGAAGGTGCCGGCAGGTCAGGCTTGAAAATATGAGTTGTCATGAGCCTGTCCTCACCGTTCAATCAGCGCGATGCGCTTGTTGTACCAGTTCATTAGCAGCGAAATGCTGATGCTGATGGCCAGGTACACGCTCATGGTGATTGCCATGGTTTCGATCGCCTGACCGGTCTGGTTGAGTACCGTGCCAGCGAACAGCGAGACCATGTCGGGGTAGCCGATGGCGGCCGCCAGCGAGGAGTTCTTCGCCAAGTTGAGATACTGGCTGGTCAACGGCGGGATGATCACGCGCAACGCCTGCGGCACGATGACCAGCCGCAGCACGCGGCTGGGTCGCAGCCCCAGCGAAGCGGCCGCTTCGGTCTGGCCATGGCTCACCGATTGAATGCCGGCGCGCACGGTTTCGCCGATGAAAGCTGCCGTGTAGATCGACAGTGCCAGCACGATGGACACCAGCTCGGGAATCACCACCCACCCGCCACGAATGTTGAAGCGCTGCAGTTCCGGAATCTCCCAGAGGAACGGCCCGCCAAACACCAGTGCACATAGCCCTGGAATCCCGATGAACAACCCGAGACTGGTCCAGAACACCGGGAACGATTGCCCCGTGGCATGACGCCGGGCCCGCGCCCAACGGTTGAGCAGGACGATGGCCGCCAGCGCCAGAAACAACGCGATCCAGAACGGCCAGAAGCCTTCCCCCGCGCTCGGAGAAGGCATCTGTATGCCCCGGTTGTTGACGAAGATGATGTCCCACAGGCTCAAGCTGTCGCGCGGCCCTGGCAACGGGCTGAGCACCGCGAAGTAGACGAAGAAGATCTGCAGCAGCGGCGGAATGTTGCGGAATATCTCGATATAAACAGTGGCAATCTGGCGGATCAGCCAGTTCGGCGACAATCGGCCTATGCCGAGAATGAAGCCGATGACAGTTGCCAGGATGATGCCGACCACGCTTACGAGCAGCGTATTGAGCAAACCGACCCAAAACACCCGGCCGTATGAGTCGCTTTCGCTGTAGTCGATCAGGTGTTGGGGGATGCCGAAACCGGCGGCGTTATCGAGAAATCCGAAACCGGAATTGATTCCCCGGTGGGCAAGATTGGTCTGGGTGTTGTGAAACAAAAACCAGCCGATCGCGATGACAGTAATGACGGCGATGATCTGAAACAGCCAGGCACGCGCCTGTGGATCCGTGAGCAGCGAGCCGCGCGCCGCCCCCGATTTGGCAATGGTTCGCATCAAGAAACCTCATTCGGCGCCGCCGGTACGAGCGCACCGGCATCGCTCATCCTTGAAACAGGGCCGACTATGCGTCGGCCCGGCTCGATCAACGCACCGGCGGTGCGTATTGGAGGCCCCCATTGTTCCAGAGCGCATTCAGCCCGCGTTCGATCTTCAACTCACTACCGGAGCCGATGTTGCGCTCGAACACTTCGCCGTAGTTGCCGACCTGCTTGACGATCTGCACTGCCCAGTCCTTCGGCAATTTCAGATCCTTGCCATATTCGCCTTCAGCACCGAGCAGACGCGCAACATCTGGGTTCTTGGTGTTCTTCGCGGTGTCCTCGACGTTCGCCGCCGTAACGCCAAGCTCTTCGGCATTGATCATCGCGAAGAGCGACCAGCGCACGATATCGAACCACTCCTCGTCGCCTTGGCGAACCGCCGGGCCGAGCGGCTCTTTGGAAATGACCTCAGGGAGCACGATGTAGTCGTCCGGCTTGGCCAACTTGATGCGCTGCGCATAGAGCTGAGACTGGTCGGAGGTGAGCACATCGCAGCGACCGGATTCCAGCGACTTGGCACTTTCATCCGACGTGTCGTAGGTAATGGGCGTGTACTTGAGACTGTTGGCGCGGAAGTAATCGGAGAGGTTCAGCTCCGTGGTGGTGCCGGCCTGGATGCACACCGTGGCGCCATCGAGCTCCTTGGCACTGGACACGCCGAGCTCCTTGTTCACCAGAAACCCCTGGCCGTCGTAGTAGGTGACACCTGTGAAATTCAGACCCATCGCCGAGTCGCGCGAACTGGTCCAGGTGGTGTTGCGCGAAAGCACGTCGACCTCACCCGATTGCAGTGCGGTGAAGCGCTCCTTGGCGGTCAGCGGGCTGAATTTCACCTTGCTCGCATCGCCAAATACCGCAGCCGCTACCGCGCGGCAGACATCCACATCGATTCCCTTGTACTCGCCCTTGGCGTCGGCATATGAAAAGCCCGGCAACCCGTCGCTGATACCGCACTGCACGAAGCCTTTGCTTTTCACCGCATCCAGGGTCGCCCCTGCCTGAGCCAAGCCGCTGGCGCCCAAAAGTGTCGCGGCACCAAGCACGGCCAGTGTGGATTTAACCCTTATCATCGAAACCTCCAGTTTGCTTTTTTATTCTGCTGGGTCGGGGTCTTCCGCCTGCATCGCAACATGCCTGCCGACGTAACGGCTGAAGGACCTGACCTGAGTCTAGCCGCCGATTGATGATCGGCAACTCCTCCCGATGCGTTCGCCTGCAAGAACGCAGACGACACCGGCGCAGATGGCGCAAGGGCCAAAGCAAGCGGCATACCAGAACGAGCGAAAGCGCATTTCCGCTATCTTCCCGCTTCATCGCACGGGCCGGTGCAGGTAACCTCGCCGCATATTGCCGCATTCACCCTTTACGCCTGCCCCAACTTGAGGCGGGCACCCAGATGGAGCCCAACATGAGCGACCCTTTGATCATCGAACCTGCCAACACCGCGGACTCATGCGTCATCTGGCTACACGGCCTCGGTGCCGATCGCTACGATTTTCTACCGGTAGCCGAAGCACTGCAGCAGCGCCTGCTGCAGACACGCTTCGTGCTGCCTCAAGCGCCTACCCAGGCGGTAACGATCAACGGCGGCTGGGCGATGCCTAGCTGGTACGACATCCTCGCCATGAACCCGGCTCGGGCCATCAACCAAGCCCAACTCGAGCAGTCGGCGCAGGCCGTGATAGCGCTGATCGAGGCGCAGCGCGACAGCGGCATCGACCCTAGGAGAATTTTCCTGGCAGGTTTTTCCCAGGGCGGCGCGGTGGTCTATCACACCGCCTTCCTGCGCTGGGCCGGGCCGCTCGGCGGGGTTATGACGTTGTCGACCTACGCGCCTACCTTCAACGATGACCTGGAGCTGTCGCCATTACAGGCGAGCCTGCCGGTGCTTTGCCTGCACGGTTCGAGAGATGACGTTGTGCCGCCCGCTATGGGACGAGCCGCTTATGAATGCCTGGTGCAAAACGAGGTTTCGGCCCAGTGGAAGGACTATCCAATGGCCCACGAAGTGGTGCCCGATGAGATCCGCGATATCGGCGATTGGCTCGCTGCGCGCCTCGGTTGATCGTCAAAGACAGGCGAGCGCGCAGCATAAGAAAATGTGATGCCGCGCGCCTGTTCTGATCACAAAACAAGGCTACGCTTGGGATTGGTAGAAAACTCGATGCGCCTGCCATTGCAGCGCACATCGCGGCCAGACGAAGCCGACCCTGCCGGTCATTACAAGGCCCTTGCGATAGCCATGACGAACAAACCACCCAGCCGGATATGGCAGCAATGAAGCTTGCCGAATGGCGGGCCGAGATGCGGCACCTCAAACAGGCGCGCCTTCTGGAGCATGTCGACGAACCCTGCCTGCGGCTGATGCAGGAGGCTTTCGAGCCGTGCACGCTGGCCGCCGGAGACGTTCTGCTCACGCCGCTGGAGCACAATCAATATCTTTACCTGGTTCTCAGTGGCGAACTCGCCGTCCACCTCGACTCGCTCGATAGCCCACCCGTACGCGCCATCGGACCGGGCGATTGCGCTGGCGAAATCAGCTTCATGGACAATCTGCCGCCATCGGCTTACGTCGTTGCGCTCGAGTCTTCGGAACTGCTGCGGCTTCATCGCCGCTCGATGCCGCTGCTGACGCGGTCGCCCCGGCTGATGCAGAACCTCGCCGAACTGCTTTGCCAGCGTGTTCGCCTGAGCGATCGTTTGATCATCAACAGTGAGCAGAATGCCAACGTCGACACCCTGACCGGTTCTTTCAACCGCCGCTGGCTGGAACACATCTATAACCGCGAGAGCACCCGCTGCGCCTTCAACGGCCAACCGCTGTCGCTCCTGATGCTCGACGTCGACCGGTTCAAGGATTACAACGACCGACACGGACATCTGGCTGGCGACCATGCGCTTTGCCTGGTGGTCGACACGCTTGGGAAGTTGCTCCGTCCGAGCGACAGCCTGGTGCGCTACGGCGGCGAGGAGTTCGTGATCCTGCTTCCCGACATGGGACTGGACGATGCACGCAATGTTGGCGAACGCCTGCGCCAGAGCCTCGATGAAATCACCTCGTTCCGCTCGCCGATCGGCACGCTGCCGGGCGTCACGATTTCTATCGGCGTTGCGCCGATGCAATCCAATGACGATTTGAAAAGGCTGATCCAGATCGCCGACCAGGCGCTTTATCAGGCCAAGGCGCAGGGACGAAACTGCGTCTGCGGCTGACGAGCGGGCAACCGCGATGGCGGCTCAGAGCAAGTCTTCGCCGTATCTGCTTCTTGCATTACACTGGCGGGCGAACCTTATAGACAGAGACGGAAACCGTGCTCAAAGCACTCAAGAAAATTTTTGGCAAAGGTCCGGCAGAGCTCCCAGCCGCCCAGCCTGCCAGCGATACCTCGACACCTATCGACACTCCTCGCCCTGCGCGCCCCGAAACAACCGAGCAGTTGGTCGACGCAGCAGCAGCGCCCAAGCCTCGCCGAGAGCGCTCACGCAAACCCGCCGCACCGCCGCCCGCCCCTGCCTGGAAACTGGAAGATTTCCAGGTCGAACCGGCCGAAGGCAAGACACGTTTCCATGACTTCAAACTCGCCCCCGAGTTGATGCACGCTATTCACGACCTGGGCTTTCCGTATTGCACGCCGATCCAGGCTCAGGTTCTGGGGTTCACGCTCAAAGGTCGCGATGCGATCGGCCGCGCCCAGACCGGCACCGGCAAAACTGCGGCCTTCCTGATTTCCACCATCACCCAGCTGTTGCAGACGCCGCCGCCCAGCGACCGCTACATGGGTGAGCCGCGGGCGCTGATCATTGCGCCGACTCGCGAACTGGTGGTGCAGATTGCCAACGACGCACTGAACCTGACCAAGTACACCGGCTTGAACGTGATGAGCTTTGTCGGCGGCATGGACTTCGACAAGCAACTCAAGGCGCTGGAGTCCCGCTATTGCGACATTCTTGTGGCTACGCCGGGACGTCTGCTGGACTTCAACCAGCGAGGCGAAGTGCATCTGGACATGGTCGAAGTGCTGGTACTCGACGAAGCCGACCGCATGCTCGACATGGGCTTCATCCCCCAGGTTCGCCAGATCATTCGCCAGACGCCGCCCAAGAGCGAGCGTCAGACACTACTGTTTTCCGCCACCTTCACCGACGACGTGATGAACCTCGCCAAGCAATGGACTACCGATCCGGCGATCGTTGAGATCGAAGCGGTTAACGTTGCGAGTGATACGGTCGAGCAACACGTCTACGCCGTAGCGGGCAGCGACAAGTACAAGCTGCTCTACAACCTGATCACACAGAATGACTGGACTCGTGTGATGGTGTTCGCCAATCGCAAGGACGAGGTTCGCCGTATCGAGGAACGCCTCACCCGCGACGGTATCAGCGCCGTGCAGATGTCCGGCGACGTGCCCCAGCACAAGCGAATCCGCGCGCTCGAAGGTTTCCGCGAGGGCAAGATTCGCGTCATGGTGGCAACTGACGTGGCCGGACGCGGCATCCATGTCGACGGAATCAGCCACGTGATCAACTTCACTCTGCCGGAAGTGCCAGACGACTACGTGCACCGCATCGGCCGCACCGGTCGAGCCGGCGCCAGCGGCACCTCGATCAGCTTTGCCGGCGAGGATGACGCGTTCGCCCTGCCGGCTATCGAAGCATTGCTGGGCCGCAGCATCAGCTGTGAAATGCCACCCGCAGAGCTCCTGGCGCCCGTTCCGCCCAAGCGCTGAATACTCCTAGAAAAACAAAAAAGGCGAAGCCGCTGCGGCTTCGCCTTTTTTATGCCTGTATTGCCCTGTCACTGCAGTCGAACTGACGCAAATCACCCAGCAAGTCCGATAAGCACCTACAGTGAAGGAAACCATTCACAGCAGGAGCCAAGACATGGTCGACATCGACATCATGCTGATGCTAATCATCGCGAGCTTCATCCTGATGGGCGCCGGGTTCAACTTTCGCGAGCGGGGATGGGGTGTCGCGCTACTCGGGCTGGGCATCCTGTCGATGCTTTCTACCTTGTTCTACAAACTGCAGATCACCTTCGGCTGACGTTACTGCCTCCACCGCTCGGCGGCGGCTTGGTCGCTACAGCGCCCTTCGACCCAGCGCGGGCCGGACGGGGTGTCTTCCTTCTTCCAGAACGGCGCTCGAGTCTTCAGGTAATCCATGACGAAGCGGCAACCATCGAATGCCGCTTCGCGGTGTGCACTGGTTGCGCCGACGAAGACGATCGGCTCACCTGGCTCGAGTCGTCCGACCCGGTGCAGGATCTCCAGCTTGAGCAAGGGCCATCGCGCAGTCGCCTCCTCGACGATCTTCTGCAACGCCTTTTCCGTCATTCCCGGCGCGTGCTCGAGAAACATACCGGCGACATCATGCCCATCGTTGAAATCGCGAACATAGCCGACGAAGCTGGTTACTGCGCCGATGCCTAGGTTCGCGGCGTGTAGCGCATTGAGCTCGGCGCCCGGATCGAACGGGTCATGCTGGACACGCACGCTCATATCAACCTCCGGTCACGGTGGGAAAGAATGCCACTTCGTCGCCGTCGGCCAGCGGCTCGTCGAGTCCGCACAGCTCCTGATTGCGCGCGCACATCAGCCCCCCCTCGCTCAGTACCGACCATTCCTCGCCGCGTGCCAGCAGCTGCTGCCTGAGATCGTCCACGTGCCGAAGCGATGCGTTCCATTCCAGTTGCTCGGCATCGAGCCCAAGGGTTTCGCGATAGCGAGCGAAATATTGCACTTGAATCATGTCGCCACCTGCCAATGTCCGCTTTTCCCGCCCAGCTTTTCCAGCAGCCGCACGCCTTCCACGACCATGCCCTTATCGACGGCTTTGCACATGTCGTAAATGGTCAAGGCGGCAATGCTTGCCGCGGTCAGCGCTTCCATTTCCACACCGGTCTGGCCGGCCAGCTTGCAACGCGCCTGAATGCGCACGCAGTCGTCCCCTTCGGGCTGCAAATCGACCTTGATGCTGGTCAGCAGCAAGGGATGGCAGAGTGGGATCAGTTCATGGGTCTTCTTTGCCGCCTGGATGCCGGCGATACGGGCGACCGCGAATACGTCGCCCTTTGGGTGCCCGCCCTGCTGAATCATCTGCAGGGTTTCGGGAAGCATGCGGACCTTTGCCTCCGCCACCGCCTCACGCGCCGTAACGGCCTTGGCGGTAACGTCGACCATGTTGGCCCGCCCCTGGGAATCGAGATGGGTGAGCATTGCTGACCTTCTTTTTATTGGGACAGGCCGCAGTCTAACCGATGAAAGCTGGAGGCTGGACGAAATGAAGAAGCCACCATCGCCAGCTTTCCAGCGCTGTTATCGAGCCTTCCGGCTTTCGTTACATATGCGCCTCGGCGTACTCGGCGAGCACCGAGCGAGGAACGCCCTGCAATGTGATATGCATACCGTGCGGGAAATCTTTGAAGCGCTCCGTGAGATAGGTCAGTCCCGAACTGGTAGCAGACAGATAGGGCGTGTCGATCTGCGCCAGGTTCCCCAGACACACCACCTTCGACCCGCTGCCTGCCCGCGTGATGATGGTCTTCATCTGGTGCGGCGTGAGGTTCTGGCACTCGTCGATGAGGATCAGGCTCTGCTGGAAGCTGCGCCCGCGGATGTAATTGAGCGATTTGAACTGCAGCGGCACCTTTTGCAGGATGTAGTCGACACTGCCGTGGGTGTTCTCGTCATCCATGTGCAGTGCTTCGAGGTTATCGGTGATCGCGCCGAGCCAGGGCTCCATCTTTTCCGCTTCTGTGCCCGGCAGGAAGCCGATGTCCTCATCCAGGCCCTGTACGCTGCGCGTCGCGATGATCCGGCGGTAACGCTTGTTCGCCACGGTCTGCTCGATGGCGGCGGCCAACGCCAGGATGGTCTTGCCGGAGCCCGCTGCACCCGACAGATTGACCAGATGAATGTCCGGATCGAGCAAGGCGAACAACGCCAGTGCCTGGTGGATATCGCGCGGACGAAGCCCCCAGGCCTCCTGATGCAGCAACGGCTCCTGATGCATGTCGAGCAAGAGCAGCTCGTCCGCCTTGATGCCCTTGATCCAACCGACGAAGCCCTGCTCGTCGAGGATGAACTCGTTGATGTGCACGGCCGGCAGATTGTCGATTAGCTGTACACGGTGCCAGGTTCGCCCATGTCCCTGATGGGTCTCGACCTTGCTGACGCGATCCCAGAACGATCCGCTCAGGCTGTGATAACCGCGCGACAGCTGGCCCACGTCGTCCACCAGCTTGTCGGTATGGTAATCCTCCGAGGCCACACCACATGCCCGCGCCTTCAACCGCATGTTGATGTCATTGGTGACCAGCACCACCGGAACGCCCGTGCGACGCCGCTGCAGGTCCACGACCTGGTTGATGATCTTGTTGTCGTTGAGGTCTTCCGGTAGCGCGCTGGAGTCGGCACCCTTGCTCATGAGAATCGACAGGCTGCCGCAGGGCCCGCTCTTCTCGCGCTGGATCGGTACGCCGAGTTCGACCTCCTCGGGCGTCGCGTCGCCAAGCACCTTGTCGATCAGACGGATCGCCTGGCGGCATTCAGCCGCCACGGTGTGCTTGCCGGTCTTGAGCTTGTCCAGCTCTTCCAGAACCGTCATCGGAATGGCGACCTGGTGTTCCTGGAAATTCAATATCGCGTTGGGGTCGTGAATCAGAACGTTGGTATCGAGAACGTAAAGGGTGGGCTGAGTAGCGCGGGGTCTGCCGTAGTCATCCATACACGATCACCTTTTCGGAGCCGGACGACGGAGAGCCGAATGCTCTCCGCCGCAGAAAAACCACCGTGCGCAAGGTGAGCGGACTTGGGGGGCAGGGGCTTGGGGCCACCCAGAGGCCGCCACCTGTGAGTGCAGGTTTCGGCGGTCTTGATGTCGTAATACCGCAAAATTGATGACAGGAAAAAGTCTTTTTCCATTCGCCGACGTTTTTTTATCGAAACGACGAATTACGCTTGGCGGGCTTCCAGACGCTGACTAGGCTCAATAATCAACCTGGACACTTTTGCCGCACCGGTTCACCTCCGCCGTCACGTGAACCAACTCCGAGAAGCCCGCCAGCTCGGCTTTGTAGCGATCAGCCGAATACGCCTGATGGGTGACGAGCGTGACAACGCAACTGTATTGCGCACGGCCTACTCGCCACAGGTGCAGGTCGGTCACCTCGGTATCGGGCACCGCCTCCAAACGCTTCTGCACGCGCTGCACCAGTGGATCATCCATCTCCCGATCCAGTAGCGCCTTGCCGGTGTCTCGCAACAGCCCTTTGGCCCAGACCAGAATGACCACCGCCCCGATGATGCCCATCAGCGGGTCCAGCCAGTTCCAGCCGAAATACTTGCCTCCCAACAGAGCGGTGATCGCAGCGACTGACGTCAGCCCGTCGGTCAACACGTGAACGAAGGCCGCGTGGCGATTGAGATCCCGCCCTGGCGCCGCCTCATGGCCGTGGCCGTGGCCGTGGCCGTGGTGATCATGCTGCTCGCGCAACAACCAGGCCGACAGCAGGTTCACGGCCAGCCCGATGAACGCCACCCACAGCGCCTCGTCGAACCCGATCTGCGCTGGCGACCAGAAGCGCGACAGCGACTCGACGATCATCATCAGCGCCACCACGACCAGCAGCACCGCACTCGCGAATCCCGCAAGAACCTCGATTTTCCAGGTCCCGAACGCGAAGCGCCGATCATTGGCGTAGCGGCGCGCCAGCAGGTAAGCGATCGCCGCCATACCGATGGCCACCATGTGGGACGCCATATGCCAGCCATCGGCGAGCAGCGCCATGGAATTGAACAGGTAGCCAGCGGCGATCTCCGCCGCCATGGTCAACCCGGTCAGCACCACGACCGCCCAGGTCTGTCGCTCGGCCCCTTGTTCGAGCGGACGATAGTCATGGGACGGCTTCCAATGTGAATGATTGCAGTGGGTCATAAAGCGCTCCTGAATCCGGCATGCCGAGCTTGTCTCTTCCCTCCACGGCAAGGTCAAGCTTTTGGTTAATCGAGCCCATAGGTGGAGCCGCAGCATCGATAAAGCCTAGAATCAGCGCCCTTCGAAGGAGGATCAATGCATGCTGATGGTGATATCGCCGGCCAAGACCCTGGATTACGACTCCCCGCCAACGACCAAACGCTTCACTCAACCCGAGCATCTCGACCACGCCCAGCAGTTGATCGAACGGTTGCGCGAACTGTCGCCGCAACACGTCGGCGAACTGATGCACCTCTCGGACAAGCTCGCCGCCCTGAACGTTGCCCGCTACGGCAGTTGGACACCCGAGTTCACGCCGGCCAACGCCAAGCAAGCGCTTCTCGCGTTCAAGGGCGATGTCTACACAGGGCTGAATGCAAGCGACTTTTCCGAAGCGGATTTCGATTTCGCCCAGAAGCGCCTGCGCATGCTGTCTGGGCTTTACGGAGTCCTGCGTCCACTCGATTTGATGCAACCCTACCGACTGGAGATGGGCACCAAACTGGTCAACAGCCGAGGCAAGGACCTGTATGCCTTCTGGGGCGAACGCATCAGCAACTGGCTAAACGACGCATTGGCGGCGCAAGGCGATGACGTCCTGCTCAACCTGGCTTCGAATGAGTATTTCGGCGCGGTCAAACGCAAGGCCTTGAATGCCCGCGTCATCGACGTCGACTTCAAGGACATGAAGAACGGCCAGTACAAGATCATCAGTTTCTACGCCAAGAAAGCGCGCGGCTTGATGAGTCGCTATGTGATCAAAGAGCGCATTGAGCAGCCCGAGCAACTGAAGGATTTCGCTTACGATGGCTATCGTTACAGTCCGTCTGACTCATCCAGCGACCATTTGGTGTTTTTGCGCGACGTTCAGTCCTGAGCCCGCCTTCCCCTCGCGGCGGATGAAAGCCGCGAGGTTCTTCCGCTCCCTCCCGCCCTGCCATTCATCGCTGATTCCATGCTCCCTGCGTCCATAGCCGTCTAGCTCGCGGCCTGGGGAGCTTTATTCGTCAATTCTAAAAAACTCCCCGATCAGCGGCAGCTACTCAGGGAACTATCCGAAGGCACCGGCAATCATAAGCGCGTACCGGCATTTCCAGATGGAAAGGGACGTCGCACATGAACGTGCAGTGGATTTCAAAACAGAGCTCAACGGATCAGCCAGAGTGGCCCTCTACGGTCGTTGCATATGATCCGCTGAGATCAGACCGAAGCAAGACAGGGACTCACCGCCATTTGCCTCACGCGCCACAATCAGTGGGGCGGAGCGCAGCCGAAAACAGTGCACATCTGCCCGTATCGGATTGGAGGGCTTGCGGCCACCCATTTCGGAGCGGTGATCAGCGCCGCAGCACCAAGAGCGTCTGCGGTCCAGACAACACCACATATTCCATGCTCGGACCACGCGGTGGCTCCGAAGGCAATTTCATTGCTGGAAAAAAGAGCCTGGCGGCGAGCCGCAGCTGAAGGCCAACCAGAAGCGTAGGACGCGCACGAATCCGTGCAGCCAAATGGACAAGAAGAACTCCCCTTCTCAACGATTCAGGAGAAACAACATGATTCCGGTCATCCTCTCAGGCGGTAGCGGTTCCCGGCTCTGGCCTCTTTCGCGCAAAGCGTTCCCCAAGCAGTTTCTCGCCCTCACGGCTGAGCAAACGCTGTTCCAGCAAACCATCGAGCGGCTCGCTTTCGAAGGCATGCAGCCGCCTCTGCTGGTTTGCAACCAGGAGCACCGCTTTATCGTCAAGGAGCAACTGGCCGCACGCAAGCTGAGCATTCAGGGCCTTATGCTCGAGCCTTTCGGCCGCAATACCGCACCGGCAATCGCCATCGCGGCGATGAAGCTGATTGAAGAAGGCCGCGATGAACTCTTGCTGGTTCTGCCGGCGGATCATGTGATCGAAGACCACAAGGCATTCCAGCGCTCGCTGGCGCTTGCCACGAACGCGGCGGAAAACGGCGAGATGGTGCTGTTCGGCATCCCCGCGACCAGCCCCGAGACCGGTTATGGCTACATCAAGTGCGATCACAACGAGCGCAATGGTTTGCCGGAAGGCGTCAACCGCGTCACCAACTTCGTCGAGAAACCTGACGAAGCGCGTGCCCAGCAATATGTCGAGTCGGGTGATTACTATTGGAACAGCGGCATGTTCCTGTTCCGCGCCAGCGTATTCCTGGAAGAACTGAAAAAACATGACCCGGACATCTACGACACCTGCTGGGCCGCGCTGGAGCGCAGCGCTAAAAATGGTAATGAAGTCCTGATCGATCCGGAGACCTTCGCCTGCTGTCCAGACAACTCGATCGACTACGCAGTGATGGAAAAGACCGAACTGGCCTGCGTTGTGCCCATGTCGGCAGGCTGGAGCGACGTTGGCTCCTGGTCATCGCTGTGGGACGTGTTGGAAAAGGACGAGAACGGCAACGTGACCAGAGGCGACGTGATCGTCGAAGACAGTCGCAACTGCCTCGTTCACGGCAACGGCAAACTGGTAACCGTGGTCGGCCTGGACAATATCGTAGTGGTCGAAACCAAAGACGCGACGATGATCGCGCACAAGGATAAGGTTCAGGACGTCAAGAAGCTGGTGAACAAGCTCGATGACATGAAGCGCTCCGAAACGGTGAACCATTGCGCGGTGTATCGCCCTTGGGGCTGGTATGACTCGGTCGATATGGGCGGTCGCTTCCAGGTCAAGCGGATATGCGTCAACCCGGGCGCGCAGCTTTCCCTGCAAATGCACCATCACCGCGCTGAGCACTGGATCGTCGTATCCGGCACCGCCCAGGTGACCTGCAATGACAAGACCTTCCTGCTGACCGAGAACCAGTCGACCTATATCCCGGTGACTTCCATTCACCGGCTGGCCAACCCCGGCAAGATTCCGCTGGAGATCATCGAAGTTCAGTCGGGCAGCTATCTCGGCGAAGACGACATCGAGCGACTGGACGACGTATACGGTCGCGCCCGTGACGATGTAGCAAGCCATTCGGCCCGCTGAATCACGCCGCACCAAAAGCCGCGCCAGCGTCAGGCGCGGCTTTGTCGTATCTGAACGAAGTGCAGCTCCATTTGAAGAATACTCAGTTCAGGCGAAACATAGCTGTTACATAGGCATGAAACACCATCGAATCATCGGGCGTTACGCTGAAAATCTGTTAGCCCAGCGCCTTGCGATAACTTTCGCATACACTTGTTCATGCCCCATGCTTGCAAAGCAGCCGGCCAGCCCATTAAATAAAGCCATCGCCAGACTTATCTGCCCGTGCCGCTATCGGCATTCGGTCAGTGCATCGGCGCCGAAACTATAGGAAGGAAAGATAAAGAGTGACCAAAGACGAATTACGCGCCGAACTGGAACGGCAGGCCAAGCGCTTCCAGACCGTATATGGGGGCGAAGTAACCACCTACGCCGCGCAGCCTGACCCCGAACGCAAGCCTTGGCGGAAAAAGCAGACAGTTCACGATCAGGTATTCCAGAAAGAATTGGAAAAAATAGAAAAAGAACTATCGCAAAAGGTATCCGAGACCGAATAAAGCTCTTCGGAGCTCGGCCCGATTGCTATTCAAAGCGACCCGAGCCGAACCACCCTTCTTTGTTTTTCCGGTCAGCGCTTCCCACCGAGCAACGAGCCCATCAAACCCCTTGCCAATTGCCGCCCTAATTGCGACGCCGCTTGGCGCATGGCGCTCTTGAACATTCGCTCGGCAAGATCACCGAAAGCGTCACCTGCTTCATTCTTTGATGCCGGGGTGTTCTTCTGTGGCTCGATCTTGCTTGCCTGCCCTGCCCGCTCGCGCAGGATTTCATAGGC
Source organism: Stutzerimonas stutzeri (assembly GCF_024448955.1). Classification (GTDB taxonomy): domain Bacteria; phylum Pseudomonadota; class Gammaproteobacteria; order Pseudomonadales; family Pseudomonadaceae; genus Stutzerimonas; species Stutzerimonas stutzeri_AQ. Next base: position 50,628 of record NZ_JAMOIH010000014.1, read on the forward strand.
GGACTCCCGATCGATTGCCTTGTCGTAGCGTGTGCGCAACGGTGAGTTGGCAATCAGCGCACCCCTTTCCGCTTCGTCGAGCGGTCCCACCCTCGACTCTGGCGGAGCGATAGCCACGCGCTGAGCCATGGCCGGCGTGCCATTGTCTTCGAGCCCGCCCACCAGCGCCTCACCGATTCCGAGGTCGACCAGCGAGTCCAGCGCAGAAAATGCTGGGTTGGCTCGGAAACCCTCGGCTACCGCACGCAAAGCCTTCTGTTCCTTGACCGTGTAGGCCCGCAACCCATGCTGGATACGCAGCCCCAGCTGCGCCAAAACATCATCTGGCAGATCCGCCGGCGACTGGGTAACGAAATAGACGCCCACACCTTTGGAGCGAATCAGCCGAACGACCTGAACCAATCTGTCCTGCAGCGCTTTCGGGGTGTCATTGAACAGCAGGTGCGCCTCATCGAAGAACAACGCCAGCAGCGGACGGTCCGCATCGCCGCGCTCGGGCAATTGCTCGAACAGCTCGGCCAATAACCACAGCAGGAAGGTCGCGTAGACCTTCGGCGCCTGATGCACCAACCGGCTTGCATCCAGCAGATGAATCCTACCGCGCCCATCGTGCGCAGGCTGAAGGATATCTTCCAGCGCCAGCGCCGGCTCACCGAACAACGCTTCGGCGCCCTGCTGCTCCAGGCCCGCCAGCCGCCGCAGCAATGCCTGTGACGACGCATTGGTCAGCAGCGCCGCATCCTCACCCAACACCTCGGGTTGCGCCTTAAGGTGACCGAGCAGTGCCTTGAGGTCCTTCAGATCCAGAAGCAACAGGCCTTCCCGATCAGCCACCTTGAACGCTGCGTAGAGCGCGGCCTGCTGGCTATCTGTCAACTCGAGCAAGCTGCCCAGCAGCAGCGGGCCCATTTCGGTAAGCGTGGTGCGCAGCGGATGTCCGCTCAGGCCATACACGTCCCAGAGCGTCACGGGATAGGCCTGCGGTTGGTGAGCGAGCCAAGGCATGTCGGCGATGCGCTCGGCAATCTTTCCCTGGGGCGCTCCAGCTGCACCCAGCCCGCACAGATCGCCCTTGATATCCGCCGCGAACACGGAAATGCCCGCATTGCTAAATTGCTCGGCGAGTCGCTGCAGGGTCACCGTCTTGCCAGTCCCCGTCGCGCCGGCGACAAGCCCGTGACGATTGATCAGGCGAAGCGGATGGGTATTGGCCTCACCGGTGGCATCCGCACCCAGCACGACGCGATCGTTATGTTTCATCTGACCGTCTCCAGAACGGAAAACCGTGGATGGCCGAGCAACGCCAGCCGGGCGTCTCACCCATTATTCAGTCGCTGGCGGCGGCGCCGAGGCGGCGGCGACCTCAGCAGCAGTTCGCTGTTTCCACAACGCTTCGGCGCCAGGAAAGTCGGTTCCGAGTTCAGGGCCGAGATGCTCCGGATCGTAGCGCTGGGTACAACCACTCCCAATGATCGGCGGCGCGCTAGCACCGGCCTTTGCCAATGGATCGGTCATGCATCCTCCCGTACCGAAAAGCGGTGGTCAGTTGAATACCAGGGTCTTGTTGCCGTGAACCAGCACACGCTCTTGCAAGTGATAGCGCAAGCCACGCGACAGCACCATCTTTTCCACGTCTTTGCCCAGCCGCACCATGTCCTCGATGCTGTCGCGGTGACTGACACGCACCACGTCCTGCTCGATGATCGGCCCGGCATCCAGCTCTTCGGTCACGTAATGGCAGGTTGCGCCGATCAGTTTGACCCCTCGCTGCGCAGCCTGATGGTAGGGCTTGGCCCCTACGAACGAAGGCAGGAAGCTGTGGTGGATGTTGATCACGCGCTGCGCGAACTCTTCACACAGCTCGGCCGGAAGGATCTGCATGTAGCGGGCAAGCACTATCACATCGGCCTGATGTTCACGCACCAGACGCGACACCTCAGCAAACGCCTCTTCCTTGTGTCCTGGCTTGACCGGCACATGGAAGAACGGAATTCCATGCCACTCGACCATGCTGCGCAGGTCGTCGTGATTGGATATCACGCAGGGGATATCGCAATCCAGCTCACCGCTGTGCCATCTGTGCAGCAGATCGGCCAGACAATGCGACTCGCGACTGGCCATCAGCACCACACGCTTGCGCTGTTCCGAGTCGGTAATGCGCCACTCCATGGAAAACTCACGCGCTATCGGCGCGAACGCCTGATGAAAACCTGCAAGATCGAATGGCAACGAATCGGCACGGATTTCATGACGCATGAAAAACCAGCCACTCTGATGATCGGAGTGATGATTGGCTTCGGTGATCCACCCATTGTAAGTGGCCAGGAAATTACTGACCTTGGCGACAATGCCAACGCCATCGGGGCAGGCAATAACCAGCCTGAACGTGCGCATGAAAGTTAACTCCGGCTATAAAAAGGTGGCGCATTCTAGCGCAGCGAAGAAAACCGTAACCACATGTTCGCACCAGCGCGCACCCTTCCCCGTTGTTCGCCGCCGGGCCACCATTTTAGGTACACATGAAACCCCAATAACCTGAGGGTTATCCTACGCAGCGCCCCATTCTGGTTCGTAATATTGTGTCGCGAACAGCGATTCCGCCTATGCAGAGCGGAGCGCCTGATAACCGGGACCTGACGTAGCGTTAACTTTAGGAAGAATTATCTCGCCGAAGACTAACTGAACGGCTTTAACGGCCAATTCCAAAGAGAACCATAGTCAAACTTTATTCAACGCTATATTTACTTGAGCATTGCGGCTGTCTATGATTGCCAACACTTGCGTTCAAACCTATACCAAGGAAGTGACATGTCGCTAATCAATGAATACCGCGCCACTGAAGAAGCCATCAAGGAACTGCAGGAACGCCTGAAATCTCTTTCTGCAGACGACAAGCTGAAAAAAGAGCTTGAATTCGAAGGCAAACTGCGTGAACTGATGGGCGAATATCAAAAATCGCTTCGCGACATCATTGCGCTGCTTGATCCGGATGCCCGAAACAGCAAGACACAACGTACCGCAAAGGCACCAGCCGCAACCAAGCGCGCCCGTCGTGTCAAGCAATACAAGAATCCGCATAATGGCGAAGTGATTGAAACCAAAGGTGGTAATCACAAGACGCTGAAAGAGTGGAAAGCGCAGTGGGGCTCGGAAGAGGTTGAAGGCTGGGCCACTCTGCTCGGCTAATTATCCCGCTACAGCTGAAAGCCATCTGACGCCTCATGCCACGCATGTGGATCAAATGGCTTTTTTGTGTCCGCTCAAATCAGCGAAGGTACCGCTCACGCAAGCCCTGGGCATACGAAGCCCATTGCTGAAGTAGCTGCGCCTGCTGCGAGGTCGCGGTCGTCAACTGCGCCTGCAGGCTACTTTCGAATTGCTCCAGCGTATTGGGCGCCCCAAACTCGGGCGCGGTTAAGCGTTGCCGGCAGAACTCATCCCATTGCTGCTTCTCGGCTGCCGAAAGGTATTCAGGAAAGTTGCGTGCGCGGTAACGAAAATGCAGTTCCGGTAGACGCGCATCATCAAACGGCGGCACTTCGCTCGTTTGAGTCGGCACCAGATTTCTGACCTGTTCGCACAGACGCCGATCACGCTCGCCCAGGAACCCGTCATACAGTTGTTGTTCAGGATCCGCTAAGTCAGCGAAGCCCTGCTCCTGATAAATATCGGCGAGCTTCTCGCTCCATTCGGCCTTTCGGCTGCGCAAATCGCGCGCCCTGGTTTCGCAACATTGCAGATCCAGACCCAGGCGATCGATATCCGATTCGCGCAATACATTCATGGGCGCCAATACAGGGCAGCGGTTCAGGTGCACCAGTTTCAGCGGTGTTGGCAGTTTCTCGCCAAGATCTTCCCGCCGGGTATACAGCCGCTCGCGAAGATCGTCGGAAGTTTCTTCCCACAAAGGTGAGCATTCGGAGTTGAGGTCGCAAACAATCAGTGCGTTGCGATTGCGTGGATGCCAGGCCAGCGGCAGAACTATGGAGAGATAATGCCGAGCGGCAGAAAAGCGCCCCGATATATGAACCATCGGTTTCAAAAGCTCGATCTGCTCGATGACTGCATTCTTGCGGCGCAACCTGTACAGGTAGTCATAGAGCCGGGGCTGACGATCCCGTACCAAACGGGCCAGTGCGATGGTTGCTCGCACGTCCGATAACGCGTCATGCGCCTGTAGATGTTCGAGGCCGTTGGCCGCACTGAGGCGCTCCAGCTTGAGCGTCACACGTCCATCCTCCTCCGGCCAGACCAGCCCTTCGGGGCGCAGTGCATAAGCGGTGCGAACCAGATCGATCAGATCCCAACGGCTGTTGCCGCTTTGCCATTCGCGTGCATACGGGTCGAAGAAGTTGCGGTACAGGCTGTAGCGCAGCACTTCGTCATCGAAACGCAGCGTGTTGTAACCCGCACCACAGGTACCCGGTAGCGCCAGTTCCTGATGCAGGCGAGTAATGAACTCCGCCTCACATAGACCTTTCTCGGCTAAGGTCGTGGGGGTGATGCCGGTTACCAGACACGCAGTCGGATGCGGCAGGATGTCGTCGCTGAGGCGGCAATAGATATTCAGCGGCTCGCCAATTTCCTCCAACGCCTCGTTGGTACGGATACCGGCAACCTGCAGCGGCCGGTCGCAACGCGGGGAAATACCGGTGGTTTCAAAGTCATACCAGAAGATGCTGGATGTCACGTGGGCGTCCCTATCGGTGTTCGGACGCCAGTCTAGCAGCGCCCCATTTCCGGCGTGCTGACGGGAACCACGAGCCGGGGACGTAGAGCGCTACTCGCCAAAGCCCGGCAAGCCACGCAACCGAATCACTCAGCCACCGTGGTAATGGTCCTCGTCGACGGTCGTGCGCCGTGGAGCATCGTTGAGCGGCAGACGGGCCGGCGGGATACTCGACACCGGACGAAAGCTGAAGTAATGATGCAGCGCGTCGATCATGTGACGTATTTCGCTGGGCGCGGAGATCAGTTCGAAGCCGGAATCGAAGCTGCCCGGCGTGACGTCCTCACGAGACCAGCGGCAGGTTGCGCTGAAGTCGACGCAACGCAGCTGGCCATGCTGACCGGGAATCTTCAGGCGCATCTCGAAGCGCGCATCGACCATCATCGGATAGGGACTGATGAGCATCAGCCCGGTCTCTGAAAGGTTGCCGATGAAACCCAGTGGCTTGTCGGTGAAACGATTGAAAACGTTGAGGTAATACGGCAACTGGTGCCGCTGGATACTGCGCTGATTGGTCATGTTCATCGTTCCCTGCCTGCCGCACGTTTGATCGCCGTGACCATCGCCAGCCGCTCAGCTGCAGCTCTGACTGATACGACTGGCCAACTGCCGCCGCGCCGCCCCTATCTCCTCATCACTGTAGTAGACCCGTCCTCCGTTTGCATCGGCACGAAAGTAGCGGCCACCTCGGGACAGACTTGACAATTCCTGACGCAACTGACGGCACGTCTGCTCGCGCTCGGCGCGGCGTGCACTGGCGGCCTCATCGGCCACCTGCTGCTCTTGCCGACGGGCCTCGTGGAATCGTTCGGTACGCGCTTCCCGCTCGCGGGTCGCATCGTCACGCTCGATGACCTGCGGTCGCACCTCGACCTGCTCAGCACCGGCGCGCGGCTGCGAGCCGAAATGTACATTTCCCTGGGAGTCTACCCAGCGGTAAATACCAGCCGTTGCACACGGCGCGGCCAGCAGGGCTGCGAACAGTATGGGTGCGATACGCATGGGTTCCTTCCCGCCCGGTCACGATGACCAGCTCGGCTCACGGTTTGACGGGATGGGTCACTACCCGCTCCTCGGGTTGATAGTGCCCCAACTGACGCAACGTCTCCAGTCTGGCGCGGCCACGGAAGGCATATTCGCTCCCTGGATAACGGGCCTGGATAAATCGGTAGGTTTCCACCGCATCGACGAACAAGCCTTGGCGCTCCAGGCATTGGCCACGCAACAGCGAAATTTCCGGCTGAAGGTTGTCACGCGGACGACTGCGACGCTCGGCTTGGGAGAGTTCGAGCATCACCTTGTCGCAATCGCCGTTGCGGTAATGGGTATAGGCGGCATCCAGATGGCGGTCGAGTGCACTTCTGCTGCTACAGCCTACGCTGAGAGTGGCCAGAAAAAGAATGGCAAGGGTTCGCATGGGTTAATCCTCCGATGCCGGCTTATCGACCATGACGAGAAAAACTGCAGCCCGCTCGGCGCCGAACGATGTGCCGTCCCGCCCCTTAAAGAGTAGTGAAAGCCAACGATGACTACAGCCGCACGCCATAGTAGCCTCCGGCCCATTCAGAAAAAGGAGCAATGAATGACTTCGCGCCGTACCAAAATCGTCGCCACGCTAGGCCCGGCCAGCAGCTCGCCGGAAGTACTGGAAAAAATGATCCTGGCCGGACTCGATGTCGCGCGCCTGAACTTCTCTCATGGTGCGCCGGATGAGCATCGCGCCCGGGCGCAACTGGTACGGGATATCGCCGCACGTCATGGCCGCTTCGTCGCGCTGCTGGGCGACCTGCAGGGACCGAAGATTCGCATCGCCAAGTTCACCAACAAGCGCATCGAGCTGGCCGAAGGCGACAGCTTTCGCTTCTCCGTCACCCACCCGCGCGACGCGGGCAACCAGGAAGTGGTCGGCATCGACTATCCGGATCTGGTCAAGGATTGCAGCGTCGGCGACGAGCTGCTGCTCGACGATGGCCGTGTGGTCATGCGCGTCGACGCGACGACCGCCGATGAATTGCACTGCACCGTGCTGATCGGCGGTCCGCTGTCGGACAACAAAGGCATCAACCGTCGCGGCGGCGGCCTGACCGCACCCGCGTTGACCGCCAAGGACAAGGCCGACATCAAGCTGGCCGCAGATCTTCAGCTGGACTACCTGGCTGTCTCATTCCCGCGCGACGCCGCAGACATGGAACTGGCCCGCCGCCTGCGCGACGAGGCCGGCTCCAGCGCCTGGCTGATCGCCAAGATCGAGCGCGCCGAGGCGGTCGCCGACGACGAGGCCCTCGACGGACTGATCCGTGCCAGCGATGGCGTGATGGTCGCTCGCGGCGACCTGGGCGTGGAAATCGGCGATGCCGAGCTGGTGGGCATCCAGAAGAAGATCATTCTCCACGCACGTCGCAACAACAAGGTGGTGATCACCGCGACCCAGATGATGGAGTCGATGATCCAGAGCCCGATGCCGACCCGTGCTGAGGTTTCCGATGTAGCCAACGCCGTGCTCGACTACACCGATGCGGTCATGCTCTCGGCTGAAAGCGCCGCCGGCGAATACCCGATCGAGGCGATCAAGGCGATGGCGCGCGTCTGCGTCGGCGCCGAGAAACATCCGACTAGCATCAAGTCCGGCCACCGTCTCGGCCAGCGCTTCGAGCGCAGCGATGAAAGCACCGCGTTGGCGGCGATGTACACCGCCAACCATTTCCCGGGCGTCAAAGCGATCATCAGCCTGACCGAAAGCGGGTATACCACGCTGATCATGTCGCGCATCCGCTCCTCGGTGCCGATCTTCGCCTTCACCCCGCATCGCGATGCCCAGGCCCGCGTGGCGCTGTTCCGCGGCGTGCAGACCGTTCCGTTCGACCCTGCCGCACTGCCGGCCGACAAAGTCAGCCAGGCGGCGGTAGACGAACTGGTCAAGCGCAACATCGTGCAGCCGGGTGATTGGGTCATCCTGACCAAGGGCGACAGCTATCACGACTCCACCGGCGGCACCAACACCATGAAGATCCTGCGCGTCGGCGATCCGCTGAGCTGACAACCACGCCGAAGGCATGGCGCGTGTGCCATGCCTTTCGGCACGCTTCATTTTCAACCAATCGCGGCCGTCCTCGCTCAGGCCTGACGGACCAGGAACGCATCGCTCAGAATTTGACCTCGGGCTATCCCCGCCAGAAACATGTGCTTGGCGCTTTCCTCGACGAAAGCGGCGCCGCCACAGATCAAAACCCGCGCCTGCCGCGACGCTACGCGCAGCGCTTGCAGCACGTCCTGCACCTGCCTCCGCTCGAAATATTCCACGATCAGATTTTCGTGCTGCCCAGCGAGGCACTCCAGTTCCGCTCGCAGATAGGATTCACCCCGATAGAAATGCAGCAGCCGGACAGGCCCGGTATGCCCCTGCCGCAGCGCTTCGCGCAAGATGGACCAGAGCGGCGCAAGCCCAGTGCCGGCAGCCAGTAACAGTAAGGGCTGGGTCTGCCAGCCGACGTCGTAATGCAGCGCGCCTTGGTGCAGCTGGCCGAGACGCAGGCTATCGCCGAGGATCAGGCTGCGCGCCGCCTCGCTGAAGGCTCCGGGTCTGGCGCAATCCAGGTGAAACTCGAGCCAGGGTTCTTCACCCGGAAGGCTGGCCAGCGAATAGGGCCTCGCGATGCCATTGTCAGTCCACAGCAGCGCATGCTGACCAGCGCGGTAGCGCACGGGGCGTTCGGGCATCAGCCGCAGCCGAAGGATGTTTTCAGCACACCAGTCGAGCGCCTCCACGCGCGTCGCAATCCCTTCTCGCTGGGGATCGAACGGGGCCACTTCGAGGTTGTCGGTCACGGTGCATTGGCAGGCGAGCCGCCAACCCTGCAGACGCTTACCGCTATCGAGCGCATCCGGACGAGCATCCTGCGGTTCACCCGTCAGGCAACGTACCAGGCAAGCGTGGCAATTCCCCGCCCGGCAGCTGTAAGGCACGTTCAAACCCGCGCCGTTAAGTGCATCGAGCAGGTTGCTGCCCTCGCTCACGCTCCAGGACCGCGCCCCGCAGCGGATATCAGGCACTGACAGCCGCCCAGCTTGCCTCACAGCGGTTGCGTCCACTTTCCTTGGCGCGGTACAGCGCCTCGTCCGCCCGCTGCAGAGCATCGCCCAGATCATCGCCTGCGTTAAGCAAGGTAAGCCCCACCGACAAGCTGAGATGTCCCGCCTGTATATTCACATCCAAAGGCTGGGCATTGGCGAACGCCTCGCGCAGGCGCTCACAACAGGCACTGAACTGCTCGGCGTCGGTGTGCGGCAGTAGCAACACGAACTCCTCGCCGCCGTAACGAGCGAGTATGTCGCCGTCGCGTAGACAAGAGCGTGCCACCGAGGCGAAGGTCTGCAGCACACGATCACCTGTGGCGTGTCCGTGCAGGTCATTGATCCGTTTGAAATGATCAAGATCGATCAGGGCGAGACCAGACCTGTGCCCGGCACGCAATCGGTTCAGCTCATCCTCGGCTCGCCGGAGAAAATGCCGGCGGTTGTACAGCCCAGTCAGCTCGTCCGTGGACGCCAGATCCTCCAGCTGCCGCATCATGCCACGCAGCGTCTCCTGATGCGCCTGGAGAGCGAAACGACGCTGGCGCATGCGCTGACGCAGCTTGTAGACGTACCCGACGAACAGGCACATCCAGATCAAAGTGACCAACAACACACCGGTCTGCAGCAACGCCACCTCTGGGTCGCGCAGTTGCCCCAGCTGAGCGTCATACAACGACATGCCGACGAAACTGAGCAACGCCAGCACGGCGTAGCGGGTGAAGACCTTTGGATGGAGGAATACCGCAAACATCAGCACAAGCACATAAAGCACCAGCAACGAGCCGCGGTTGTCGCCGAGATTGAACAGAAAGAAGGTCAGCCAGACCAGCGCAACCAGCACCTGCGGTTCGGTCAGGCTGGGGTCGCGAAAGCGCAGATTGTGGCCTCGGTAGAAGATCCCGAAGAACACCAGCTGGCTGGCCAGAATCATCACCGAACCGACTATCGCCGTGTCCAGCGGCGCCTGGTAGAACCCACCGGCAACGGTGATCCAGGTCAAAAGCAAAGCAAGCCCATAGGTTCCGGCCGCCATGCCGAAACGTTTGGTCACTAGTTGCTGAAGCGCCTGCTGATCGCCTTCATCACGAAGCGTGCGCATGGAATCCATCCCATAGTGGCAATTCGACGCACTTTACGCTGGCCGAGCGAAAAAGCCCATAAGCAGCCGTTTCGATGCGGCGGCGAGATATCGATCGACTCGATTGCGACCATTCGGTCGCCTGCCAACGAACCTTCATATGCCTTGCGCCTGTATGAAGCCTGCGGCTCGTTCTCTCGTTTGTTGATCGATTGACGGCCGCGCCGCCCCGGTTCCTCTGTGCATCCCTTCACCTTTGGTCCGTCTGTGTACCCGCCCGGTCGGCGGGTTATACTGCTGCGCCTTTTTTTACCCGCGCGTGTCGGTCTCTTTTCGACACGCCCGTCTCCGCCCCGCCAAGAGGACGCGCTGCATGACCGTGATCAAGCAAGACGACCTGATTCAAAGCGTTGCAGACGCTTTGCAGTTCATTTCCTATTACCACCCCGTCGATTTCATCCAGGCGATGCACGAAGCCTATCTGCGCGAAGAATCGCCAGCCGCGCGTGACTCCATGGCGCAGATCCTGATCAACTCACGCATGTGCGCTACCGGACATCGGCCGATCTGCCAGGACACCGGCATCGTCACCGTATTCGTGCGCGTGGGAATGGATGTGCGCTGGGACGGCGCCACCATGAGCTTGGATGACATGATCAACGAAGGCGTTCGCCGCGCTTACAACCTGCCGGAAAACGTCCTGCGTGCTTCGATCCTCGCCGACCCGGCGGGTTCCCGGAAGAATACGAAAGACAACACCCCAGCCGTCATTCACTACTCCATCGTCCCGGGCGACAAGGTGGAAGTGGATGTAGCAGCCAAGGGTGGCGGCTCGGAAAACAAGTCGAAGATGGCCATGCTCAACCCGTCCGACTCCATCGTCGACTGGGTATTGAAGACCGTGCCGACCATGGGCGCCGGCTGGTGCCCGCCCGGCATGCTCGGCATCGGCATCGGCGGCACTGCCGAGAAAGCTGCGGTGATGGCCAAAGAAGTGTTGATGGAGTCCATCGACATCCATGAGCTGAAAGCCCGTGGTCCGCAAAACCGCATCGAAGAGCTGCGCCTGGAGCTGTTCGAGAAGGTCAACCAGTTGGGTATCGGCGCGCAGGGCCTGGGCGGCCTGACCACAGTGCTCGACGTGAAGATCATGGACTACCCAACCCACGCCGCTTCCCTGCCGGTGTGCATGATCCCCAACTGCGCCGCGACCCGTCACGCCCATTTCGTGCTCGACGGCTCCGGCCCCGCTGTGCTGGAAGCACCGGATCTGGATGCCTATCCGGAAATCGTCTGGGAAGCCGGTCCGAGCGCGCGTCGCGTCAATCTCGACACCATCACCCCGGAAGAAGTACAGAGCTGGAAGCCGGGCGAAACCGTGCTGCTCAACGGCAAGATGCTCACCGGCCGCGACGCTGCGCATAAGCGCATGGTCGACATGCTGAACAAGGGCGAAGCGCTGCCGGTGGACCTCAAAGGCCGCTTCATCTATTACGTCGGCCCGGTCGATCCGGTTGGCGACGAAGTGGTTGGCCCGGCCGGCCCGACTACCGCCACACGCATGGACAAATTCACCCGCCAGATTCTGGAAAGCACCGGCCTCCTGGGCATGATCGGTAAATCCGAGCGCGGTCCCATCGCCATCGATGCGATCAAGGACAACAAGGCCGTGTACCTGATGGCGGTCGGCGGTGCGGCTTATCTGGTCGCCCAGGCGATCAAGAAGTCAAAGGTGCTGGCCTTCGCCGAGCTGGGCATGGAGGCGATATACGAGTTCGAAGTGAAGGATATGCCGGTGACCGTCGCCGTCGACACCAACGGCGAGTCGGTACACATCACCGGGCCTGCAATCTGGCAGAGCAAGATTGCCGAAAACCTGGCGGTTGAAGTGCAATAGCTTCAACTAGGTGCCGCTATTGCCGGCTCAGAGTGATGACGAACCCCGCTATTTAGCGGGGTTTCGTTTTTCAGGCATACCGTTTTTTGAATGACCTACCTTGCAAGATCCATGAGCACCGACGGGCCCCATGGATGAGCTTCGCCGCGGGTCGCGCCTCCCACCGGTTTGGCGCATGTCTCGGGAGCTGCTGTAGGAGGCCGCCCTCAGGGCGAAGCGTTTGCTTTTCAGAGTTCGATTTCGTTTGCCGAGAAAATCACTCGCAGCAACACGACGTCATTGCGAGGCTCGCCGCAGCTGGATGAACAGCGCCTCGACTTTCGCGCGCGCCCACGGCGTCTTACGCAGGAAGGTCAGGCTCGACTTGATGCTGGGGTCGCTTCTGAAGCAGCGGATATCGACCCGCTCCGCCAAGCCCTCCCAACCATAGTGCGCATGCAGCGCGACCAATATGGATTCCAGCGTCATGCCGTGCAGCGGATCTTTCGGTTGAGTCATCAGGGTCTCGGTGTCGAGCAGAAAGCTGTGGATTGAAACGAAAAGGCTCGCCAGCGCGGCACTGCTATTCACTTAGGAAACGCTTTGCTCCTTGTGCAGGATTGCAGCGTTTTTCTGGCCTAAGCGAACCCCGCGGCCCTGTGGGAGCGAGGGGGACGCTGAGTCTTTGCTCGCAAACTTTTGCGTGGCCGATTCGCGAGCGAGCTCGCTCCTACAGGCAGGGCTATCACCGTGGTGCTCTTAAAGCGAACAGCATTACCGCCGGAGCGGCCCCTCGTAAGCGGGCCGTATCTTACAGGCTGATACGCGTACCGAGCAGTTCCAGAAATGCCGCCAGCCAGGCCGGATGCGCTGGCCAAGCCGGTGCCGTGACCAGGTTGCCTTCGGTATGCGCCTGATCGACCGGGATATCCACGAACTCACCGCCGGCCAGCTTCACCTCCGGCGCACAAGCCGGATAGGCGCTGCAGGCGCGCCCCTTCAGCACGCCCGCGGCGGCGAGCAACTGAGCGCCATGGCAAACCGCAGCGATCGGCTTTTTCGCGTCGTCGAACGCCCGAACCAGATTGCATACCTGCTCGTTCAGCCGCAGGTATTCGGGGGCGCGACCGCCAGGTATCACCAGCGCGTCGTACTCTTCGGCACGCACCGAAGCGAAATCGAAGTTCAGCGCAAAATTGTGGCCGGGTTTCTCGCTATAGGTCTGATCGCCTTCGAAGTCGTGAATCGCGGTGCGCACCGTGTCGCCCGCCTTTTTATCCGGGCAGACGGCATGCACGCTGTGCCCGACCATCTGCAGCGCCTGGAACGGCACCATGGTTTCGTAATCTTCGACGTAATCGCCAACCAGCATCAGAATCTTCTTCGCAGCCATCGAAACACACTCCCAGTCAGTGATGGTTAACGGCCAACGCCGGTCAGCCGCTTCGGTTGAATATGTTGATCACCAGTCGATCGAGTAACCCCCACATTCTTTGATAAAGGCGCAGGCGCAGCGGGCGGGCATGCCAACGTTGCAGGTCGATCTCCAAGCTGTGTGAAAAGTCTCGCTCGAAGCTCTCCGCCACCGCAGTGCTGAGCGATTTATCAAGCGCCTCGAGGTTGGCTTCCAGATTCCAGCGCAGATTCCAGTGATCGAAGTTGCACGACCCGATGCTGACCCAGTCGTCGACCAATACCACTTTCAAGTGCAGAAAGTGTGGCTGATATTCATGAATACGCACGCCGGCCCGCAGCAGTCGCGGGTAGTAGCGCTGGCCGGCGTAGCGCACCGACGGGTGATCGGTGTTGCGACTGGTCAGAAGCAGCCGCACTTCGACGCCGCGCCTCGCCGCTCGCATCAGCTCGCGGCGAACTCTGCCCGTGGGCAGGAAGTAAGGTGTCGCCAGCCAAATGCGCCGTTCGGCGCGCTGCAGGTTTCGCAGCAGGCTATGAAGGATGTCGCTGTGCTGCCGCGCCGCCGCGTAGGCAACCCGTCCCATTCCCTCTCCGCCACGTGGATTGGCCGGAATTTTCGGAAGCCGTTGCGGCAGTGGCAACTGCCAGATGCGGCGTTTCAGGCACAGCGTCCATTGCGCGTCGAACAGCCGCCGCCAGTCCTCAATCAAGGGTCCTGCGATTTCCACCATCGCCTCGTGCCAGTGTTCGTCCGGCTTGGATGGGTTCCAGAATTCGTCGGTCGCTCCGGTACCGCCGACGAAGCAGCAGCTGTCATCGATGATGATCAACTTGCGATGGTCGCGGTGCAGGTTGCGGAATCGCAGCCGCAGTTTCAGCGGGTTGTACTGACGCAGCTCGACGCCCGCATCGCATAGCCGCTGCCGCGCCGTCTGCCCCAGCTTCAAACAGCCGAAGCCATCGAACAGGCAGCGCACCCTCACACCACGCGTGGCCGCAGCCGCCAATGCATCGATCAGCAGATCGGCGCACTGGCCGTCTTCTACCAGATAAAGCTCGACGTCGATCCGTCGCTCTGCCGCCTCGATGCACTGCAACATTCGCGGAAAGAATGCCGGGCCGTCGATCAGCAGGCGAAAGCGATTGCCGTCTCGCCAGGGGAAGATCTCCCCGGCGAGCATCATGCGCGGCGCATCCCTGCGAACAAGGTCGCGCTCCGAAGGCGGGTTTCGATACAGCGGGTAGGCATTGAATTCCTTGTCCTGATGGATACTCGGTGACGCGCTTTTTGTACAAACAGCGCCTGATGCGGAGCAACTGCCGATACCGTTGCGGCACGCCTGTTATAGGTTCGTACGGCGGCGCAGAGTTCCGCGGCGGCGCCTTGCGTTGCACTCAGGCAGCCGGCGACCCTTCGTCTGCCGTCAGACCAAAGACAGCCGCAGCCCGGGCCTGGCGCGTGGATCGAGCGCCGTGCGCCAGTTGCAACACACCACGGTCTCGCTGCCACAAGCGCATCCACGGTTCGGGTCCGCTGGCCAGCGCCGCGTCGAGCTCGTGTGCCAATGCCTCGAATTGCAGATTGAGCGAAGCCAGCAGCAGGTGCGTGGCGGCTTCGGCCGGGGGCAATCGTGCGACCTCCGCCGCCCCTCCCAGTACGCCAAGCAGAAGAAGTTGCAATCGCTGCGGCCAGCCACACTCCAGGCCTACCCCGAATAGCCAACTGGCGAGCGCCGCCAATACGTACAAATCTTCCAGGGTGCGAAAGGGTTTGACGTAGTCGTCCCAGCCGTCGCCGGCCAGGCGCCGACAGGGCGCCTGATCCAGACGCAGGCGGCCGTGTGCGATGTCTGGTACCAAAGGCAACGGCGGCCGGTCCTCAATGAAAACACCGCGTCCGCCGCAGCCAACCACGCAAAGGCTCAGCCTGGGGCGGTCACCCGGCGTCTCGTCCCGTGCCGGCACCAATAACCAGGCCGCTGCCGAGCCAGCGATGACGAAGTCCTTGCTGCCGTTGATTGTCAGCTCGTCCACGCGGGTCTGCATGTCGGCCGGAAGCAGTTTGCGGTTTTCGGTGGCACAGAGTGCGCCGATGCCGTCGGGCGCGGCGGGCCAGAGCCGGCGTAGCGCGGCCTGGTAGCCCGCCAGAAACGCATACCCAGGCGTTACCGCCAGACGCCCGCCCAGTACCGCCAGCTCGAAGGAACCGTGCGAGCAGCGCGACTGCAGTTCAGCAAACCAGTCATCCGGTGCAGCGGGTTCAGACAGACGATGCAGCGGGCCAAGCAGCTCGTGCCAGGGCATGGGGCGATCTCCTGCGGATTAGCCAATGGGTACGGCAATGGCAATGCCATCGTTCAACCATCACCGATCCGTAACAGCGGTAACCCGCCTCTTTCCAAGCAGAGCCGTTTGTCACCGATTAACGGGACGCCAACCATAACAATCGCACGTTGCGAATGCATCGCCACTGCAAAGCCCATCAAGGCGCATCCAGAAGGCAGGCATAAGCTTGCGGGCAACGCGCCGGCATGGGCCACTTGCGCTGCGCAGGGCCAATCCCTGCGCTACCGGGTATGAACGAAGAGATCGACGCACAACTGTAAAGTGCCGAAGTCGAGCCGGGCCGCGACGACATCCGAAGGCAAGCTGAGCGCTGAACGCGCTGCTAAACTCGCCGCATGAATTATCTCGCACACCTTCACCTCGGCGGCCCGCAGCCGGGCGAACTGCTTGGCAGCCTGTATGGCGATTTCGTCAAGGGTTCCTTGCAGGGTCGCTGGCCCGCCGATATCGAAGCCGGCATTCGCCTGCATCGGCAGATTGATGCGTTCACCGACAGCCATCCACTCGTACTACAGGCCAAGCAACGCTTTCCCAGCGAACGGCGACGCTATGCCGGCATCTTGATCGATCTGTTCTTCGACCACTGCCTGGCCGCGCATTGGCACGACTACGCCGATGAGCCATTGCGGGACTTCACCGCTCGTGTCTATCGGATTCTACGAGAGGAAGCCGAACTGCCCGGCAAGCTGGCGCTGATAGTGCCACGCATGACCGCTCAGGACTGGCTCGGCAGCTACCGGGATTTCGCCGTGATGGAACAGGTAGTGGCCGGTATGAGTAGCCGGCTGTCACGCCCGCAAGGTCTCGCGGGCGGGTTCGCGGAGCTGGAACGGCTCTATGAACCGCTCCAGCAAGATTTCCGCGACTTCTACCCGCAGCTGCAGGCATTCGTTCGGCTCAGCGACACCAACACGACGTAATCGTCAGCTGTCGTAACCAGGGCACTGCTGATCGAGCTTGCGCAACAGCGCCGGCCACGCCAGCGCGCCGCCCATGCCCACCTTGCTGCGCGTGACTCCAGCGGCCATGGCTTTGGCTCCGGCGAGAATCTGCTCAGGGATCGGGATCAGCTCGGCGCCACCGGTCTGGGCCATCACCTGTATTTCGCAGGCACGCTGGAAAATGAACATCATCAGGAAGGTATCGGCAATGCTCCCGCCGCAGGTCATCAGGCCATGATTGTGCAGGAGCATGAAGCCGGTTTCGCCGAGATCGGCCTGCAAACGGGCCTTTTCCTCATGGTTGAGGGCCACGCCTTCATAGCCATGGGTGGACAGGCTGGCGAGTACGAACAGCGCTTGCTGGCTGATCGGTAAAAGCCCCTGCTTCTGTGCCGACACCGCCACGCCAGCGGCGGTATGGGTGTGCATCACGCAGGCTACGTCGTGGCGCACCTCATGCACGGCGCTATGGATGGTGTAGCCCGCTGGATTGATGTCGTAGGGCGAATCCATCAGCTTGTTGCCGGCCTGATCGATCTTCACCAGGCTGGACGCCGTGATCTCGTGAAACATCAGCCCGTAGGGATTGATCAGGAACTCATCGGTGTCGGGGATCTTCGCCGAGATGTGGGTGAAGATCAGATCGTCCCAACCATGCAGGGCAACGAGCCGATAGCAGGCGGCCAAATCGACACGGGCCCGCCATTCGGCGGCACTGACCTGATTTTTCAGCGATTGGAGCGAATGCAGAGCGGTCACAGGCACCTCTTCTTGTTGTTTTACGGTGCCCTGAAGTCTAGCCAGCTCCTGCCCAGTCGGGAGTCGCCTTTGCAGCCAGCCTGATGGCCGCAGAGGACAGCATTCAGCCCCGCAGGGCTGCAGCGAAGCGTTCCAGCCAAGGCTCGGCGTCGCTTTCGGGCGTGACCGTCTCACTGGCATCGAGGCGCAACATCTCCTGCACCTCGCGCATGCCCAGTTCGGCATAGAGTTCACGAATCAGCTCGCCGCCGCCGCAGAAGGTATCGCCATAACTGGCGTCGCCCAGCGCGATGACGCCACCCGGCATGCCCTGCCAGGCCGGAACCTGATCGCGGATAGCCGAATACAGCGGAATGAAGTTATCGGGCAGCTCACCCATGCCTGTCGTGGCGGTTACGACCAGCAGCGCCTGCGGGCCGAAGTCGAGAATCTGCGAAAGCTGCG
Source organism: Stutzerimonas stutzeri (assembly GCF_024448955.1). GTDB lineage: Bacteria > Pseudomonadota > Gammaproteobacteria > Pseudomonadales > Pseudomonadaceae > Stutzerimonas > Stutzerimonas stutzeri_AQ. Next base: position 68,291 of record NZ_JAMOIH010000014.1, read on the forward strand.
CGCGCGGATCATGCCAGGCGTCGAAGCCCACCGCTTTCAGCATCGCGGCGGCATGGCGGGCGACGTCTTCGGCTGTGCCGTAGACCGTACCGGAAAGGATGGCGACTTTCATGATGGGCTCCGTTGCGAATTGAAGCCGAGCATTATGCCGTATTTGGCTGCTATGCCCCGCCTGCGTAGCGCTACGCTGATAGCGTCGGGCGTAAACCCGATGAAGGAAGTGAATTAATCGCTAAGGACGTTGTCGCACCTCGGTCCTGACAGAGGATTTGCGGACGCAGCCACAGATGCGTGCCAGCGCGACGAAGGCATGGGCAGGCCTGCTGCCATTGAGAGGGAAATCTGATGCCAGAAAAGACCGTACTCACCAGCGCCGAGCTGGCGTATATCAATCAGCTCACAAGCGGCCCGCAAACCGAGTCGGGCGAAGCGCGAGCCGGCTTTCAGCTTGACGGCGGTGAGCGCGCCAACAGCCTGCTTCTGCAGCTTGCAGCGAAAGCCAACCTGACGCTCGACGCGGAGTTCGATGACTACTACCTGTCGTTCCCGCTGCAGCTGGCGCGCGACGAGCTCCAGACAGTCCGGCTGCAGCTCGCACCACCCACCATATACGAGCGCGGGCCGGTTCTTCGCGCCTGGCGCCTGCACCTGGATGAACCCCTTCCGCTGCTTTCCGATCAGGGTGACGAGACCGCGCTGAGCGTCCATGAATTGTCACCCAACGGGCTGCTGGTGGATGCCGGCCCCCAAAAAGCGCCCAAGCATCTGCATATGCGTCTGGCGCTGCCTGGCGAGGCGCCCTTCATGATCGATGCACGCCGCGTACGCGTTGCCGAAGACGGGATGGCGGCATACGAAGTCGAACACTCTCGGGACAAGGACGCCGAACGGATTCGTTCGTATCTTTACGAACAACATCAGCGCCTGCATCCAGAGCTGCAGCCGGAACTTCCGGTCGACATGCTCGTCGACGCACCCGCCCATCCGTAGGGTTTTGCGGTACTGCCATAAAGCACCCTCGTGTAAGCTGACGGACCTCGTAGCGCCAGCATCGCAGCCGTGCGCGATCGTTTCCCATCGTCAGCCGCCCCCGGAAAAACATGACCCAGCCAACGGCCCCAATCCTGATTACCGGTGCCGGCCAACGCATCGGCCTGCATTGCGCTGAACGCTTGCTCGATGACGGGCAGCCGGTGATTGTCACGTATCGAACAGATCGACCGAGTCTCGAGCGGCTACGTGAACGCGGCGTCGTGACCTTGCAGGCCGATTTTTCCGGAGCGGACGGCATTAATGCTTTTATCGCGGCTCTCAAACAGCAGACCCGCAGCCTGCGTGCGATCGTCCACAACGCATCGGACTGGCTTCCCGAGACGCAGGGCGCGGAAGCCGAGGTGTTCCAGCGCATGTTCGAGGTGCATATGCTCGCGCCCTACCTGATCAACCTCAACTGCGCGGAACTGCTACGGTACGGAGGCCCAGCCGATATCATCCACATCGGCGACGATGTGACACGTATCGGCAGCAAGAAGCACATCGCCTACGCCGCCAGCAAAGCCGGACTGGACAACCTCACCCTTTCGTTTGCCGCCAGCCTGGCCCCGACCATCAAGGTCAATGGCATCGCCCCGGCCCTGATACAGTTCAACTCGGGCGATGACGAGGAGTATCGGCGCAAGGCGCTGGCAAAATCCGCGCTGGGTATCGAGCCCGGCGCCGAGGTGATCTACCAGAGCCTGCGTTATCTGCTCGATAATCCCTACGTCACCGGCACCACACTGACCGTCAATGGCGGCCGTCATTTGATCTGATTGCGAAGGAACCCCATGCCTAGACTGGAACCCGCCATGGCGCGCATCCGCGTCAAAGATCTGCGACTACGCACCTTCATCGGTATCAAGGAAGAGGAAATCCTCAACCAGCAGGACGTGCTGATCAATTTGACGATGCTTTATCCCGCGGCCGACGCCGTGCGCGACAATGACATCGAATACGCATTGAATTACCGCACCATCACCAAGGCGATCATCCAGCACGTCGAAAACAATCGCTTCGCCCTTCTCGAGCGGCTCACCCAGGAAATTCTCGACCTGGTCATGGAGCATCCGCAGGTGCGCTACGCCGAGGTCGAGGTGGACAAACCCCACGCGCTGCGCTTCGCCGAATCGGTTTCGATCACGCTGGCCGCGCATCGCGACTGAGCATTCTGCCCAGGCAAGGCGGATCGGCGTCGCTGTCTGGCCCATGGCAACCACCGAGGTTATGATCCGCCCACGTCTGCAACGCCGAGGCCCCATGACATGAATGATCAACAACGCACCGAACTCGAAGCCGCCGCCTTCCGCCGCCTGGTCCAGCATCTGCGCAGCCGTCCCGATGCGCAGAACATCGACCTTATGAACCTGGCTGGCTTCTGCCGCAACTGTCTGTCGAAGTGGTACAAGGCCGCTGGCGACGATCTGGATATCGAAGTCAGCCTCGACGAAGCGCGCGAAGAGGTTTATGGAATGCCCTACGCCGAATGGAAGAAGCGCTATCAAAAGGAAGCCACACCCGAGCAGCAGGCCGCCTTCGACAAGGGGCAAAATTCATGATCAGCCTTGCGGACTTCCGCGCCAGCCTGCGCAATCGCAAGCACCCTTTCAGCGAGACGCTGGCCTACATCGACAGCGCCTATGATTACCAGCCAAGCCGCTTCATCAACGGCAGCGTGGAAAACGCCGCCGGAGAAAACGAAGGCTCGTGCAAGGCCCTTGGGCTGGCAATACTGGAAGGATTCACCACCGAAGAGGCCCTGTTGGCGTTTGGCGAGCATTATCAATCGGTGCTTGCCAACCCCAGCGGAACCGACCACCGCAACATCCGCGCATTGATGGAAACCGGCTTGCCGGGCGTGCGCTTCGATCAGCAGCCGCTGACACGGTTGTCCTGATCAAGAGTTCGTTCAAGCACTGACGAGTGACGCTGTAATCGGTCGGCGCCTCTGTAGGGCCGAACTTGTTCGGCGTTCACAGATCTGCGGCCGAATGAATTCGGCCCTACGGACTCGATTGGTCCAAAAAATAATTTCGCTTACGGATCAAGCCTGAAACGGGACAGCTTCAGATTCGCAAAATAAAAAAGGGCCGGCCAGGCACTTGGGGAAGGCTTTAGCGGACGGCCCTGAAAACCAAAGAGGCCGGGCAAGTCTGACGTCGCGACGCACCGCCGGCCATTGCGTTATCCCGATTGCCAGAATAGGCAGGCGCTATTGGACCGACGCTGCAAAAAACAGAACCGGTACAGTGCAAGTCAGCAGCTCGTGAGATGCAGGACCGCTTATCGAAGAGCCAGCCGACCAGCGCTTCTGACGCTTCCGTATAGTCCGCTATCAGCGCTTTTCCCGCCCAACCAAAGCCGGTAAGGTCCGAACCGGTCTTATCGGAGTACTTCACATGCCCATCGCTGCCCTTTCCGGCCCGCAGTACCTGCGTGAAGGCCTGAAGCTGATCCTGAGCCCAGGGCTACGGCTGTTCGTCATCCTGCCGCTGACGGTCAATCTGCTGCTGTTCAGCGGGCTCATCTACCTTGCCCTTCGCCAGTTCGGCGGCTGGGTCGATGCCTTCATGCCGAGCCTGCCCGAGTGGCTGATGTTTCTGGAATACATCCTCTGGCCGCTGTTCGTGGTTCTGGTCGTGTTGATCGTGTTTTTTACCTTCACCATGCTCGCTAACATCGTCGCGGCCCCGTTCAACGGTTTTCTCGCCGAAAAAGTCGAGACGGTCGCGCGTGGCGAGGACAGTTCGCCACCGTTCAGTTGGACCGAGCTGCTGGCCATACTGCCGCGCACCATTGGCCGCGAAGCACGCAAGCTGGCCTATTTCGCACCTCGTGCGCTGGCATTGCTGATTCTTTCCTTCATCCCGGTGGTCAACCTGTTCGCCGCTCCGCTGTGGCTGCTGTTCGGCATCTGGATGATGGCTGTGCAGTACATCGATTACCCGGCGGACAACAACAAGCTGAGCTGGGCGGAAATGATGGTCTGGCTACGCCAGCGGCGCTGGAAAAGCCTGAGTTTCGGTGCGGTGACCTATGCCGCGCTGCTGGTGCCGGTGTTGAACCTGCTGATCATGCCGGCAGCGGTGGCGGGCGCGACCCTGTTCTGGGTCCGTGAAGGCGGCCGGAAACACCCGGTGCCTGTCGCCACCCAGTGAACTGCGGGAGGGGTTGATGTCTAGATTCGAACACATCGAATTCAGGAGCCCTTCCCAATGGCGCTTTCCGCACTGTCGATCAACTGCACACTCAAGGCCTCTCCCAACACGTCGTCCTGCAGCTTGCTGCTGAGCCAGGCCGAGCGGGAACTGGAAAAGCTCGGCGTGACGTGCGAGCAGCTACGCGCGGTGGATTTCAACATCAAACCGGGTGTGACCTCTGACGAAGGCCCGGGCGATGACTGGCCGATGATCCGCGAGAAGATACTCGCCGCAGACATCCTTTTGCTGGGCACGCCGATCTGGCTGGGGCACCCGTCCAGCATCTGCCAACGGGTACTCGAGCGTCTCGATGCGTTTCTCAGCGAAACCGACGATCAGCAACGGATGGTCTCCTATGGTCGGGTCGCCTGTGTCGCCGTGGTCGGCAACGAAGACGGTGCGCACCATGTGGTGGCCGAGCTGTACCAAGGGCTGAACGATGTAGGTTTCAGCATCCCCGCCAACGGCTGCACCTACTGGGTCGGAGAAGCGATGGGGTCGACGGACTACAAGGATGCAGGCCCCCGCGAGAAAACCGCCAATACCAATGCGATGCTGGCTCGCAACGCGGTGCACTTGGCGAAACTGCTCAAACAGTCTGGTTATCCGGGAGCCTCGGAGTAGCAGGTAGATCAGCGCCGAGATCGGGACGCTCGGCGTCGAGATAGCTGAGTTGCACCTACGCGACCCGACCCATCCTCTTTTGTAAGGAGGGGACGAGGGCCGCGTAGACGAAACCCTTCAATCTGATTGGTTAGGCACGCGACGATGCGACGACGCGCTCAGGCAATTGGCCGGCTCAAGCCAGCGTCTTCAGCGCCTCACGGCTGAACGGCAGGATGTCCTGCATACGCCCTTCGCGAACCTTCAGCGCCCAATCGGGATCGCAGATCAGCGCACGTCCCACCGCAACCAGATCGAACTCTTCCTTGCTCAGACGCTCGAGCAGGCCTTCGATATTGGCCGGCTGCGCCACCTTGTCGGTCTTGACCATGAACTGCAGGAACTCGCCGTCCAGCCCCACGCTACCCACGGTGATTGTCGGTTTGCCGGTGAGCTGGCGGGTCCAGCCGGCCAGATTGAGATCCGAGCCTTCGAACTCCGGCTCCCAAAAACGGCGCGTCGAGCAATGGAAAATGTCCACGCCCGCCGCCGACAGCGGTGCGAGGAATTCGCCCAGCGCCTCTGGAGTGGTGACCAGGCGCGCGGTGTAGTCCTGCTGCTTCCACTGGGAGAAACGGAAAATGATCGGAAAATCCGCGCCCACCGCAGCCCGTACCGCGCTGATCAGCTCGATGGCGAAACGCGAGCGGTTGGCCAGGCTGCCGCCGTACTCATCGGTGCGCTGGTTGCTGCCTTCCCAGAAGAACTGGTCGATCAGGTAGCCATGTGCACCGTGGATTTCGACGCCATCCATGCCGATGGCCTTGGCATCCGCGGCCGCCTGGGCGAAGGCCGCGATCACGTCCTGGATATCCTGTTTGGTCATGCCGTGGACGACGACCTGATCATCCTTGCGCTTCTCCATCGGCCCATACCCCAGCACCTCCGGCTCCGGCTCGGTGCCCTTGCGGCGCACATTACCGACGTGCCAGAGCTGCGGAACGATCTTGCCACCCGCCGCATGCACCGCATCGACCACGGTTTTCCAGCCGGCCAGGGCATCCTCGCCATAGAAGCGCGGCACCTGCGGGTAACCATTGGAAGCCTGGTGGCCGACCGTGGTGCCCTCGGTGATGATCAGCCCAACGCCCGAAGCGGCACGGCGGCGATAGTACGCGACGACGTCAGCGGTCGGCACGCCGTTGGGCGAGAAGGATCGGGTCATCGGCGCCATGACCACGCGGGTCGGCAGTTGCAGGCTGCCGAGCTGGAATGGCTGAAACAGGGCGTTTACGGCTGCGGTCATCGTTATCTCCTTGTTGATCCGGGTTACAAAAGCGACCGGTCGTCTCACCACTCGCCACAAAAAAATTAGCGAAGTGTCAGCAGACGCTCCAGTTGGGTTAGAAAACTGTTCAGCGGCGCGACGCTTCGGCCCACCTTCATGCGCAGCAGCGCGCCTTCCCAGGCGTTGCCAATGAATTCGGCGAGCGCCTGACAATCGATGCTCTGATCGATTTCACCCGCATCACGGGCCTGTTCGAGACAGGCCGCCAATACCTCGACGGAGCGCAGCAGAATGGCTTCCACCTGACACCCGATTGGCTGCGACAACTCAGCCATCTCAAAGCTCAGGCTGCCAATGAAGCAATGGTATTCAGGGCACTCCTGTCGCGCGAAATGCGCGACGAGCTCGGCGTAATGGCCAAGAATACGGGCGCGCGGATTCAACACAGGGTTGCTCAACGCAGCTTGGTAACGCGCCAAACGTGGCGTATAGAGATGGTCGAGCGCCTGCAGGGCGAAATCTTCCTTGCTGGCGAAGTAGTGATAGAACGAACCCTTGGGAATACCGGCAGCCTGGACGATTTCCAGCACGCCAGTGCCGTGATAGCCACGACGGGTCATCACCTGCGCGCCTTTGGCCAGGATCAGTTCACGCTTATCGATTCGAGCTCGGCTGTTCATGAAACCGAGCATATGACCGGTCGTCTCGTGCGAACAGCATCATCCATGAGGCTTATTGCGCCGATACGATCGCGACGATGGCGGGGGCTTTTTAGCGAAGATGGAAAGCGCAGCGGCAAATACCGCTGCGCCCGATGAGCGAAGGGTCAGGCGAGCGCGTTTTCGATCGCCTGGATCAGCGCCGGATCGTCCGGGGCGGTACGGGGCGAGAATCGCGCCAGCACACGACCGTCCTTGTCGACGAGAAACTTCTCGAAATTCCAGCTGATGTCACCGGGGAAATCCGCACCCTCGCCCGCCAGCAGACGGTAGAGCGGATGACGTTGCGGGCCGTTGACCTCGAGCTTGCTACTCAACGGAAAACTGATGCCGTAGTTCTCGTTGCAGAACTGCAGGATCTCCGCGTCGCTGCCCGGCTCCTGCGCCGCGAACTGGTTGCAGGGAATGCCGAGCACACCGAAACCACGATCCTGATAACGCTGATGCAACGCCTGCAGTCCCGCGTATTGAGGAGTCAGGCCGCACTCGGAAGCCACATTGACCACCAGCGTCAGCTGATTTTTAAGCGGCCCGAGGGGCAGCTCCTGGCCAGCGAGGCCGGGTAGGACCAAATCGTGGAACGCGCTCATTCTCTCTTCTCCAGAGGGTAAAAAAGCGCTCCGGCTTTACCGAAGCGCTTCGTCGCCCGACCTTCTCGGTCGAGCCTGTCGCCACCCGCTCGCTGCGAGGGGATCAGTGGTGATGGCCACCTTCGCCATGAACGTGACCATGGGCGACTTCTTCTTCGCTGGCATCACGCACATCGACGATCTTGACATCGAAGTTCAGACGCTGACCAGCCAGCGGATGGTTGCCGTCAACGATCACGTCGTCGCCTTCGACATCACGGATGGTAACGATCTGCATACCGCCGTCCGGACCCGAAGCGTGGAATTGCATGCCGACTTCCAGCTCGTCGACGCCTTCGAACATAGCGCGATTGAGCGTCGCGACCAGTTCAGGGCTGTACTCGCCGTAGGCATCCTGCGGCTCGATGGCGACCGTCACGTGATCACCGCCCTGCTTGCCTTCCAGGGCCTTTTCCAGGCCGGAAATGATATTGCCTGCGCCATGCAGGTAGACCAGCGGCGCGCCGCCGGCCGAGCTGTCGATTACCTCACCGGCATCGTTGGTGAGCGTGTAGTCGATTGACACAGCCTTGTTCGCGGCAATCTGCATGAGGCAAAACCTTTGCTGGGGAATGTGGGGTCAAAGTTTAACCGCGAGCTGCGGCGATTGCGAACCAAGCCCGGATAAAAGGGCCAGCATTGGCTTGAAGACCCCCTGCGCTACGAGGTGTCGCATACAACCTTTGGAGAGCATCGGTCAGTCATGAGCTATGTCAGTATCCGATCACGCAAGCTAAGCGAAACTCCAATAATTAATGCGCGTTCCAAGGAGCACTGATGTCGGCTCGAAACATCCTGGTGATCAACTGCGGCAGTTCGTCGATCAAATTCGCACTGGTCAACGAAACGCAAGCGACCTTCCCCCTGCACGGCCTGGCAGAACGCATAGGCAGCCCTGAGGCGGTGCTCCACTGGCAGCGGGGAGACGACAAGCAGACATTGGAAATCCCCGGCGCCGACCATCGCGCCGCGCTGGAGCAGTTGTTACCGCTCGCCCAGGAAGCGGCCGGCGGCAGGCTCGACGGCATTGGCCACCGAGTCGTGCATGGCGGTGAGCATTTCACCGGTTCCAGCCTGATCGACGAGCACGTGCTCAAAGCGATTCGTGACAGCGCTCAGCTGGCTCCGCTGCATAATCCCGCCAACCTGGTTGGCATCGAAGCCGCCATCACACTGTTCCCTACCCTGCCGCAAGTCAGCGTATTCGATACGGCGTTTCACCAGACCATGCCCGAACACGCCTTCCGTTACGCCGTGCCCGAGTTCCTTTACAAGGAGCACAACGTCCGCCGCTATGGTTTCCACGGCACCAGCCACAACTATGTCAGCAAGCGTGCCGCTGAAATGACCGGGCTGGCAGCGGACGACAGCTGCTGGCTGACCGCGCACCTGGGCAATGGTTGCTCGACCTGCGCCATCGTCAACGGCGAAAGCCGCGACACCAGCATGGGCCTGACGCCACTGGAAGGTCTGGTGATGGGCACGCGCAGCGGCGACGTCGATCCCAACCTACACAGCTACCTGAACCGCACGCTGGGCTGGAGCCTCGAGCAGATCGACCGCATGCTTAACCACGACAGCGGTCTGAAAGGCCTGTCTGGCCTGTCTAACGACCTGCGCACACTTCATGAAGCCCGCGTCGCTGGCCACGCAGGCGCGAACCTAGCGCTGGAGGTGTTCTGCTATCGCCTGGCCAAATCCCTGGCGAGCATGGCCTGCGCCCTGCCGAAGCTCGACGGCCTGATTTTCACCGGCGGCATCGGAGAGAACTCCGTAGCGGTGCGCAGCCGCACCCTGGAACACCTCAAGCTGTTCAATTTCAAACTCGACGAAGAAGCCAACGCACGCTGCACACGCGGCGTCGGTGGAGAAATACAGGCCGCAGGCAGCCCACGCGTCCTGGTCGTTCCCACAAACGAAGAACGCCAGATCGCGCTGGACACGCTGGCATTGCTCGACGCCTGACAACCCGCCGACACGAACGCGCCTCTGCAAAACCCGACGACCGAGAAAGGCGTCGGGTTTCGTCCAATCAGCATCGCCTTCGCCCTTTGTTCGACAGGAGATCACCATGCATACGCTCTTCCTCGCCCCCTGCGGTTTCGGTGGCGGCCTCAACTCCATCAGCCTCGGCCTGATCCGTGCATTGGAACGTGCCGGACTGAAAGTTGGTTTCTTCAAGCCCATCGCCCAGCCCTTTCCGCTCGACCAGGGCCGCGAGCGCTCCTGCGTGCTGGTGGAAAACACACTGAATATCGCTTCGCCAGAACCGCTCCCGCTGGAACAGGTGGAGCGTCAACTGGCCGATGGCGAACTCGACCTGCTGCTCGAAGATGTGGTCAGCCGTTATCAGGAAGTCGCCACTGGCAAGGATGTGGTGATTGTCGAAGGCATGGTGCCGACGCGGGAGTTCAACCACACCTCGCGCATCAATACGCACCTGGCCAAAAGCCTCGACGCGGAAGTCATTCTGATCGCCGCACAAGGTAGCGACACACTCAAGCGTCTGGCCGAGCGCATCGAGATTCAGGCGCAGCTGTTCGGTGGCGCCAAGGATCCGAAGGTGCTCGGTCTGATCCTGAACAAGGTCAAGAGCGACGACGGCGTGGCGAGCTTCGTCGAACGCATGAAGGAACAGCTGCCGCTGCTCGGCACCCAGGATTTCCAGCTGCTCGGCGCGATTCCCTTCGCTGAGGAGTTGAACGCCCTGCGCACCCGCGACATCGCTCAGCTGCTGGATGCCAAGGTGCTTCACGCTGGTGAAGCCGAGCATCGCCGCGTGAGCAAGATCGTTCTGTGCGCACGGGCCGTGCCCAACACGGTGCAGCTGCTGCAGCCCGGCGTGCTGGTGGTCACTCCGGGGGACCGCGACGACATCATCCTGGCCGCCAGCCTGGCCTCGCTCAACGGTGTCGACCTCGCAGGCCTTCTGCTGTGCAGCGACTTCGCCCCCGACCCGCGTATTCTCGAATTGTGCAAGGCGGCCCTGGACCGCGGCCTGCCGGTGATGACGGTGCAAACCGGCTCCTATGACACCGCCACCAACCTGTTCGGCCTGAACAAGGAAACCCCTTCCGACGATATCGAGCGCGCCAGTCAGGTAACCGATTTCATCGCCACGCACTTGCAGCCCGACCTGCTGCACACGCGGCTCAGCGTGCCGCGCAGCGAGTTGCGCCTGTCGCCGCCGGCGTTCCGCTATCAACTGGTCAAGCGCGCCCAGCAGGCGAACAAGCGCATCGTCCTGCCGGAAGGCAACGAGCCGCGCACCATTCGCGCCGCGGCCATCTGCCAGGAGCGAGGCATTGCCCGCTGCGTCCTGCTGGCCAAGCCGGATGAAGTGCAGGCGGTCGCACGCGAACAGGGCATCAACCTGCCGGCCAGCCTGGAAATTCTCGATCCGGAGCTGATCATCGATCAGTACGTCGAGCCCATGTGCGAAATGCGCAAGTCGAAAGGGCTCACCCCGAGCGATGCCCGCGAGCAACTCAAGGACACCGTGGTGCTAGGCACCATGATGCTGGCGCTGGACGAAGTGGATGGCCTGGTTTCCGGTGCCGTGCATACCACCGCCAATACCATTCGCCCGGCGCTTCAGCTGATCAAGACCGCGCCTGGCTACAGCCTGGTGTCCTCGGTGTTCTTCATGCTGCTGCCGGATCAGGTGCTGGTTTATGGCGACTGCGCGGTCAACCCCAATCCGAGCGCCACGGAGCTCGCGGAAATTGCTCTGCAGAGTGCCGAGTCGGCCGTCGCCCTTGGGGTGAATCCGCGAGTGGCCATGATCAGCTACTCCACCGGAACGTCCGGCAGCGGCGCCGAGGTAGAGAAAGTCGCCGAAGCCACACGCATTGCCCAGGAGCGCGCACCCAACCTGCCAATCGACGGCCCGTTGCAGTATGACGCCGCGTCGGTCGCCAGCGTCGGCAAGCAGAAGGCGCCGAACAGCCTGGTTGCCGGTCAGGCGACCGTGTTCATCTTCCCCGACCTGAACACCGGCAACACCACTTATAAAGCGGTTCAGCGTAGCGCCAACGTGATCAGCGTTGGCCCAATGCTGCAAGGCCTGCGCAAACCGGTGAACGACCTGTCTCGCGGCGCACTGGTGGATGACATCGTCTTCACCATCGCACTCACCGCGCTACAGGCCGATAGCAACGGCGACAAGCCTGAAGCTTGAAACAAAAGCTTGGCGGGCGTACCAGCGATGCTGGGACCCGTATTAGGGCGGGCCGTGCAGCGTCCCGTAGGGTGGGCTTCAGCCCACCAAGCCCTGCCCCAGCCGGTGGGCTGAAGCGGAACGCCGCACGGCCCACCCTAAATTCCTCCGCCATCGGCTCCCATCTGCTGATACAAAACGTCGCTAGGCCGGCACTCGCAACAGTTGCAGTTCGGCGCGCAATCGCTACCCTTGGCGCCTCGAATCAGCCTTATCGACGAGACGACCCATGCTGAGCTTCCTTCCCGCACCCCTGCGGGGCATCCTTGCCGGCCTGACCCTGGCGCTGAACACGCTGTTCTGGTGCTGGCCGCTGTTCTTCCTTTCGCTGCTCAAGCTGGCACTGCCGATTCCCCGCGTTCAGCGTGCGCTGCGCTTCGGCATGCACTGGATTGCTGAGTCATGGATGGCGGTCAATGGCTTCTGGATGGACCTGGTGCGGCGCACCGAATGGGATGTGCAGGGGCTGGAAAAGGTCGACATGCAACATTCATATCTGGTCACCAGCAACCACCAGAGCTGGGCCGATATCTTGATGCTGCAGTACCAACTGAACCGGCAAATGCCGATCCTGAAGTTTTTCCTCAAACAGGAGCTGATTTGGGTACCGGTCATTGGCCTGTGCTGGTGGGCGCTGGAGTTTCCCTTCATGAAACGCTTCACGAAGGAGTACCTGACCAAGTACCCGGAAAAGCGCGGCCAGGACCTGGCCACGACCCGCAAGGCCTGCGAGCGCTACCGGACCAACCCGGTGTCGGTGTTCAACTTTCTCGAAGGCACGCGTTTCACCGAGGACAAGCACACCGAGCAGGCTTCGCCCTATCGCTATCTGCTCAAACCCAGAGCCGGCGGCATTGCGTTCGTGATCGATGCGATGGGCGAGCAACTGACTTCGCTGATCAACGTCACCATCCACTACCCGAATGGCAATCCGAGCTTCTGGGATCTGCTCTGTGGCCGGATCAGCCAGGTGGTGATGCGCATCGACTCGCAACCCATCCCGGCCGAGTTCCTGCATCGCAGCTACGATCAGGATGAGCGTTATCGACTCAGCTTCCAGGAGTGGGTCAACGAGCTATGGAGCGAAAAGGACGCTAGGCTCGAAGAGCTGCATCGACAGTATCCGCCGAGGCAGCCGCTCCGTTGAGCCTGGCAGCGGCCGACGTTACCGGTCGAGCTGCTGCCAATCTACGCGCCGAGGAAAGACCAGGGCGTCCTCGACGACCAAGCCCGGCGCCACCAGAAAGCCCTGCATGACCTGGCAGCCATGGGCAATCAGCCAATCACGCTGGGCCAGGGTCTCAACCCCCTCGGCAATCACTTCCAGTTCCAGGTTCCGTCCCAGGTCGATGATGGTGCTGACCACCGCTGCATCACGGGGCGAGTCGAGCATGTTGGCAATGAACAACCGGTCGATCTTCAGGGTATCCAGATCGAAATGGCGCAGATAGGCCAGTGACGAATAGCCGGTGCCAAAGTCGTCAACCGCGACCTTGACGCCAAGCTCCCGCAATTGCCGAAGCTTGTCGCAGCTCTGCTCCAGATCCTGCATCAGCGCGCCTTCGGTGACCTCCAGCTCCAACTGGCGAGGATCCAGTTGGTATTCATCGAGCAAGCGGCGCAATTCGTCGATCAGTCCAGCCCGGGCAAACTGCACCGGGCTGACGTTGAAACTCAGTATCAGCTTGTCGCCGAATCGCCCGCGCCAATCTCGACATTGAGCCAGCCCTTCACGCAGCGCCCATTCGCCAACCCGATCGATCAGTCGAGTCTCCTCCAGCAAGGGAATGAAGACGTTGGGTTCAACTTCGCCGCGGCCGGCGAAATCCCAGCGCAGCAAGGCCTCGAATCCGCGCAGCTCGCCGGTCTCGAGTTCTATCTGCGGCTGATAGGCCAGCGCGAAACCATTGCGCTCGATGGTGCTGCGCAGGTTTTCCTCCATCATCAGACGCGCATGGGCGCGGCCATTCATTTCGCTGGAGAAGAAGCGGTATTGCTGACGCCCGGCGCGCTTGGCTTCATACATGGCCATGTCCGCCGAGCGAAGCAGTTCTTCGACGCTCTGCCCGCAATCGGGAAAATGGGCGATGCCGATACTGGCGCCCAAGGTCACATCGGTGCCGCTGATGGTGTGCCGGACCGAAATCAGTTCGATAAGCTTCTCCGCGACTTTCGCCGCGTCTTCGGGATGATCGAGGGAATCCAGCAAGGCGGTGAATTCGTCCCCGCCCATCCGCGCGATGATGTCGTAGGGACGCATGCAGGCTTCCAGCACCCGCGCGACGCGGCAAAGAATCTCGTCGCCGGCATCGTGGCCTAGCGAGTCGTTGATGCGCTTGAAGCCGTCGAGGTCGATATAAAGGATGGCCATGCGCTTGCCGTTCCGATCGATCCGCGCCAAGGCCGACTCCAGCGCCTGATGAAACCCACGCCGATTCAGCAGCCCGGTCAGCGAATCGGTTACCGCCTGGGTTTCCAGCTGGACGTGGAGGTTACGCACCACCGACATGTCCAGCGCGATCACCACCATGGAGCGCTGTTGGCGAGGCAGTGGCGAGGAGGACAAGGCAACCGGCAAGGTGCCGCCGTTGGCGGTGTAGAGCTGCGCCTCGTGCAGGCGGTAGGTATTGCCGCTACGCCACTGTTTGTAGAAGTCGGTATCGCGCCAGACTTCAGGCATTTGCGGGGAAGCCAAATGATCGACCAGCGCAGTGCCCTGCAGATCATCGACACTGGTGTGCAGCATCTGCGCGATCGCCGGATTGGCGAAACTGATGTAGCCATCCTCACCCACCACCAGGATGCCTTCGGCGGCGTTGTTCAGCACCGAGGCATTGAAGGCGCGCGCGCTGTCGAGCTGCTGGGTCAGCAGCTGCAAATCGCGTCGGTTGTGCTCGTGGCTCAGCAGGGTGTTGATCTTGTGTTTGAGCACCTGCGGATCGAAAGGCTTGAGGATGAAATCAACCGCACCCGTAGCGTAACCGCGCAACACCGACTCCCGGGTATGGGCGATGGCCGAGACGAAGATGATCGGTGTGTAACGTGTATGAGGGCTGCCGCGCATCAGGCGCGCCACTTCGAAGCCATCCATGCCTGGCATTTGCACGTCCAGCAAGACCAGTTCCACGTCCAGATCGAGCAGCGCCTGCAACGCAGCCTCGCCGGAATTGACCGTATGCACCTGCCAGTCGCCATCACCGAGCAGGGCCTCCATAGCTACCAGATTCGCTTCGCGATCATCCACCACCAGCAGTGTGCGGGTACGAGGTTGTGATTTGGCTTGTGCCCGCGACATTACCCGACTCTCCTACCCGGCGCGCAGCTGCTTTTACTTCGGACGGTTTCGACACGAATGCCGACTCTGGACGAACGATGCGTCACGTACTTCTCCTCATGGACTCTCGTGAGGGCCATCAACGCGCTCCAGGCAACGTCGCAGCAACTCGACCAGCTTGGTGCTTTCGACCGGTTTGAACAGAAAATCGTCGGCACCTGCAGTAATGCTTTGTTCCCGAACGGCCGGATCGGCTCCGGCCGCCAGTGCCACGATCGGCACCTGACAACCATAGTCGTTTCTGAGCTGGCGTATCAGTGCAGGGCCGTCATTATTCGGCAGTGCCATGTCCACAAATGCCAGATCGAAGGCATCCTCGTCGAACCGTTCAAGCGCTTCGGTGCTTGTCGTAGCCGGCACCACTTGCAGCCCCTGCTCGTCGAGCAGGGCGCTGATGGCGTATATCGACCGCACGTCGGAATCCACCAACAGCACCCGTCGTCCCAGCAAGGGATGCTCCACCTCGTCCATATTCAGCGCCACAGCTTCAGCCTCAGCCGCAGCGGGCTTCAATGCATCTTCCATATGCTCCAGTCCCTCTGTTTTTGACAACGCAACCGATGAGTAACGCCGTAGCCGCTCCAGATTCTTTTCTGAAAGCGGTGCCCGGCTGTTCAATATGACTCGTGCATCTTTGAGCGAACGTAGGCGGTCGAGCGCCTCGAGCAGCTCCAGGCCGTCTTCGTTAGGCAGATCGAAATCGATGACCAGTACCGTGAAGGCATGCTCCGCATAGGCCAGCCGCGCATCTTCGCTGCTCTGGCAGTCGGTGACACGGTATCCAAGACGCTCGAAATGCTCATGCAATTGACGTCGCCGCTCCGGTTCGGTTTCCACGAGCAGCAATCGCGTTGGACTGGCTTCCTGCCGAGCCAGGTCGACGAACAGGCGTTCGAGCTCCGAGTGCGTCACAGGTTTGAGTAAATAGCGCGAATTGTCATCGGACCAGCCATGCGGCTGCGGCACGCACGAAATGATGTACACCGGCGTGCCTTGGTGCCGGGCATCCTCTCGCAGGACCCGATGGACCTGCCAGCCACTGATATCGGGCAACAGGATATCGAGGATAACGGCCGCGAAACGGTCGCGCTCCAACGCCTCCAAACCTTCTTGTCCGGTGCCGCAGACGGTGCTGGGAAAACCATGAGATTGCCCGACCTCAGCCACTACCGAGGCGAAATCGGCATCATCCTCGACGATCAATACGCCGCCGCCCTGGCCTCGGAGCTGAAACGGCCGTAGCGTCCGGATCTCCGTGGCTGCAGCCAGCCTCAGCGGCAACTCGATAGTGAAACTCGAACCCTGACCCGGCGCGCTTCGCAGATGAATACCGCCGCCCAGCACTTCGGCCAGTTGCCGTGCGATGGCCAATCCCAGCCCGGCGCCGCCGTATTGCCGGCTGATCGAGCCGTCGATTTGCTGGAAGGCCTGGAAGATCCGTTCGTGCTGGTCTTCAGCAATGCCGATACCGGTATCGGTCACACAGATCTGCAACATGTCTTCGCCGGCGGGCTGCTCGGTCGGCTTGCAAGTGACATGGATATCCACGAAGCCTTGCTCGGTGAACTTCAATGCGTTGGTGACGATATTGCGCAGAATCTGCTGCAGGCGTGCACGGTCAGTAACGATCGTCACCGGAACATCCGGCGCGATTCGGGTACCGAGCGCCAGCCCGTTCTGCTCGGCCATCGCCTGGAGCCCATTGGTCAATTCTGCCAGTAGCTCAGCCAGATTGAGCGGTTCCGGCTTGATCTGCATATGGCCCGCTTCGATCTTGGCCAGGTCGAGCACATCATTGATCAGCTGCAGCAGGTCATGCCCGGCCCGATGAATGATATCGGCGTGCCGAACCTGTTTCTCGGTCAGATTGGCCGCCGCATTCTGCCTCAGCTGATCGCTGAGGATCAGAATGCTGTTGAGCGGCGTACGCAGCTCGTGGGACATGTTTGCAAGGAACTCGGACTTGTAGCGATTGGCGACGACCAGCTCGTTGGCCTGATCGCGCAGACGCCGCTCCGCCGCCTTGCGGTGACCGATATCGATCACCACGGCCTGCACCAGCTGCTCCTCACCGCTGCGCAGCGGCGACAGACCGACCTCGACGGGCAACAGGCGGCCATCACTGTGGCGACCGAACAGCTCGCGATTTTCACCCAGGCGGCGCGACTCGGGTTCCTGGGCGAAACGATGGCGTATCTCGAGATATATCTTGCGCATCGACTCGGGGATCAGCAGCTCGACCGGCTCGCCCACCAACTCTTGCCGGCTATAGCCGAACAGAAGCTCGGTCTGTCGATTGACCATGACGATTCGCCCTTCCTGGTCGAACAGAATGAAGGCATTCGGCGAGGCTTCGACGACGTGGCGGAAGCGCTCTTCGTCCCGTTTGCGCTGTTGCAGATCGACCAGATTGAGCAGGTGGTGGATGCCGTCATCGCGATTGAAGCTCGTCAGGCTCAATGAAACCGGTATCGGCGTGCCGTCCTCCCGTAACGCGTGGCTTTCCTGATTGCTGGTTTCCAACCGTTGCCCACCTGCGGCCTCGCTTAGCATGCCGGGTACATAACGGCCAAGACGTTCGCCAGCGAGCAGTCCAGCACTGCTTCCGAGCAGCGCAGCGGCGCTCTGGTTGGCCAGTTCGATTCGCCCTTGACCGTCGCACATCAGGGTCGCCACGGGCAGTTGCTCGATCAGCTGACGGAAGCGTGCCTCACGCTCCTGAAGTTGCGCACCGAGCGCCTGGCTGTTGCGTAGCGCCCGTTCACGCAGGTAAAGGTAGCCGCCTATCAACAGCGCAAACAGCACCGCCGCGGACAGTCCAGCCGCCAGGTTGAAGGCTCCGCTGGCTCGGGTCAGGATGGCTTCGTACTCCGGCGTACTGGCCACATCCAGTTGCCAGCTACGGCCGTACATATAGATATTTCGGGTGCGACGGAAACTCGCATCGGCGCTGACCGGTGCACGGCCCATCAGCAGCGGTTCATCCGGGGCCCCAGCGTCGAACAGCTGTATCTGGAACAGTTTGCTCCGCGAGCCCAGCACGCCTTCCAACAGATCGGTCAGCCGAAAGGCGCCGTGTAGCGTGCCGGCGAAGGCGTTCTGGCGCTCTTCCAGGGTGGTGATGGGCTCACCGACCCGGTACAGGGGAAGAAACAGCAGAATACCCACCTGAACGTTCTGCCCGGTCTCCTGCTTGAGACGCAAAGGCCCCGTCAGCATTGGCGTGCCAATGTTACGCGCGGCAACGATGGCTTCCCTGCGGGTTCCCTCGCTCATCAGGTCGAAGCCCAGCACCCGGCGATTACGCCAGTCGAGGGGGTGTATGTAGTCTGTGATCAGATATTCGGCGCGCTCACCGGCCGGATACATGCGGACATTTCGGCCACCATCGCGCATTTTTTCCAGCACCGAAGCCAGGTTATCCGCACGCGCATGACGCGACAAAGCGATCGCCTGGATGCCGGGATAGAAGTCCTGTAGCTGAAGCTGATCGGAAGCGCGAGTCCAGTCTTCCAGACTGACGGTATCGCTCCCAACGAACAAGCCGGCCAGACCGCGCATGACCATCTCGTAGGCACGCATGCGCTCACGCAGACTAGTCTCGAGGTCGTTGACCACCAGATTGAATCGCTGCGCTTGCTCTGCGTGGATACGCGCTTCCTGAACATGCCATTGCCAGCCGACCCATCCCCCGAGCCCCGCCATCAGAACCAGCGTTACTACCAATGGCAGCCAAGGCTTACGGGAATGGAGAGCGGAACGATCATCCATTCGACCTCCTCAGTGCCACTACATGGCTCGCTGTCACGAGCTTCAGAGTCGCGTATCGTCCAGAGGTTCAATGGCGGACAGAGAAAAGATATAAAACTGGCGTCACTTTAATGCCACAGGCGAGACCGTTGCAGTCCCGCCTGTTCGACGCGGCTTACAGCGGCCGCAGATTGATCTCTACACGACGATTCTGGGCGCGGCCGGAAGCCGTATCGTTACTGGCGATCGGCTGGCTCGGACCCGCACCATAAGAGGAAATACGTGACGCAGCGACACCGTTGCCTTCGAGGTAGGCGGCCACGCTACGGGCACGGCGGTTGGACAGGTCCTGATTGAGCTGTTGCGAACCGGTGCTGTCGGTGTGTCCGACGATATCGATGCCGTTCTTGTTGAACTCCTTGAACACCTGGACGAGGGAATTCAGGGTTGGATAGAAGCTACTGGAGATATCCGCCGAGCTGCTGGGGAAGGTGATGTTGCCTGGCATGATCAACGTCAGGTTATCGCCTTCGCGCTGAACCTGAACGCCAGTGCCTTGCAGCGTCTGACGCAACTTGGCTTCCTGGGTATCGACGTAATAACCATAGCCACCGCCAGCAGCACCGCCGACCGTCGCGCCGATCAGAGCGCCCTTAGCACGGTCCTTCTTGCTGGACGTGGCGGCACCGATTACCGCGCCGCTGACCGCGCCGATACCGCCATAGATACCTGCTTTGCCGGCCTCGCGCTCGCCGGTATAGGGATTAGTGGTACAGCCCGCCAGCAGGGCGATAGTGGCGGCGGCTACGGTCAGGTTGCTGAGCTTTTTCATGATTACTTCCTTCATCTCCGGGACGTCAGCCTGCCGGCAATGAATCCGTCACAGGCTGAAAATGCGGCGCTAGGTTAACACCCGACTGAGCGCAGAACCGGAACGGACCGACGAACCCGCACCGGATCAATGCCTGACAAAAAGTTTTTTGCGCATCGTCCTTAACATCGTAGGCGGCGGCGTCAATTGCATTCGTCGAGACGCTATAGCCATCTAACTGTTCCATCCCTCGATGGTGGCATAATCGCCGCCCCGCAGATCGCGCGGCCAACTCGGTGAAACTGGACATCCGCGATCAAAGGCTTCGTCTTGCGTAATCAAAGCCCGGCGTAGACAGTGCAAATGCCGCAACGCTTCATGGCCGACTAGCCATGAATCCAGAGCTGCAAGGCCCGTCGGGCGAACCAACACGCGGCATTGCAGTTCTGACAGTCTCAGAAACAGAATTTTTTCATAACAGCCAATAGTTGTTTTGTGCGGCACGTACGGCGTGCCGCTCAGCCGGAGAGCCGAACCATCGACATTGCGGATTTGCAGCGCATCTTCGATGCCTTGCCTGGAATCTTTCTCGTGGTCGCCAATGACGCCGACTACACGATGGTCGCAGCCAGCGAGGATCGCTTGCGGGCGACCATGACGCGTCGTGACGAGGTCATTGGCCGCCCGCTCTTCGAGGTCTACAACGGCGCAGAAGCGCCGGGGGTAAACCTATTGCGCGCATCACTGGCCGAAGTGGTACGCACCGGGCAACCGCAGAAGCTGAAAACAGTCGGCTATCCGTTGCGTCTGCCGAATGAGAAAGACGAGCGTTATGAAGATCGCTACTGGGACGTCGTCAACGTTCCAGTGCTCGATGAGCAGGGGCAGGTCAGCTACATCATTCATCAAGTCGAGGATGTCACCGAAAGTCTGCTCGAGCAGGAATCGGCGGCGCTGCGTCTGCGAGAGAGCGACGAGCGTCTGAATGCGGCATTGTTGGCGTCCGGCACCGGCACCTTCTATTGGGACTTGCGCAATAACCGCCTGGACATGGACCTGCCCATGCAGCGGCTATTCGGCCTGGAGGGGCTGACTTCGGGTTGGCTCGACGATCTTCTCGACAGGATTCATCCAGATGATCGGGCTGCCATTGCCCAGCAGTGCGAACGCTGCGCGCGCTACGGTGACGATCTGGAAATGCAATTCAGGGTCCTCCTGCCGGAGGGCACCGAGCGCTGGATATTCGATAAGGGGCAAACGTTCACCGATAGCAACGACAGACCCACATATATGGTTGGTGCCTGTCTCGACATCACCCAGCACAAACGCACCGAGCGGGCGCTGCAGCGCCTCAACGAAACCCTCGAACAACGGGTCAACGCCGAGGTAGCCGCGCGGGCGAAAACCGAGGCGGCGCTGCGCCAGTCGCAGAAAATGGAAGCGGTAGGCCAACTGACCGGCGGCCTCGCCCACGATTTCAACAACCTTCTTGCGGGCGTGATTGGCTCGTTGGAGCTACTGTCCGTGCGCTTGCAGCAAGGCCGCACGGGGGACCTGGAGCGCTACATTCACAGTGCGCTGACCTCCGCCAATCGAGCGACGGCTCTGACCCATCGTCTGCTGGCTTTCTCCCGTCGACAGACGCTCGACCCCAGCCCTACCGATCTGAACGCCCTGATAGAAGGGATGATGGAGCTGCTGCAGCGCACCATAGGCCCGTTGGTAAGTTATTCGACGCAGCTGTCCGATGATCTTTGGCTGACGCTCTGCGACACCAATCAGCTGGAAAACGCGCTGCTGAACCTGACCATCAACGCCCGCGACGCCATGCCTGATGGCGGTCAGCTGACATTGACCAGCGAAAACCTAGTGCTGGGCGAGCCGCTCGCCGAAGAGCTCACTCTGCCGCCAGGCGAATATGTCGCGCTCGGGGTACGCGACACCGGTGTCGGCATTCCTCCGGAGCGGCTCAGCTATGTCTTCGATCCGTTCTACACCACCAAACCGCTGGGTGAAGGCACCGGGCTTGGCTTGTCGATGGTCTACGGCTTCGCCAAGCAATCGGGCGGTGCCGTGCGTATCGAAAGCACGGTGGGCGAAGGAACCAGCGTCTGGATTTACCTGCCCCGCTATCACGGCCAGTCGGCCAGCCTGCATGCGCCGGCGACGCCTGAGCCGGCTTCCACCTCGGTCGAGGGCCGAACCGTTCTGGTGGTGGATGACGAGCCCAACGTTCGCACTCTGGTAACGGAGGTCTTGCAGGAAATGGGGCTGAACACCCTGGAGGCTGCCGAAGGACCAAGCGGCTTGCGTATCCTCGACAGCGATGCACACCTGGACCTGCTGATTTCCGATATCGGCCTTCCCGGCGGAATGAACGGACGCCAGCTCGCCGATGCGGCAAGGGAAAAGCGGCCGTCCTTGCGCGTGCTGTTCATCACCGGATACGCCGAGAGCTCGGTGCTGGACCGTAGCAACACCATGTCGGATTACGAAGTCCTGACCAAACCCTTCACAATCACCGACCTCGAAGAAAAGGTTCGCAGCATGCTCGAACCTGGCCAGAAACGGGACGAGAGCTAGGGTTTGCTCCCGTTTCGCGGCGAGCCGCGAAACGGGTTACACCGACGAGATCGCGCTGCTGCCCTCTTCCAGCCAGCGCGCGATGTCTACCCGTATACGCTTCTTGTCCAGCTTGCCGACGCTGGTCTTGGGAATTTCGTTGACGACCGCGATCTGCTGCGGGATCGCCCACTTGTTGATATGCCCCTGTTCCACCGCAGGCTCCAGAAAGCTCTGCAGCGTCCGCGCATCGAGCTGCTTGCCCTCACCCAGCACCAGCAGGGCGAAAGGCCGCTCGCCCCAGCGCTCATCCGGCACGCCTACCACCGCCACGTCGCGCACGGCATCGTGGCGGCTGATCAAGCCTTCCAACGCCAGTGACGAAAGCCACTCGCCACCGGTCTTGATGACATCTTTGATGCGATCGCGGATATCGATGTTGCCCATTTCGTCGATGGTCGCAACGTCGCCGGTATGCAGCCATCCGCCCGCCCACAGTTCTTCGCTCTTCTCTGGATTTCCGGCATACCCCTGGGTCAGCCATGGCGCACGCAGCACCAGCTCGCCCTGGGACGCGCCATCGGCCGGCAGAAAGCTGCCATCGGGAGCCTGAATCGCTGCGTCGACCAGAACCACCGGAATCCCGGCCTTGAGTCGATAGCTGATTTGCTCGTCTTCGCTGACATGACGCAGCTCATCGTTGATATGCGCGCCCGAAATCAACGGGCAGGTCTCTGACATGCCATAGGCAGCCTGTAGGTGCATGCCGCAGGCGCGCGCCGATTCGTAGAGACCGCGAGTCAATGCGCTACCACCGATGATAATTTTCCACCCATTGAAATCCACGCCCTGAGCCGCCTTGGCATTGAGCAACATCTGCACGATGGTCGGCACGCAATGGGAGAAGGTCACTTTTTCCCGACGCCACAGCTCGATCAGCAACTCCGGATCGTAACGCCCTGGATAGACCTGTTTGAGCCCCAGCATCGTCGCGATGTACGGCAGCCCCCAGGCATGGACGTGGAACATCGGCGTGATCGGCATGTAAACGTCGCCCGCCGCCATCAACTGCGGGTTATCACGACAACCGACCGTCACCGCCCCGGCGAGGGTGTGCAGCACCAGCTGGCGATGGGTGAAATAGACGCCCTTGGGATCGCCGGTCGTACCGGTGGTGTAGAAGGTGGTCGCCACCGAATCTTCATCGAAGTCCGGGAAGTCGTAATGCGGCTGCGCCTCCGCCAGCAGACTTTCGTATTCACCGATGCAGTTGGGCAGGTCGCAGCCCTTGTCCTCGGCATCGGTAATCAGCAGCGTCTTGTCTACGGTGGTCAGTTGCCCGGTGATGGCCTGATACAGCGGCGCGAACTCGCTGTTGACGAGGACGAAACGATCCTCGGCGTGATTCATGGTGTAGAGGATCTGCTCGGGAGACAGGCGCACATTGATGGTGTGAACCACCGCGCCAATCATCGGGATCGCGAACATGCACTCGAGGTAGCGGTGGCTGTCCCAGTCCATGACCGCCACGGTGTCACCCGCCTTGACCCCGGCGGCGGTCAGCACGTTGGCGAGCCGGGCGATGCGCTGATTGAGGGTGCGATAGTCGAACCGCAGTTGGTCGCGATAGACGATTTCGCGGGTGCGCTCGTACCGCTGCCCCGATAGCAGCAGGCTCTTGATCAACAACGGATATTGGTGGGCGTTGGCGGCGGGCTTGATCACTCGGGTCTGCAACATAGGGCTTCCTTTTTATTGATGTTATGTGAGGCACACCAGCGACTCTGAAGTCGGCTGTTCGATTCGGCCGGCGCCTGCCGCCGACTGCATCGCCATTTCACTCCGACCATCGTCGTCGCAACCGTTCACTCACCGAGCCGTCACTGTGCAACAGCAGATTGCACAGGTGCCGATCAAGCGATCTCGCTTGCCGCCAGACGCACGCCGAGGCCGATCAGCACGACGCCGGTTACCCGGTCGAACCAGTGCCCCATACGGGAAAAACCGGCGCGGACGCGCTCACGGCTGAACAGCCAGGCCACCAGGCAGAACCACAGGCCGGTCGCGAACGCCAGATATACCCCATAGCCAGCCTGAACGGCGAGCGGGGTATGAGGGTCGATAACCACCGTGAATAGCGACAGGAAGAATAGCGTTGCCTTGGGATTCAGGCCGTTGGTGACGAATCCCACCATGAAAGCGCGTCGGCTCGAATGCACGCCACCGGTGCTGGAAGGCGCCAGCTCGTCGACACCCATCGGCTTTGCGCGCAGCGCCTGGAAGCCGAGATAGAACAAATAACCGGCCGCCAGCCACTTGAACAGGTTGAACAGCACGATCGACTGCGAGACGATCAGGCCAATCCCGAGCAGCGAATAACCCACATGCAGCAGAATTCCGCTGCCGACACCGATGGCCGTCCAACTGCCGCTCCGCTGACCGCGGGTCACGCTTTCACGCACGACCACCGCAAAATCCGGTCCGGGACTGGCCACAGCGAGCAAGTGCACCAGCGCCACGGTGAGAAATTCCATCCAGTACATCTATCGACTCCGCTACTTCCGGGCATCTGCCCGCTGATTCATACGAGTAAAGTCCATGACCAATCGCCGCGCCGTATTCCTCGACTTTTCCCCGCTCGACCAGGGTGACCTGGACCTGACGCCATTGCAGTCAGCCTTCGATGAGCTGATCTGCCATGCACAGACCAGCGAAACGCAGCTCATCGAACGGCTGCAGGGCGCCGAAGTCGCCATCGTCAACAAAATCGCGCTGGACGACACGGTGTTCGCCGCCTGCCCCGACCTGAAGCTGATTCTGGTCGCCGCGACCGGCGTCAACAACATCGATCTGTCGGCTGCCAGGCAGCGCGGCATCGTCGTCAGCAACTGCCAAGGCTATGGCACCGCCACCGTGGCCCAACACACACTGATGTTGCTACTCGCGCTGGCCACGCGACTGCCAGATTACCAAGGCGCCGTGGCCCGTGGACGCTGGCAGGAGAGCGGGCAATTCTGCCTGCTTGATTTCCCCATCGTCGAGCTGGCGGGCAAAACCCTCGGCGTGCTCGGTCATGGTGAGCTGGGCAGCGCCGTGGCCAGACTGGCCGAAGCGTTGGGCATGCAAGTGTTGACCGGTAACTTGCCGGGGCGCCCGCCGCGTGCGGATCGCCTGGAGCTCGACGCACTGCTGCCCCAGGTCGACGCCCTGACGCTGCATTGCCCACTCACCGAACAGACCCGCAACCTGATCGGCGCCCGAGAATTGCAGCTGATGAAGCCATCGGCATTCGTCATCAATACCGCCCGAGGCGGCCTGATCGATGAGCAGGCGCTGGCGGACACTCTGCGCAGTGGGCATCTGGGCGGTGCCGCCACCGACGTACTCACCAGCGAGCCGCCGAGCAACTACAACCCGCTGCTGGCGGCGGACGTGCCTCGTTTGATCGTGACGCCGCACAGCGCCTGGGGCAGCCGCGAGGCACGGCAGCGCATCGTTGGGCAGATGGTCGAAAACGCCGAGGCGTTTTTCGCCGGCACACCTAAGCGCCAGGTCAGCTGATGCACCGCTTATACAGCCCGCGACAAGGCTGCTAAGCTCGCCCGCTTTTGCCCGGAGGCGATCATGGATCCCCGAAGCGAAGTACTGCTGCGCCAGGCCGACCTGTTCAGCGGTAACCTGCTGCTCGCCGGCTTGCCGGCCGATGACCTGCTCGGCCAACTGCCCGAGGCCACTGGCTGGAGCTGGCACGCCGGAGATCATCAGCGGCTGCAGGCTCGCTTCGCCGAACGTTGTACCTTCGGCGTGGAGCCTCCCGCGGCCGCTTTCGAAGCAGCGGTACTGTTTCTACCCAAGTCCCGGGAGCTGACCGATTACTTGCTGAACGCACTAGCAGCCAGACTGGCGGGCGGCTTGCTGTATCTGGTCGGCGAAAAGCGCGCCGGTGTGGAGCGGGCCGCCCGGCAGCTGGCGCCGTTCGGCGAGGCGCGCAAGCTCGACAGCGCCCGCCATTGCCAGCTCTGGCAGGTCCGGGTGGAGAACACCCCGCCGGCGCCCGACTTGCAGACCCTGGCACAACGCTTCCAGCTGGAGCGGCCGGATGGTCCATTGCAGATCGTCAGCCTGCCTGGCGTATTCAGCCATGGCCGGCTCGATCGCGGCACCGAATTGCTGCTGGACCAGCTCTGCGACTTGCCGACCGGCCGGCTACTGGATTTCGGCTGTGGCGCCGGCATCATCGGCGCGTCGCTGAAAAAGCGCTATCCGGATAGCGAAGTCGTGCTGCTGGACGTCGATGCATTCGCGGTCGAAAGCAGCCGCATGACGTTGGCGGCCAACGACTTGAAAGCCGAGGTCATTGCCGGCGATGGCATCGACGCCGCACCGGATAACTGCAGCGCCATCATCAGCAATCCGCCGTTTCATCAGGGTGTGCATACCCACTATGAGGCCAGCGAAACCCTGCTGCAGCGCGCCGCCAGTCATCTTCGGCCCAGCGGTGAGCTACGCCTGGTAGCTAACGCCTTCCTCAAATATCCACCCTTGATCGAGGCCCATCTGGGGCCCTGCGAAACCCTCGTCAACGCGGACGGCTTTCGCATCTACCGCGCCAAACGCGGCTGATGGCCAGCGCTCTGACTTGCACAACGCGGCATGCTTGGGCAAACTCCGGCCCGTCCTGGGGGAGTAGTCTCCGGCGAGCGCCCTGCTCGCCTGGCATGCGTCAACATACTTGGTCCACAGACCATGGCGCATGCGACCCGCACGGGCTGCTTCGGCAGTCGTGCCCGGTTTGACAAGACCCATGACACGTACACCTGACCCGGGGCGGGCAGGCGTTGCGTGTCATGGTGATTTCGTCGACCCGCCCCTGCAAGGAAGTTCGCTTGGAATCGTTCTACATCCCCACCCTGATCGTTGCGCTCGCCGAGATTGGCGATAAGACTCAGCTGCTCGCCCTACTGCTGGCCGCTCGTTATCGGCGCCCGATGCCGATCATCTGGGGCATCGTCGTCGCCACGCTGGCCAACCATGCCGTCGCCGGAGCCGTGGGCAACTGGGTTTCCTCGCTGGTCTCCCCCTCGATCCTGAGCTGGATTCTCGCCGCCTCCTTTGCCGCCGTGGCGCTGTGGACGCTGGTACCGGACAAACTCGAAGAAGACGAAGCCTCGCGCGGACGCCGCTTCGGTCCTTTCGTCGCCACCCTGATCGCCTTCTTCCTGGCGGAGATGGGCGACAAGACCCAGGTGGCGACCGTCATGCTCGCCGCGCAGTATCCCGATTTCATTCTGGTGATCATCGGCACGACGCTGGGCATGCTGATCGCCAACGTACCGGTGGTACTGGCCGGCAACTTCGCCGCCGACCGCATGCCGCTCACGCTGATCCGCCGCATCGCCGCTATCGGCTTCGCCGCCCTGGCGTTGTATGCCGTCTACCAGGCCTTGAGCTTGAGCGGCATGCTTCCAGTCTGATACGCAGCGCAAATTGCCACAGCGCAGGTGCTGCTAGAGTGCGACCTCACCGCGTTCTAGCGGCATTGACGGGAGCAGGCGGCATGTCACCGGAGGAACGAAAACGGCGGGTTCGGCAGCACATCGACCTGAGCTGGAGCAAAGGCCGACTGGCGTTGGCCGAACAGCTGCAAAGCCGTTATTTCACCTATAAGAGTTCGTTCATTGCCCAGCCGGTCAACAACGCCGGCTTCGGTTTGATCGTGCGCGAAATTCGCCAGGCAATGCCCGACCTGGAAGTCGTCGTGGATGAATGCCTCAGCGAAGGCAACCGCGTGGTTACTTCCAGTACGCTGTTCGGCACCCTGGAGAAAGCGGTGTTCGGACTGGCACCAAGCAACAAGATCCTGACCATCGCCGCCATGTCGATCTGGACGCTCAATCCGGCCGGCGATATCGAAGAAATCAATACCCTGTTCGATCTGGAAAGTGCCCGTAAACAGCTGGGCATGGAAAGCCCGATTCCGGTTACGCTGCCGCTGACCTGATCGGTCAGCGGCACAACGAACTCAGCGGTTCTGCTCGTACAGCGGCATCACCTTCGGAATGGTTTGCTGCAACGCCTGCGTGCGGCTGCTCGAGGACGGGTGCGTGCTGAGGAATTCTGGCGGTGCCGAGCCGCCGGCGGCGCCCATCTTCTGCCACAAGCTGACCGCCGCGTTCGGGTTGTAACCGGCGCGCGCCGCCAATTCCAATCCAATCAGGTCAGCCTCGTTTTCATTGTTGCGGCTGTTGGGCAGCGTCATCAGGTACTCGACGCCCATGTTGGCCAGCTGCAGGCTGCCGTCACCGACGCCAAAGGCCGAGCCAATCTGCGTCGCCATTTGCACACCATAAGCCTTGGACATCGCCTCGCGACCGTGCTCACGCAGGGCGTGTGCGATCTCGTGCCCCATCACCGCAGCAATCTCGTCATCGGTGAGCTTCAGCTTCTCGATCAGCCCGGTATAGAAGATGATTTTGCCGCCCGGACCGCAATTGGCGTTCAGCTCCGGACTGTCAATGACATTGACCTCCCAGTTCCACTGTGCCGCATCCGGGCGGAACGCCGGCACCTCGGCGATCAGCCGCTGGGCGATGGTATTCACGCGCTTATTGATCGCGCTGTTTTTCTCGAGCACGCCCTTCTGGGAAGCCTCGCTCAGGGTCTGCTGATAGGACTGGGCATACATCTGATTGACCTGATCGGTCGACAACATGCTGAACATGTATTGCTTGCGATCGACTCCGACTGCGCCACCACTGGTGGTATTGACCGCCTGGCAACCTGCAAGCGCGGAGGCTGCAAGAAAGAGGATTAATGAATGCGGCTTGAGCATGTCGTGTCTCCAGTGGATTCTGCGCCGTATGCTAGAGCGAGCCTGCCACTCGGGCAACCGCTCGCGATGGAGGTCTAATTCACTGGCGTCAGGCACTCCGGAGCGTCCAGCTTGGGGTCGTTGATAAATGTCGCCAAGGGGCGCTCACGCAGTGGCGGTTGGGGCGTCGCCAGTAGCGCCTGAAGCGCCTCCAGCGGGGTTTCGGGGTCGAGCCAGGCGGTCATCCCCGCCTGATCCAGCATCAGCGGCCGCCGTTGATTGGCCGCCGGCAGCGTCACCACCGCAGCGCTCAAATAAGTGTGACCCTGCACCGGATAGGCCTCCCAGATCGCCGCGAAATACATCAGGGAATCCTCGGCGGTCATCCAGAACGGCCGCTTGCGTGCCGTGCCGCGCCATTCGTAGAAGCCATTGGCCGGCAGCACGCCGCGACGAAGGCGAAAGGCGTCACGAAACATCGGCTGCTCGGCAAGCGTTTCCGCCCGCGCCTGGGCCGGTGTCCGGGTGAAATCGGTGAGCCAAGCTGGGGTCAGCCCCCAGCGTACGCTGTCTAGCTGCAGCTCGTGGTTCAGCTGCCGCAGCAACAGGACCGATGCGCCAGGCGCCAGGCTCCAATGCGGCTGCTGATCAGCGGGAAAACCGGGCAGCGCGGCGAAGGCCGGACTCCAACGAAACAGGGCATAGCGGCCACACATGAAAACAGACTCGTAGCGAAAAGGGGTCGAGCGTACCGGACGACCGGCACGACAGCGGGCCGGTCATTCGGCCTACGTCAGCAGATAAGCTCGCCCGGATAGCTTTCCGGCTCGTCACCGGGCAGCGGCTCGGCGCCATTGTACTCAGCGATCAACTGTCGCGCGCGCTCGGCCTGCTCGCCATCCACCATCAGCCCAAGCAGACCAGCCGCTGGGAGCTCGCCGACGGCACCGACCAGATGCCGTCCTGTCAGAAACACCTCGATCCCTTCGGCGTCCAGCATGCCGCACAGCATTTCGGCTTCCAGCAGATCGCGGGGCTCGTAAATACGCTGCATCTATTCATCCTCCCGCAGTACATCGAGCTGCCAATCCGCACCATCGGTTCGCAGATCGAAGACGATCGGTCGACAGCAGACTGAACAATCTTCGATATAGCGCTGATCACCGCCACTCAGATCAAGCAGCGCCTCCACCGTTTCGCCGCAATAGGGGCATTGATAATCCTGTGATTCGAGCATCAGCGTCTCCCGCGTGACTTGCCGCTATAATCGCCGTCCAGTGTCACCAGCACCTAATTTCGACCTCAGACGACTGGGGTTATTCAGTTTCTTACAGAGAGCATGATGGACGAATTCGAAGCCATCCGACCCTACGCCGACGCTGAAGTCCCTGCCGTGATGGCGCGATTGTTCGCCGACCGGGAGTTCCTCGACATCCTGGCGCATTTCCGCTTCCCGCGCTTGGCCGGTCCGATGGGCTGGATGCTGAAGCCACTCATAGCGCACCGCCTGCGGCGCGAGTTCGCCGGCATTCATTCGGTCGATACGCTGCAGTCGCGGATCGAGCTGTACCTGGACCGCACCATCGAACGCGCAACGGACGGCATCACCTATTCCGGGCTGGAGGAGCTTCAGCCGGACCGCGCCTATCTGTTCCTGGCCAACCATCGCGACATCGTGATGGACCCGGCTTTCGTCAACTACGCGGTGTTCCACGCAAAAATGCGTACACCGCGTATCGCCATTGGCGACAACCTGTTGCAACGCCCTTTCGTCAGCGATCTGATGCGACTGAACAAGAGCTTCATCGTGCGCCGTTCGGTTACCGGCCGGCGCGAGAAGCTCGCGGCCTATCAAATGCTCTCCGCCTACATCAACCACTCGATTCGCAACGACGGCGAGTCGATCTGGATCGCTCAGGCCGAGGGCCGCGCCAAGGATGGTGACGACCGCACCGACTCGGCGATCCTGAAAATGCTGCACATGAGCCGCAAGGATGAGCCCTTCGCCGAGGCACTGGCGGCGCTGCGGCCCACGCCGGTATCGATCAGCTACGAGTACGACCCCTGCGATCAGGCCAAGGCCCGCGAACTCTATATCCGCGCCACCACCGGCACCTACACCAAGGCGCCCGGAGAGGATGACACCAGCATCGCACTCGGCATCACCGGCTACAAAGGGCGCGTACACGTCAGCTTCGGCACGCCGATCACCGATGTTCCCGACGACCCCAAGCAACTGGCCATCGCGATCGATCAGCAGATCCTTGGCGATTACCGATTGTTCCCGGTGAATTACCTGGCGTACCGGATATGGGATGGGCGCGATCCGCAGCTGCCGATACCAGAGATCGCCGAACTGTTCAGCCGCGAGGAAATTGCCGCTGCCGAAGCCGAGTGGAGCAAGCGATTGGCTGCCTGCCCGAGCGTGCAGCAACCCTACCTGATCCAGCAGTACGCCACTCCGGTACGCAATCAGCACAGGCTCAAGGCGGGCCTGAGCCTCTGACGCTCAATAAACGCCCGGCTGGCGATCAGACCAGCCGGGAAAACCAGGAAAGCAAGCAGGCCAGCGCTAGGCTGCCAAGACCGAAGCCATGGAAGAACCGGTCGATTCGCTGCGTCGCCGCCACTCCAGCCCGCCGTCCTGCCGACTGAATTGCCGTCAACCGCGCCGCATCGAGCGCGAGCCGCTGACGCCAGCGCGTCGCCAGCAGCAACCAGGCGCCGCACATCGCAATCAGCAAGGCCATCGAATTGAGCAGAGGAGCCAGAACGGCCAGCTGCGAAATATCAATACTCAGTAACAATCCAACCCCCACGAACCGCGACAGCTACTGGCTCGAACCGACCAGTGACGCGGCAGCGAGTCTACCTAAGCACGCCCGCGGCTTCAGCCACTTCCCGACCAAACGGAACGCAGCCCTGAGCTGGCAATTTGCCGGGTATTTGTGCCATTTATGCAGGTAGGCGCCGTCTCGATTGTTGACTTATAGTCCCTTCCGGCTTCACCCTCAGCTTGTCTCGAGCAACCGAAATAGAGCGTGCGCCTGGCCTGAGCAACTGGGCGAAACTGCCACGGATCGAGCAAACGGCAACTTGTAAATCGCTACGATCGTGGCGTCATTTACCGGGCCAATGGCCCGCTACTTCATGGAAGTCGCCTCCTGAGAGCGCCGCGCTTACGGCAGTAGGCTCACAGGGAACCAGCTATCAAGATCAACAGGACCGAACAGTGAATAAGAACAAGTTTAAGACGGGGGCCCTCACACTCTCTTTGCTGGCAAGCGCCCTGCTGGCAAACGGAGCCATAGCGGCAGTATCCGAATCGGAAGCAGCCAAGCTCGGCGATAGCCTGACCCCGATTGGAGCAGAGAAGGCCGGCAACGCCGCCGGCACCATTCCGGCCTGGACAGGCGGCCTGCCGAAGGATGCCGCAGCGATTACCGCCGATGGCTTCGTCAGCGATCCATTCCCGAACGATCAGCCCAAATTCACTATCACCGCGCAGAACTACGAACAGTACAAGGACAACCTGAGCCCCGGCCAGATCGCCATGCTCAAGCGTTATCCTGACACCTACCGGCTGCCGGTCTTCGAGACCCGCCGCAGCGCTGCGGTACCGCAGCGGATCTACGACGCGGCGAAAAAGAACGCGACCCAGACCGAGCTGGTCCGCGGCGGCAACGGCCTGGCGAACTTCGATACAGCGGTCGCCTTCCCGATTCCGCAGGATGGCCTTGAAGTCGCATGGAACCACATCACGCGATATCGCGGCGGCTCTGCCCGTCGGGTCGTGGCACAGGCTACACCGCAGGTCAACGGTAGTTACAGCCTGGTCAAGTTCGTCGACGAAGTGGTGTATACCGACACCCTGAGCGACTTCAATCCAGAAAAGCACGGCAACGTGCTGTTCTATTTCAAACAGCAGGTGACCGAGCCGTCGCGGCTGGCCGGCAACGTGCTGCTGGTACACGAAACCCTGGATCAGGTGAAAGAGCCGCGCATGGCGTGGATCTACAACGCCGGCCAGCGACGCGTACGCCGTGCGCCACAGGTCGCCTACGATGGTCCGGGTACCGCTGCCGACGGCCTGCGCACCTCGGACAACCTGGACATGTTCAACGGCGCGCCGGACCGCTACGACTGGAAGCTGGTCGGCAAGAAAGAGATGTACATCCCGTACAACTCCTATCGTCTGGACTCGCCGACGCTGAAATACGACGACATCATCAAGGCCGGTCACATCAACCAGGACCTGACCCGCTACGAGCTGCATCGCGTGTGGGAAGTCGAAGCGACGCTGAAGACTGGCGAACGCCATATCTACGCCAAGCGTCATTTCTTCATCGACGAGGATACCTGGCAGGCCGCTGTGATCGATCACTACGACGGCCGCGACACCCTCTGGCGCGTAGCGGAAGCCCACGCCCAGTACGTCTACAACGCCCAGGTTCCGTTGTATGCGATGGAAACCCTCTATGACTTGGTCTCCGGCCGCTACTTGGTGATGGGCATGAAGAACGAGGAAAAGAACCCCTACACCTACGATTACAAGGCCAATTCCAACCAGTACACCCCGGCTGCCCTGCGCAACTCCGGTGTGCGCTGATCCGAGCGCTGTGGGCTGATGGGCCCACCAAGGAACACCCTAAACTGCCCCGAAGCGTCGGATAGTTACGGTTAAGGGCTCAAGGCCTGGGTTCGGTATTGCACCGGACCCGGGCCTTTTGGTTTCCGCCGTACGAGCACAACGCACAGCCAGCTTCTAATGCGACATCAGCAGCATCTGGTTCCGCTCGGATCGACGGGTCGGAGTTCACCAAATGCTCGGATGGAAACAAAAAGCCCGCATCGAGATGCGGGCTTTGGCGGCTCAGGCAGGCCGGTGGAGCGCTGGCAAGGTTACTGAGCCAGCACCTGACCGATGCTCTGGTCACGGAATGCGCGGCTCAGCGCATCACTCAATACTTCACTGACCAGCTTGGTGTTGGTCTGCTCGTTCGGCGCCATGCCGAAGCGCTGGTTCAGCGAAGCGCCATAGCGACCCGTATAGCGACGACCGCCGTTCTGCACCTCGATACGAAGTGTTGCGCCAATGGTGGCCTCGGTGACGTAGAGCCCTTCTTTCGGCGACTGGTATTTCAGCTCGGCCAAGGTCAGGGTCAGCTGCGGGGCGTTATAGGCATTGGCTGACGGCGTGAAGCCAAGCAGACGTACCGCCGCTTCGACCTGAGCCTGAAGCTTGGGTACGACTTTCTCTTTCGGGACGATCACGGCGCTGGTTTCCGGATACAGACCGCCACGCGTACCGAGTGTCGGTGAGGTCCGGCCATCCACGACGCGCACCGTTACCGGCTGCCCCTGGCCGACAGGGTTGATGGTACCGGTGATCTTGGGTGTTGGATCGAGCTGCTGCGGACTATGCGCGCAACCGGTCAGCACCAGTGCCGACGCGGCGGCAAGACTGAACAACAGGCGTTTCAGCATGCTGTTTTTCTCCAGATGAGGAATGAATGGCAGGCAGTATAACCAGCCCCGCAACGCCCTGACAGCAGGCGCCTACGCAGTGGGATTGGCCAGCGGTGCCACACACGGCGTACCTACCGGTTCTCGTGCATGAAAAAGCCGCGCGGCTCGTCAGAGCGGCGCGGCTTCGGGTCAAGCAATAACGTTGTACCTAGCCGGCCAGACCGAGACGTTTGTCGACCACGGCAGTCACTTCGCGGTACGCCACTGCGTCGGCCTGCAGCACATTTTCGCGGGCCGGGAAGATTTCGCCGAGCTTGCGGCTCCAGGCTTCACTCTGCGCCTGCTCCGGGAAACAGCGCTCGATCAGGTCGAGCATGATCGACACCGTGACCGACGCACCAGGCGATGCGCCCAGCAGCGCGGCGATCGAACCATCCTTGGCCGATACCAGTTCGGTGCCGAACTGCAGGATGCCGCCCTTTTTCGGGTCTTTCTTGATGATTTGCACGCGCTGGCCGGCCACTTCCAGGCGCCAGTCCCCGGCCTTGGCTTCGGGGTAGAACCCTCGCAGGGTTTCCAGACGATCCTCCATGGACTGCCGCACTTCCTTTATCAGATAGCGGGTCAGGTCCATGTTGTCGCGCGCGACGGCCAGCATCGGCTTGAGGTTGCCTGGACGGATCGACATCGGCAGGTCGAGCGGCGATCCATACTTGAGGAACTTGGTGGTGAAGCCGGCGTAAGGTCCGAACAGCAGCGACTTCTTGCCGTCCACGACGCGGGTATCCAGATGCGGAACGGACATTGGCGGCGCACCGACGGCGGCCAGGCTGTAGACCTTGGCCTGGTGCTGCTTGACGATTTCCGGGTTGTCACAGCGCAGCCACTGGCCGCTGACAGGAAAGCCGCCGTAGCCCTTGCCTTCCTCGATACCGGACAACTGCAACAGCGGCAGCGCCGCACCGCCCGCGCCCAGGAACACGAAGCCTGTATCGATCTCGCGGCTGCTGCCGTCGCGGGTGTTCTTGATCTCCACGCGCCAGCCCTTGCCGTTGCGCTCCAGGCCGGTGACCTTCTGGAAATAGGACATCTTCACGCCGGGCTTGCTCTCGAGATACACCAGCATTTGCCGGGTCAGCTCACCGAAGTTGACATCGGTACCGTTCAGCGCACGGGTGGCGGCGATCGGCTCGTCACTTGGACGCCCTGGCATCATCAGCGGCATCCACTCTTCCATCGTGGCGCGGTCTTCGGTGTAGACCATGTTCTCGAAAGCGTGGTGAGTCTTCATCGCATCGAAGCGACGCTTGAGATAGTCGATATTCTTTTCGCCGCGAACGAAGCTCAGATGCGGTACGACATTGAGGAAGTCTCTGGGACTGCCGAAGCCTTCGCGACCCGTCAGGTAAGCCCAGAACTGCTTGGAGACCTCAAACTGGGCATTGATGGTGACGGCCTTCTTGATATCGATCGAGCCGTCTTTACTGTCCGGGGTGTAGTTCAGCTCACACAACCCGGCGTGGCCGGTACCAGCATTGTTCCAGGGATTCGAGCTCTCGACGGCCCCGGACTCCTGTAGTTCGACGATCTCCAGCCTGATGTTGGGATCGAGTTCCTTGAGCAGTACTGCCAGAGTCGCACTCATGATGCCGGCTCCCACCAGCACCAAGTCCACGGCTTCGCTATCGTGTTGCGTCATTAACGCGTTCTCCAGAATCACAGCATTAAACTGTCACGACCGCAGTACGCCATCGTGTAGAACCACCAGCCAGGCGGCTAGAAACGGAGGAAGGTTTCCATGCCACTGCTCGGGCTTGTGCCCGAAGACCGGCACCCAAAGGTGTCGGTCCGCTGTCGGGAGAACGGCTTTTGGCCTTCTCCCCCTCGCTTCGAAGCATCCCGGAGCGAGGCGACCGGGGCCAGGGCTCTACGGGATACATGCAGCGAGAAAAGAACGTTTTTGGCTGCCGCTTGCTCAGCCGGGGTCAAGGATGTTGCCTGCTTCGACGGACGCGCCCTCAAAGCCTCTGTATCAGCCGCGGGCGGCCTTGATCAGTTCGATATAAGGCTCGGCCTGGCGCTGATCAGCGATCAGAGCAACGAGGTCCTGCCCCTTGGCATCCTTCGCATTCAGATCGAAGCCCGCTTCGACAAAGAAGCCCAGGAAACGCTCGAAATCAGCGACTCGCAATCCACGGTACGCCTTGATCAGTTTGTACAAGGACGCCGGGGTTTCATCAGCCGGTTCCGGTTCAAGAAACAACTTGATCGCTTCGTCGCTGATCTCTTCGCCGATCACCTGTTTCTTTTCTTTGCGCATGCGTTCTCCGGTTCGACGGGCCTTACGGGGGCCGCAGTTTACTCCGCGAGGCGAGCGCACTCAACGCGCCAGGGATGCTTGCGACCAAGGTCGTACATGAAAATCCTCGATTTGGCGGCGATGTCGCCCTCAGGCAGATCGGGCCCGCGCCTATACTGGCGCTTTGCGCACAGGACGTGGCGACCATGAACTTTCCACCGTTATTCGCTGCCTGGCGTCAGGCTCTTCGGTCGGGCTACGGTGGCGCCGCGCTACGCGGTGACCTCATTGCCGGGCTGACGGTTGGGATCATCGCCATCCCTCTGGCCATGGCGCTAGCGATTGCCGTGGGCGTTGCGCCACAGCATGGCCTGTATACCGTGTTGATTGCCGCGCCGCTGATCGCGTTGACAGGTGGCTCGCGCTTCAACGTGTCCGGGCCGACCGCTGCTTTCGTGGTGATTCTGCTGCCGATTACCCAACAGTTCGGCCTCGGCGGCTTGCTGCTCTGCACCATGCTTGCCGGGCTCATCCTGATCGTCCTCGGGCTGCTACGCGCAGGCAAGTTGATTGCGTTCGTGCCCTACCCGGTCATTCTGGGTTTCACTGCGGGCATCGGTGTCGTTATCGCGACCCTGCAACTCAAAGACATCCTTGGGTTGACGATTACCGAACAACCCCACCACTACGTCGAACAACTGGGCATGCTGGCTCGCGCTCTGCCCAGCGCACAGCCGGGCGATGCATTGGTCGCCGCGTTGTGCCTGTCGATATTGATCGTCTGGCCGCGCTTGGTGCCGAAGGTGCCCGGCCATCTGGTCGCGCTAGTCGTCGGTGCGCTGACGGGAATGGCGCTGGAATCGTCCGGCTTGGCCGTGGCCACACTGGGTGAGCGTTTCAGCTACACGGTCGATGGCGTCGCGCATCCCGGCATACCACCGCTGCTTCCGGATTTCGCCTGGCCCTGGCTGCTGCCCGGCCCGGACGGGCAACCGCTTACCCTGAGCTTCGAGCTGTTTCATCAATTGCTGGCGCCCGCTTTCGCCATCGCCATGCTGGGTGCCATAGAATCGCTGCTCTGCGCCGTGGTTGCCGACGGCATGACCGGCACCAACCACGACCCGAACGCCGAGCTACTGGGCCAGGGTCTCGGCAATCTGGTCGCGCCCCTGTTTGGCGGCATCACTGCGACCGCGGCCATTGCCCGCAGCGCCACCAACGTGCGCGCCGGTGCTTTCTCGCCGCTGGCGGCGATCATTCATGCGGGGGTGGTGCTGGTGGCAATCCTCTGGCTGGCGCCGCTGTTCAGCTACCTGCCGATGGCGGCACTGGCGGCATTGCTGGTGATGGTGGCGTGGAACATGAGCGAAGCGCCGCATGTGGTCAGGACACTGCGCATCGCGCCGCGCAGCGACGTGCTGGTCCTGCTGACCTGCCTGATCCTGACGGTGCTGTTCGACATGGTATTGGCGGTGGGCGTCGGCTTGTTGCTGGCCGCCGGGCTGTTCATCAAGAGGATGAGCGAGCTGACCGATACCACCAGCCTGCGCAACGGCCGGAACCAGCTGCTCCAGGATCTACCCGAGCACGTTGCCGCCTATGCGATTTGCGGCCCGCTGTTCTTTGGCGCTGCGGAAAAGGCATTGAGCGTATTGCGACGTTTCAATCCGGACGTGCAGATCGTGATCGTGGATATCAGCGGCGTGCCGATGCTCGACATGACCGCTCTGGCGGCGCTGGAAAACGTGTTGTTGGACTATCGCAAGCAGGGCATTGCGCTGATTCTCTGCGGCAGCAATGCCCGGGTGAGGTTCAAGCTACGTCGCGCCGGCATTCGTCGGCTCGAAGGGCATCTGTACTACGTACGTGATCTCGCCCAGGCTCGAGCGAAGGCGTTGCGCCTGCTGCCGGCTAAAGCAGGCTGACCCGTTCAAGTCCGGCGGTAGGCTCAGGGCGCGTTTGCGCGCTGAGCCCCGGTACCGCGCGACAGCTTAGCCGGCATACTTCTGCAGATTAGCCATCATTTCCTTCAACGCTGCCAGGTTGTCAGCCGGGTGCGCGGCATTCTCGAAATCGCAGATTTGCTGCCAGTTGGCCGCGACGTCTTCGGCATCGAAGCCCGCCTTCGGATCGAAACCGACGCCCAGGCTGCGCTCCCAACGCACCTTGCCCATCCAGCCACCGCCCACTTCGAACAAACCAGATGTCTCCTGGCATTGCTCGCTGGCCAGATACACCACCAGCGGGCTGACCAGTTCGGGCTTGAGCTGCTCGAAGACCTGCGGAGGAATCAGGCCCTCGGTCATCCGCGTGCCGCCGGTAGGCGCGATGGCGTTGACCAGAATGTTGTTCTTGCGTCCTTCCAGTGCCAGGGTGCGTGTCAGGCCGTAGAGACCGAGCTTGGCCATGCCGTAGTTGGATTGGCCGAAATTGCCGTAGATACCGGACGTGGACGCGGTAAAGATCACCCGACCATAACCCTGCTCACGCATGTGCGGCCAGGCGGCGCGGGTGACTTTGTAGGCGCCCTCGACGTGCACTTTGTAGACCAGATCCCAGTCAGCGTCTTCCATCTTGTGGAAGGTCTTGTCGCGCAAGATGCCGGCGTTGTTCACCACCACATCGATGCGCCCGAAGTTATCGAGCGCATGCTGGACGATCTTCTCGCCGTCGGTCACCGAATCGTGATTGGCGACGGCCGTACCGCCAGCCTGACGGATTTCCTCGACCACACGATCGGCAGCCGAGCTATTTGCGCCTTCGCCCTGAGCGCTGCCACCGAGATCGTTGACCACCACCTTGGCACCATGACGAGCGAACAGCAGTGCATGGGCGCGACCGAGACCGCCACCAGCGCCGGTCACGATCACCACCTTGTCTTCGAAGCGGATGGCTTCAGTCATTCGAAATTCCTCCAGCAGATTGTTATTGGATGACGTTGCAAAGGTGCCGCGAGTGTCGACGAGGCGAGTACGGCTCACAATCAAACGGCCGTGAATGAATGCCCCGGCATAACGCTGCGGGATGATAGCGAGGTCGGTCCCGGCTCGAATGATCGAGCGCAACGCTGGCTATTTTTTGTACGACCGTCTGCAAGCGAGCCGCAACGGGCTCGGGCGGCTCATCTCCCCACCTTATCCACAGAACGCCCCACAGCTATTCGGGATAAGTGCAAACTCCATTTCCGTGTCATGTTTTTGCCTCAACTCGGCCTGTTGATGGCGCATTTTCAAAGACTTACATGTTCCCAAGACAAACTTGGATAAAAAGTAACCAGCCAGCGCAACGCCGCTATCGGCGCGGTACCTAGAAAGGCACGAAGAGCTTATCCACAGATCGCTACACAGCGGGCGGGGATAACTGTATGCACCGCGAGAGGCTATCGTAGCCATGCCTAGAAACTAAGAGCGACCAACGATTCAGAGCGATAACCTTCTTTCAAATTTCACAAGGACCGCGACCATGCCCAACTTCGACTTCTTTCAGACGCTTTTTGCCAATTACGCCTCGGCAGCCGCTGGCAGTTGCGCTGGCGAACCGGTCGTTTAACCGCCCCCATTGCCGACATTCGCTATTTCGGACCCACGGTGGATGAAAATCGAGCAATGTCTTGCAGCCCAGCAATATCAGCGCTTCGATAGTGTTCGCAGGAACTTACCCACAAGCCTCTCCACAGTAACCGGGGATAACTATCTAACTTTCAAGCAGGCGACCACACACCCCACCCAAGCCCGCACAGCTGAAACACGATCACCACCGTCGCGATGAACGAACTCGCCTGCATCCGCTCGCTCCAATGTTCGAATTCACAACTTGAGCTGGAGTATCCGCATGCTTGTCCACCCTATTGCGACAACCCAGGCGCGCGCGCAATCGCCGGGGGCGAAATGACTGGATTCATAGGACTGGTACTGGTGGCGTTCGCCTGTTTCGTCCTGGTCTTCTTCATCAAGCAGCGACAATACAGGCATCCTGCGCTGCGCATGCCCTACCAGCTGAAACACCCGTTCTTTCAACCAAGCGAAACTGAACTGCTGGCGCTACTACAGCAAGCGGCAAACGACTACCTGATTCTCAGCAAGGTGCGGGTCGCCGACGTGATCGAGGTGACGGCAATACCACGGCGGGCCCCTTGGTATCAGGCAGTCAATCGGATTTCGGCGGCGCGCTTCGACTTTCTACTGTGCGACCGAGAGACGCTGGAGCCTCGCTGCGCGATCGAGATGGAGCAGGCAACCGAAGCCAATGCCTTCCTTGACGAACTCAGCCAAACCGTCGGTTTGCCGCTGGTACGCCTGTCGCCGGAAACGGCACGCTCCTATACGGATGTACGGGCTGCGATCGTTCAGGCCACCGCGGACCGTCAGTAGTCAGCTACCCATGTGGCCCGACCGCTTGAACGGACAAGGAGCCAATTCCTATTCGGTAACGGATAATCGCAACCTGCAGACGGATATCGCATCCGCACGTATTGCGATTAATCAGACGACTAGCTTGCACAGGCTCCCCAGCCTCCAGCCGGCCCCAACAGTCACAGAAGGCACCGCTTAGCGTGAAACTCAGATGCTGCTGAAATCCCGCCTTGCCGGCCTTTTCAATCTGGCCTCGCGCCTGATTCTTCGCTATCCAGGCGTCGTCGCGCTATTCGGATTCTGCTCGGGCGTCGCCAGCTTCGTTCTAGTGGAGCGCCATGCCGGGCTGGCGAAGGTGATCGCGGCGGTGATGCTGGCCAGCTGGCTCTGGCTGATGCTGGAAAACAGCCTGCGACGCGGTGTGGAGCGCCGGTTCGGCTGGAAGGTCCCGCCTCCGCTGCTGCGTTACGTCACGCAAATGGTGCATCAGGAAAGCCTGTTCTTCATCATTCCGTTCTTCTTCATCACCACGACCTGGAACAGCGGCCAGTCCGTGTTCACGGTGATGCTGGGAGTCGCCGCGCTGGTTTCGCTGATTGACCCGCTGTACTACAAATGGTTGGCGCCGCGCCGCTGGATCTACCTGGCCTTCCATGCGCTGACGTTATTCGCGGTCCTGCTGACAGCGCTGCCCATCATTTTTCACCTGTCCACGCCGCAGAGTTATCTGTGTTCTCTGGCCATTGCCGTGTTGCTGGCATTGCCCAGCCTTCTCAGCTTCTTCCCCGAATGGAACTGGAAAAGCCTGATTGCCATCCCGTTGCTTGCGCTCAGCGTCGGGCTAGCGGGCTGGATGGGCCGCACTTGGGTACCGCCAGCAACGCTATGGCTGACCGACGTTGCCGTGACCATGAGCATCGACGACGCCTCGCGCAAGCCTGGCAACCGCTTGCGCCAGCTTTCCAGCCGAGAGCTTCATGCCAATGGTCTTTATGCTTTTACCGCAATCAACGCACCGCGCGGCCTGAAAGAGCGCATCTATCATGTCTGGGAGCACAACGGCCGGCGCGTCGACCGCATTCCCCTGG
This sequence comes from Stutzerimonas stutzeri, assembly GCF_024448955.1. GTDB lineage: Bacteria > Pseudomonadota > Gammaproteobacteria > Pseudomonadales > Pseudomonadaceae > Stutzerimonas > Stutzerimonas stutzeri_AQ. The sequence goes on from NZ_JAMOIH010000014.1 coordinate 110,460, forward strand.
ACATAAGCGGAGGACGCGAGGCGGGTTATCGCGCCTGGACACACAAGCGCAACTTCCCAAGTAAGCCGGAGGGCCGCTGGCGCGTGCGGGTCCTGACCGAAGCCGGACAAATGATCGGTATGCTGCGCTTCGAAGTGACCCAGTGAACCGCCATGCCTGTCACGACTCGAACTCAGACAGACACCAGCGTGGAGCCAGGCGGAGGCATGCATGGAATGGTGGGAAATAGTAAGCCGCACCGTTGCATCGGAATTCTCCGACATCCCTGATCTGGAGCACCTGATTCGTGTGTCGATGCGCTTACTCCTGGCAGCGGCACTTGGCGGCATTCTTGGCTATGAACGGGAATACAAAGGCAAGGCGGCGGGCCTGAGGACACACATGCTGGTGGCGCTCGGCGCTGCGCTGTTCGTGCTGGTACCGCTCGAAGCTGGAATGCCGCTCGAGGATCTGTCGCGAGTCATGCAGGGCATCATCACCGGGATCGGCTTTCTAGGCGCCGGCACCATTCTCAAGGGCAGCTCACAGCGCGACGTCAAAGGCCTGACCACAGCAGCCGGCATCTGGCTGACCGCCACCATTGGCGTTGCTGCCGGACTTGGCCACGAGGCCACGGCCGTGCTGACGACATGCTTTGCGCTGGCGATCTTCTTGATCATGCCGCGGCTGGAGCAACACGCCACCAAAGCGGCTGACGAGGATCACGATAAAAAACGAGGCCGCGACCGCGAACCGCACCCTTGATCCCAACGCAGCCTCACAATCGTGCCACACAAGCAGGAGCCTTCATGCCAAGCCGCTATGCCTACCCTGTCGCCGTCACCATGCTGCTCGGCCTCGCCGGCTGTGGCGATACCGCAACGGTTTCGGTGGAGTCGGGTTACGGCCCAGATCCGGTACTTCCAGAGCCGAACAAAACGCTGATACCCACCGTCAAGATTGCCAAGGCTACCGGCTGGCCTGACGAAGCAAAGCCGCAGGCGGCGTCCGGCCTAGAGGTCGAAGCGTTCGCGCGGGATCTCGATCATCCACGCTGGCTTTATGTCTTGCCCAACGGCGACGTACTGGTGGCCGAAAGCGACGCGCCGGCAAAACCAGAAGGCAACAAAGGCCTGCGTGGCTGGATCACCAAGAAGGTCATGGCTCGGGCCGGCTCTGGTGGTGAGAGCGCCAACCGCATCACCCTGCTGCGCGACTCCGATAGCGACGGCACGCTGGAGCAACGCGGAGTTTTCCTCGAAGGATTGAATTCACCGTTCGGCATGGCGCTGGTGGGCGATCAACTCTATGTCGCCAATACCGATGCGCTGGTGCGCTTCCCCTATGAAGAGGGCGCCATCCGTATCGACAGTGAAGGCGAGAAGGTGGTCGATCTACCCGCCGGCCCGATCAACCATCACTGGACCAAGAACGTGATCGCCAGCCGGGACGGTTCGCGCCTCTATGTCACCAGCGGCTCCAACAGCAACGTCGCGGAAAATGGGATCGAGGCTGAGAAAAACCGTGCTGCCATTCTGGAAGTCGATCCGCAGACAAAGACCCTGCGCCTGTTCGCCTCGGGGCTGCGCAATCCCAATGGTCTGGCCTGGCAACCGGACAGCGGAGAGCTTTGGACGACGGTTAACGAGCGTGACCAGATTGGTAGCGATCTGGTGCCCGACTACATGACTTCAGTGCAGGATGGCGGGTTCTATGGCTGGCCCTACAGCTACTTCGGTCAGCATGTCGACGAGCGCGCCGAGCCACCGCGGCCGGATCTGGTGGCGAAAGCCATCGTTCCCGATTACGCCTTGGGTGCCCATACCTCCTCGATGGGGCTGGCGTTCTACGAAGGCGCCCTGTTGCCGGAGCGCTACCGACACGGTGCCTTCATCGGCCAGCACGGCTCCTGGAATCGCAATCCACGCAGTGGTTACAAGGTGGTGTTCGTGCCGTTCAACAATGGCAAACCGGACGGCGCGGCCGAGGACATCCTTACCGGCTTTCTCAGCGCCGACGAGGAAGCCATGGGCCGTCCGGTGGGTGTCGCCGTCGATAAGGCTGGCGCGCTGCTGGTGGCCGATGACGTCGGTGACATCATCTGGCGCGTGACACCAAACGATGACTGAAAGGGTTCACAGAATCACCGGCAGCCGGCGCGATAGGCGGATTTCCTCCGGCGAAAGCTCAACGCCATAGGCCAGCACCTCGACGCCCGCTGCCACCGCATCGCGCAACGCGACGGCATACAGCGGGTCGATCTCCTTCGCCGGGCGGACCGCCTCGATGCCCGACAGGTTCACGCAATACAGCTGCACCGCGCGTATGCCGTTACGCGCCAACGCCGCCAGCTCGCGCAAATGGCGCGCGCCGCGAGTGGTTACCGCATCGGGAAAGGCCGCCACCGCCGAATCACCAAAGCCGAGGGTGACGCTCTTGACCTCGACGAACGCTGGCCCCGTCGGATAATCCAGCCGGAAATCCACCCGACTGTTTTCAATGCCGTAGGCGACTTCCCGCTTCAACGCGGTGAAGCCCGCCAGCTCCTCGATCCAACCGGCCAGCAGCGCTTCCTCCACTAGGCGATTGGCGCGCGCAGTATTTACGCAGGCCAGCCGCCCCTGTGGCGTTTCCACTAGCTCCCAAGTGCCCGGCAGCTTGCGTTTCGGGTCGCTGTTGCGCTGGAACCAGACGCGCGCGCCTTCGCCCATGCAGTTGAGCATCGAGCCGGTGTTAGGGCAGTGGATGCACAGGTGCTCGCCAGCATCGGTGACGATATCGGCGAGAAAGCGCTTATAGCGCCGCATCAGCCGGCCCGTTTCCAGGGGCGTAGCGAAGCGCATCAGCCTTGCCAGCTCTGCAGGCCGCGGGCGATACGCTCGACAGCGGCCTCCAGCTGCGGCAGGTCCTGGGTATAGGCAAAGCGCACATGATGCCCGGCCTGATGCCGGCCGAAATCGAGACCCGGCGTGATCGCGACGAACTCGGTTTCCAGCATGTGCTGACAGAAGGCGAAGGCATCGCCGCCAAAAGCGCTGATATCGGCATATAGATAGAAAGCGCCTTCGGGCTCCACGGCGATGCCGAAACCCAGCTCACGCAGGGCTGGAAGCAAGAAATCGCGACGCCTGGCGAACTCGGCGCGGCGCGCTTCGAGGATTCCCAGCGTGGCCGGCTCGAAGCAGGCCAGCGCCGCATGCTGAGCCATGGTCGGCGCGCTGATGTAGAGGTTCTGCGCCAGCTTTTCCAGCTCCGGCACGGCCACCTCCGGCGCCACCAGCCAACCCAGGCGCCAGCCGGTCATGCCGAAATACTTGGAAAAGCTGTTGAGCACGAAGGCGCTGTCATCCACCTCCAGCACGCTGGCGGCGTCGGTGCCGTAGGTGAGGCCGTGGTAGATCTCGTCCACTACCAGATGCCCGCCCCGCGCCTTCAGCGCCGCAGATAGGCCCGCCAATTCGTCCCGGTTGAGCAGCGTTCCGGTGGGATTGGCCGGTGAGGCGACCAGGGCGCCAACGCTATCCTGGTCCCAATGGCGCTCGACCAGATCAGGCGTCAGCTGGTAGCGGACATCGGCACCCACCGGAACCAGTTGCGCGGCGCCTTCGACCAGGCGCAGGAAATGCCGATTGCAGGGGTAACCGGGGTCGGCCAGCAGCCAATGTTTACCCGGGTCGACCAGCAGGCTGCTGGCGAGCAACAGCGCACCCGATCCGCCGGGAGTAATCAGCACGCGTTCGGGGTCAATAGACAGTTGATAGCGCTGCTTGTAGAAACCGGCAATCGCCTCGCGCAGCTGTGGCAACCCTCGGGCAGCGGTATAACGCGTATGTCCGGCCGCCAGGGCAGCCTGCCCGGCCGCGACGATGGGCGCCGCAGTCGTGAAGTCCGGCTCGCCGATTTCCAGGTGGATGACATCACGGCCCAGCGCCTGCAACTCGTTGGCTCGCGCCAGCAATGCCATGACATGAAAGGGTTCGATTGCACGACTACGCGCGCTATATGACGAGGTCATCTGACCGTCCTGAAGAGTACAAAACGTGAATTCTACCGAAGGTCCCTCTGACACCGCAGCCACCGTGATACTCGGGAGTAGCGCACCCCGATACGATCTGGTAAGTTCGCCCGCTTGCAGCCGCAGGGCCGGCACGGGCCGGCAGAGGGATTTCATCATCCTGCGCAATGGACATAGCGAGAGGCGTTCATCCATGCCCATTACCAAAACAACACCCAACAACCAATTGATTCGCGCCTTCGTGCCCTACAAGGAATCCAAGGGTGAGGAGTACATGAGCGACGATATGCGCGCTCACTTCACCGGCATCCTCAACAAGTGGAAACAGGAGCTGATGGAGGAAGTCGATCGCACCGTGCACCACATGCAGGACGAAGCGGCCAACTTCCCCGACCCAGCCGACCGCGCCAGTCAGGAAGAAGAGTTCAGCCTCGAACTGCGCGCCCGCGATCGTGAGCGCAAGCTGATCAAGAAGATCGACGAGACGCTGCAGCTGATCGAAGACAACGAATACGGCTGGTGCGACTCTTGCGGCGTCGAGATCGGCATCCGCCGTCTGGAAGCCCGTCCTACTGCCACGCTGTGCATCGACTGCAAGACGCTGGCGGAGATCAAGGAAAAGCAGATCGGTTCCTGATCCCGAAACGGGGCGCTACGGCGCCCCGCTTCATTTCCACCTCGCGGTTCTTTGCAGTATCCCGCCTCGCTGATCCACCACCCGAGCCGGCCCCATGCCTTCTCCCCCGCCCTCGACGTCCAGCTACATTGGACGCTTCGCCCCGACACCCAGCGGCTACCTGCACTTCGGTTCGCTGATCGCCGCACTCGCTTCCTACCTCGATGCCCGTGCCATGGGTGGCCGCTGGCTGCTGCGCATGGAAGACCTCGATCCGCCTCGGGAAATGCCCGGCGCGCAGGACGCCATCGTGCAGGCGCTGGGAGCCTACGGTTTCGAGTGGGATGGCCCCATGCAGCGCCAGAGCGAGCGCCATGCGGTGTATGAAGAAGTGATCGAACGCCTGCTGCGCGAGGGCCTGGCCTACCCGTGCCTCTGTTCGCGCAAGCAGCTCGAGGCCTATCCAGGTCCCTATCCCGGCTTCTGCCGCGACGCACGCCAGCCTTTGGAAAACGCTGCGATCCGCCTGCGCGTGCCGAGTCTGCAATACCGCTTCACCGATCGCGTCCAGGGCGAATTCATTCAACATCTGAGCCGCGAGGTCGGCGACTTCGTCATCCGCCGCCGCGACGGCCTGATCGCCTATCAGCTAGCCGTGGTATTGGATGACGCCTGGCAAGGCGTGACCGACGTGGTACGCGGGGCCGACCTGCTCGATTCCACGCCGCGCCAGCTTTACCTGCAAGAACTGCTCGGCCTGCCGCAGCCACGCTATCTGCATGTGCCGCTGATCATCCAGCCGGACGGGCACAAACTGGGCAAACGCTACCGCTCATCGCCGCTGCAACCCGAGCAAGCCACCCCGCTGCTGCTTCGCGCATTGCGCGCCCTCGGCCAACCGGCCGCCCAGGAACTGAACGACGCGCTGCCCGGCGAAGTCCTCGCCTGGGCGGTCCCGCGCTGGGATGCTGACCTCATCCCGCGCACGCTGACGCTGGCCGAGGCGCAATTGGTCTAAAGCTGGAAGCTGGAAGCTGGAAGCTGGAAGCTGGAAGCTGGAAGCTGGAAGCTGGAAGCCAACGTGAGGGCTAAAGCCGGAACCCCGCAAGCTTTTTGCTCTTACTTCAAGCTTCCAGCTTCAGGCTTCCAGTCGCTTCCTTTACCATCCCCCCACTTCCGACACGAGTTCCAGCATGTACATCTACCGACTGGTGCTGCTCCTGGTGGTGGGGATCTATCTGTTCTCCCCCGCGATCATGGACTGGTGGATCGACCCCAACGGCGCCTGGTATCGGCCTTATCTGTTGTGGCTGATCCTCATCGTGGTGACCTTCATCCTTCAGAGCCAGCGCGATGCAGACGAGCTTTAGCCTCAGCCACCTGATTCTCATCAGCGTCGCCTACCTGCTGGTGCTGTTCGGGGTGGCCTGGGTCAGCGAGCGCGGGCTGATTCCACGCTGGGTGATCCGCCACCCTCTGACCTATACGTTGTCGCTGGGCGTCTATGCCAGCGCTTGGGCGTTCTACGGCACGGTCGGCCTGGCCTATCAGTACGGCTACGGATTTCTCGCCACCTATCTAGGTGTCTGCGGCGCCTTCTTGCTGGCGCCGGTGCTGCTCTATCCAATCCTGCGCATCACCCGCACCTATCAGCTGGCCTCGCTGGCGGACCTGTTCGCCTTCCGCTTTCGCAGCACCTGGGCCGGCGCGCTGACCACTATCGTCATGCTGGTCGGCATGCTGCCCCTGCTGGCCCTGCAGATTCAGGCGGTGGCCGATGCCATCGGTATCCTCACGCTCGAGCCGCTGCAGGAGCGCGTGGCGCTGGGTTACTGCGTGATGATCATGCTGTTCACCATTCTCTTCGGCGCTCGGCATATCGCGACGCGGGAGAAGCACGAGGGGCTGGTATTCGCCATTGCCTTTGAGTCGGTAGTCAAGCTGCTGGCCTTCGGCGCCATTGGCGTCTATGCCCTTTATGTCGTGTTCGGCGGCCCTCATCAGCTGGATATCTGGCTGCTGCAGAATCAGTCTGCATTGCAGGCGCTACACACACCGTTGCAGGAAGGCCCTTGGCGAACTCTGCTGCTGGTGTTCTTCGCCTCGGCCATCGTCATGCCGCATATGTACCACATGACGTTCACAGAGAACCTCAACCCGCGCGCGCTGGTCAGCGCCAGCTGGGGCCTGCCGTTGTATCTGTTGCTGATGAGTCTGGCCGTGCCGCTGATTCTCTGGGCTGGCCTCAAACTCGGCGTCAGCACCAACCCGGAATACTTCACCTTGGGCCTCGGCATCAGTGCGCAAAGCGAAATGCTGACGCTAGTGGCCTTCGTCGGCGGCCTTTCCGCATCCAGCGGGCTGATCATCGTCAGCACCCTGGCGCTGTCGGGTATGGCGCTCAACCATCTGGTGTTGCCGCTGTACCAGCCGCCTACCGAAGGCAACATCTATCGCTGGCTGAAATGGACCCGACGCAGCCTGATCCTGGCAATCATCATGGCCGGTTACGGCTTTTATCTCCTACTGGGCGCCGAGCAGGACCTGTCCAACCTGGGTATCGTCGCCTTCGTCGCCACGCTGCAATTCCTGCCGGGCGTGCTCTCGGTGCTCTACTGGCCGACCGCCAATCGCCGCGGCTATATCGTCGGGCTGCTGGCCGGCATCGCCGTCTGGGTACTGACCATGCTGCTGCCGCTGGTGGGCAATCTGGATGGCATCTACATCCCGCTATTCAATGTCGTCTACGTGCTCGACGACACCAGCTGGCACCTGGCTGCGATAGCCTCGCTGGCGGTCAACGTACTGGCCTTTTCGCTGTTCTCGATCTTCACCGAGACCAGCGCAGAAGAGCAGGCTGCGGCGGAAGCCTGCGCCGTCGAGAACGTTCGTCGCCCACAGCGACGCGAACTGGCGGCCGCTTCGCCACAGGAATTCGCTACCCAACTCGCCAAACCGCTAGGCGCCAAGACCGCACAGCGCGAGGTGGAGCAGGCGCTGAGAGATCTGCAACTGCCGTTCGATGAACACCGTCCTTACGCCTTACGCCGGCTGCGTGATCGTATCGAGGCGAACCTGTCCGGTCTGATGGGGCCGAGCGTTGCCCAGGATATCGTCGAGAATTTCCTCTCCTACAAGAACGGCTCGAGCGGCTACGTCACCGAAGACATTCACTTCATCGAAAGCCGCCTCGAGGACTATCACTCGCGCCTCACCGGTCTCGCCGCGGAGCTCGATGCGCTGCGCCGTTATCACCGCCAGACCCTGCAAGAACTGCCCATGGGCGTTTGCTCGCTGGCCAAGGACCAGGAAATCCTGATGTGGAACCGCGCGCTGGAAGAGCTCACCGATATCCCGGCACTGCAAGTGGTCGGCTCGCGCCTGTCGACCATCGCCGAACCCTGGCAGAGTTTGCTGATGGATTTCATCGGACAGAGCGACGAGCACCTGCATAAGCAACGGCTGCAGCTGGACGGCCACAGCCGCTGCCTGAATCTACACAAAGCCGCAATCGCCGAGCCACTGGCACCTGGCAACAGCGGCCTGGTCCTGCTGATCGAAGACCTCACCGAAACCCAGCAGCTGGAAGACCGCCTGGTGCACTCCGAACGGCTGGCCAGCATCGGGCGCCTGGCAGCCGGCGTCGCCCATGAAATCGGTAACCCGATCACCGGCATCGCTTGCCTGGCGCAGAATCTGCGTGAGGAGCGTGAAGCCGATCATGAGATCAGCGAAATCAGTAACCAGATCGTCGAGCAGACCAAGCGCGTCTCGCGCATCGTCCAATCGCTGATGAGCTTCGCTCATGCCGGCGGCAGGCAGCAGGATTTTTATCCGGTCAGCCTGGCGGAAGTGGCGCAGGATGCGATCGCCCTGCTGTCGCTCAATCGCCACGGAACCGAGGTGCGCTTTTTCAACCTGTGCGACCCGGAGCATCTGGCCGAAGGCGATCCTCAGCGCCTCGCTCAAGTACTGATCAATCTACTGTCCAATGCCCGCGATGCATCGGAGCCCGGCGACGCAATTCGGGTCCGCAGCGAGGTGTCCGAGCAGACCGTCTACCTCATCGTCGAAGACGAAGGCAGCGGTATTCCGCAATCGATTCTGGACCGTCTTTTCGAACCGTTCTTCACCACCAAGGACCCGGGCGAAGGCACTGGTCTGGGCCTCGCGCTGGTCTATTCGATCGTGGAAGAGCATTATGGGCAGATCAACATCGACAGTCCGGCAAATGCTGAAACCCAACGCGGAACTCGTTTCCGCATTACCCTGCCGCGATATGTCGGGACGAACGATACCGTTGATTGACGAGGCGATGGGCATTGTTCAGGCATAGCTGCCATGTACAACTCAGCGGGGAACCGGCCGAGTCGAGGCTTGCGAAAGTGGCCTCCAGCCCGGCGGCAGGCCCCGCCCCATCGCGACCGCTTGCACAGGCTGCGGAACAGGCTCCGCGACACGCCCTTTCCTACCGAGCTGCAGCCGCTTTCAGACCGTCGAGAGAGTACTGATGTCACATATTCTGATCGTCGAAGACGAAACCATCATCCGCTCCGCCTTGCGCCGACTCCTCGAACGCAACCAGTACGAAGTCAGCGAAGCCGGATCGGTGCAGGAAGCGCAGGAGCGCTACAGCATTCCGGGTTTCGACCTCATCGTCAGTGATCTGCGCCTGCCCGGCGCGCCCGGCACCGAGCTGATCAAGCTCGCCGAAGGCACTCCGGTGCTGATCATGACCAGCTACGCGAGCCTGCGCTCCGCAGTGGACTCGATGAAGATGGGCGCGGTGGACTACATCGCCAAGCCTTTCGATCACGACGAAATGCTGCAGACCGTGGCTCGCATTCTCCACGACCGACAGCAGGCAGCCACCGCTCCGGCTGCCGCCTCGCGCAGCGCCGCGGGCCCGGTAACAGATAGCGGCTCCGGTAACGGCGAGATCGGCATCATCGGCCGCTGCGGCCCGATGCAGGATCTGTTCAGCAAGATTCGCAAGGTCGCGCCAACCGATTCCAACGTGCTGATCCAAGGTGAATCGGGCACCGGCAAGGAGCTCGTTGCGCGCGCGCTGCACAATCTTTCCCGCCGCGCCAAGGCACCGATGATCTCGGTCAACTGCGCCGCCATTCCCGAAACCCTGATCGAATCCGAACTCTTCGGCCACGAGAAAGGGGCATTCACCGGCGCCAGTGCCGGTCGCGCCGGCCTGGTGGAAGCGGCCGATGGCGGCACGTTGTTTCTCGACGAAATCGGCGAGCTGCCGCTGGAAGCACAAGCGCGACTGTTACGCGTGTTACAGGAAGGCGAAATCCGGCGTGTCGGCTCTACCCAGTCGCAGAAGGTCGACGTGCGCCTGATCGCCGCGACCCACCGCGACCTGAAAACGCTGGCCAAGAACGGCCAGTTTCGCGAAGACCTTTATTACCGACTGCATGTCATCGCTTTGAAATTGCCGCCCCTGCGCGAGCGCGGCGCCGACGTCCTGGAAATCGCCAAGGCGTTTCTGGCGCGGCAGAGCGAGCGCATGGGTTCCGATGAGATGCACTTTTCCCGCGAGGCAGAGCAGGCGGTGCGGCACTACGCCTGGCCGGGTAACGTGCGTGAACTGGAGAACGCCATCGAGCGTGCCGCAATCCTCAGCGAGAGCGAAGAAATCAGCGCGGAGCTACTGGGCATCGACATCGAATTCGACAGTCTCGACGACGATTTCGATGAATCCTGTGCCCCGTTGGGTAGCGCCGTCTCGACCAACGAGCCGACCGAGGATCTTTCCCTGGAGGATTACTTCCAGCATTTCGTGCTCGAGCATCAGGATCACATGACCGAGACCGAACTTGCCCGCAAGCTGGGCATCAGCCGCAAGTGCCTGTGGGAGCGTCGCCAGCGTCTGGGAATCCCGCGGCGCAAGTCGAGCGCCACCGGGTAGCGGTTGTTACCCACCCCATCGAGACGTAACAGAAACCGGGTTCATCGGTAACGGGAACCCGGTTTTTTGTAGGCCGAAAAGACGATGAAAAAATCTAACTAACTGTTTTATAAGGATTTTCGAAAACTGGCACAGCAAATGCTTTATATCTGGCACAACAACAATAACAAGCAGACCCACAATAAGAACAAGACGTACCGGCTCTAGCAGAATAAATACAAGAAGGCGGAGGCGTAGCTAACTGATTCTTTTGGAGAGGAACTGCCAAATGGGGTTTTGCCCCACAACCAGGCTGAGAACAACAAAAACTGCATAAGCAGAGCCTGAACTGGTTGGATCATATGATCGATGGCAAGTCAGCGACCAAAGCAATCCGTTTGCTCTTTGCTCCCAATGTAGGAGCGATTCCTGGAAGCGATAGCTGAAAGGAACGGGTGATCAAACAAAAACAACACGCCCGAAATACTAATAACAACAAAGCACGCGACATCATTTAAAAGGGGAGCTTCGGCTCCCCTTAGTGCTTTCTGGCCCCGGCCGTTTTTGACACCTCCCCGCGCTTCGTTCACCATCCCGGCTCCCGGTGCTAGAATCCACGCTCGTTCGTGGCCATTCGCTTCGCCACTCAGTCCTTTCGCCACACAGTGCCTCCCATGCTGAAAAAGCTGTTCCAGTCTTTTCGTTTGCCCCTGCGCCGTTTGCCGCATCCCCGTCGCACACCCGAAATACTGTCCAGCCGGCAGCACTCGCTGCACCGCAATGATCTGAGCCGACATGCCGTCAGCGTCGTCGAGCGGCTTCAGCATGCCGGGTACGAGGCTTATGTCGTGGGCGGTTGTGTCCGCGATCTGCTGCTGGATCTGGACCCGAAGGATTACGACGTCGCCACCAGCGCCACGCCTGAGCAGGTACGCGCCGAATTTCGCAACGCTCGGGTCATTGGTCGACGTTTCAAGCTGGTCCATGTGCATTTCGGACGCGAGATCATCGAGGTCGCCACCTTCCGCGCCAATCATCCGGAAGAAGATGACGACGAGGCCAGCCACCTGGCTTCGCGTAACGAAAGCGGCCGTATCCTGCGCGACAACGTCTATGGCAGCCTGGAAGACGATGCCCAGCGCCGCGACTTCACGATCAACGCGCTGTATTACGACCCCTCGACCGAGCGCATCCTCGACCACACCCATGGGGTGAGCGACATCCGTAACCGGTTGATCCGCCTGATTGGCGACCCCGAGCAGCGTTATCAGGAAGATCCGGTGCGCATGCTGCGAGCGGTGCGCTTCGCCGCCAAACTGGACTTCGAGATCGAGCAGCACAGCGCCGAACCCATTGCCGATCTGGCGGACCTACTAAACGATGTGCCCTCAGCCCGCCTGTTCGACGAAATCATCAAGCTGTTCCTCAGCGGCAAGGCCGAGCGCACCTTCGACTTGCTGCTAGAGCATGACCTTTTCGCGCCGCTATTCCCGGCCAGCGCCGAGGCGCTGGAAGACAATCCCGAGTACACCGACACGCTGATCCGCAATGCGCTGGCCAATACCGATCAGCGCATTGCCCAGGGCAAGCCCGTCACTCCCGCGTTCCTGTTCGCCGCCCTGCTCTGGCCGGCGCTGCCGGCGCGCGTCGCCGAAGCGCAGGCCAGAGGATTGCCGCCCATACCGGCGATGCAGGATGCCGCGCATGAGCTGATCTGGGAACAGTGCCAGCGCACCGCTATACCCAAACGTTTCACCATGCCGATGCGGGAAATCTGGGACATGCAGGAGCGTCTGCCGCGCCGCCAGGGACGTCGCGCCGATCAGCTGCTGGACAATCCGCGCTTTCGTGCGGGCTACGATTTCCTCCTGCTGCGCGAGAGTGCCGGCGAGCAGACCGACGGCTTGGGCGAATGGTGGACCGACTACCAGGAGGCCAGCGACAGCGAACGTCGCAACATGATTCGCGGCCTCAGCAGCAAGGACAACGCCAGCGGAGCGCCGCGCAAACGCCGCCGTAGCGGCAGTCGACGCAAGCGCGGCCCGAACGAAAGCGCACCGACCTCCGACGAATAATGGAACGGGTTTATATCGGTCTGGGCAGCAATCTGGCCGAACCACGCGAACAATTACGCGGTGCGCTCAGGGCACTGGCGGCCGTCCCCTCTTCTCGGCTCGTTGCGGTGTCTTCGCTATACGCCAGCGACCCGCTCGGCCCACCGGATCAGCCGCGCTACAACAATGCCGTCGCCGCGCTCGAAACCTCGCAGGCCCCGCTGGAGCTGCTCGACGCGCTGCAAGCCATCGAAAGGGCCCACGGCCGCGAGCGCAAGGCCGAACGCTGGGGACCGCGAACGCTGGACCTCGATATCCTGCTGTTCGGCGATCGACTGCTCGACGAGCCGCGCCTGACCGTCCCGCACTATCATCTGCACGCCAGGGCCTTCGTGCTCTATCCGCTCGCCGAAATCGCGCCGCAGCATCTGCAGCTTCCAGATGGACGCAGCCTGGCCGATCTGCTGGCGGCCTGCCCATTCGAAGGCCTCGAACGTCTCGACGAACCGCTGTAACCCACCGGTAACAGGTGTAACGTGCGGGTAACACTCACGATTGACTTAGCTCGCCGCCATCAGGACTATAAGCGCCCTCTGCCGGCACGCATCGAATTGGTAATCCTGCCCATCGGTGACGCTCCGACTACCGTGATCCCTCAGAGGCTCTAGGAGGACGGCATTCATGCCAGACGTAACCCTGACCACCCTGCAAGGCCTCAAGCAGAAAGGCGAGAAGATCGTCATGCTCACCTGCTATGACGCCACCTTCGCCAAGACCGCCTGCGAAGCGGGTGTCGAGATGCTGTTGATCGGAGATTCGCTGGGCATGGTCCTGCAAGGTCACGACAGCACCTTGCCGGTGTCCGTTGAAGAGATGGCCTACCACACCGCCTGTGTCAAACGTGGCAACCGCGGTGCGATGATCGTCGCCGATCTGCCGTTCATGGCCAACGCCACCATCGAGCAGACCCTGGACAACTCGGCAACGCTAATGCGGGCCGGCGCGCACATGATCAAGGTCGAGGGCGCGGCATGGCTGGCCGAATCTATTCGCCTGCTGACCGAGCGCGGCATTCCGGTCTGCGCTCACATGGGCCTCACGCCGCAGACAGTCAACGTACTGGGCGGCTATAAGGTGCAAGGCCGCCAAGAAGCCCAGGCGCTGCAAATGATCGCTGACGCCAAGGCGCTCGAAGCGGCGGGCGCGGCGATGCTGTTGCTCGAGTGCGTACCCAGCGAGTTGGCCACCCGCATCACCCAAGCGGTGACGGTGCCAGTGATTGGCATCGGTGCCGGCAGCGCCACCGACGGCCAGGTGCTGGTACTGCACGACATGCTCGGGCTGTCTCTCAGTGGACGCGCACCGAAGTTCGTCAGGAACTTCATGAAGGAGCACGGCGATATCCCGGCAGCCATCGGCGCCTATGTACGTGCAGTGAAGGCCGTCGAATTCCCCGCAGCCGAACATGGATTTTCCGCATGAACGTGGTCAGAACCGTCGCCGACCTGCGCGCCGCGGTGACCCGCGCGCGTGGCGAGGGCAAGCGCATTGGCTTCGTGCCGACCATGGGCAACCTGCACGCCGGCCACATCGCGCTGGTTAAAAAAGCCGGCCAACGCGCGGACTTCGTGGTGGCCAGCATCTTCGTCAACCCGTTGCAGTTCGGCCCGAACGAAGATCTAGCCAGTTATCCGCGCACACTCGCGGCGGACCAGGAAAAGCTCTTCGAAGCGGGCTGCCATCTACTGTTCGCGCCCAGTGTCGAGGAGATGTATCCCCACGGCCAGGCCATGCAAACCATTGTCCGTGTGCCGGGTGTATCCGAAGGGCTCTGTGGCGGCAGCCGGCCCGGCCATTTCGATGGTGTCTCGACCGTCGTCAGCAAGCTGTTCAACATGGTGCTGCCCGATCTTGCCGTGTTCGGCCAGAAGGACTTCCAGCAGTTGGCGGTGATCCGCACCATGGTTCGCGACCTGAACATGCCCGTGCAGATCATTGGCGAGCCGACCATGCGTGCCGAAGATGGCTTGGCATTGTCCTCGCGCAACGGCTACCTCAACACCGAGGAACGCGCCATCGCTCCAGCCCTGTATCGCACGCTGATCCAGCTGGCAGACGCGATTCGCAACGGGGATCGCGACTACCCGACGCTACTGGCCGAGGGGCAACAGGCACTGCAGGCAGCCGGCTTACGTCCCGATTATCTGGAAATTCGCAACGCGACGGATCTGCAGCCAGCGACAGCCGATACACATGAGCTGGTCATCCTCGCAGCGGCGTTCCTCGGCAAGACCCGCCTGATCGACAACCTGCTGGTCGATATCAAATCCGCACCGGTATAACCGCCGACCATCGGCACCGCCCTGCCCGTTCCCCGGTCTTGATCACATTTGTGGGTTCGGGCACACTCTGCGCCGCTTGCGCACCCGGAGGAACCCGCCATGCACGCCATCATGCTCAAGGCTAAATTGCACCGCGCCCAGGTGACCCACTCGGTGCTGGATTACGAAGGCTCCTGCGCCATCGACGGCGACTGGCTGGACCTGGCCGGCATTCGTGAATACGAGCAGATCCAGATCTACAACGTCGATAACGGCGAGCGCTTCACCACTTACGCCATCCGTGGCGAAGAAGGTTCGAAGATCATCTCCGTCAACGGCGCAGCCGCGCACAAGGCCGGCGTCGGTCATCGCCTGATCATTTGTGCCTACGCCCATTACAGCGAAGCAGAGCTGGCCAGCTTCAAGCCACACGTCCTTTACATGGGCGCAGATGGCGAACTCAGCCACACCAGCAACGCCATTCCGGTCCAGGTTGCCTGACTGCGAATGAGCCACCCGAAAGCCCGCACGCCATTTGCGCTGCGGGCTTTTTTGTGCCCCGAGGCTTTCCCCTGACGAGCTAATCTGTAATGGTCGTCGGGGGCTATGGCGGGTATCGGCACCAGGCGCGGCGAGCATTCGGAACGCCGGGCGTTTTTCCCAGTCAGACAGTCTCGGCAGCGCAGGATGCGCCACCCTCGCTTCATTGAACCGGAGCGGTACGCGCCCGATGCATTCAGGATGAGTGCCAGCGTGTCAGCATGATCGAATGACTGTCCGACCGCAGCTCCAGGGCTACGCCTGGGGTAGAGCAGAATCGAGACAGTCCGCCAAAGCAAAGGAAGCCGCACTACCATGAGCTATTACGAGCACCCTCTCGATGCCACCGGCCTGTCGTCCTGGAAGGCCTTGGAAGAACACCGCCTTGCCATGCAGAACTTCAGCATGCGCGACGCATTCAAGGCCGACCCGACACGCTTCGATGACCTGTCGGTTTCCTGCTGCGGCCTGTTTCTCGACTACTCGAAGAACCTGATCACGCCCGAGACGCGCACCCTTCTGGTGAACCTGGCCCGCGAGGCAGGCGTCGAGCAGGCCGCTCGCGCCATGTTCGAAGGTGAGCGGATCAACGCCTCTGAGAATCGCCCGGTCCTGCACACCGCCTTGCGCCGCCCGATGGGTGATTCGGTGATGGTCGACGGGCAGAACATCATGCGCGATGTGCACGCCGCACTGGCGCAGATGACTGACATCGTCACCCGCATTCACAACAATCTCTGGCGCGGCTTTAGCGACAAGACCATCACCGACGTGGTGAACATTGGCATCGGTGGCTCGTTCCTCGGTCCGCAGCTGGTCTCCGAGGCACTGCTGCCCTTCACTCAGCATGGCGTGCGCACACATTACCTGGCGAACATCGACGGCAGCGAATTCCGCGAAGTGACCGCCAAGCTGAACGTGGAAACCACACTATTCATCATCTCCAGCAAGACCTTCGGCACGCTCGAGACACTGAAGAACGCTCAGGCCGCACGTACCTGGTATCTCGGCAAGGGCGGCACCGAGGAGAAGCTCTACCGCCACTTCATCGCGGTGACCAGCAACAAAAAGGCCGCCGTTGAGTTCGGCATCCGCGAAAAGAACATCTTCCCGATGTGGGACTGGGTCGGTGGTCGCTATTCACTGTGGTCAGCCATCGGCCTGCCGATCGCACTGGCCATCGGCATGTCCAACTTCAAGGATCTGCTGTCCGGCGCTTACAGCATGGATAGTCATTTCCTCAGCGAACCCTTCGAAAGCAACATGCCGGTGTTGCTGGCGATGCTCGGCGTCTGGTACCACAACTTCTGGGGCGCGCAGAGCTACGCCTTCCTGCCGTACGACCATTACCTGCGCAACTTCGTCAAACACCTGCAGCAGATGGACATGGAGTCCAACGGCAAGAGCGTGCGCCAGGACGGTACGCCGGTCTCCTGCGGCACCGGCCCGGTGATCTGGGGTGGCGTCGGCGCTAACGGCCAGCACGCCTATCATCAGCTGCTGCACCAGGGCACCCCGCTGATTCCGGCCGACTTCATCGTGCCCGTGGTCAGCCACAACCCGGTGGCCGACCACCATGAATGGCTTTACGCCAATTGCCTGTCGCAGAGCCAGGCGCTGATGCGCGGCAAGACCCGCGAGGAAGCCGAAGCCGAGCTGCGGGCCAAGGGGCTTGGCGAAGCCGAGATCGAGCGTCTGGCGCCGCACAAAGTGATTCCAGGCAATCGCCCGAGCAATACCGTGGTGATGGAGACCATCAGCCCCGGCCGCCTCGGCGCGCTGATTGCGCTCTACGAGCATAAGGTGTTCGTACAAGGCGTGATTTGGGGGATCAATTCTTTCGACCAGTGGGGCGTGGAGCTGGGCAAGGATCTGGGCAAGGCCGTGTACGGTCAGATGACCAGCTTCGACGCACCGCCAGCCGAAGACGCCTCGACCCAGGGCCTGATCGATTTCTTCCGCGGTCGCCATCGCGGCTGAGCCTACGTTGCAACCGGGCGGCAAACGCTGTCCGGTTGAATCCCGCTTTCTCCTTCAATCGGTAACGGCACCCATCGGGTAACATTCCTGCTTTCTAATCGTTGCAGAAACGCCGGTCATGGAATTCATTCGTCGTCGCGTCGAATCACAGGTGCTCAGCCTCACCGGCCTGGCCATTGGCGGCGTCGACTATGAACAGCCGCCGGGCGACCCAGGCTTGTTCGGCCCGGATTCGGTCTGCTGGCGGGTCCATGGTGACTTCACTTCGATGCTGATCGGCGGTATTTCCGCGTTGCTGCTGCAAGCCTTGCATCCGCTGGCGCTGGCCGGCGTCTGGGATCATTCGAACTTCCGTGAGGACCTGCTAGGCCGTTTGCGGCGTACCGGGCAATTCATATCGGCGACAACCTTCGGCAGCCAGGCGGATGCACAGCGGCTGATCGAGCGGGTCCGCTCGATCCATCTGCAGGTCACGGGCCATGCAGCCGATGGCCGCCCCTACGCCGCCTACGATCCCGAACTGCTGACCTGGGTGCACGTGGCCGAAGTCAGCAGTTTTCTCAAGGCGCACCTGCGCTATCTCAACCCGTCCCTGTCTGGCGAGGATCAGGACCGCTATTACGCCGAGGTCGCACGGATCGCCGAAGCGCTTGGTGCATACCAGGTGCCGCGCTCGAGAAAGCAGGTTGCGGAGTATCTGCAAGAAGTACGGCCACAGCTGCATTGCGACGAGCGCTCGAGGGAGATTCTCCGCGTGCTGTTCGACGCACCGGCACCCAGCGCGCTGGCCCGGCCATTCGGCGCCCTGATGATGCAGGCGGGAATCGAGCTGCTGCCGGACTGGGCGAGCGCCATGCTCGAACTGCAGCAGAGCCCGGCTCAGCGCCAGCTGATACGGTTCGGCGTCAGACGCACCGCCCCTGTGCTGCGCTGGGCCGTGCGCAACGGTTCGGCCCACAGGGCGCACCGGCGCATAGGACTGTCCAGCCGCTAGCAGGCCAATGAAAGCGTAGGCGAGGCAGGCAAGGCGCAACGGCCAACGGCCAACGGGTCGAAAGGCGAGCGCAGCGAGCCAAAGGCCGAGGGAGCGGACCGGGCTCACAAACCGGGTTGTTTTTTACGCGGTGTTACCAACACAGATAGCTCAACGGGCTGCCAAGCACCGCCGGCCTAGCGCCGACATTTCCGTTAAACTGCGCGTCCCTCTCTCCCGAGTCGCCGCGCATGCCTTCTCTCGAACAGGCGCTGCGCGCCGCCTTCCGCCATCGCGAAGCTCTACTCGACCAACTGCACGATCAGGCCACCGACTGTTACCGACTCTTCCACGGTAGCCAGGAAGGCGCGCCCGGCCTGACGATCGACCGTTATGGCCCGCAACTGCTGGTGCAAAGTTTCCATCAGCCGCTCGAATGCGACGAGCTATTGGCCTTGCATGAGCAGCTTTGTACCAGCCTCGGCGAAAACCTCTCGCTGGTCTACAACGACCGCTCCCAGGGGAACTCACGTATCGACCGCAGCGACTCGGTCTATCGCGCCGAACCGGCAGCGCTGGAGGATCAGATCGGTCGCGAATGGGGCCTGAACTACCGGGTCCGTGCACGGCACAGCGGGCAGGATCCGCTGCTGTTTCTCGATCTGCGTAACGCACGCGGCTGGGTCAAGGCCAACAGCGCCGGCAAGTCGGTGCTCAACCTGTTCGCTTACACCTGTGGCGTCGGCCTCTGCGCGGCTGCCGGCGGTGCGCGTGAGGTGTGCAATCTGGACTTCGCCGAAAGCAACCTCGCGGTCGGACGGGAGAACGGCGCGCTCAATCCCGAACTGGCGCCGATGCGGTTCATCCAGTCGGATTATTTTCCGGCGATCCGTCAGCTGGCGGGCTTGCCGGTCCCACAGCGCCGTGGGCGAGCACTGCCCGACTATCCACACCTCGTACCGCAACAGTTCGACCTGGTCTTGCTCGATCCGCCAGCCTGGTCGAAAAGCGCATTCGGCACCGTCGACCTGCTGCGCGATTATCAGAGCCTGCTCAAGCCTGCACTGCTCACCACCGCTGAAAATGGCGTGCTGGTCTGCTGCAACAACCTGGCGAAGGTCGACCTCGACGACTGGCGCGAGCAGGTTCTGCGGTGCGCAACGAAGGCCGGACGGTCGGTACGCGATTGCCAGGTATTGTCGCCGGCGCTGGACTTCCCTTCCGCCGACGGGCGACCGCCATTGAAGATTCTCACGCTGCAATTGTGAAGCGGTACGGGTTACTGGTGGCATAGAGGAACCCGCATGGCGTGCCATACTCCAAGGCAGTCCATCGCTCGGAATGTAGGTCCGCATGCCCAACGGAATGAAGCGCGCACTCATCGGCCTGATGACCGCACTGGTCTGCTATTGCCTGCTTGGCTTCCTGATACTGCCTGGTGTCGCCCAGCGTGTCGTCAACCAGCAACTGATCCATTACGCGACGGTGCCGGCGCGCCTGGAACGAATCGAATTCAACCCGTTCAGTCTCGAGCTGACGCTGTTCAATCTGCGCCTCGGCGAGGCCGATCAGCCGCAGCTCGGCTTCGAACGTCTGTATCTCGATCTGCAATGGAGCAGCCTCTGGCACCGCGCCCTGCAGATAGAAAATATCGAGCTGACCCAGCTGCACACCGAAGTGGTGTTCGACAAGGACGGTACGCTCAACCTGACACGACTGTTCGACCTGCCACCGTCTGCTGAAGATGAAGAGACGCAAGAGCCGGAAGAACCCTTCGCCCTGCATATCGACCGACTGCAGCTGGTAGAGGGCTCGGTCCGCTTCGCCGACCAGCGACCCGAAGAGCCCATCGACTTCCTCCTCGACTCACTCAATTTCGAGCTGCTGAACTTCGCCACCCGCTCGGATGACGCAGCCGATGCAATGCTGGTCGCGACCGGCCCCAGCGGGGCCCGGGTGGACTGGAACGGACAGTTCAATCTGGCGCCAGCCATCAGCTCGTCCGGCCAGCTGAAAATCAGCAATCTGGCATTGAAGGACTTCTGGGCCTACGCCCATGACGCCTTGCCACTGCGCCTGCAGCAAGGCCGGCTGAGTTTCGCCAGCGATTATCGGCTCGATCTGGCGGAGCGCACCGAGCTGCAATTGAGCAACCTGAACGCCCAACTGGCGCCGCTCGAACTCGACACCGCCGGCGGGCAGCCAATGGTTCGCCTGAACAAGCTTGAAATCAGCCAGACATCACTGGATCTGACCAAGCAACAGGTGGTGATCGGCCAGCTGCGCAGCGATGCCCTGGAAACCTGGGTAATCCGCGAACCCGACGGCGAGCTGAACTGGCAGAAACTGCTGACCTCATCATTATCCGCCAACACCCAGCCGGAGACTACTGAACAGACGGGCGCCGTCGAACCCGTACAAACAGCCACCGCAGACGACCAGTCGGCAGCTTGGCAAGTGCTGCTGAGTGACGCCCAGCTACGCGACTACCGGGTACATCTGCGTGACCGTGTGCCGGCGGAAAAAGTCGTCCTGGAGCTGGGTCCGCTTAATTTAGCTGTATCCGATTTCGACAGCCTGGGCACTTCGCCTTTCGGGCTGGAACTGACCACCGGCGTCGGCAACCAGGGCACTTTGCAAGCGGCGGGACAGCTTCAACTGCAGCCTGCGTCTGGACGACTTAGCATCAGCACGCAGGATATCGACCTGCGCATCGCTCAGGCCTACCTGACGCCCTTCGTGCATCTCGAATTGCGCAGCGGCATGCTGGCCAGTCAGCTGGAACTTGAGCTGACTGGCACCGAGCCACTGGCGTTCAATCTCGGAGGGACAGCCGAAATTACCCAGCTGCATACGCTCGATACCATCAACAATCGCGACTTCATCAAATGGCAGCGCTTGCAACTCGGCGGGCTGGATTACCAGCATCCCCAACAGTTGCAAATCGAACGCATCGACCTGACCCAGCCCTACGCGCGCTTCATCATCAATCCGGACCTCACCACCAATATCAATGACCTGTTGGTGGACAAGACGACCGCGGCTGACAGCGACAGCGCGGCTGCTGCGGCAACCGAACAAGCGGAGCCGCTGGGCATCCGTATCGGCGGCATCGCCATCAATGAGGGTTCGGCCAATTTTTCCGACCTCAGTCTGCGCCCTCCCTTCATAACGGCCGTGCAGGAGCTCAGCGGTGAGATCGGTACGATCGACAACCAGGCGCAGCAACCGGCCACGGTCGACGTGAACGGCAAGGTCGATCGCTATGCGCCGGTCAGCATCAAGGGAAACCTCACGCCGTTCGATCCGCTACAGAGCCTCGATATCGCCACGCGCTTCCGGCAGGTCGAACTGACCAACCTTTCGCCCTACTCTGGGAAATTCGCCGGTTATCGCATCCGCAAAGGCCGCATGGATCTCGATCTCCACTACCGCATTCAGCAGGGCCAGCTGAACGCCGAGAATAAGGTCGTGCTGCAACAGCTGCAGCTTGGCGAGAAAGTGGATAGTCCCGAAGCGGTCGATCTGCCGGTACGTCTGGCCGTCGCGCTGTTGAAAGACAGTCGTGGCACGATTTCGCTGGAGCTGCCGGTTCAGGGCGACCTCAACAACCCTCAGTTCGATGTTATGCCGATCGTCTGGCAGACACTGCGCAACCTCCTGACTCGTGCAGTCAAGGCACCGTTCAAATTTCTCGCCGGTGTCGTCGGCGGCGACCAGGAAGATCTCAGCCAAGTGCTCTTCGCACCCGGCAGTAGCGACCTCGATCAGCCGGCGCGCGCCAACCTGGACACCCTGGGCCGTGCGCTGAATGAGCGACCCGTGTTGCGCCTCGAAGTCGAAGGACAGAGCTCGCCTCAAGCCGACGGACCGCTGCTGGCCGAACAATGGCTGCAGAACGAATACCAGGAAACCTGGTACAAGATGCTGCAGCGTCGCGGCGACAAGGTGCCTGCCGATGCTGGGCAACTGGAAATTGGCGATGAGGAGAAAGCCGCCATGCTCGAAGGCATTTATCGCAGCCGTCTCGGCCAGCAACCACCCGATCAATGGAGCGAGCTCGGCGAGCAGGTGCGCAGCGAGAAGATGCGCGATGCCATACTGACCAGCCGAGCCGATAGCGCTGCCCTGCTACGCCGCTTGAGCCGCGCCCGCGCCGCTTCGATCAAGGATTATCTGGTCGATCAGGCTGGCCTCGATGCTTCGCGGGTGTACCTGCTAGATACTGGCATTGCGGAAGCCGAGCAAGACGGACAAGTCCCAACGCCCCTGCATCTGGGAAGCGAATGATGCCAGCCATAATCCATACCCTGCTGCTCAGCACTATCCTGGCAGCCCCTTTCGCCCAGGCGGAAACGCTACGCTGCGGCAGCGCGCTGATCAGTACCGGAGATCGGCCTTTCGAAGTTGAGAACAAGTGCGGCGCGCCAGTGCGGCGGGATCTGGTCGGCTACGCGCTGGGCCCTCACGCCCGGCGGGAAATGGTAGTCGAGGAATGGCTGTATGGGCCTGACAACGGCATGCTCAGCATCCTTACGTTCGAAGGCAACCGGCTGGTACGCATCGAATCCCGTCGCGCTCGTTAACAGGCCTCAACATGTCTCCCAGTTCCCCCCTGCTCCTGCTGAGCCTGCTCGTATTCGCCACCGGCGCCCATGCGTCTTCTACGCATCGCTGCGGCAGTGCGCTCGTTAGCCTTGAAGCGTCCACCAGCGAGGTCAGCACCAAGTGCGGAGAGCCCTCCAGCTCCGCCCTGGTTGGCTACAAGGAAATCCTCGATGACTATGGCTTTCGCCATGAGGTCCCAGTTGAGGAATGGACTTACGGGCCAACCAACGGCATGTACCATTTCTTGCGTTTCGAAGGAAACCGGCTGCGCCGGATCGAAAGCCAGCGCGGTCGCTAAACACGTAAATAAAAAACCCCACTGTAAAGTGGGGCTTCATTTGTTGCTGCGACGGCCGCGAATATCAGTCGGCAGCTTTCAGGCCATCAGCCGAGACTTCACGTACGCCCTTGATGGACTTGGCTTTACTGATCGCTGCCTCACGCTCAGCTTCGGTAGCTACAGTGCCTGACAGCGATACAACGCCGTCTTTGGTTTCCACTTCGATATCCATGCCCGGTGTGGCGTCTTCGGCCAGCAGGGACGATTTCACCTTGGTGGTGATCCAGGTATCGGACGTGGCATCACCGGCTTCCTTCATGGTGTCGTTGGTTGCCAGCATGACGGTATCGGTCTTATCCAGGGCTGGAGTGGTGTCGGCGAAAGCGGCACCTGCCATCGGTAGGCTCAGAGCAGCGGCGACGGCAACAGCGGTAAGAGAGTTCTGAATGTTCATATGGCACTCCTGTTTTTCTTCAAATGTCTGCGGCATCACTCCGACGCAGATTCACAGGTAATATCGCAAGCGCCATGCCATCTTTTTGTTTTTTCAAATCCTAATAAAATCAATAAGTTGAGAATTCAAGTAGCTGAACGCCACTAGCACACTGCATGTTCCAATCCAGCGAAGCGTGCAACTTGCAACAAGGCGTTGATCCTTTCGCTGCTCGATAGGCTTCAAACACGACCTGACGCGACGACGCGCAACTAACGAAAGCAGTGCGTTGCGTGGCCGGTTGGATTAACGTCGCAAGCTCAGGTGGGAGCTAGGTATCAGCTTCAAGAGATCGCTAGAAAAGATACCCTGCCTGAAAAAAACGAACCCCGCCGTTTGGCGGGGTTCGTCTCAATCAAAAAGAACCCTAAGGGTCTTTTTAGTATCGCTGCGTTAGGCGCCCGAAGCTTTCGCCGCCGCTACGTCCTTGATCGACAGCTTGATGCGACCGCGGTTGTCCACGTCCAGCACCAGTACTTCGACTTCCTGACCTTCCTTGAGGATATCGGTGACTTTTTCGACACGCTGATCGCTTAGCATCGAGATATGCACCAGGCCATCCTTGCCCGGTAGGATGTTGACGAAGGCACCGAAGTCAACGATGCGCTCAACCTTGCCAACGTAGATCTTGCCAATCTCGGCTTCGGCAGTGATGCCCAGAACGCGCTGCTTGGCCGCCTCGGCCGCGTCCTTGGTTTCACCAAAGATCTTGATCGAACCATCGTCTTCGATGTCGATCGAGGCCTTGGTTTCTTCGCAGATGCTGCGGATGGTGGCGCCACCCTTGCCGATGACGTCGCGGATCTTGTCTTGATCGATCTTCATCGCAATCATGGTAGGAGCGTTGGCCGACAGTTCAGTACGCGACTGGCCGATGACCTGGTTCATCTGACCAAGGATGTTGAGACGGGCTTCCAGCGCCTGACCCAGCGCGATTTCCATGATCTCTTCAGTGATGCCTTGGATCTTGATGTCCATCTGCAAAGCGGTGACGCCCTTGGCAGTGCCGGCCACCTTGAAGTCCATGTCACCCAGGTGATCTTCGTCACCCAGGATGTCGGTCAGAACGGCGAATTTCTCGCCTTCCTTGACCAGACCCATGGCGATGCCCGCCACTGGCGCCTTCATCGGCACACCGGCATCCATCAGAGCCAAGGAAGCACCACAGACCGAGGCCATGGAGCTGGAGCCGTTGGACTCGGTGATCTCCGAAACCACGCGAATGGTGTATGGGAATTCGTCAGCGCTTGGCAGCATGGCCGAGACACTGCGACGAGCCAAACGGCCATGTCCGATTTCGCGACGACCTGTTGCGCCCATGCGACCACACTCACCAACCGAGTACGGCGGGAAGTTGTAGTGCAGCATGAAGGGGTCTTTCTTCTCGCCTTCAAGGGTATCCAGCAGCTGCGCATCACGGGCAGTGCCGAGGGTCGCAACGACCAGTGCCTGGGTTTCGCCACGGGTGAACAGGGCCGAACCGTGGGTCTTATCCAACACACCGACTTCGATGTTCAGGCCACGCACGGTACGGGTGTCGCGGCCATCGATACGCGGTTTGCCGTTAACGATATTCTCGCGCACGGTGCGGTATTCGATTTCGCCGAAAGCCTCTTTGACTTCACCAGCGGAAGGCTGACCCTCTTCGCCGGAGAACTTGGCCACTACCTGATCTTTCAGTTCGCCCAGGCGCGCATAGCGGTCCTGCTTGATGATGATGGTGTAGGCCTGGGAAATCGCCTCACCGAACTCGCTGCGGATGGCATCGAGCAGTGCGGTGTTTTCCGCTTTAGGCTGCCAGTCCCAGGTCGGCTTGGCAGCTTCGGCAGCCAATTCGGTCACGGCCTGGATCACGGCCTGGAATTCGTCGTGCGCAAAGAGTACGGCGCCCAACATTTGGTCTTCGGTCAGCTCTTTGGCTTCCGATTCAACCATCAGTACAGCGTCTTTGGTACCGGCTACGACCATGTCCAGGCTGGAAGCCTTGAGCTGCTCGTACGTCGGGTTCAGCAGGTAACCGGTTTCCGGGTGAAAGGCTACGCGCGCGGCACCGATCGGGCCATTGAACGGGATGCCGGAGATTGCCAGAGCAGCCGAGGTGCCGATCATCGCAGCGATGTCCGGATCGGTTTTCTTGCTGGTGGAAACCACGGTGCAGATGACCTGCACTTCGTTCTGGAAGCCTTCCGGAAACAGCGGACGGATCGGGCGATCGATCAGACGCGAAGTCAGGGTTTCCTTTTCCGAAGGACGTGCTTCGCGCTTGAAGAAACCACCGGGGATCTTGCCGGCTGCGTAGGTTTTTTCCTGGTAATGGACCGAGAGCGGGAAAAAGCCCTTGCTCGGGTCAGCCGTCTTGGCGCCAACGACCGTGACCAGCACGGTTACGTCGTTATCGACGGTGACCAGCACGGCGCCGGATGCCTGACGGGCGATGCGGCCAGTCTCGAGGGTTACGGTCGACTGACCGAACTGAAATTTCTTGATTACCGGGTTCACGGTGCTTTCCTTCTCTCTGTTGCCTTTGGGGGAAATTGGCGGGAGCGGCGGGAGTCGGACCCGATCTCTCCTGCAAAAGCCAAAAAGCTGGAAGCTCGAAGCCAGAAGCGGAGGTTCTCCAACTTACGACTTCAAGCTTCCAGCTCCAGGCTTCCAGCTCGCTACGTCTTAACGACGCAGACCCAGACGACCGATCAGGGTGCTGTAACGAGTAGTGTCCTTGCCCTTCAGGTAATCCAGCAGCTTACGACGCTGGTTAACCATACGGATCAGACCACGACGCGAGTGGTGATCTTTACCGTTGGCCTTGAAGTGACCTTGCAGCTTGTTGATGTTGGCGGTCAGCAGTGCAACCTGCACTTCCGGGGAACCGGTGTCGCCTTCAGCTTGCTTGTACTCGTTAACGATCTGGGCTTTTTCTTCAACGCTAAGTGCCATGATGGGCTCCTTACAGTGAACAGGCCGGGACGCATCCCGTGTTTTAAAAGAGGGCTGACCGTGCCTGCCAACAGCCATCCTCGTGACGCAACACACCACCGAGGCGCATTGCGTATCGGTCATTCCGACCGAATCAGTCGACGCGGCGCTATACGCCCGTCTTCGCTCACCTCACCGATACCGATAAAGCGACCGTTATGATCCTGCACTCGCAGCATGCCGAACTTCGGCGCTTCCGGTGCCCGTACCGGCTGACCGTGCAACCAATAAAAGGCGCTGTGCTCTGAAAGCTGCAGCAGCGGCCAGTGTTCCAGCCCGCTATCGACCGGCTTGAGAAAGGCATCTAGCGCCTCCGCTCCACCTTCGGCATGGACCTGCTCGAGCTCCTCGAGACTGACCGTCTGGGTCAGATCGAAAGGCCCCGCCTGAGTCCGCCGCAGTTCGGCTACGTGTGCACCACAGCCTAACTTCAGCCCGATATCTTCGACGAGCGTGCGGATATAAGTACCCTTGCTACAGGCGACGGCCAAACGCGCCCTATCGTCTTCCAGCGAGAGCAAATCCAGGCGGGCAATGGTAACAGAACGCGGCTCGCGCTCCACTACCTCTCCTGCACGCGCCAGTTTGTACAGTGGCTGACCGTCACGCTTGAGTGCCGAATACATCGGCGGCACCTGCAGCAGGTCGCCGCGAAACTCTGGCAGAAGCGCCTCGATCTGCGCCGCGCTGATGGCGACAGGCTTGCGCTCGATTACCTCGCCCTCGGCATCAGCCGTGGTGGTGGTCACGCCAAACTGAGCAACGGTCTCGTAACCCTTGTCGGCATCAAGCAGATACTGGGAAAACTTGGTGGCTTCGCCAAAACACAGCGGCAGCACGCCGGTCGCCAGCGGATCCAGACTCCCGGTATGCCCCGCCTTTTCGGCATTGAGCAACCAGCGAACCTTCTGCAACGCCGCATTGGACGTGAACCCACGGGGCTTATCAAGAAGGATGATGCCGCTAACTGCGCGGCGAACACGTTTTACCTGTGCCACGCATTACTCTCCAACATCATCGCTGTGTTTGCGGTCTTCCGCGACAGCACGCTCGATCAGCGAGGCCAGCTCGACACCGCGACGGACGCTGGCGTCATAGTTGAAGTGCAACTGCGGCACCGTGCGCAACTTCATCGCCTTGCCCAGCTGCATACGTAGGAATCCACTCGCTTCGTTGAGAATCCGAAGGCTGGATTTGACGGCATCTTCATCGTCATCCTTGCCCATGACGGTGATGAATATCTTGGCATGGGACAGGTCACGACTGACCTCGACCCCGGTAATGGTTACCAAGCCCAAACGCGGATCTTTGACTTCACGCTGAATCAGCTGTGCCAGCTCGCGCTGCATCTGGTCGCCGATACGCTGGGTACGGCTGTAATCTTTTGCCATCTTTCATACCTTCTTAAAAGCCGAAAGCTGGAAGCCCAAAGCCGGAAGCTGCACGAGCAGCTTCCGGCTTCTGACTTCCAGCTTCAAGCTAGCGTTTTGCTTAGAGCGAACGCGCCACTTCGACCTTCTCGAACACTTCGATCTTGTCACCAGCCTTGACGTCGTTGTAGCTCTTGACCCCTATACCGCACTCCATACCGGCGCGCACTTCGGCGACGTCATCCTTGAAGCGACGCAGGGATTCCAGCTCGCCTTCGAAGATCACGACGTCGTCGCGCAGCACGCGGATTGGACGATTGCGATGGACCATACCCTCAGTGACCATGCAACCCGCGACGGCACCGAACTTGGGCGAACGGAATACATCGCGAACTTCAGCGATGCCGAGGATGTTCTCCCGAACGTCGCTGCCAAGCATGCCGGTCAGGGCTTTCTTGACGTCTTCGATGATGTCGTAGATCACGTTGTAGTAACGCAGATCCAGACCTTCCTGCTCGACGATCTTGCGGGCACCGGCATCAGCGCGAACGTTGAAACCGAACAATACGGCATTGGAGGCCAGGGCCAGGTTGGCGTCGCTCTCGGTGATACCACCGACACCGCCACCGATCACGCGCACCTGCACTTCGTCGTTGCCCAGACCGCTGAGTGATCCTTGCAGCGCTTCGAGTGAGCCACGTACGTCAGACTTAAGGACGATGTTGAGCGTCTTCTTCTCTTCCTGTCCCATGTTCTCGAAGATGTTTTCCAGCTTGCCGGCGTGAGCGCGGGCCAGTTTCACTTCGCGGAACTTGCCCTGACGGAACAGGGCCACTTCACGTGCCTTTTTCTCGTCTGCCAGCACGCTGAGCTCGTCACCTGCGTCCGGCGTACCGTCGAGGCCGAGAATCTCGACCGGGATCGACGGACCAGCTTCCTTAATCGGCTTGCCGTTCTCGTCGAGCATCGCGCGGATACGCCCGTAGTTCGAGCCGACCAACGCCATGTCACCCTGACGCAGGGTACCGTCCTGCACCAGCACCGTAGCGACCGGGCCACGACCCTTGTCCAGACGCGATTCGACCACGACACCACGGCCCGGAGCGGACGGAGTTGCCGTCAGTTCGAGAATCTCGGCCTGTAGCAGAACGGCCTCGAGCAGTTCGTCGACGCCGGTACCCATCTTGGCGGAAACCGACACGAATGGCGTATCACCGCCCCACTCTTCGGACGTCACTTCATGAACGGACAACTCACTACGGATCCGATCGAGGTCGGCACCCGGCTTGTCGATCTTGTTCACAGCCACGACCAGCGGAACACCCGCGGCCTTGGCATGCTGAATCGCTTCGATCGTCTGCGGCATCACGCCGTCATCGGCTGCCACCACGAGAATGACGATGTCGGTCGCCTGCGCACCGCGTGCACGCATGGCGGTAAACGCGGCGTGACCGGGCGTATCGAGGAAGGTGACCATGCCACGCTCGGTTTCCACGTGATAGGCACCGATGTGCTGAGTGATGCCACCCGCCTCACCAGCCGCTACTTTGGCGCGACGAATATAGTCGAGCAACGAGGTTTTACCATGGTCGACGTGGCCCATTACGGTCACGACCGGCGCACGGGTGATCGCTTCGCCTTCGAACTTCAACAGTTCAGCCAATTGCTCTTCCAGGGCGTTGTCGCTGACCAGCTTGACCTTGTGGCCCAACTCCTCGGCGATCAGCTGAGCAGTTTCCTGATCCAGCACCTGGTTGATAGTTACCGGGCTGCCCATCTTGAACATGAACTTGATGACTTCAGCCGCCTTGACCGACATCTGCTGTGCCAGATCACCGACAGTGATGGTCTCGCCAATGGCAACTTCACGAACGATCGGGCCAGTCGGGCTCTGGAAACCATGCGCATTGCGCTTCTTCAGCTTCGACTTGCCGCGACCACCGCGACGGAAGCCGTCCGCATCGTCTTCGCCGCTACGGACGGTACGCGACAGTGGCGCTTTGGCCTTCAGCGAAGGGCGATGCTGCGCCTGTTTACGATCACGACGCTCATCATCGTCGCTCCGGGCCTTTTCTGCGCGACGCGGCTCATCCTTCTTGCGCTCTTCGACCGGGACGGCCGGAGCGGGCTCAGGAGTAACCGCCGCAACCGGTGCCTCGACTGGTGCAGAAACTGCTGCTTGCGCCGCTGCTTCCGCTTGGAGGCGAGCCTCTTCCTCGGCGCGCAGGCGCTCTTCCTCGGCAGCCTTCTGACGAGCCGCCTCTTCGGCGGCACGCTGCTCTTCCAGCTCGCGCTGTTTCTCGGCCTCGATTTCGTCGGCGCTACGCTTGACGAAGGTTTTCTTCTTGCGAACTTCAACGCTGATGGTTTTGCTACCACCCACTTTCAGTTTGGTGGTGGTCTTGCGCTGCAACGTAATCTTGCGCGGCTCATCCACCTTGGCGCCGTGGCTGCTCTTCAGGTGCGCCAACAGCGCTTGCTTTTCGTTATCGGTCACTACTTGCTCGGCGCTGGTGTGCGACAGTCCTGCCTCACGCATCTGCTGCAGCAGTCGCTCGACCGGTGTGTCGACCACTTGGGCCAGTTCTTTCACCGTGACTTGCGTCATGCATCTCTCTCCTCAGGCCGCTAAATTACTTACTCGAACCAATGGGCTCGGGCGGCCATGATCAGCTTGCCGGCACGTTCTTGATCTATGCCGTCTATGTCGAGCAGGTCGTCAATCGACTGCTCGGCCAGGTCTTCGCGGGTGATGACACCCCGCATTGCCAACTCGACCGCCAGTTCCTTGTTCATGCCTTCCAGCTCGAGCAAATCCTCGGCTGGCTGAGCATCTGCCAGTTTTTCTTCCGTTGCGATCGCCTTGGTCAGCAAACGATCCTTGGCGCGGGTTCGCAGCTCATTGACGATTTCTTCGTCGAAGCCTTCGATGCCGAGCATTTCCTCCATTGGGACGTAGGCAACCTCTTCGAGCGAAGTGAAGCCTTCCTCGACCAGTACCTGCGCCAGTT
>NZ_JAMOIH010000015.1 GCF_024448955.1 Stutzerimonas stutzeri
AGCTGCTTGGTTTGCTTCTTGCATTTGTCGTAAGACCTAACGGATGCAGACAGCCATGATCAACGAAGCCATACAGCGCCTGCTGATCGAGAACCTGACCACCGCGACCCTGCTGCTCGACTCGCGCTTGCGTCTGGAATACATGAATCCGGCAGCGGAGATGCTTCTGGCGGTCAGCGGCCAACGTAGCCACGGCCAGTTCATCAGCGAACTTTTCACCGAGTCGCCCGAAGCGCTGGCGGCCCTGCGCCAAGCCGTCGAACAGGCACACCCCTTTACCAAGCGCGAGGCAACGCTGACCTCTACCAACGGCCAGTCGTTGACCGTGGATTACGCGGTCACGCCGATGCTGACCCGCCAAGAAACCATGCTACTGCTGGAGGTGCTGCCGCGTGATCGACTATTGCGCATCACCAAGGAGGAGGCGCAGCTGTCCACACACGAGACCACAAGAATGTTGGTTCGCGGCCTAGCCCACGAGATCAAGAATCCACTCGGCGGCATCCGTGGCGCGGCGCAGCTGCTCGCGCGGGAGTTGCCCGAGGAACACCTGAAGGACTACACCGAGGTAATCATCGAGGAGGCCGACCGCCTGCGGAACCTGGTCGACCGAATGCTCGGCTCGAACAAGCTGCCATCGCTAACGATGACCAACATTCATGAAGTGCTGGAGCACGTCGCTAGCCTGATCGAAGCAGAAAGCCAAGGCCGCCTCATTTTGGTGCGCGACTACGACCCGAGCATTCCCGAGGTGCTGCTCGATCGCGAGCAGGTGATCCAGGCCGTGCTCAACATCATGCGCAACGCCATGCAGGCACTTGCCGGCCAGACGGAACTGGGACTGGGTCGCCTGACATTGCGTACCCGCACACTGCGTCAGTTCACCATCGGGCATGTCCGCCACCGCCTGGTAACGCGCATCGAAATCATCGACAACGGTCCCGGGATCCCGGCCGAATTGCAGAACACGCTTTTCTACCCAATGGTCAGCGGGCGTCCCGACGGTACCGGCCTCGGGCTGGCGATCACCCAGAACATCATCAGTCAGCACCAGGGCCTGATCGAATGCGAGAGCCATCCTGGGCATACCGCGTTCTCGATCTTCCTGCCGCTGGAACAAGGAGCCCATCAGCATGAGCCAAAGTGAAAACGTCTGGATCGTCGACGATGATCGCTCCATCCGCTGGGTACTGGAAAAGGCTCTGCAGCAGGAAGGCATGGCCACGCAGAGCTTCGACAGCGCCGACGGCATGCTGAGCCGACTGGCGCGGCAGCAACCAGATGTGATCATTTCCGACATCCGCATGCCGGGCATCAGCGGCCTGGACCTGCTGTCGCAGATCCGCGAGCACTATCCGCGTCTTCCGGTGATCATCATGACCGCCCATTCAGATCTGGACAGCGCAGTGGCGTCTTACCAGGGCGGTGCATTCGAGTACCTGCCCAAGCCATTCGATGTCGACGATGCGGTGTCGCTGGTCAAGCGCGCCCATCAGCACACGCAGGAACAGGAGCAGCTCAAGGAGCCTATCAGCCGCCACCACACGCCGGAAATCATCGGCGAGGCGCCGGCCATGCAGGAAGTCTTTCGCGCCATCGGCCGCCTTTCGCATTCCAATATCACCGTGCTAATCAATGGTGAGTCGGGCACCGGCAAGGAACTGGTCGCCCATGCCCTGCACCGCCACAGCCCGCGCGCCGCTTCGCCATTTATCGCGCTGAACATGGCAGCGATCCCCAAGGACCTGATGGAGTCGGAGCTGTTCGGCCACGAAAAGGGCTCCTTTACCGGCGCCGCCAACCAGCGCCGTGGGCGCTTCGAGCAGGCCGATGGCGGCACCCTGTTTCTCGACGAGATCGGCGACATGCCGGCCGACACCCAGACCCGCCTGCTGCGCGTGCTCGCCGACGGTGAGTTCTACCGAGTCGGCGGTCACACACCGGTTCGCGTTGATGTGCGCATCATCGCCGCGACGCATCAGGACCTGGAAACGCTGGTACAGGCCGGCAAGTTTCGCGAAGACCTGTTCCACCGCCTGAACGTCATCCGCATTCACATCCCGCGCCTGGCCGATCGACGCCAAGACATCCCAACGCTTGCGCAACACTTTCTAGCCAGGGCCGCGCAAGAGTTGGCCGTCGAGACCAAGCTGCTCAAGAGCGAGACCGAGGAATATCTGCAGAACCTGCCATGGCCCGGCAACGTGCGTCAGCTGGAGAACACCTGCCGCTGGATCACGGTCATGGCCTCGGGACGCGAAGTACATGTGAGCGACCTGCCGCCGGAGCTGCTCAATCAGCCTGCCGATGCTCTACCGGTACACAACTGGGAACAGGCGCTGCATCAATGGGCCGATCTTGCGCTGGCACGCGGCCAGTCAGGTTTGCTCGACGAGGCGGTGCCGGCATTCGAGCGGATCATGATCGAAACCGCCTTGCGACACACCGCCGGACGACGGCGCGACGCCGCTCTGCTGTTGGGTTGGGGTCGCAACACCCTGACGCGTAAGATCAAGGAGCTGGGGATGGGCGTGGACGGTGGCGAGGACGACGAAGGCGAGGACAACTGACCGACCGATACGTACCGGGTTGCGCCATCAGCGCGGCGCGACCCGCACGTCCAATCGCCAGTCACCACCGACTTCCTGGCCATCCGACTCGGCCACCAGCGGTCTGGTCGCCACGAAGTGCAGCAACAATCCGTTCTCAGTCGTTTGCAGGCGCCAGCCGACGTTGGTGCCGCTGATATCAAGCCGTCCATCCGCGGCGCTGCCCTGCGCCTGGAACAGCATGCCCACCGCCCCGTCCACGTCCTGGCTGTAGAGCTCCGGCTCGCGATCGAACCACAGCTGCAGCCCACCGGCGATCGGCTCGGCACGCAGCAGCTGCACCGGCCCGGGCGCCGTAATGCGGCCGATCATGGCGCCCATCAGCAGCCCGATCAGCACCAGCGCGGCGAAAAAGCGCCGACGCAAGCGAGGTAGCGGATCGTGCCGCAGGGTCGCCTGCCGCAGTAGAATGCCGGTCGTTTTTAGAGTCGGTGACGCGCATGTTTCATGTGATCCTTTTCCAGCCGGAAATTCCGCCGAATACCGGCAACATTATCAGGCTCTGCGCCAATGCCGGCTGCAGCCTGCACCTGATCGAACCGCTGGGCTTCGAGCTCGACGACAAACGCTTGCGCCGGGCGGGCCTGGATTATCACGAGTACGCGCCGCTGCAACGCCACGCCGATCTGAGCAGTTGCCTAGCTAGCATCGGCCAGACGCGCCTTTTCGCGTTCACCACCAAAGGCTCGCAGCCTTTTCATCAAGTGCAGTTCCAGCGCGGCGATGCCTTTCTGTTCGGCCCGGAAAGCCGCGGACTGCCACCGGAAATCCGCGACGCACAGCCCAACGAACGACGCCTGCGCCTGCCGATGCGCCCCGACAGCCGCAGCCTGAACCTCTCCAATACCGTAGCGGTGGCCGTCTACGAAGCCTGGCGCCAGCTGGATTTCGCGTTGCAATAAGGCTTGTAACAAGCCGTATAACCCTAGTATCGATAAGGGTGAACGATCATCCGACCCCCACGTCGTAACTCCATGCGCCTCCACAACAAAAGCACAGGAGAACGACGTGAGCCAGCCTACCTTCAAGCCCTATCACGCACCATCCGGCGGCTGGGGCTCGGCCTATTCGGTCGCCAATATCCTGATTCGCGAGAAGATCCCGCTAGCCGGCGCCTCGCTGTTGCTCAAGCAGAACAAACCCATCGATGGCTTCGCCTGTGTCAGTTGTGCCTGGGCCAAGCCGCACCCGTCGCGGCCACTGTCATTCTGCGAGAACGGCGCCAAGGCCACCGCCTGGGAGAACACCAGCCGTCGCTGCGGCCCGGATTTCTTCGCCGCCCACACAGTGCGTGAATTGCTGAACTGGACTGACTTCGATCTGGAGCACCAGGGCCGCCTGACCCATCCCATGCGCTACGACGCCGCTAGCGACCAGTACAAACCGGTCAGCTGGGACGAGGCCTTCGCCGAGATCGGGCAGGAACTGAAAGCCATGGCCGACCCCAACCAGGTGGTCTTCTACATGTCCGGTCGTGCCTCGCTGGAAACCGCCTACATGTATGGCGTGCTGGCGCGGATGTACGGCACCAACAACCTGCCAGACAGCTCCAACATGTGCCACGAAAGCACCTCGGTGGCACTGCCGGAGAGCATCGGCGTGCCGGTGGCGACCGTCACCCTGAACGACATGGAGAAGACCGACGGGCTGTTCTTCTTTGGCCAGAACACCGGCACCAGCAGTCCGCGTATGCTCCACGAGCTGCAAGCTGCCCGCGAGCGCGGCGCCGAGATCGTCACCTTCAATCCGATCCGCGAGCGCGGTCTTGAGCGCTTCGTCAATCCGCAATCACCCAGGGAAATGCTAACGCCGGACAGCACGGTGATCAGCACCCAATATCACCAGCTGGCGATTGGCGGGGATATCGCTGCTGTCACCGGCGTCTGCAAAGCCCTGTTCGCCATGGACGACGAGGCGCAAGCGGCTGGCAGGCCACAGGTACTCGACGTCGATTTCATCGCGCAGCACACCCACGGTTACGAGGCTTTCGAACAGCGTGTGCGCGGCTATGCCTGGCCGGTTCTGGAGCGCTGCTCGGGCCTCAGCCGCGCGGCGATGGAGGCCGCCGCCACCGCTTACGCCAGCTGCCAGCGGGTGATCGTCGCGTATGGCATGGGCATCACCCAGCACCGCCATGGCGTGGAGGCGGTGCAGATGCTGGTCAACCTGTTGCTGCTGCGCGGCAACATGGGCAAGGAAGGCGCCGGCATTCTCCCGGTGCGCGGGCATTCCAACGTCCAGGGCCAGCGCACCGTGGGCATCACCGAAAAGGCGGCGAAGGTGCCGGCCGACAACCTGCGCCGACAGTTCGGTTTCGAGCCACCCAGCGAGAACGGCGTCAACACCGTCGAAGCCTGCGAGGGCATCATCGACGGCCGTATCAGGGGTTTCATCGCCATGGGTGGCAACTTCGTCCGCGCGGTGCCCGATACGTCGCAGATCGAACCGGCCTGGCGCAAGCTGCGCCTTTCGGTGCAGGTGTCCACCAAGCTCAATCGCAATCATCTGATCACTGGCGAGGTGTCATACATCCTACCGTGCCTGGGCCGTACCGAGATCGACCGCCAGGCCACCGGCGAGCAGCGCAACACCACCGAAGACAGCACCGGCTGCATTCGGGCCTGGCGCGGGGCAGCCGAGCCCGCTGGTGAGTTGCTGCTGTCCGAACCGGCCATCGTCGCGCGGCTGGCCAAGGCGACGCTGGTGGACAATCCAAATCTCGATTGGGACGCCTGGGTTGGCGATTACAACCTGATCCGCGATGCCATCGCCGAGAGTTATCCGGAAATCTTCCATGACTTCAACGTACGCATGATGGAGCCGGGCGGCTTCCATCGGCCCCTGGGCGCCAGCCAGCGCCAGTGGGATACCGAAACCGGCAAAGCCAACTTCATCAACCCGCCGGAACTGGCGGCAGACCCCGATACCGAGGAAGGCGGGCATGAGCGGCACGACGTGCTGCAACTGATGACGCTGCGCAGCAACGATCAGTTCAATACGACTGTTTACGGCTACAACGACCGCTTCCGTGGGATTCACGGCACCCGCGCGGTGATCATGATGAACCGCAACGACATCGTCCGCCTGGGCCTGGCCGAGGGCGACCAGATCGAGGCAGTGACCGAAGTGGACGATGGCGTGCATCGCGCGGTCGGACCGTTGCGCGTGACGCCCTACGACATTCCCGAAGGCTGCTGCGCCGGCTACTACCCCGAGTGCAACGTGCTGTTGCCGGTCTGGCACCACGCCAAGCGCAGCAAGGTGCCGGCGGCGAAATCGATTCCGGTGCGTTTGCGCAAGGTCATCGCCGCGACTCGAGCTTCCAACGTGCCGGTCGAGCCCAACCCACCGACAGGGGTTGGCGCGGCCTGACCTAAGCTAGATTCGGGCCACCTCCCTTCGCCGTAGGCGCGCCTCCTTGTTGTCTTGATGGTGCCCACGCTCTGCGTGGGCACCTCTGAAGACGCTCAGCGTCCCAACACGACGCTCCCACGCTGGAGCATGGGAGCGCGATCAACGACACCTCCACCGCAGCAACGGGCCGCTCCCACGAAAGATGCGATTCCTGGCCGCCGGACGGAACACGGCCGGTTGAAAAGCGCTTTGCCCTCCCCCATATCAACCGCATTCGGGCATTCATCGCCCCGCCGCGTGGAGAATTTTCCTTGACCACCATCGTTTCAGTGCGCCGCAACGGCAAAGTCGTCATGGGCGGCGACGGCCAGGTTTCCCTGGGCAATACCGTCATGAAGGGCAACGCCAAGAAGGTCCGCCGCCTCTACCACGGCCAGGTGCTGGCCGGTTTCGCCGGCGCCACCGCCGACGCTTTCACCCTCTTTGAGCGCTTCGAGGGTCAACTGGAAAAACACCAGGGCCATCTGGTGCGCGCCGCCGTCGAGCTGGCCAAGGACTGGCGCACCGACCGTTCGCTGAGCCGCCTGGAAGCCATGCTCGCCGTGGCCAACAAGGACGCATCTTTGATCATCACCGGCAACGGCGACGTAGTGCAGCCCGAGGACGACCTGATCGCTATGGGTTCGGGCGGCGGTTTCGCCCAGGCCGCGGCTATGGCGCTGCTGCGCAAGGGCGGCGACGAAATGTCCGCCCAGGAAATCGCCGAGACTGCGCTCAACATCGCCGGCAGCATCTGCGTCTTCACCAATCAGAACTTGACCATTGAGGAGCTGGACAGCGCCGTCTGACAGACCGATGAAAAACTACCTGCGTTGGCAATACTTCGTTAAAAACAGGCTCGGACTGCTCATTTAGATCACCAAACTCCGCGTCCTCGCCTGTTTTTGCCTCGTCTTGCCTGCCTCGCCTACGTTTTTCAGTGGCCTGCTTACATCCTGATCAGCTTTCCGGAGTACCGAACATGTCCATGACGCCCCGCGAGATCGTCCACGAACTCAACCGCCACATCATCGGTCAGGACGACGCCAAGCGCGCCGTGGCCATCGCCCTGCGCAACCGCTGGCGGCGCATGCAGCTCTCCGCCGAGCTGCGTCCGGAAGTCACGCCGAAGAACATCCTGATGATCGGCCCAACCGGCGTCGGCAAGACCGAAATCGCCCGTCGCCTGGCCAAGCTGGCCAATGCACCCTTCATCAAGGTGGAAGCGACCAAGTTCACCGAAGTCGGCTATGTAGGCCGCGATGTCGAATCCATCATCCGCGATTTGGCCGACGCCGCATTGAAAATGCTGCGCGAGCAGGAAGTGCAGAAGATGCAGCACCGCGCCGAAGACGCCGCCGAGGAGCGCATCCTCGACGCCCTGCTTCCCCAGGCGCGCCCGGTCGGTTTCAGTGAGGAGCCGGTGCAGAGCAGCGATTCCAACACCCGCCAGCTGTTCCGCAAGCGCCTGCGCGAGGGCCAGCTGGACGACAAAGAAATCGATATCGAGGTCGCCGACAGCCCTGCTGGCGTGGAGATCATGGCCCCGCCCGGCATGGAGGAAATGACCAGCCAGTTGCAGAATCTCTTCGCCAACATGGGCAAGGGTAAAAAGAAGAGCCGCAAGCTGAAGATCAAGGACGCCTTCAAGCTGGTGCGGGACGAGGAGGCGGCGCGCCTGGTCAACGAGGAAGAGCTCAAGGCCCGCGCTCTGGAGGCCGTGGAGCAGAACGGCATCGTATTTATCGACGAGATCGACAAGGTCGCCAAGCGCGGTAATACCAGCGGCGCCGATGTCTCTCGCGAAGGCGTGCAGCGCGACCTGTTGCCGCTGATCGAGGGCAGCACGGTCAACACCAAGCTGGGCATGGTCAAGACCGATCACATCCTGTTCATCGCCAGCGGCGCCTTCCACCTCTCCAAACCCAGCGATCTGGTGCCCGAGCTGCAGGGCCGTCTGCCGATTCGCGTCGAGCTCAAGGCGCTGTCGCCGGAAGACTTCGAGCGCATCCTCACCGAACCGCACGCCTCGCTCACCGAGCAGTACCGTGAGCTGCTGAAGACCGAAGGGCTGCATATCGAATTCGCCGAGGACGGCATCAAGCGTCTGGCCGAAATCGCCTGGCAGGTCAACGAGAAGACCGAGAACATCGGCGCCCGTCGCCTGCACACCCTGCTCGAACGCCTGCTGGAAGAAGTCTCCTTCAGCGCCGGCGACCTGGCCGGCCAGCAGAACGGCGAGCCGATCCGCATCGATACCGCCTACGTCAACAAGCACCTCGGCGAGCTGGCGGAAGACGAAGATCTGTCGCGGTATATCCTTTAAAAGCAGCTGGTAGCTGGGAGCCTGAAGCAGGGAGAAGGTGCGGCACGACCTGTTCAGCAGCAGACAGGCTTCCGGCTTTGGCTTTCCGCTTCAAGCTTCAAGCTTCAAGCTCATACGGAGTATGCCCATGCGCATCCCCACTCAGATCAAACTCCGCAAGGCTTCGAAAACCCTGGAGTTGGAATACGGCGCCGACGAGCGCTACAGCCTGCCGGCTGAATTTCTGCGGGTGCATTCGCCGTCTGCCGAAGTCCAGGGCC
Source organism: Stutzerimonas stutzeri (assembly GCF_024448955.1). Lineage (GTDB taxonomy): Bacteria > Pseudomonadota > Gammaproteobacteria > Pseudomonadales > Pseudomonadaceae > Stutzerimonas > Stutzerimonas stutzeri_AQ. The sequence goes on from NZ_JAMOIH010000015.1 coordinate 8,589, forward strand.
ATGGCAATCCGATTCTGCAGACCGGCAAGATCAACGTTGCGCTGGAAGGCGTGGAACCTGCCGGTCAGTACGCGCTGAAGCTGATTTTCAGCGATGGCCACGACAGCGGTCTTTACAGCTGGGAATACCTCGACCATCTGTCGCGCAACCAGCAGCAACTTTGGGACGAATACCTCCAGGCGCTAGCCAACGCCGGTAAATCCCGCGACCCGGATATCTCACCGGTCAAGCTGATGCTTTGAAGGGCAGTTGGCTGCGTTGCGCTGCAGCCAACTGCCGAAGTGACACTCGCTCGCCGGATTGCAACCCACCCGCTTTCTCCAACCGCGCATCTCGACGGGGCAGCCGCTTAGCTGTGCCCTTGGCCACCCTAACCTTCCCGCCCAATGGCAGCACAACCGATGAGCGCGCCGACGCGCGCGCGGTCAAAGCTCAGGTTCGAACGTAGTCAACAGACCCGCCACATACGACTACCGGGAGCCTCCGCCATGCATACCCGCAGTGTCACTCATCACCGCCTCGACCTGGACGGCATCGACGTCTTCTACCGAGCCGCCGGTCCGCAGAACGCGCCTGTGGTTCTACTGCCTCATGGTTACCCTTGCTCGTCCTACGAATTCAGGGCCTATATGCCTCTACTTGCCGACCGCTGGCGGTTGCTTGCACCGGATTTCCCAGGCTGCGGCTACAGCGCGACGCCGGACGATTTCGCCTACGACTTCGATGGCTACGCCGACTTTCTCGATCGTTTCACCCGCCGCCTGGGCGTCGAGCGCTTTGCACTCTACCTGCACGACTTCGGCTCGCAGATCGGCCTGCGCCTGGCCATCGCCCAGCCGCAGCGCATTGCCGCGCTGATCCTGCAGAATGGCGATATCTATGAGGATGAACTGGGACCCAAGTACGCCGCGCTGCAACGCTTCTTCGCCAACCCGACCCCACAGGCGCGCGCCGGGCTGGCCGACGCCGTCAGCCTCGAAGGCTTCAAGGAAGAATTTCTCAACGAGGTGGAGCCGGAGCTAGCCAAATGCATTCCGCCAGATCTGTGGCACCTGCATTGGGCGCTGATGACACCGCGCCGCAAGAAGATCGCGGTGCAGGTGATCGCAGGACTCAAGGAGAACCTGGCCTGGTTCCCCCGCTACCAGACTTACCTGCGCGACCATCAGCCTCCCACCCTGATCGTCTGGGGTCCTCGCGACGGCTATATGCCCGAAGGTTCGGCACGGGCCTATCTGCGCGACCTGCCGAACGCCGAGCTGCACCTGTTCCAGGATGGCGGTCATTGGCTGCTGGAAACCCACCTCGATGAAGTGGCGCGCCTGTCGCGGGAATTCCTGGAGCGGAGTCACCACTGAGCGCAGGCGGACATTGCCTGCGAGGACGGCAAGCTGCACAGCGGCCGAGCCCATCGGACAAATCTTTTGAGGCTTGCCGCTTGAAGCTCACCGCAGCCTTTTAGGTTTAGAATGCCGGCACATTCTTCCGGTGACAGTGACATGACCGATCCCCGCAAAGAGCATGACGCAGAGCCCATCACCCACTTCGGCTATAAGAACGTGCCGGAGAGCGAGAAAGCACACAAGGTGGCCGAGGTATTCCATTCCGTAGCCGCCAAATACGACCTGATGAACGACCTGATGTCCGGCGGCGTGCACCGCCTCTGGAAGCGCTTCACCATCGAGTTGTCCGGCGTACGCCCTGGCAATCGCGTGCTGGACATCGCTGGCGGCACCGGCGACCTGACCCGGCAGTTCTCGCGCCTCGTCGGCCCCACCGGTGAAGTGGTGCTGGCCGACATCAACGCCTCGATGCTCAAGGTCGGGCGCGACAAACTGCTGGACAAGGGCGTGGCTGGCAACGTCAAGTTCGTCCAAGCCGACGCCGAGAAACTGCCCTTCCCGGACAACCACTTCGACGTGGTCACCATCGCCTTCGGCCTGCGCAACGTCACCCACAAGGAAGACGCCATCGCCTCCATGCTGAGGGTGCTCAAGCCCGGCGGGCGGCTGCTGGTGCTGGAGTTCTCCAAACCCACCAACCCGCTGTTCTCCAAGGCCTACGACGCCTACTCGTTCAGCCTGCTGCCGATGATGGGCAAGCTGATCACCAATGACTCAGAGAGCTACCGCTACCTGGCCGAATCGATCCGCATGCACCCGGACCAGGAAACCCTCAAGGGCATGATGGCCAACGCCGGCTTCGAGCGCGTGACCTATCACAACATGACCGGCGGCATCGTCGCCCTGCATCGCGGCATCAAGCCCTGATGTTGCGCGCTGCCCTGTTGGCCGCGGCCGAGCGCGGCATCAACCGCGTCCTGCGCCTGGACCCTACCGCATTGCCGCGGCTGGCCCGACTGAGCGGTCGCGTCATCGAAATCGACTGCACGACGCCCGCCTGGCGCCTGTTCGTGCTGGCCGATAGCGAAGGGCTGCGCCTGGCTGGCGACTGGGGCAGCGAGGCTGATTGCCGTCTGCGCGCGCCCGCCGCAAGCCTGCTGCGTCTGGCGACCAGTCGTAACAAGACCGCGATCCTGCACGGCCCGGACGTCGAGATCGAGGGCGACAGTGCGTTGCTGATGAGCCTTGCCGAAGTGCTGCAGGATCTCGAGCTGGACTGGGAATACGAAGTTTCACGCTGGCTCGGTCCGGTCGGCGCTCAGCTGCTTGGCTCCGGCGTGCGCGGCCAGACCGCCTGGGCACGGCAGAGCGCCGAAAGCTTGCGCCAGAACATGGCCGACTACCTCAGCGAAGAGTCACGAACGCTGGTCGGCATGGCCGAGGCCGAAGCCCGCTTCGCTGAACTCGACCGCCTCAAACTCGACCTCGACCGACTCGAAGCCCGAGTCGAGCGACTCAACCAATCTCTGAAACCAGACCAAGCCGAATGAAGCTGTTCGCCGCCACCCGCCGCCTGTTCCGCATCCTGCTGGTGGTGATCCGCTACCGCCTGGACGACATTATCCTCGACCTGCCGATGCCCTGGTGGCTACGCACCTCCAGCTATCTGCTGCCCTGGCGCTGGCTGCCACGGCGCCGCAGCGTGCTGTCTCGCGGTGCGCGCCTGCGCCTGGCGCTGGAAGGTCTGGGGCCGATCTTCATCAAGTTCGGCCAGATTCTCTCGACTCGCCGCGACCTGTTGCCGCTGGATATCGCCGAAGAGCTGGCGATGCTGCAGGACCGCGTACCGCCTTTCGATTCGGCCGTTGCCACCGCCCTGATCGAGCGGCAGCTGGGCGCATCGGTGGGCGAGATATTCGCGCGATTCGATAGCAAACCGCTGGCCTCCGCCTCGGTCGCCCAGGTACACGCCGCCAAGCTGCGCAGCGGCGAAGAAGTGGTGGTCAAGGTGGTCCGGCCGAATCTGCGGCCAATCATCAGCCAGGACATCGCCTGGCTGTTCCTGCTGGCCAAGACTGCCGAACGCGCGTCTACCGAGGCTCGCCGCCTGCACTTGGTGGAGGTGGTCGACGACTACGCCAAAACCATCTACGACGAACTCGACCTGCTGCGCGAAGCGGCCAATGCCAGCCAGCTCAAGCGCAACTTCCAGGGCTCACCGCTGCTTTACATCCCACAGGTCTACTGGGACCTGTGCCGCCCGCAGGTGCTGGTCATGGAGCGCATCTACGGTGTGCCGGTGACCGATATGAAGCGCCTGGCCGAACAGCGTACGGACATGAAACAGCTGGCCGAGCGCGGCGTGGAAATCTTCTTCACCCAAGTCTTTCGTGACAGCTTCTTCCACGCCGACATGCACCCCGGCAACATTTTCGTCAGCACTCACCAACCATGGAACCCGCAGTACATCGCGGTGGACTTCGGCATCGTCGGCAGCCTGACGCCTGAAGACCAGGATTACCTGGCGCGCAACCTGATGGCTTTCTTCAAGCGCGACTACCGCAAGGTCGCGCAGTTGCACATTGATTCGGGCTGGGTGCCGGCGGAAACCAAGGTCAACGAATTCGAAGCGGCGATCCGTACCGTCTGCGAGCCGATTTTCGAGAAGCCACTGAAGGACATCTCCTTCGGTCAGTTGCTGGTGCGCCTGTTCCAAGTGGCGCGGCGCTTCAATATGGAAGTCCAGCCGCAGCTGGTGTTGCTGCAGAAGACCTTGCTGAACATCGAGGGGCTGGGTCGCGAGCTGTATCCCGAGCTGGACCTGTGGTCCACCGGCCAGCCTTACCTTGAGCGCTGGATGCGCGAACGCATGAGTCCCATGCAGTTGCTGAAGAACGCACACGCGCAGATCGAGCAATTGCCGCATCTGGCCGGCATGACCCGCGAGCTGCTCGAGCACATGTCACAACCCCATGCCAACAATCCCGCGCCGCCCTGGCGCGAACGTCACCACGGCTGGCCGCTGCGACTGATTGGCGCATCGCTGCTGGCTGGCGGCGCGGTTCTGGCAGCCGGGGCCGAGACTTTCACAGCCGCCGCCGCTTGGCCGGCCTGGCTGATGCTGGCGGCCGGCCTGTTCATCGTCGTACGCCGATAGCCAGCGGTCGGCGAGGCTGGCAAACTTGGCGCATTGCACGGAGAAGCCGATGAACTGGCTGGACGAAATCAACTGGAATGCCGATGGCCTGGTCCCGGCGATTGCGCAGGACCACAGGACCGGGCGCGTCCTGATGATGGCCTGGATGAACCGCGAAGCCCTGACGCTGACCGCGACGGAGAACCGCGCCATCTACTGGTCACGTTCGCGTGGCAAGCTGTGGCGCAAGGGCGAGGAGTCCGGTCATGTGCAGAAACTGCATGAACTGCGCCTGGACTGCGATGCCGACGTCATCGTGCTGATGGTCGAGCAGATCGGTGGCATCGCCTGCCATACCGGACGTGAAAGCTGCTTTTATCGGGTCTTCGAGAACGGCGACTGGAAAACCGTCGAACCGGTCCTCAAAGATCCCCACGCGATCTATGCGGAGCACCAACATGAGTGACACCCTTGCCCGCCTGGCCGAGGTGCTGGAAGCCCGCAAGGGTGCGGCAGCGGACAGTTCCTATGTGGCCAGCCTCTACCACAAGGGTCTGAACAAGATTCTCGAGAAAGTCGGCGAAGAGTCAGTGGAAACCATCCTGGCCGCCAAGGATGCCGCCATCAGCGGCGATGCCAGCGAGCTGATCTATGAAACCGCGGATCTGTGGTTTCACAGTCTGGTGATGCTGGCCGCGCTGGATCAGCATCCACAGGCGGTACTGGACGAACTCGACCGGCGATTCGGTCTCTCCGGGCATGCGGAAAAAGCCGCGCGCCCACAATCCTGATAGTCAACTTCGGAGTACTGCAGCATGGGTTTTGGTGGAATCAGCATCTGGCAACTCCTGATCGTTCTGCTCATTGTGGTCATGCTCTTCGGCACCAAGCGCCTCAAGGGCCTGGGCTCGGATCTGGGTGACGCCATCAAGGGCTTCCGCAAATCGATGGGCACCGATGAGGAAAAGCCCAGCGTCGAGGAAAAGCAGAGCCATACCATCGATGCCGAGGCCCGCAAAGTCGAAGATCCGACGAAGAAGAACTGAGGCATGTTCGATATCGGCTTCACCGAACTGCTGCTGGTCGGCCTGGTAGCGCTGTTCGTCCTAGGTCCCGAGCGTCTGCCCGGCGCGGTGCGCACCGCCGGTCTTTGGATCGGCCGGGCCAAGCGCAGCTTCGCTAACATCAAGGCCGAGGTCGAACGGGAAATCGGCGCCGACGAGATTCGCCGTCAGCTGCACAACGAGCGCATTCTCGACCTCGAACGCGAAATGAAGCAGAGCATCATGCCGAGCCCGCCCAGCGTCCCGGCAAAATCCAGTCCGCAATCGGCGACGCCACCGCCTGACGTCAACGCGATCGACACATCGCCAACGACCGAGCCCAAACCCGCCGAAACGGCCCCCGCACCCCGACCGGACAGATCAGCCGAGCCATGAGCAAGCCTTCCATCGATGATCAGGAAATGCCGCTGGTTGCCCACCTGACGGAGCTGCGCAAGCGCCTGCTGCGCTGCGTGGTGGCCATCCTGCTGCTGTTCGGGGTGTTGTTCTACTTTTCCCAGCAGATCTATTCGCTGGTGGCCGCACCGTTACGCGCCTATCTGCCGGAAGGGGCGACGATGATCGCCACCGGCGTGGCCTCGCCGTTCCTCACGCCGTTCAAGCTGACGATGATGGTGGCGCTTTTCCTCTCGATGCCGGTGATCCTGCATCAGATCTGGGGGTTCATCGCTCCCGGCCTGTATAAACACGAAAAGCGCATCGCCATCCCACTGCTGATTTCCAGCATCTTCCTGTTCTACGGCGGCATGGCTTTCGCCTACTTCGTGGTGTTTCCGATCATGTTCGGCTTCTTCGCCAGCGTGACGCCCGAGGGCGTGGCGATGATGACGGACATCGGCCAGTACCTGGACTTCGTGCTGACGCTGTTCTTCGCCTTTGGCGTGGCCTTCGAGATTCCGGTGGCGACCTTCCTGCTGATCTGGGTCGGCATCGTCGACGTTGCTACCTTGCGCAAAAGCCGCCCCTACGTGATCGTCGGCTGCTTCGTCGTCGGGATGGTGCTGACGCCGCCCGACGTGTTTTCCCAAGCGCTACTTGCCATACCGATGTGGCTGCTGTTCGAGGCCGGGTTGATCTGCGGCAGCATGGTCAAGAAGCGTGAAGAGTTCCGCGGCGATGCCGAAGACGACCAACCGCACCCCAGCGACCAATCGCCTACGCCTCGTCCATGAACCTGCTGCTGCTGGAGGCGGCCGATTTCGTGGCCGCCAATCGCGTGGTCCTGCATGATCGCCGGCTCACGCATATTCAAGAAGTGCACCGTGCCGAGGCAGGTGAACATCTCAGGGTCGGCCTGCTTGGCGGCGAAATGGGCCAGGGCCGCTTGCTGCGGCTGGACGCCTTTGAGGCGGAGCTAGAGGTCGAGCTGAATCAACCGCCGCCGGCCAAACTGCCGATCACATTGCTGCTGGCGCTGCCAAGACCGAAGATGCTCCGCCGTGTACTGCAGACCGTCGCCTGCATGGGCGTACCGCGGTTGGTGCTGCTCAACAGTTATCGCGTGGAAAAGAGCTTCTGGCAAACCCCTTTCCTTGAACCGGCCGCCATTCGCGAGCAGCTGCTGCTCGGGCTGGAACAAGCACGCGATACCGTGCTTCCGGATGTAAGTATCGAGAAGCGCTTCAAGCCCTTCGTCGAGGATCGATTGCCGCAATTGGCCGCAGGTACTCGCGGTCTGGTCGGGCATCCGGGCAACTATCCGGACTGTCCACGCGCCATCACCGAATCGGTGACGCTGGCCATCGGTCCGGAAGGCGGCTGGATACCCTACGAAATCGACAAGCTCAGCGAAGCAGGTCTGCAACCTGTTCAGCTGGGCGCGCGCATCCTGCGAGTGGAAACCGCCGTCAGTGCGCTGCTGGCGCGTCTGTTCTGACAAAGCCGGCACGTACGTCGCGTGGCGATGCAGTACCGATGAACGTAATGCACGCATCCGGAGCATGTGGGTCAGAGCTACTGAACCCCAAAAGCAGTAGCTGCCATGCGCCCTTTGACCATCGATCTTCACCGGCTGGAATACGCGCTGGATAACCGCGACGCCAGCGAACATTACCTCGATCTGGAGTCCGGCCAAATCCGCGCGGTATTTCCCGGCGAAACCGCGCCGGGCGTGGACGAAAAATACGAAGTGCAGGAGGACCGCTTTCTGCATATCGAACCCCTCGGGCTTGCCGAATCGATCGCCATGCGCGAGGCGTTTCTGTTCACCCAGCATGACCCCATCGCTCACGCGATGCTCAGCGACGCATTAACAGGCCGCAAGCCTTTGCGAACCTTCGATTTCAAACTGGAGGATTTTCCCGCAGTACGCCAGGCCTGGCTGGACTATCAGGCTGTTCAGCTACGCGAATACGCCATCACCTGGCTGCACGACAACGGACTGGAGCCCTCGGGGCGCTAGTTTTTCTCGTACCGGTTGGAGGGCCCACTCCCTCACCCTAGCCCTCTCCCAAGAGGGAGAGGGGATTGCTGCAATAGGGCATGTCCTGGGCGGCGCTTGCCACCCGACTTGTCTCCCTCTCCCGCCGGAGAGAGGGTTGGGGTGAGGGGCGGAGCGAAGTGAAGCACAAAGGGCCGCCCCACCTACGAGCCAGCTTCCCGGCACTCAGCTCTCCAACAGAAAGGTCACCGGCCCATCGTTTAGCAGATAGACCTGCATGTCAGCGCCGAAACGCCCGCTGGCGACCGGCGAATGCTGACGCTGTGCCTGCGCCAGCAGGTAGTCGTAGAGTTCCTCGCCGAGTTGCGGCGGTGCCGCGCTGGAAAAACTGGGCCGAAGACCGCTACCGGTATCGGCAGCCAGGGTGAACTGGGAGACCAGCAGCAGACCGCCACCAATGTCCGTCAACGAGCGGTTCATCCGGTCCTGCTCGTCGCTGAAAACGCGATAGCGCAGTAGCTTGTGCAACAGCTTGTCAGCCCGAGCATGGTCATCTTCACGTTCGACGCCGACCAGTACCAACAGCCCTTGGTCGATGGCGCCAACCACTTCGCCTGCCACCTCGACCCGCGCCTGCCGCACGCGCTGGATCAATGCCTTCATCAGGCTTCCTCGGGCGGCAGATCGAGCAAGCGGTGGGCGATGTCCGCGGCGGCACGCACCAGGGCGTCACAGATACCGGGCTCCGCAGCCGAATGACCCGCTTCGCGGATGATCTGCAGCTCGCTGTTCGGCCATGCTTCGTGCAGTTCCCAGGCATTTTCCAGTGGGCAGATGACGTCATAACGCCCATGCACGATGATCCCCGGAAGATGAGCGATCTTGTGCATGTCACGCAGCAGTTTATCGGGCTCGAGGAAAGCATCGTTGACGAAGTAATGGCACTCGATGCGTGCCATCGCCAGCGCCCGATGGGTATCGGAGAAACGATCGACGACTTGAGTGTTGGGCCGCAGCGTGGCGGTACGGCCTTCCCAACAGGACCAGGCCTTGGCGGCGTGCATCTGGGCGATCTGATCGCTGCCGGTCAGGCGCCTGTAGTAAGCCTGCATCAGATCACCCCGCTCCTCCGGCGGGATCGGCGCAAGAAAGTCCTGCCAGTAGTCCGGAAACAATCGGCTGGCGCCTTCCTGGTAGAACCAGTGGAACTCCTTCGGCCGGCAGAGGAAAATGCCGCGCAGGATCAGCGCGTGCACATGTTCGGGAAATGCCTGAGCGTAGGCCAGCGACAAGGTCGAGCCCCAGGACCCACCGAACAGTACCCATTTGTCGATGCCGAGATGCTCCCGAATCCGCTCCATATCGGCGATAAGATGCGCGGTGGTGTTGTTTTCCAGGCTGGCGTGAGGGGTCGAGCGGCCACAGCCACGCTGGTCGAAGGTGATGATGCGGTACAGGTTGGGGTCGAAGAAACGTCGGCTCAGGGCATCACAGCCACCGCCTGGGCCGCCATGCACGAATACCACGGGCAGGCCCTCCGGTGATCCACTCTCGTCCACGTAAAGCACATGCGGTTGGTCGACCGCCAGCTCGTGCCGGGCGTAGGGTTTGATCTCCGGATACAAGGTCTGCATGGCACACTCCATGATCGGTGCGCGGGCCAAGGCCCGCCTGACGTTTCCGGCATCATAACGAGGTTCGAGAGGTTCGGCATGCCTGTATGGAAATTAGCCGCAGCTATTGCGGCGCTGGCGCTGCTACTGGCCGGCTGTGGCCGCAACGATCCGCAGGCCGCGCTTGAAATGGCCGCGCGATCGCTGCAAGAGAGTATCGAAAACAAGGACAACGGCGACCTGATGGCGCGCATACATCCGGAGTTTCGCGCCAACCAGAACCTTGACCGCGACTGGGTTCGGCGCACGACCGCCCTGATGTTCCTGCGCCATGCCAACGTGCAGGTGATTGCCCTGAATCCTCAGAGCTGGATCGACCCAACGTATTCCGACAAAGGCTACAGCGAAGCCCAGGTAGCACTGACCGGCGCCGAACGCTGGCTACCGCAACGCATCGGGCACTATCACGTCAGGCTCGAATGGTGGCACGAGGATGGTGAGTGGCTGTTGGCGCGGCTGGACTGGGAATAACCGCGTCAGGACGATTCGCCGCGCCATATCAGTTCTCTGACATCGTAGCCACGCTCACGGGCTTCAGCGAGCAGCCTGTCGCGCGTTGCCGCGTCGATTTCCTTCTCACGCGAAAGCAGCCACAGATAATCTCGGTCCGGGCTGCCAACCAGCGCCACACGGTAGTCATCGTCAAGGTAGAGAATCCAGTAGTGCCCTTTGGTCAGCCCCGGAAACAGGCTGCTGAACCAGTTATCGAAGCGAACCCAGAGTCTGTCGGTCTTTCCAGCCTGTTGAGGCACCGCTTGACCGTGGACCTGTTGCCATTCGCCGTCGGCGGTTTCGCAGCGGTTGGTCACCGCCACGCTGCCGTCATTCTGCAACTGATATTCGGCCTCAGAACGCACGCAGTTGCGCTGGAAGAACATCGGCAGGCGCGCCTGTTCGTACCAGGTGCCCTGATAGCGCTGGAGATCGACCTGACCGACCGTCTCGGGCCCTTCGACATTCCGTGAACCTGCGCAACCAGTGATCAACAGCGCGCAACACAGGACTAAAAGAAAACGCATAGGTGCTCCTTATTGCAGGCCTTGGCCGGAGAACATCATCACCTTGTCGCCGGCAAACTGAATGCTGATGAAGCGGTTCTTCTGTCCCCAGGTGCAGCTGGACATGCCCAGCGCGCCGGCGCACTCACCGGGCTTACCGAGTAATTCCTCAACTTCCGCGCGGGGCATGCCGGCTTTCAGCTTGGCGAAATTCTCCTGGGTGACCGGGCTGCAGGCCGTCAGCAATACGACAACGGCGAACAACGATAAATAACGCAGCGACATTGACAGATTCCTTGGTTCGGTCGGGTCGACCACGCCCGGCTGATAGAGATTAGGAAGCGAGCACGCGAGGTGGTTCCCCGCTGCAGCTAGAAGCGTGAGCCGGGCTCGGTCAGAAAGGCCTGCTCGGCCTCAGTGGTCTGGCGACCAAGCGTATCGTTGCGATGTGGAAAGCGGCCGAACCGGGCAATCACATCGCGATGGCGCTCCGCGAAATCGAGAAAGCCGGCGAACAACTTCCGGTCTTCGGGCGCAACGAGCCCGTGGAGCATCTGGAATTGCGCAACGGCCTGGTCCTGCGTCTGCAGGTTTTCCGCATGTTCTAGGGGGAGATAGATGAACACCCGCTGAATCGGCGTGAGCAGTACATCACCCCCATGCGCCATGCCTTCGCGAACCAATTGCAGGGCACGCTCGTCACCGGCGAACGCCTGAGGGGTCCCGCGGTAGATCATGCGAGGCAGCTGGTCGAGCAACAGCACCAACGCGAGCCAACCATGCGGCGATTCGGTCCAGTGGCCCAACCCGCCGGCCAGTGCCTGGTCGGTCAGCTCGCCGAAGCGGTCACGGGCCTCGACATCCTGTTCGAGCTTATAGCCGAACCACAGCCCGTGTTTCTGCTGGGCGATCTCGCCAACGCTGGCGCCCTGGCCGAACCACCAGTTCAGCAACTCCAGCCAGGGACCACTCACCGGTCAGTCCTGGTGGTAGCCGGTGGCGCGCTCGACTTCTTCCTTGGAACCGAGGAAGACAGGAACGCGCTGGTGCAGCGAAGTCGGCTGGATATCGAGGATGCGCTGCTTGCCATTGGTGGCGGCGCCGCCGGCCTGCTCGATGATGAATGACATCGGATTGGCTTCGTACATCAGGCGCAACTTGCCGGGCTTCTCCGGTTCGCGCGCATCCCAGGGGTACATGAACAGGCCGCCACGGGTCAGGATGCGATGCACATCGGCCACCATCGAGGCGATCCAGCGCATGTTGTAGTTCTTGCCCAGCGGACCTTCCTCGCCGGCCAGCAGTTCGCTGACGTAGCGCTGCACTGGTGCTTCCCAGTGACGCTGGTTGGACATGTTGATAGCGAACTCCGCAGTGCTGTGCGGAACCCGGATGTTGTCGTGGGTGAGCACGAAGCTGCCCAATTCGCGGTCGAGGGTGAAACCCATCACGCCATTGCCGAGGGTCAGCATCAACATGGTCTGCGGTCCGTAGATCGCGTAGCCGGCGGCGACCTGCTTGGTGCCGGGCTGGAGGAATGCTTCTTCACCGAGCGCATCGTTCTGGGTGAAGCATTCGCCCGGGCAGCGCAGCACTGAGAAGATGGTGCCAACCGAGACGTTGACGTCGATGTTGCTGGAGCCGTCCAGCGGGTCGAAGACCAACAGATAGGCGCCCTTGGGGTATTTGCCGGGAATCTGGTAGGCGTTGTCCATTTCTTCCGACGCCATGCCGGCCAGGTGGCCGCCCCACTCGTTGGCTTCGAGCAGGATTTCGTTGGACAGCACGTCGAGCTTCTTCTGCACTTCGCCCTGGATGTTCTCGCTGTCAGCGCTGCCGAGCACGCCGCCTAGCGCGCCCTTGGATACGGCGTGGCTGATTTCCTTGCACGCTCGGGCCACTACCTCAATTAGGAAGCGCAGGTCCGCCGGGGTGTTGTTGCTGCGGGTCTGCTCGATCAGGTAGCGACTCAGGGTTACGCGTGACATGGAATGGCTCCGGAGGATGAAAAACCCGCGCAGTTTAGCAGGCCGAGGGGAAACTAACCCTGCCTCAGACCCGCCCTGAGACCACAGAGTTCAGCGCAGCGGCAACTGGCTACATGACGAACCGATTCTTGATGTGTTCGCGAATGTTCCGAACCCAGGAAACCACGTTGTAGGTCGTGTTAGCCGAAGGCGTAACCCGACGGACAGTTTCACAGACAACCACAAAGCCACGGACGGATGAGCTTCCCCGCTATTGCGCCTGCTAGTCGGGTCGCTGCGTCGTGACCCGACTTACAGAACGGCGAGCCCCGCCCCTACATAACCTTCCAGATTTCTTCGGCGTATTCGCGAATGGTCCGATCGGAGGAGAACCAGCCGGTACGTGCCGTGTTCAGCACAGCGGAGCGCCACCAGCTGTCTGCATCGCTCCAGCGCGCTTCGACCTCCAGCTGCGCCTGCCAATAGGCTTCGAAGTCGGCGCAGACCATGAAGGTGTCGTGCCATTTCAGACCGTCGATCAGAGCTGTGTAACGACCGGGGTCGTCAGCCGAGAATGCGCCGTTGCGAATCGCCATTAGCACTTCGTTAAGGCGCGGAGAATCGATGATGATGGCTTCGGCGTTGTACTCGTTGGCCTGCTTGCGCGCCTCGACCTCCTGCGCGGTCATGCCGAAGATGAACATGTGCTCGCGCCCGATCTGCTCGGACATTTCCACGTTGGCGCCGTCGAGCGTGCCGATTGTCAGCGCACCGTTGAGGGCGAATTTCATGTTGCTGGTGCCCGAAGCCTCCAGTCCCGCTGTGGAAATCTGCTCGGATAAATCGGCGGCCGGAATGATGCGCTCAGCCAGGCTGACGTTGTAGTTGGGCAGAAACACCACCTTGAGCAGGCCGCGCACCGTCGGGTCATCGTTGATGGTCCGCGCGATGTCGTTGGTCAATTTGATGATCAGTTTGGCCGTGTGGTAACTGGCCGCCGCCTTGCCCGCGAAAATCTTCACCCGTGGTACCCAGTTTCGGCCCGGATCAGAGCGGATCGCCTGGTACAGCGCCACGGTGTGCAGCAGATTGAGCAGCTGCCGCTTGTATTCGTGGATGCGTTTGACGTGCACGTCGAACAGCGCATTCGGGTCGACGGCGATGCCCAGCCGCTCCTGAATCATGCGCGCCAGCATCTGCTTGTTGTTCAGCCGCTGGGCGGCAAATCGCGCGCGGAAATCCGGTTGATCGGCATAGGGCTCAAGCTGGCGCAGCAGCGTTTCCGGTGCATCGAGCAATTCTTCGCCGACATGCTCGACGAGCAGGCTGGTCAACTGGGGATTGGACTGGTACAGCCAGCGGCGGAAGGTGATGCCGTTGGTCTTGTTGCTGATCCGCTCGGGGTACAACGAATGCAGATCGGTGAACACCGTCTCGCGCATCAACCCGGTATGCAGCGCAGACACGCCATTGATGCAGTGCGAACCGAGGAACGCCAGGTTACCCATGCGCACCCGGCGGCCATGCCCTTCCTCGATCAGCGAGACCGAACGCAGCAGGTCCAGGTCATGAATGCCGCGCTCGCGCAACGCATCGAGGTGCTGGGCGTTGATCAGGTAGATGATCTGCATATGCCGCGGCAGCAGGCGCTCCATCAGCCCCACCGGCCAGGTTTCCAGCGCCTCCGGCAGCAGCGTGTGGTTGGTATAGGACAGCGTATTGACGGTCAGCTCCCAGGCCTTGCTCCACGGGATGTCGTGCACGTCGGCCAGCAGCCGCATCAACTCCGCCACGGCGATCGCCGGGTGGGTATCGTTGAGCTGGATCGCGGCGAATTCCGGCAGATTCATCAACGTGCCACGCTGATCCAGATGCCGCCGCAGCAGGTCCTGTAGCGAGGCCGCGACGAAGAAATACTCCTGGCGCAGACGCAGCTCCTGACCCGCCTCGGTGCTGTCGGCCGGATACAGCACGCGCGAGATGCTTTCGGCGCGGGCTTCTTCGGCGACGGCACCGATATGGTCACCGGCATTAAAGCGTTCCAGATGAAAATCCGCCTCGGCGCGGGCGCGCCACAGGCGCAGCGTATTGACGCTCGCGCCACGCCAGCCGACCACCGGCGTGTCGTAGGCAATGGCGCGCACGCCTTCGGCCCAGTGCCAGAAGTGCTTGGGCTGCTCTGGTCCGGCTGCGTCGTGCGGCATGGCCGTGACACTACCGCCAAAGCCGATCAGATAGCTGACTTCGGGCCGCTCGAACTCCCACGGATTGCCGAAATTCAACCAGGTCTCGGTCTGCTCGTGCTGCCAGCCGTCGACGATGGCCTGGCGAAACAGCCCGTGATCGTAGCGAATCCCGTAACCATGGGCAGCGATACCCAGTGTCGCCATGCTTTCCATGAAGCAAGCCGCCAGTCTGCCCAGGCCTCCGTTGCCCAGCGCCGCATCCGGCTCGGTCAGACGAATGCGCTCGAAATCCACATCGACACCCGCCAAGGCTTCGCGCGCAACGTCAAGCAGGCCGAGGTTACTCAGGCTGTCGGTGAGCAATCGTCCGATGAGAAACTCCAGCGAGAGGTAATAAACGCGCTTCTTGCCCTCCCGGTAGCCCTCGCGCGTACGGTCCATCCATTGGTCGATCATGCGATCGCGCGTGGCCAGCGCGACCGCTTCGAACCAGTCGTGATCGGACGCATGCTCCGGGTCTTTGCCGATCGAATAGGTCAGCTTGCTGATGATCGAATTGCGGAAGGTTGCGACAGCATCGGCATCAGGAACAGTGGGTTGTTGCGACATGGACAGACCTCATGGAGCTGGGAAGGGGTTCATGGCAGCACAGGCCACCTCGGCGAAGGGCTATGCAGACAGGTTTGCAGGTTTCCGTTGAATCTGCGCGACCGCCTGTCCGGCGTTCGACTCGTCGGATTCGCTGGAAATTCAACCCAGGGTCGTTATGATCGCGCGCCGCCATTACCGATACCGCCACAGTGAAGACACGACTGATCGCCTCCGCCGACCCCGACCGCCTGGAAACCTGGGCCCGCTACAGCAACGGGCTGTGCCGCGACTGTCACGCGACCTGCTGCACGCTGCCGGTCGAGGTGCGCATCGACGACCTGATTCGCCTGGAAGTGGTTGATGCCTTCGAACGTGACGAGCCGCTGAAGAACGTCGCCAAACGCCTGAGCAAAGCGGGCATCGTCGAGCATTTCAATCAGAAGCACGGCATCTTCACCCTGACCCGGCTGGCCAACGGTGACTGCCTCTATCTGGACCGCAAGACCCGCCTGTGCACGGTCTACGCCAAGCGCCCGGACACCTGCCGCAACCACCCCAGAATTGGCCCGCGTCCCGGTTACTGCGCTTATCAGCAGAAAGCCACGGTGCGCTGACGCAAACCGTCGTGTGGCCTCCTGAAAGCCGCGAAAAGCGGTTTTAGAAACTGGCAATATCGTGACTCAGCGGTCATGCTTGGCGTCTGCCTGTATCTGCAAACGTTTAGGAATCCACCCGGCATGAGCCGCGATAGCCGCTATCTGGAAGCCATTCTGCATCACGACATCCCTCTGACCCGGGCGATGGGCCTGCGTGTCGATCAATGGGAAAACCACGAGTTGCGCTTGAAGGTCCCGCTGCAAGCGAACATCAATCACAAGAGCAGCATGTTTGGCGGCAGCCTGTATTGCGCGTCGGTGCTGGCTGGCTGGGGTTGGTTGCACCTGCGCTTGCGCGAGGCCGGGATCGAAGACGGCCATATCGTCATTCACGAAGGCCAGATCGACTATCCGCTACCGGTGGTGGATGACGCGACGGCGATCTGCTCGGCGCCGGACGATGGCGCCTGGGAGCGCTTCGAGACGATCTATCGTCGTCGCGGCCGCTCACGTCTCACACTGCACAGCCGAATCCTCGCAGCCGATGGTCGCGACGCCGTGCGCTTCACCGGCCAGTTCGTTCTGCACAAATAGCGCTGGCGCCGTTGGGCTTCGTTGCGAAGCCCAATCCGCAACCTCTCAGACGTAACGCGATTTAGGCGTCGCCATCGGCAGCGGGCCGTCGCCGATCAGGCGAAACTCGCCACGCGCCGCATCGTACGCGCGAATTTCACTGGTGCCGATGTTGTACAGCCAGCCGTGAATGAACAGCTGGCCGCTGGCCAGTCGCGCCGCTACCGAAGGATGCGTACGCAGGTGTTCGAGCTGCGCCAGCACGTTTTCCTCGGTGAGAATGCGCAAGGTGCTGTCATCGGCACAGCCGCAATTCTCTTCCACCACGGTCCTCGCCACCTCGGCATGGCGCAGCCAGCTGCGTACAGTGGGCATGCGCTCAAGGCCCGAGGGATCGAGCACCGCCTTCATCGCACCACAGTCTGAATGCCCGCACACGATGATGTGCTTGACGCCCAGCGCCATCACGGCGAACTCGATCGCCGTCGACACGCCGCCGTTCATCTGGCCGTAGGGCGGCACGATATTGCCGACGTTACGGGTCACGAACAGATCGCCCGGAGAGCTCTGGGTGATCAGCTCCGGAAGGATCCGCGAATCCGCGCAGGTGATGAACATCGCCCGCGGCGTCTGCTCGTGGGCAAGCTTGGCGAACAGCTCGCGCTGCTGCGGATAGACATCCTCGCGAAAGCGCATGACGCCCGCGACCAGGTTATCGAGCGCGTCCTGCGCCGTTTCGCTCGTCTTGTCTTCGAGGCTCATTACGACATCTCTTTCTGTGTAGGTTGAGCCCGACCCGGCAGTTTGTGCCGAAGCGGGCAGCGGGACCCGAGCGGGCCGGCACTAGCACGCCGACCGCAGGTTTGGTTATTCGCCGCGAATGTACTGTTCGAGATGCTGGATCAGGCTTTCCTTCTCGGCGACGAGCTCCTTGACCACGTCGCCGATGGAAAGCATGCCGACCAGCTTGCCCGCTTCGAGTACCGGCAGGTGACGCAAGTGCCGATCGGTCATCAGCTGCATGCATTCCTCGAGCCCCTGATGCGGCTCGACGGTCACTAGATTGACGCTCATGATCGTGCTAACAGGCGTTGCGAACGACGAACGCCCCTTCAGGACGCATTTGCGCGCATAGTCGCGCTCACTGACGATGCCGACCAAGCGACCATCGGCTTCGGCCACCGGCAGCGCGCCGACGTTCTTTTCCGCCAGCACCTGCAGCGCCGTGAGTACCGTGTCGGTCGGTGCGATGGTATGTACGCTCAAGTTCGACTTGCTGCTGACGACCTGTCCTACCGTTTTCATGGTTTCATCTCCTCCATGCCGACCCCAAGCCGGACGCCACATAGGGTCTGTTGCCATTTCGTCGCAAGCCGCGTTGCCGCGACAAATAATGCCAGGCAAGGCGCGGGACGCAGGTAATGGTCGCTCCCTTGCCAAGTCCCGCAACGCCGCATGGCGCTGTCATTTAAGTGCGCAGCCTAGGCGGCCCCACCCGAAGGGACGGGCCGGTTTTTGCGCGATACCGCGTTTCTCGTCGCTTATTTGAACGACCAAACTGCGCGACTCGTGCCTTGTCTCGCGTAAAAACCGGCTCCGTCGCGGCCGCGACGAAACGGCAACAGACCCTACTAGCATCATCCGCAGGCATGGGTGGGTAAAGCGTTTTTCCGCGCTTGAAACACGCCGTTCCAAAAGACGCATGCGCCGGCGAGGAAGACACCTTATGCCGCGCCTGGACGTCATCCAGGCACGGCTCGGGCTCAGGCGATCTCGATCAGCAAGTCGCCGGGCGTCACGCGATCGCCCTTGGCCACATGCACGGCCTTCACGGTACCGGCGATGGGCGCCTGAATCTCGGTTTCCATCTTCATCGCCTCGCTGATCAGCACCGGCTGCCCGGCCTTGACCGTATCACCTTCCTTGACCAGCACATCGACCACATTACCCGGCATGCTGGTGCTGACATCGCCCGGACCACTGGCCTGCTTGCGCTGACCGGCAGTGCCACCGCCGACGAAGTTATTCAGCGGCTCGAATACCACCTCTTCCGGCATGCCGTCGATGGACAGGAAGAAATGCCGCTTGCCTTCACCCTTGACGCCGACACCGGTGATGTCGACGCGATAGGTCTCGCCATGCACGTCGATGACGAACTCGGTCGGCACGCCCTCTCCACTTACCGCGCTGACCGCGTTGCCATCCGGAACCGGCAACAGCACTTCCGGTTGCAGCGTGCCTGCCTCGCGCTCCTCAAGGAACTTGCGGCCGATATCGGGGAACATGGCATAGGTCAGCACGTCCTCTTCGGATTTGGCCAGCGCACCGATCTCCGTGCGCAGCTTGTCCAGCTCTGGCTTGATGAGGTCGGCCGGACGCACTTCGACGATCTCCTCGCCGCCGATGGCCTGGCGCTGCAGTTTGGTGTCGATGGTGCCCGGCGCCTTGCCGTAGCGGCCTTGCAGGTAGAGTTTCACTTCATTGGTGATGGTCTTGTAGCGCTCGCCGGCCAGCACGTTGAAGAAGGCCTGGGTGCCGACGATCTGCGAGGTCGGTGTGACCAGCGGCGGGTAGCCCAGGTCCTTGCGTACGCGCGGGATCTCGGCTAGCACTTCATCCATGCGATTGAGCGCGCCCTGCTCCTTGAGCTGGTTGGCCAGGTTGGAAATCATCCCGCCGGGCACCTGATTGACCTGCACGCGGGTATCGACGCCGGTGAATTCGCTTTCGAACTGGTGGTACTTCTTGCGCACCGCATAGAAGTACAGGCCGATCTCCTGGATCAGTTCCAGATCCAGACCGGTGTCGTAAGGCGTTCCGCGCAACGCGGCGACCATCGACTCCGTGCCCGGATGGCTAGTGCCCCATGCCATGGAGGAAATCGCCGTGTCGATGTGATCGGCGCCGTTTTCGATGGCCTTGAGCTGGCACATGCTGGCGACACCGGCGGTGTCGTGAGAATGGATGAACACCGGCAGATCGATCTCGGATTTCAGCGCACGCACCAGATCGCCGGTAGCAAACGGCGTCAGCAGGCCAGCCATGTCCTTGATGGCGATCGAGTCGACGCCCATGTCGCGCATTGCCCGACCCTGTTCGACGAACAGCTCGATGGTGTGTACCGGGCTGGTGGTGTAGGCGATGGTGCCCTGGGCGTGCTTGCCGGTCTTTTTCACCGCACGGATGGCGGTTTCCAGGTTCCGTACGTCGTTCATCGCATCGAAGATGCGGAATACGTCGATGCCATTGTCCGCCGCCTTAGCACAGAAGGCCTCGACCACATCGTCGGCGTAGTGCCGATAGCCAAGCAGGTTCTGCCCACGTAGTAGCATTTGCAGGCGGGTGTTAGGCAGCGCAGCCTTGAGCTGGCGCAGGCGTTCCCAGGGGTCTTCCTTAAGGAAACGCACGCAGGCGTCGAAGGTCGCGCCGCCCCAGACTTCGAGCGACCAGTAGCCGACGCGGTCGAGCTTCTCGCAGATCGGCAGCATGTCTTCGGTGCGCATGCGGGTCGCGATCAGCGACTGGTGGGCGTCGCGCAGGATGGTGTCGGTAACGGTGATTTTCTTCTGAGCAGTCATGGTTCGTTCCTCACAGTCCTGCGTGGGCAGCGATGGCGGCGGCAATGGCCAGGGCCAGTTCGCTCGGCTTGCGCTTGATCGAGTAGGTCATCAATTCCGGGTGGTTATCGACAAAGCTGGTGTTGAACTGCCCGCTGCGGAAATCCGGATTTTCGAGAATTTTCTGGTAGTAAAAGGCCGTGGTCTTCACACCCTGCACACGCATGTCGTCCAGCGCGCGGGAGCCACGGGCCAGCGCCTCTTCCCAGGTCAGCGCCCAGACGATCAACTTCAGGCACATCGAGTCGTAGTAAGGCGGGATGGTGTAGCCGGTGTAGATCGCCGTATCGGTGCGCACGCCCGGGCCGCCGGGTGCGTAGTAGCGAGTGATCTTGCCGAAACAGGGTAGGAAATTGTTGCGCGGGTCTTCGGCATTGATGCGGAACTGCAGGGCGAAGCCGCGATACTGGATATCTTCCTGCTTGAACGAGAGCGGCAAACCGGAGGCGATGCGGATCTGCTCGCGGACGATGTCGATGCCGGTGATTTCCTCGGTGATGGTGTGCTCCACCTGCACCCGCGTGTTCATCTCCATGAAGTACACCTCGCCATCGGCGAGCAGGAACTCCACAGTCCCGGCATTCTCGTAGCCCACCGCTTTGGCCGCGCGCACCGCCAGATCACCGATATAGGCACGCTGTTCCGGAGTCAGCTGCGGGCTAGGCGCGATCTCGATGAGCTTCTGGTTGCGGCGCTGGATCGAGCAGTCGCGCTCGAACAGATGCACGGTGCTGCCGAACGAGTCGGCCAGGATTTGCGCCTCGATGTGCTTGGGCTCGACGATGCATTTCTCAAGGAACACGTCCGCCGAACCGAATGCCTTGGTCGCCTCGGAGATTACCCGTGGGTAGGCCTGGGCCAGTTCCTCGCGAGAGTTGCAGCGGCGAATGCCGCGCCCGCCCCCGCCGGAAGTCGCCTTGAGCATCACTGGGTAGCCGATGCGCTCGGCCTCGGCCAGCGCTTGCTCGACATCGGCGACGTTGCCTTCGGTGCCGGGCGTGACCGGCACACCGGCCTTGATCATGCTGCGCCGCGCCTCGGTCTTGTCGCCCATGCGGCGGATGACTTCGGCGCTTGGACCGACGAATTTGATGCCGCGCTCGGCGCAGATTTCCGCCAGCTCGGCATTCTCCGAGAGAAAGCCGTAACCCGGATGCAACGCATCGCAGCCGGTCTCGACGGCCAAGTTCACCAGCTTGCGCGGGTTCAGGTAGCCGGCCAGTGGGTCGTCACCGATGAAATACGCCTCGTCGGCGCGCTTGACGTGCAGCGCATGGCGGTCAGGCTCGGCGAATACCGCCACCGAGCGCACGCCCATTTCGGCACAGGCCCGCACGATGCGGACGGCAATTTCACCGCGGTTGGCGATCAGCAGCTTCTTGATCACGCTGTCATTCCCTCGGTCGATTAGCAGGCGGCCACCTCGTGGGGCCGTGTGGCGCTTGCACTCAATGCAAGCGTTTAAACCCTACGCCCACCGGCATGATTACCGAAAATAAATAATTGTTTGACGTTGGATAAATAATTACTTATAGCTTGCGTTTGAGCGCGCTAGACCGCGGCCTCGGCAGAGGTCAGTTCTCGTGCTCGAAGGGACAAAAACAAGCAAGAGCGGCGAAATATGCGAAAAACCATGATGCGGATAACACTGCGCCAGCTTCAGCTGTTTCGAGCGGTGTGCGAAAGCCGTTCGTACAGCCGAGCGGCCGAGGAGATGGCCCTGACGCAGCCAGCGGTGAGTTTGCAGATCCGCCAACTTGAAGACCTGATTGGCCAGCCGCTATTCGAATACCTGGGTAAAAAGCTCCATCTCACCCCGGCGGCCGAAGCGCTGCAGCGCGCCAGCACCGACATTTTCGGTCGCCTGGACAGTCTGGACATGCAGCTCTCCGATCTGCAGGGCTCGCTACACGGGCAGTTGAACCTCGCCGTGGAGTCGAGCGCCAAGTACATCACCCCGCACCTATTCGCGGCCTTCAAGCGGCAGCACCCGGAGGTCAATCTGGAGCTGGTGGTGGTCAACCATGCGCAGGCGGTCAAGCGGTTGTCGATCAGCCGCGACGACCTGCTGATCATTTCCCAGGTCCCGACGGACATGGATCTGGAATTCCTGCCGTTCCTGAACAACCCGATCGTCGCCGTCGCGCCGGCGGATCATCCCTTAAGCCAGGCAGCTACGCTAACCTTGCAAGACCTGACCGCCTACCCGCTGCTAGTACGCGAGCCGGGATCAGGCACGCGCAAGGCCGGCGAGGACTATCTGCGCCAGAAGCGCGCGCACTTTGCCCAGACGATTCAAGTCGCCTCGCTGGATGCGCTGCGGGAAAGCGTAGTGGCTGGACTCGGCGTGGCGCTGATGCCGCGCCACGCCGTGCACCTTGAACTGACGCACGGCCTGCTGCGCGAACTGCCGGTTCAGGAACTGCCGCTGTACCGCAGCTGGTGCGTGGTGCACCCGAGGGCAAAGCGGCTCAGCCCGGTCGCCCAGGCGTTCTTCGCCTTCATCCGTGAAGAACGTGCGCAGATCAGCGCATTGGCGACGCGTTTTGCCGGCGTTCCGCCCCAGCCTCCAGCAACGGGCTGACCATCAGCAGATCGGGGAACTCCATCAGCTGCGCATGTAGTTGGCGCTGCTCATCGTAGCTTTCAATGGCGCGACGGAAATACATGCGGCGCTCGTCCTGCAGCTTGCGGCGGGCACGGGCATCAAGGTTGACGTAGGTTTCACGGTGCTGAGACATGGGGTTCTCCCGAGAAAGGTACTGGGAGGTTCAGCATCGGAGCTATGGGTGACGCTATGAGGTCAGGTCGATGACGTTTCGAAGACGGTCAATCTTCGTGCGGCTTCACCGACTTGGGTGACAGGCGCAAGCTGCGCAGGCTGCGCTTTACGCTCTTGAGATGGTTGACCAGGCTCGGCCCGCGCGCCATGGCGACGCCCATCGCCAGCACGTCGATCACCACCAGATGGGCGATGCGCGAGGTCAGCGGGGTATAGATTTCGGTATCTTCCTGAACGTCGATGGCCAGGTTGATGGTCGCCAGCTCCGCCAGCGGCGTCTGGCTCGGGCAGAGCGTGATCAGCGTGGCGCCGGATTCACGGACCACGTTCGCGGTGATCAGCAAATCCTTGGAACGTCCCGATTGCGAGATGCAGATCGCCACATCCGTGGGCTTGAGCGTGACCGCCGACATCGCCTGCATGTGTGGATCGGAATAGGCCGCCGCGCTGAGCAGCAGGCGGAAGAACTTGTGCTGGGCATCGGTTGCCACCGCGCCGGACGCCCCGAAACCGTAAAACTCCACCCGCTCAGCCTTGGCCATGGCAGTAACGGCACGCTCCAGCGCGTCGGAGTCGAGGCGCTCGCGCACGTCCATCAGAGTATGCAAAGTAGTGTCGAATATCTTCAGCGCAAAATCGGTGACCGAATCGTTCTCGCTGATGGCGAACTGGCCGAAGCTCGCACCAGCAGCGAGGCTTTGCGCCAGCTTGAGCTTGAGATCCTGAAAACCAAGGCAACCGATGGCGCGACAGAAGCGTACGATGGTTGGCTCGCTGACGCCCACTGCATGGGCCAGGTCCGCCATGGAGCTGTGCATCACCGCAGCCGGATCGAGCAGTACATGGTCGGCCACCTTGAGCTCCGACTTGCGCAGCGAACTTCTCGATTGGGCGATGTGTTGCAGCAGGTTCACGTTCCGGACTCGCTATGATCAATACCGGACAAGGAAGGTCAAACGCAGCGATGCGTTGCAGCTACCTTGCCGGCTGGCTGTAGTGGGCTTGTAGTTATACTACAAGGCCTGCAGCATCGCCCACCTATTGAGTTCACCTTCTAGCTAGGAGTGACGCTGTGTCCATTTCCTGCGACATGCTGGTATTTGGCGGTACCGGCGATCTGGCGCTACACAAACTCATCCCTGCCCTTTACCACCTGCACCGTGAGCGGCGACTGCACGATGACGTGCGCATCCTTGCCATTGCTCGCCAGGAGATCGACCGCAACGCCTTCCTGACCCTAGCCGAGCGCCATTGCCGCGCGGGAATCGCGCGCACCGATTTCGAGGTCGACATCTGGCAAGCGTTCAGTCGCCGCCTCGATTACTTCGCCATGGATGCTTCCCAGCGTGGCGAATTCGTCGGTCTCGCACATCACCTCGGCCAATCCGAGGGGCGCGTGCGGGTGCATTACCTGGCGACCGCGCCGAGGCTGTTCGCGCCCATCGCGTCCAATCTCGAAAGCGCCGGACTGGCCGGCGAGGACGCGCGCATCGTGCTGGAGAAGCCCATCGGCCACTCCCTGGATTCGGCGCTCGAGATCAACGAAGCGATCGGCGCGGTCTTCCCCGAGTCGCGGATCTACCGGATCGACCATTATCTGGGCAAGGAGACGGTGCAGAACCTCATGGCATTGCGCTTCGCCAACGCGCTGTTCGAGCCTATCTGGCGCAGCGGTCATATCGACCATGTGCAGATCACCGTGGCCGAAACCCTCGGCGTCGAGAATCGCGGCAGCTATTACGACCACGCCGGCGCCATGCGCGACATGCTGCAGAACCATCTGCTGCAACTACTCTGCCTGGTGGCGATGGAGGCGCCGGTGCGTTTCGACGCCAAATCGATACGCGGCGAGAAGGTCAAGATCCTGGAAGCTCTCAAGCCCATCACCGGCAACGACGTGCAGGACAAGACCGTGCGCGGCCAGTACAGCGCCGGGCGCATCGGCGGCCACGATGTGCAGGCCTACTATTTCGAACAGGATGTCGATAACGACAGCGATACCGAAACCTTCGTCGCGGTAAAGGCCGAGATCAACAACTGGCGCTGGGCCGGCGTGCCCTTCTACCTGCGCACCGGCAAGCGCATGGCGAGGAAGCGCTCGGAAATCATCGTCACCTTCAAGCAGGTGCCACACATGCTGTTCACCAAAGGCGAGGTCAACCGGCTGGTGATCAGCCTGCAACCGGAAGAAAGCATCAGCCTGCAACTGATGGCCAAGGCGCCGGGGAAGGGCATGCAGCTGGAGCCGGTCGAACTGGATCTGAATCTGGCCCACGCATTCAGCAGCACGCGCCGCTGGGAGGCGTACGAGCGACTGCTGCTGGATGTGATCGAAGGCGATTCGACGCTGTTCATGCGCCGCGATGAGGTGGAAGCGGCGTGGAACTGGGTCGATCCTATCTTGCGTGGCTGGCAGAGCCATTACCGCAAACCGAGGCCTTATTCGGCCGGCACCGATGGCCCGGAGCAGGCCCGTCAGCTGATCGAGCATCAGGACCGGCAATGGTGGCGCTGAGCCGCCGAACGGCGCGATTCTCGACACACCGATCTTCATTCCAGCCGTTTGTACAGAGCCGCTCGCGCAAGTAATAGCAACTAACGCATCGAGCGCCCGAGAACTAAGTATTAATTCCGTAACGATCGCGGCTCAATCGGGCGGCCACAAAAATTTCATCGAATGCGATGAAGTCGCCATCTCCTTGGAAACGGATCGCCGATATCCAGCAACGGTATCGGCAGCTCGACGCCTTAGTTCTGCCACCTTATTCACCCTAGTTGCCAGCGCAAGTTTGGTTAATTCAACAGCCGTGAAAAACGGCCGCGATCCGTTGCTCAATTCGCACAACCGAAATCCGCTGTAAGCCGCGGCCCATGAGGGTTTCGCCGGAGCCTTCGACGACGGCGCATGGTCTCTGAATACAGTCTGAATTTAGACCTCTGAATCGGCCTATTTCTTCGCGGCTGACCACGCCAACATCCAGCAGAATATTCAACTTGGATCACAGCGAATTCCAAGCCGCGACCGGCTAATTGAACTTTCGCGATAAAACACGAACTTCGGAGATATCAGCGGCGAATCAACGCCCATGATCGGCGACTTGGGTTGAGATTAATTTTTCGATGTGTTTATTCTAGAAAAGGATTTCAATCAGCAACCCCAAAGGTCTTGTTTTGAGTGTTCCTACCGTAACGCTCCGTCGCCCCACCGACGGCGACGGTTATCCCCTCCATGAGCTGGTAGCGCGCTGCCAACCTCTGGACACCAATTCGGTGTATTGCAACCTGCTGCAATGTTCCGATTTCGCCGATACCTCCATTGCCGCCGCCGATGCGGATGGCCAATTGGTAGGTTTCATTTCCGGTTACTGCCCGCCTTCTCGTCCCGACACCTTGTTCGTCTGGCAGGTCGCGGTAGACGCCTCGATGCGCGGCCAGGGTCTGGCTCTGCGCATGCTGATGGCCCTGGTCGCACGGGCCGCCAGAGAACAGGGCGTGCGCTATCTGGAAACCACTATCTCGCCGGACAACGGGGCATCACAGGCGCTGTTCAAGAAGGCTTTCGCCAAGCTCGAAGTCGACTACAGCACTCGCACCTTGTTCGCTCGCGCCGAACATTTCGCCGGCAAGCACGAAGATGAAGTGCTCTACCGCGCCGGTCCGTTCGCCGCACCCCATTCAGAAGAAGAATTAGAGGAAAACGCATGAAAACTTTCGAACTGCACGAATCCGGCGTTCGCAGCTACTGCCGATCCTTTCCCGTGGTCTTCAAACAGGCGCGCGGCGCCGAGCTGATCACCCGCGACGGCAAGTCCTACATCGACTTTCTCGCTGGCGCCGGCACGCTCAACTACGGCCACAACCATCCGGTGCTCAAGCAGGCGCTGCTTGACTACATCAGCGACGACGGCATCACCCATGGCCTGGATATGTACTCCGATGCCAAGGAGCGTTTCCTCGAAACCTTTAGTCGCCTGATTCTCAAGCCGCGCAACATGGACTACGTCATGCAGTTCACCGGCCCCACCGGTACCAACGCGGTCGAAGCCGCATTGAAGCTGGCGCGTAAGGTGACCGGTCGCAACAACGTCATCAGCTTCACCAACGGCTTCCACGGCTGCAGCATCGGCGCCCTGGCGGCGACCGGCAACAAGCATCATCGCGGCGCCGCAGGCGTGCCGCTGACTGATGTCAGCCGCATGCCTTACGCCAACTACTTCGGCGACAAGGTCAACACCATCGCGATGATGGACAAGCTGCTCGCCGACCCATCTAGCGGCATCGACAAGCCGGCTGCGGTGATTGTAGAAGTGGTCCAGGGCGAAGGCGGCCTGAACGCCGCGTCCGCCGAGTGGGTGCGCAAGCTGGAAAAGCTCTGCCGCAAGCACGAGATGCTGCTGATCATCGATGACATCCAGGCCGGTTGCGGTCGTACCGGCAGCTTCTTCAGCTTTGAAGAGATGGGCATCAAGCCGGACATGATTACCCTCTCCAAGTCGCTGTCGGGCTTCGGCCTGCCGTTCGCTATGGTGCTGCTGCGCAAGGAACTGGACCAGTGGAACCCCGGCGAGCACAACGGCACCTTCCGCGGCAACAACCACGCCTTCGTCACCGCTGCCGCCGCGCTAGAACATTTCTGGCAGAACGACGAATTCGCTAAAAGTGTTCAGGCCAAGGGCAAACGCATCGCCGACGGCATGCACAAGATCGTCCGCCGCTATGGCCCCGATTCCCTGTTCGTCAAAGGTCGCGGGATGATGATCGGCATCAGCTGCCCGGATGGCGACACCGCCGCCGCGGTCTGCCGCCATGCCTTCGAGAACGGTCTGGTGATCGAGACCAGCGGCGCCCACAGCGAAGTGGTCAAGTGTCTTTGCCCGCTGGTCATCAGCGAAGAGCAGATCGACAAGGCCATGAGCATCCTGGACAAGGCGTTTGCCGCCGTGATGTCCGACCAGGACACCAATCAAGCTGCTTCTTGAGGATTCTAAAAAATGATCGTACGTACCCTCGCCGAATGCGAGCAGTCCAACCGCAAAATCGTCACCGAAACCTGGGACAGCACCCGCATGCTGCTCAAGGACGACAAGATGGGCTTCTCCTTCCACATCACAACTATTTTTGCCAACACCGAAACGCACATCCACTACCAGAACCATCTGGAGTCGGTGTACTGCATCAGCGGCAACGGCGAGATCGAGACCATCGCCGACGGCAAGATCTACAAGATCGAGGCCGGCACGCTTTACATCCTCGACAAGCACGACGAGCACCTGCTGCGCGGCGGCAGCGAGGACATGAAGATGGCCTGCGTCTTCAACCCACCGCTTAACGGCAAGGAAGTTCATGACGAAAGCGGTGTCTATCCGTTGGAGGCCGAAACCGTCGTCTAACGTGAACCGTAGTACGGGTGCACCCGCCAGAACGGCGTTTCCCGCCGGCACTGATTGGCGACTGCACCCGCCCTACGACTGCGCCGCATTGTCCACCGCAATTTACCGCGACCATAACAAGTAATCGCGGAACGAAGGAGGAAGACATGAGCACCCCGCAAGCTGACCTGTATCCCTCGCGCCAGGAGGATCAGCCCAGCTGGCAAGAACGGCTGGACCCGGTCGTCTACCGCAGCGACTTGGCCAACGCTCCCATCGCACCGGAGCTGATCGAACGCTTCGCGCGTGACGGTTATCTGGTCATCCCCAATCTCTTCAGCGCCGAAGAAGTCGCGTTTTTCCGCGACGAACTCGACCGCATGCGCCAGGATCCGGCCGTCGCCGACTCCGGCAAGACCATCAAGGAACCCGACAGCGGCGCGATCCGCTCGGTGTTCGCCATCCATAAAGACAACGCGCTGTTCGCCCGCGTCGCGGCGGACGAGCGCATCGCCGCCATCGCCCGCTTCATCCTCGGCGGCGACATCTATGTGCATCAGTCGCGGATGAATTTCAAACCGGGCTTCACCGGCAAGGAGTTCTACTGGCACTCGGACTTCGAAACCTGGCACGTCGAGGACGGCCTGCCGCGCATGCGCACGCTCAGCTGCTCAATCCTGCTGACCGATAACGAACCGCATAACGGCCCGCTGATGCTGGTCCCCGGTTCGCACAAGCACTTCGTTCGCTGCGTGGGCGCGACGCCGGAAAACCACTACGAGAAATCCCTGCGCAAGCAAGAGTTCGGCGTACCGGATCACGACAGCCTCACCCGGCTGGCCGAGCGTCATGGCATCGACACCGCCACCGGCCCGGCGGGCAGTGTGCTGTTCTTCGACTGCAACACCATGCACGGTTCCAACAGCAACATCACGCCCAGTGCGCGCAGCAATCTGTTCTATGTCTACAACCATGTGGATAATGCCGCCCAGGCGCCGTTCTGCGGGCTCGCACCACGCCCCGGCTTCGTTGCCGAGCGTGAGGATTTCACGCCGCTGCAGATCCAGCCTCAACACTATCTCTGACCTTTGACGCACCACTGCCATCTACGTGGCGGTGGTTTCTGCTGGCCTGCCGAAGGCGGCCCAGGGATGACAATTCACCCCCAAGACGGGACGTTGAAACGATGCACACCGTAGAAAAGATCGGCGGCACTTCCATGAGCCGCTTCGACGAATTGCTCGACAACATTTTCATCGGCCAGCGCGAAGGCACCCAGCTGTATCAGCGGGTCTTCGTCGTTTCGGCCTACAGCGGCATGACCAACCTGCTGTTGGAACACAAGAAAACTGGCGAGCCTGGCGTCTACCAGCGCTTCGCCGACGCACAGAACGAGGGCGCCTGGCTCGACGCGCTACAGAGTGTGCGCCAGCGCATGCTGGACAAGAACGCTGAGCTGTTCCCCGGCGACTTCGAGCGCCACGCCGCCGACCAGTTCATTAACTCGCGCATCGACGATGCCCGCGAATGTATGAGCAGCCTGCAGCGCCTGTGCGCCTACGGTCACTTCCAACTCGGCGAACATCTGATGAAAGTGCGCGAAATGCTCGCCTCGCTGGGCGAAGCGCACAGCGCCTTCAACGCCGTGCTGGCACTCAAGCACCGCGGCATCAACGGGCGCATGGTCGACCTGACCGGCTGGCACTGCGACTCGCCGCTGCCCTTCGAGGAGATGGTGCGCGGGAGCTTCGAAGGCGTCGACCTGAACCGCGAACTGGTGATCGCCACCGGCTACACCCATTGCAGCGAAGGCCTGATGAACACCTTCGATCGGGGTTACAGCGAGATCACCTTTGCCCAGATCGCCGCCGCCACCGGCGCGCGCGAGGCGATCATCCACAAGGAATTTCACCTGTCTTCCGCCGACCCGAACCTGGTAGGCGCCGACAAGGTAGTGACCATCGGCCGCACCAACTATGACGTGGCCGACCAGCTGTCGAACCTCGGCATGGAAGCGATCCACCCGCGCGCCGCCAAGACCCTGCGCCGCGCTGGCATCGAGCTGCGCATCAAGAATGCCTTCGAGCCGCAGCATGCCGGCACGCTGATCAGCCAGGACTACAAGAGCGAGCGGCCCTGTGTGGAAATCATCGCCGGGCGCAAGGACGTCTTCGGCATCGAGGTGTTCGATCAGGACATGCTCGGTGACGTGGCCTACGACATCGAGATCACCAAGCTGCTCAAGCAGCTCAAGCTCTACGTGGTCAACAAGGACTCGGACGCCAACAGCATCACCTACTACGCCTCTGGCTCGCGCAAGCTGATCAATCGCGCGGCCAACCTGATCGAGGAGCGCTACCCGGCGGCGGAAGTCACCGTACACAACGTAGCAATCGTCTCAGCGATCGGCTCGGACCTTAAGGTCAAAGGCATCCTGGCGAAGACCGTCGCGGCGTTGGCCGGCGCCGGCATCAGCATCCAGGCGATCCACCAGTCGATTCGCCAGGTGGAGATGCAGTGCGTGGTCAACGAGGAAGACTACGACGCCGCCATCGCCGCGCTGCACCGCGCGCTGATCGAGCCGGAAAACCATGGCGACGTAATCGCCGCGGCGTAAGCCCCTCCGCTACACCGAACCGCCGGGCCCGGCTTGCGCTAGGTCCGGCGGTTTGCCGTCTGCCATTTACTGACCGCGTCGGGTACTCGATATCGCCGATACCAGGCAGCGAAAAACACCAGCGCCAGCAGTAGCTCTGCGAAATCGCCGCCGTAATACATCAACTGAGCGGCTGCTTCGATTTCTGTCAGGCCGTGGCCGGCGTCCCTTGGGAAACCGTAGGCATACATCAGCTTGCCGAGCACGGCATGGGCGGCGGTGGCGACGAACAGCACCGCCAGCCGTACCCGCATGCCTGGTCGATGCGGCGCCGGGTCTGGTCCTGCGATCGACCAGCTGAATAGGTAGCCGGCCAGGACGAAATGCAGATGCAACCACAGGTGCAACAGCGGCTCGCTGAAGCTCAACCGGTAAAGCGGCGTGAGATAAAGCACGTAGAGCGCGCCGATATCCAGCAGCAGCGCCGTCACGGGATGGGTCAGGCAGCGCATCGGCATGGTCCCGGCAAACGCCATGATGTGCCGCGCGGCTCCGGGCGGCACGCTGCGCAGCAGCAAGGTTCCCGGCGCGCCGAGCATTAGCGCGATGGGCGCGAACATGCCCAGCAACAGATGCTGCGACATGTGCCCGCGCAGATCGGCATGCCCCCATTCGAGCATAGGCGGTGAAAGCGCAACGACCAGCAAGACACAGCCAAACGTAAAGCTGACCAACCGCCAGCAGCTCCAGACCTTGCGGCGTCTGCGCTGGCGATACATTGCGAGCACGTAGGCGAACCACAGGTTCAGCGTCAGCATCACCAGTACGAAGGCACCCACCAATGTCAATAAATGTGCGTCGTGGGTCACCGGCTAGGCGCCCGCCTGGGCATCGGTCGGCCAGCATAGGCGCGGCGCCAGATCACCCCGCCAATCACCAGTAAAAAGATGCCAAAGCCGTTCCAGGCCAGATCGTAAGGCAAGAGGTTCTCGACATACCGCACCTGATGCAAACGCAGCAGCTTGTGATCGACGATGCCATCGAACAGTTGGAAGCCGCCCGCACCAAAGAACAATCCAGCCCAGGCATGGCCGCGCGAGACCGCTCGATCGCGGCTGAGCTTGACGAACAGATAAAAGCCGGCCGCCAGCATCAGCAATTCGGCGGCATGCAACAGGCCATCAGACAGCAGCGAGATGGCAGGCGTCGAACGATCGAAGAAGTGGTGCCAGGCGAGAATCTGATGAAAGACGATCTCATCGACCGCTGCCATCAGGCCGATCCCGAGAAAGATCGTTGCGATTAGGCTGCCCCTGGCATCGACGGGCTTGGAACTCACGATGGCCTCCGGATATGGGCGGTTTGGCTCGCATCGGAACGTATGGCAGTCGACCCAAGCCTGTTTATGAGTGACTGGGGTTCGGCGGCTGAGTTCGCCACGTTCTTGATCTGGCTCAGTGAAAGCACTGGGCAAACCCTTAGAATCCGCACGTTTTATCGGTAAGAGTCACCCCATCATGGCCCGCTCGCACCCTGAATTGCTGTCGCCCGCTGGCACCCTGAAATCCATGCGCTACGCCTTCGCCTACGGCGCCGACGCGGTGTATGCCGGGCAGCCGCGCTACAGCCTGCGGGTGCGCAACAACGAGTTCGACCACACTAATCTCAAGCTCGGCATCGACGAGGCGCACGCGCTGGGCAAGCAGTTCTACGTGGTGGTCAACATCGCGCCGCACAACGCCAAGCTGAAGACATTCATCAAGGACCTGTCGCCCGTGGTGGCGATGGGGCCGGACGCGCTGATCATGTCCGACCCCGGCCTGATCATGCTGGTTCGCCAGAATTTTCCGGAGATGACCATCCACCTGTCGGTGCAGGCCAACGCGGTGAACTGGGCGACGGTGAAGTTTTGGCACCAACAGGGCGTGAGCCGGGTGATCCTTTCGCGCGAACTGTCGCTGGAGGAGATCGGCGAGATTCGCCAACAAGTGCCGGAGATGGAGCTGGAGGTATTCGTCCACGGCGCGCTGTGCATGGCCTATTCCGGCCGCTGCCTGCTCTCGGGCTACATCAACAAGCGCGACCCCAACCAGGGCAGCTGCACCAACGCCTGCCGCTGGGAATATAAAACCCACGAAGCTAAGGAAAACGAACTCGGCGAAGTGGTTCATCGGTACGAACCGATCGCCGTGCAGCGCGCCGAGCCGACTCTCGGCGTGGGCAAGCCCACCGATGAGCTGTTCCTGCTGGAGGATTCAAGTCGGCCCGGCGAGTTCATGGAAGTCAGCGAGGACGAGCACGGCACCTACATCATGAACTCCAAGGACCTGCGTGCCGTGCAGCACGTCGAGCGTTTGGTGGGTATGGGCGTGCATTCGCTGAAGATCGAAGGCCGCACCAAATCCCACTACTACGTGGCGCGCACCGCCCAGGTCTACCGCAAGGCCATCGACGACGCGGTGGCCGGCAAGCCGTTCGACAAGTCGCTGATGGACACCCTCGAATCCCTCGCTCACCGTGGCTACACCGAAGGCTTCCTACGCCGTCACGTGCATGACGAGTATCAGAACTACGAACGCGGCTTCTCGCTCTCCGAACGCCAGCAGTTCGTCGGTGAACTAACCGGCGGGCGTCGTAACGGCATGGCCGAAGTGAAAGTGAAGAACCGCTTCGCCGTCGGCGACAAGCTGGAACTGATGACGCCGCAGGGCAATCTCAACCTGCGCCTGGAGAAGCTGGAAAACAAGCGAGGCGAACCTATCGAGGTCGCGCCGGGCGATGGGCACACCGTCTACCTGCCTGTGCCGGAAAGCGTAGATCTGCGGTACGCGTTGCTGATGCGCGAACTGGAGGGTAGGACGACAAGGAGCTACTGACTGCGCGGGACTGAACGCCGAAGTTTTCGCAGCCGGACTATCGAACCAAGCCGCGTATTCCCAAGGCAAGCGGTTCGGTCGCGCACTGCGTCAGCAATGCACCGAACCACTTACGATGGATTCCCGACGACCCCATAACCCGGGTCAGGGAGATTGCGCTTAGGCATAGCTGGGTAAGGTTTTGCCACGGACCCCAGCCAGCTTCTCCGCCGCTTGGTTTTCTTTCAGGGCTCGCCATTGCGCAACCAGCTCGGCCACGTCCGCCCGCTCCGCATGCTCGCCAAATACGCTGCGCGGCGTCACGACACGCTCGGCTTGGGCCAGCAGACGCTGCTGTGCACGTGAAAGCGCCTGTTCCTGCTCTTTACGAAGCCGGTCGCCTTTCTGGAGTGCATCTGCATAGATGGCCCGTAGCTCCAGATCGCTCTTGCCATAGAAACGCATGTCCCTGCTGCGCCGGACTTCCCAACGGAATTCGTTGAAGGAACGTGGCTGCCAGCTCTCGAGAAGTTGTTGAACGCTCCTCACCTGAGCGTAGATATCGCGTATTTCGCTGTCGGTGAACAATGCTCCGTCACGTTTTTCGACGCTGTCATGCCAGCGCAGCAGCGTCGTCAACGCCGCACGCGCGTAGCCGCTATCGCTGGAATGGTGGGATCCCGCCAGCGGAATGCGTTTCGGCATATCCCCGTCCAGGGTGATTTCACCCACGTAGCGCGCGCAGGTTTGCTCGTCGATCAATGCACAGCCCGGCTGCCAGAGAATGGCCGCCTCGCTTCCGCCGCCCAGCTTGCGTGGCATGAAGTGCCTCTGCTCACCATGATGCTCATAGGGATCGCCGTGCAGATTGACCAGTCCTGCCAGCAACAACACGATGCCCACCACCGGAGAGCTGAAAAGCAGCGCAGTACCAGGCAACGCCAGTTTCCATTCGGCATCCATCCAAGGTAGCGGCAAGGCGGGAATGGGATCATCGTGATTGACGATGCGATGGTGCGTCAGAGCCTGAGCGGCCTGAACGAATGCACGATCAGCGGCGCGGGGTGCGCCGTAGGTGTACAGCTGGACGTCGTCGGACCACTTTCGGCGAATCCATTCCGCCAGCAGCAGGGCAATTGCACCGCCGAGGCTATGGCCGCAAACGATCAGGGTCTGCTCGCCCGTGTAGAAAGCTTCTAAATAGCGTTCCACAAAGGGTTTGGCTGCTAGAAAGGCTTCGTAAAAGCCCCGGTGAGCCTGGCCTTCGCCTTCTTTGCAAGGCACCTGGCGTGCGTCCAGGTCACGAGTGGTATCGGCGAGCATCTCCTGAGTGCCGCGCACCGAGATCAGTATGATTTTGTCGTTGTGGGTTACGAACGCTTGGGTACTGGACTCTTTGTCATAAAGGAAATGCACGTCCTCCGGATTCTTCCAGCCTTCCTCCGCTTCCTTCGCATAGCGCTCGGGGTCATATGGAGCAATTTCAAGGCGCTTGGAATAGGGCACTTCCTCGCAGAGCAAATGGTAGGACCCGGCCGTGTTGAACTGTGTAGGTTTGACCAAGCGACCTAGTTGATTCTGCAGTACATGACCGATGCTGCCGAGCGATGTGTAGGGCGGCGGCGATGATTCATAACGGTCGGATGATGTTGGCTCCTTGCTGAAGGGCGCATAAGCAAAGGTGCTCATCACAGCCAGGTGATAGGCGTTCAGCGCGCAGAGTTCTTTACCTCTTGATAGCAACGGGCTGTAGGCGCGCAGCGCTTTAACTTCGAGCACGTAATGAGTGCTCTCTACCATTAAGACAATCCCCGGCTGTCCTTCCGGTAAACCTGCATTTCGTTTAGGGATGTTCGGAGGCTTCGGTTTCCATGTCTCGTCGGGGTCAGGTAGATGACCTGTGGCTTCTGCAAAATTGCTAACTTCTACTCGAAAAAAATTCGCGTCCTCTTGTGATGCGCGAGCTTCCGCTAGATAGGTTCTGCCATCGGCCCGACGCGGCCCAGAAGTCGATTGCTCCGCCGCGATTTGTAAATTCGTAAGTGGAATCTTAAAGGAATTTCTGATCGAGAGTTCTTCATACCAAGTGTCGGCGTATTTGGAGGCTTGTGTCGAGAGGTCGAGAATTATAGGGCCACAGCAAAGATGGCCGGCTTTCGCAAATCCTTCGCCATCTAAAATTCCGTCAATTTGACCTTGGCTGCCATGCAATTTATACGACAGACCAGCATAAGGACTTCCGTCTCCATGCTCATCTACTAGACGAAAACTAATCCAATGGCTCCGTAATGGGCACTCGAGCATATCTACGGCTGTTTTTTTCATCCTTGATCATTCCGTACAGTTTGGGTAGACGCTGCACTCTTTTCCGTTCATTTTGAACTTCTTAAAAACTGGAGGATCTTGGCACTGCTGCCAACCTTGCTTTGGCAAGCAAGGCTTCCACCCTCTAGAAGTCTTGATCCAAGTATTATCCCGATAAGGCTGTTCTTCGAGGTTTGCTTGGAACTGCAATCTAACCGTTCTACCCGGTAGCCCTCCACTGACTAGGTACGCTCCAGCACCTTTGCAGCTGAGCAGCTTACTAATTAGACCCTGTCGGGATTTAGCCTTACTCAATTGAAACCACCAAGAGCATACCGCCGTCTTGGCAAGAACTCCGTCCGCTCCAAAACCCGGAGCTCCCTCAGGAAGCTTATCGACAATTACTAGCCCACCATTGTCATAGGTTCGCTGCCAGTCTTTTTCACCGTAACGGCCATATATAAACAACTTGACCTTACCCAGTTGCATCTCGCAAAGCCCGGAACGGTAATTGACTGGGATTTTAAAACGGTACTGTTGGGAAGATTCCCCATAATCCTGCTCGAATGTTTTGACTTGGCTACGGCCACTACACTCACTGGCGACGTCATATTCCGCTTGTGCCTTGAGAGAGAAATCGGGCGGCAACTCGCCTTCAAAGGTAAAGGTCTCTCCACCGAGTGAGCCGAGTGCGCTACAGGCACTTAGGGAAGTCACCAGTAGACAAGGCAAAAGCAGAGTTGAGATGCGTGACGTCTTAGGGAAATAGGTCATGACTGTTGTTCCCGTGCAATAGAAGCTGCGTTTAACTCTTGGCTGAGCCTGACGAAATGCGCGTCTGGAGACTCCCCTTCCTCAGGTTTCCAGGCGGGACGTTCCGCGAATTCAGGATCGAGTTGATAACGCAGCAGGAACTGTATGTGTTCCAAAGGTTTCCACCGCCAGCGCTCGGCTTTATCGAGTTGCTCATCCAACCAATCGCTCAGTACTCGCGTTTCGGCTAGCCGAGCGGTGGCCGCAGAATGGTTCTGCCAAAGCCAAAGCGTTAAGTTATGGCGCTGGACGTCCCGTACCACGGCATCCGGCTCGGGCAAGGTCAGCCAGGCTGCTTCGAATGGAGCGGGGTAATGTCCCGGTCGTGCATTATCGAAGCACTGCCAGCGCTCACCATCCCAGCAAAGAGCGCTGTTCAGGGGACCAAGCAGCAACGGCTGCTGTGCCGGTGCAAGTTCGGCAAGATGACGAGCGATAACCCGGTTGTCGTGAAAACGGTAGAGCGAGCGCTGCCCTTTCTCCTCGACGTGCATGCGCTCCCGCCAGTGATGAGTAATGGCTGATAGATCGATACGGTCAACGCTGGCCAGCCAGCCCCAATTACGCTCAGGCGTATCGAGCAATGGCTGGATATGTGCCGCCTCGAAGACACTCAAGACGACCAGCCATGGGCCGATATCCGCCAAGTCGGCGAATTCGGTTCCCTGGTAGAGATTGACGTAATCCCGCATCAGGTCGCGGGTAAATAGCTCTTGAATGGGGTTGGGTTCGGCCAGGCTGTCGATGACGAGCAGCAGGTGCCGTTGTTGCGCCTGCTGTTCATCGAGCCACTGTCGCACTTGATCGTTCATGGCGCCGCACCAATGTCGCAGACGCCCTCTCTGCAGGCTTCGCAGATCGGGCAACGGCTCGCGCCGATCTGTCTCGCTTTACGAGCCATCTGTAGTTGAGTGTTGGCCAGGGCCAGTTTTGGCTTGGCACCGGCTTGGTCCTTATCTGCCTCGTTAGGTAGCGTCGGCGCCAGAATCTTCAGCCCCGAGCCCTTATTCGCAACCCCACCCGAGTTCATTTTGATGGTCGCGCCGTTCAGCGTGACACCACTGGGATCGAGCTTTAGAAAGCTGCCGCCGCCAGTGGCGGTGAGTTCCATGCCGGCGTCGATGACGACTTTACTGCCAGCGTAATAGTGGATCTCGTTACCGGCTTCGACAAACTGCCCGCTGCCGATCTTGACGTGCTGGGTGTTGCCCACGGTCAAGTGGTCGCTGGCTCTGGCTTCGGTCTTGCGGTCGCCGTGAGTGGTGCGGTGTTCTTCGGCCTTGAATTCGCTGTAGCTGTTGGCCTCGACGGTGTCGTGGCGTTCGTGGCCGATGCGGATCTTCTGGTCGTGCTGGATGTTCTGGTCCCAGTCGCGCTGGGCGTGAATGTAGATCTGTTCGGCACCCTTTCGATCTTCGATGCGCAGCTCGTTATAGCCATCGCCACCCGGCGAGCTGAGGGTCTTGAAGACGGTGCGTGTCTTGTTGGCTGGCAGTTCGTAGGGCACGACGTGCTCGGCGTGGTACAGGCAGCCGGTAATCAACGGCTGGTCGGGATCGCCTTCGAGGAAGGTCACCAATACTTCCATGCCGACGCGCGGGATGGCGATGCCGCCGTAGCGATCGCCGGCCCAGCTGCTGGAGACGCGCAGCCAGCAACTTGCCTTGTCGTTGACCTGGCCCTGGCGGTCCCAATGGAACTGTACTTTCACTCGGCCGTATTCGTCGCAGTGGATTTCTTCGTCGGCAGGGCCGGTGACGACGGCGGTTTGGCTGCCTAAGGCTTTGGGTTTGAGGTGGTCGAGCTGGGGGCGGTAGAAGATGTCCCAAGGAGTGGCGGCGAAATGGTTGCGGTAGCCTTGTTGGAAGTCGTTTCCCCCCTCACCCCTAAGCCGGGCGCCCCAGCCCTCTCCCGCGAGGGGAGAGGGCGCTAGATAGTGCGGGCTCGATGAATGAGTGATTGACTCTTCCAACACCTGTGGTTGCTTACCCTGATGGAACACTTCGGTGAGCAGCCAGAGGTCGTTCCATGAGTGGCGTGGGTGGTCGCTGAGGGCGAGAAACTGGCCGCACGCCAGGTAAGCGTCGCTGAGGCCTTCGGCCAGTTCGTAGTCTGCGCGCAGGCGCTCCAGGTCGCGTTTGGCCAGATGCTTGCCACGCACGCGGGTGGTGAAGCGGCCAGGGTAGTCGTAGACCTCCAGCGCTGGCGCGAACTCGCTGCCGTAGCCGGCTTCCATCTGCAGCCTGGGTTGTTCGAAGTCGTAGTCGCGGAAGGTAGCATGGCTGCTACGGGTTTCCAGGCGCACGCCAAAGCGCTTGACGACTGCCCGGTCGGCGACCAGGCCGGAATCCTGCTGGTAGGCCACTGGCGCCAGCTTCGGAAACACCGTTTGATCATCTCCAAATACCACGACATGGCCGGCTTCGCGGTGCTGGAAATGGAAGCTGATGCCTTCCTCCTCGCACAGCCTCTGGATGAAATGCAGGTCGGATTCGTCGTACTGCACGCAGTAGGCGCGCTCGGGATAAGCGTGTCCAAGCTGGAAGCGGTAGGCATCGGCCTGGATGCCGTGGGCTTCAAGCACTTGGGCGATGACCTGCGGCGCGCTGAGATGCTGGAAAATGCGCTGATCATGGCTGTGAGCCAAATAGGCCAATTGCGGACGAAGGTTCAGGATATAGCGGGTCAGACGCTTGCCGGAGTCACCCTGGCCGATGCTGTGGATCAAGCCGTGTACGCCCCTGCCAGCGGGGCCGAATGCGAGATAGGCAGGGCGGTTGATTAGAGTCTCGAGATCGAGATCGGGACGCTCGCTGACCACTTCGATATCGAAGTGGTAGGGCCGGTTGAGCTTTTCATGGCCTTCGAAACCTAGTACCTGTAGGTCGGTTTCGACGCCGGAAATGGCGAGGGTAATATGCGCTTGATTGGCATCCAGCATGCCTTAGCCTCCATCCTTGAGTCAGGCGAAGGCCGGAGGTTGACCGACGAGAAGGCCCGTTTCAATGATGGCAGGGCCGCAGCATGACTCGAATCACGTTTCGGGCGGCCCCGGCAGAGCGAGTCACGCTCGAAACAGAATTCGCATCGTGGTGCGGGTCAGACGGCACCCCGCTTCAGCCTGCCCTACCCCAACAACTCGGCGAATCGCTCGGCCGGCACCGGGCGGCTGATCAGGTAGCCCTGGATTTCGTCGCAGCCCTGCTCCTTGAGGAAATCCATCTGCGCCTGGGTTTCCACGCCCTCGGCGACCACTTTCAACTCCAAACTGTGGACCATCGCGATGATGGCCCGGACGATGGCTGAGTCCTCGCTGACCTGATCCAGCTCCGAGATGAACGAGCGGTCGATCTTGACGTAGTTCACCGGGAAACGCTTCAGGTAGCTGAGCGACGAATAGCCGGTACCGAAATCATCAATGGCGAGTTTCACGCCGAGTGCACGTAGCTGATGGCTGATGCTGACGGCATTGTCGATGTCGTCGAGCAGCTGGCTCTCGGTCAGCTCTAGTTCCAGCAACTCGGCCGGCAGACCTGTTTCCACCAGTACCTGCCGCACCAGGCTGACAAAATTGCCCAGGCGCAGTTGTTTTACTGAGAGGTTCACCGAAACCCGGATCGTCGCGAGCCCATCCAGCTGCCATTGGCGGGCCTGCCGGCAAGCCTCGCGCAGGACGAACTCGCCTACCTGGACGATCAGACCGGTCTCTTCGGCCAGCGGAATGAAATAGCCCGCCGCCATCAGCCCCTGCTGCGGATGATGCCAGCGCACCAGCGCTTCAGCCGCGTCGAGGCGATCCTCCGCCACGTTCAAGCGCGGCTGATAGAAGACCTCAAGCTGCCCCTCTTCGAGTGCCTGGCGCAACTGGTTTTCAAGCCTCAGATTTTCCAGGCTGGTGCTTTGCAAGCGTTCGGTGAAGAACTGCACGGTGTTACCACCCAGGTGCTTGGCATGTTGCATCGCCATGTTCGCCTGCAACAGCAGGGAGGTGGCATCGCGCGCATTGTCGGGCATCAGGCTGACGCCGATGGATGCGCTGATCACCAGTTCCTGATCACCAATCAACACGGGCTTGCTGATGCGCGACAGCAGCCGGCTGCCGCTATGCGCAAGATTCGACAGGCTGCCGTAGCCTTCGAGCACAACCACGAACTCATCTCCCGACAGCCGCGCGATAGTGTCCGCATCGGAAAAGGTGTGCGACAGACGCCGGGACATTTCGCGCAGCAGCTGGTCGGCCGCTTCGTGCCCCAGGCTCTGGTTGAGGATCTTGAAGCGGTCGAGGTCGATATAAAGCACCGCCAGACCGCGGCTATTGGTGTGCGTCCGCTCGCAGGCATCGTGCAGCCGGGTCTTGAGCAGGCTGCGATTGGCCAGCCCGGTCAGCTCGTCGAAGTGAGTGAGATAGCGCAGACGCTCTTCCACCTGCCGCCGAACACTGAGGTCGAATACGAACGCCACGACATTGCTTAGCTTGCCTTCATTGTCGCGAACGGCATGCAACTGTGCCCATTGAGGATAAACTTCACCGTTCTTGCGGGTTTCGATCAGCTCACCCTGCCAGCTTCCCTCCCGCTCCAGGCATTCTCGAATCGCCGCATACTGCTGCCGGCTATCTTCGGAACTTGCCAGCCGTGCGACGCTACGCCCGATGAGCTCCTCACGCGCGTAACCGGACAAGGCACAACAGGCATCGTTGACTGCCAGCAGGCGGAAGTCGGCATCCATGATCGCCATGCCTTCGCCGGCTGCGTCGAACACGGTGGCCGCCAGGCGCTGCTGCTCGGTCTGCCGATGAGCCTCGCTGATATCCCGACGTGTTCCGATCATCCGCTGCGCACGACCGTTGGCATTACGCTTGATGACCCGCCCGCAATCCTCCATCCACAGCCAGTTGCCGTCCGCCTTCACCGCGCGATAGCGGGCCGTGTACAGCTCGGTTTCGCCTTTGAGGTGGGCGATGACGGCCTTGCGCACCTGCGACAGGTCGTCAGGATGGACCTTGGGCCTTAACGGGTCGGCCAGCAGTAACCGCGCGCTCTGGCCGATACCGAACACCACCTCCATGCGCGAATGGTGAACCTCGTCATGCTCGAGA
The DNA here is from genome assembly GCF_024448955.1 of Stutzerimonas stutzeri. Taxonomy (GTDB): domain Bacteria; phylum Pseudomonadota; class Gammaproteobacteria; order Pseudomonadales; family Pseudomonadaceae; genus Stutzerimonas; species Stutzerimonas stutzeri_AQ. The sequence continues at coordinate 50,530 of NZ_JAMOIH010000015.1, forward strand.
TCCCAATCCCACAACCCCAGGCCGCTGGCTTCGAGCGCCAGGTTCAAACGCGCCTCGCTTTCGCTCAGCTCCGCCGTGCGCTCGGCCACGCGCTGTTCGAGCCCGTCGAGAGTGTCACGCAGCAGGCCTTCGGCGTGCCGCCGCTGTTCGATCTCGCCTGCCAGCTCGTTGTTCAGCTGGGTGGCCTCACTGTGCATGAGCTGCAGGCGCGCGATCAGCTGCTGGTTGTGATAGCGCTGGCGCAAGCTCACAGTCAGCAGGCGGTTGGTCTGCCAGGCGATGATGCAGAGCGTCAGCAGCACCACGACCGTCAGCACGCCCCAACCACGCTGTTGCGGCTGCTCACCGCTCAACAGCACGAAGGCGGAGGGCACCAGGCTGGGTATGGTGAAGATGAAGAACGCTCGAAGCGATACGCCGCTGGTCACGGCGCCGGTAACGATCACCGATCCGACCGCGCCGTAGAGCAGGGTCTGCTGGATGAAACTATCGTCAGGCACCAGCGCCACGATCGCATAGCACAGCGTGAACGCTGTCATACCGCTGCCCAGCAAAAATGCCCGGCGCCAATACAGCCGTTGCTGATCTTGCGCAGCGGCCCTGTCGAATGCGCTCGCCTGCTGCAGCCGCCACAGTGCCAGCAACAGGGTGCAGCCCGACCACAACGTCAATTCTAGTAGCGGGGCCTTGTCCCAAAGCAGACCGAGGAACACCGCAACGGCAACCAACAACAGCACGAGCGATATCCTGGAGCTCTGATAAAGCAACCGTGTACGCTCGGTTCGCTGCTCGACATCAGCGCAGGCGAGAACTGCCTGGTCGTCCTGAGTCAGTAACGCCGATTGGGTTGCCTGTGCGGAATCGATCATCGAGCACTCTTGTTATAGGTGTCTGAAAGGCATTGTTCGCCGCAGCTGATGGTCCGGATGATGGCATGTTGCCGGCCAAAGACAACAGTGCGTTCCGACCAACGAACGAGAACGCCTTTGCATCCTGGGCGTTGCGTCTGGCGCGGCAAACCTGATCCAGTGACGCTCAAGTCAACGCGCCCGTCCGTTGCGCGAGCGAGCCGAACCGGTTTGCGGATAGAATGGCGCCCATGCATGACGATCTCTCTCTCCTCCTGAACTCCCTCAACGACGCCCAGCGCCAGGCCGTGGCCGCGCCGCTAGGTCGTCAATTGGTCCTCGCTGGCGCCGGCTCGGGCAAGACCCGCGTATTGGTGCATCGCATCGCCTGGCTGCACCAGGTCGAGCGCGCCTCGCTGCATTCGATCCTGTCGGTGACCTTCACCAACAAGGCCGCCGCCGAGATGCGCCAGCGTATCGAACAGCTGATGCAGGTCAACCCGCAGGGCATGTGGGTCGGCACCTTCCACGGGCTGGCGCACCGCCTGCTTCGGGCGCATTGGCAGGAAGCCAAGCTGGCGCAGAACTTTCAGATCCTCGATTCCGACGACCAGCAGCGACTGGTCAAGCGGGTGATCCGCGAACTGGGCCTCGACGAGCAGCGCTGGCCGGCGCGCCAGGCTCAATGGTGGATAAACGGGCAGAAGGATGAAGGCCTGCGCCCGCGGCACATCCAGCCCAGCGGCGACTTATTCCTGGCAACGATGCTGAGCATCTACCAGGCGTACGAAGAGGCCTGCGCGCGCGCTGGCGTCATCGATTTTTCTGAGCTGCTGCTGCGCGCCCTGGATCTGTGGCGCGATAACCCGGGCCTGCTCGACCACTATCAGCGCCGCTTCCGCCACATTCTGGTGGACGAGTTCCAGGACACTAACGCCGTGCAGTACGCCTGGCTGCGCCTGCTGGCCAAGGGTGGCGAGAGCCTGATGGTGGTGGGCGACGACGACCAGTCTATCTACGGCTGGCGCGGCGCGCGGGTCGAAAACCTGCACCAGTTCAGCGAAGACTTCCAGGACGCCGAAACCATCCGACTGGAGCAGAACTACCGCTCCACCGCTTGCATCCTCAAAGCCGCTAACGCGCTGATCGCCAACAACCAGGGGCGGCTGGGCAAGGAGCTCTGGACCGAAGGCTGTGAAGGCGAGCCGATCAGCCTTTATGCCGCCTTCAACGAACACGACGAAGCGCGCTATGTAGTCGAGAGCATCGAAAGCGCGATCAAGAAAGAAGGGCTGGCGCGCAGCGAGATCGCCATTCTCTATCGCTCCAACGCCCAATCGCGGGTACTGGAAGAAGCCCTGCTGCGCGAGAAGATCCCCTACCGCATCTACGGCGGCCAACGCTTCTTCGAGCGCGCCGAGATCAAGAACGCCATGGCCTACCTGCGCCTGATCCAGACCCGCGATAACGACGCGGCGCTGGAACGGGTGATCAACGTGCCGGCACGCGGCATCGGTGAAAAGACTGTCGAAGCGCTGCGCCAGCTGGCCCGCGCGCAAGGCTTGTCGCTATGGGCGGCGCTGCACCAGGCGGTGGGCACCAAGGTGGTATCGGGCCGAGCGGCCAGCGCACTGAACGGCTTCGTCGAGCTGATCGATACCCTCGCGCTCAAAGTCGAAGGCATGCAGCTGCACAACATGGCGCAGTTGGTCATCGAACAATCCGGTCTGCTCGCCTACCACCGCGACGAAAAGGGCGAAAAGGCCCAGGCGCGGGTGGAAAACCTCGAGGAACTGGTCTCCGCCGCGCGTGCCTTCGACAACTACAGCGAAGAGGAAGAAGACGAGCAGACACCGCTGGCCGCCTTCCTCGACCACGCTTCGCTGGAAGCCGGCGAGCAGCAGGCAGGCGATCACGAGGACAGCGTGCAGTTGATGACACTGCACAGCGCCAAGGGCCTGGAATTCCCTCTGGTGTTCCTGGTGGGCATGGAAGAAGGGCTGTTCCCGCACAAGATGAGCCTGGAAGAACCTGGCCGTCTCGAAGAGGAACGCCGCCTGGCCTATGTCGGCATCACCCGCGCCATGCAGCAGCTGATCGTCACCTATGCCGAAACACGCCGGCTATATGGCAGCGAGACCTATAACAAAATCTCGCGCTTCATCCGTGAAGTGCCGCCCGCGCTGATCAGCGAGGTGCGCCTGAGCAATACCGTGAGTCGCACATTCAACAGCCGGGGCATGAGCGGCGGTTCCCTGTTCGACGGCGCCAGCGTGCCAGAAACGCCATTCAATCTTGGCCAACGCGTCTCGCACTCGCTGTTTGGCGAGGGCACTATCCTGAATTTCGAGGGCTCCGGCGCTCAAGCTCGCGTTCAGGTGAATTTCGAGAGCGAAGGGAGCAAGTGGTTGATGCTCAGTTATGCCAAACTCCAAGCGCTATGACGTGCACGTCAACCTAATAAAAATTCGTCAAAGGAAAACCTCACTCATGAAACGCCGTCACTTGTTTGGTGCCGCCGCTGCCCTGCTTGCAATGCTCGGCCTTGCAGGCTGTAACGATGAGAAGAAAGTCGAATCCACCGCTGAGCCGCAACCGGCTACCAGCGAAGCGCCCAAAACCTATAACTGGAAAATGGTCACCGCCTGGCCGAAGAACTATCCAGGCCTGGGCACTTCAGCCGAGCGCTTGGCCGAGCGCGTCAATGCCATGAGCAACGGGCGGCTGACCATCAAGGTCTACGCCGCCGGCGAGCTGGTACCTGCCCTAGAGGTATTCGATGCGGTCTCGCGCGGCACCGCCGAAGTCGGCCACGGCGCCGCCTATTACTGGAAGGGCAAAGTACCTACGGCTCAATTCTTCACCTCGGTACCCTTCGGCCTCTCGACCAGCGAAATGAACGCCTGGCTGACCCGCGGCGGCGGCCAGGCGTTTTGGGACGAAGCCTACGCACCGCACGGCGTCAAGCCGTTCGTCGTGGGTAATACCGGCATGCAGATGGGCGGCTGGTTCAACAAAGAGATCAACTCGCTGCAGGACCTGCAGGGCCTGAAGATCCGTACACCCGGCCTGGGTGGCGAAGTGTTGAGCCGGCTCGGCGCGACCACCGTCAACATGCCCGGCGGCGAAGTCTTCACGGCGCTGCAGACCGGCGCGATCGATGCCACCGACTGGGTCAGCCCTTATAACGATCTCGCTTTCGGTTTGCACAAGGCAGCGAAGTACTACTACTACCCCGGGTGGCAGGAGCCGCAGGCGGTGCTGGAGTTGCTGGTCAATCAGAAGGCGCTCGACAGCCTGCCGGACGATCTGCGCGCCATTCTCACCGAGGCCGCCGGCGCAGCAAGCCGTGACATGATCGACGACTATGTCTACAACAACGCCCTCGCGCTCGATCAGTTGAAGCAGCAGGGCACCGAACTCAAGCGCTTCCCCGACGAGGTGCTGGCCGCCATGCGCGAGCAGTCCGATGCCGTGCTTGGTGAGCTGGCCGCACAAAGCGAGCTGAACGGCCGTATCTGGGCGTCGATGAAGGCGTTCCAGGCGCAGGTCAAACCCATGCACGAAATATCCGAGAAAGAGCTCTATAACTGGCGCTGAGCCGCTCGCTCGGTTCGTGAAACGGGAATGGTGGGCTGAAGCCCACCCTACGGTAGTCACCGGAACCATCGGCCCGGCAGGGTGGGCTTCAGCCCACCGCTGTTCGGATTGGTAAGCTGAAACAGACATAAAAAGAGGCGCGCCGATCAAGGCGGTGCGCCCCTTTAACCAACCCCGAAAAGAAGCAGCACTGCCGCTGAACAGTACGCCGCGTACGTGGCCTCGAGGGTGCGCTGCTTGCATTTCTGCTCTTCAGCCGACCAAAAGCGACAACAAAGCGCCGTCATTGGCGAAGCAAAAGCCTGAAATCATTTAGCGCTGGCGTTGTTTCGCGGCACTGGGCAGGATGACGCGCGTACTTCCACTAATTAAAAGCGGGAACACTCAATGCAACGTGTGCTTAGCATTTTCATGGCGCTGTGTATCGGTCTGACCCTCAGTCTCGACGTGCACGCCAAGCGCTTCGGCGGCGGCAAGAGCTTTGGTTCGGCGCCCAGCCACCAGACCCGCCAGGCGCAGCCTCAACAACGCAATGACGCAGCCACACAGCAAGCAGGCCGCCAACAACCGGCCGCAGCTAGCGGTGCTTCGCGCTGGCTCGGCCCGCTCGCCGGCCTCGCCGCAGGCGGTCTGCTCGCCTCCATGTTCATGGGCGACGGCTTCGAAGGCATTCAGTTCATGGATATCCTGATCTTCGGCCTGATCGCGTTCCTGCTGTTCCGCTTCCTGGCCGCCCGCCGTCGCCAGCAGCAGCCAGCCGTGGCCGGCCATGCGCCGATGCAGCGCGAAATGCCGCAGCAACCGTCCATTTTCGGCGGCAGCAGCGCAGCCGTTGCCCAGGCCCCGGTGATCAACGCGCCGGCCTGGTTCAACGAGCAGAGCTTCGTCGGTGCGGCACGCGAGCATTTCATGTCGCTGCAGCAGCACTGGGACGCCAACGAAATGGACAAGATCGCCGAATTCGTCACGCCGCAGCTGCTTGAATTCCTCAAGCGTGAGCGTGCCGAGATTGGAGACGCTTACCAGTCGACCTATGTCGATGACCTGCAGATCCAGCTCGACGGCGTGGATGACAATGCCGAGAAGACCACCGCCACGCTGACCTTCACTGGCGTCGCGAAAAACTCGCGCTTCGACCAGGGCGAGCCCTTCAGCGAAAGCTGGCGCATGGAGCGTGCACAGGGCGAGAACCAGCCGTGGCTGGTCGCGGGTATCCGTCAGAACGCCTGATACGCGCAGGCGCCGCCCAGAGCCCGGGCTTAATCGGGCTCAGCAATAACGAACCCCGCTAACTGCGGGGTTTCGTTTTCAAGGCGAATCGTTTTATTGCCGGCTCGTCCTGACCTGTCTCATAAACCACTAGTCAGTATCCAGGGATGCCCTTAAATCAGCAAAAGCTCAGCGAAACGACGTAGGACCCGCCCTCCGAGCGGCGCTGTTTCCTTTAGCAGCATTCTGAACCTGGCTTGCCGGGTTTTTTCGTTTTTGGCAGCGGGAAGCGCGCAGCTCGGCTGAACCCTGTGAGGAATTAAGCGTCTATGCTGCTCGGAAAATACTAAAAAGAATGGAGTCCTGCGTGTCAGGCAACCTCATGACAGGGTTTTACGCCGTCAGCATGACGAGCGCTCCCACCGCCCTGCTCGTATCGAGCCACCGATCGGATAATCAGCCATGAGCAGCGTTCGCCTGCCCTCGGTGGACCGTCTGCTGCGTGCGCCTGCTTGCGCACCCCTGCAGCAGCGCTACGGCCGCGAAGCGCTGCTCGGTACGCTACGTGATCTGCTCGATGAGTTACGCGAGCCGGCCCGCCACGGCCAGCTCGCCGCGCTGGAGCTGTCAGAGGCCGTGCTTGCCGGGCGCGCCGGGGAGCGCCTCGCCAGCCAGCACCGCAGCCGCGTACGTCGCGTATTCAACCTTACCGGCACGGTGCTGCATACCAACCTCGGCCGCGCGCTGCTTCCCGACGAAGCCATCGAGGCGATCACCCTCGCGGCTCGCTACCCGTTGAATCTCGAATTCGATCTGGCCAGCGGCAAGCGCGGTGATCGCGACGATCTGATCGAGGGACTGATCCGCGAGCTGACCGGCGCCGAAGCCGTCACCGTGGTCAACAACAATGCCGCCGCCGTACTGCTGGCACTCAACAGCCTCGGCGCACGCAAGGAAGGCATCATCTCCCGTGGCGAACTGATCGAGATCGGCGGCGCCTTCCGCATCCCCGACATCATGGCCAGAGCCGGGGTGAAGCTGCATGAAGTGGGCACCACCAATCGCACCCACGCGCGCGACTACGAAACCGCCATCGGCCCGCGCAGCGGCCTGTTGATGCGCGTACATACCAGCAACTACAGCGTGCAGGGCTTCACTGCAAGCGTCGCCACGGCCGAGCTGGCGTCCATCGCTCACGCATATGGCTTGCCGCTGCTGGAGGACCTGGGCAGCGGTAGCCTAGTCGACCTGTCGCGCTGGGGCCTGCCGAAGGAGCCGACCGTCCAGGAAGCCCTGCGCGACGGCGCCGATATCGTCACCTTCAGTGGCGACAAACTGCTCGGCGGCCCCCAGGCTGGGCTGATCGTAGGCAGCCGCGAGCTGATCCAGAAGATTAAGAAGAACCCGCTCAAACGCGCCCTGCGGGTAGACAAACTGACCCTGGCCGCACTGGAAGCAGTGCTCAATCTCTATCGCGACCCTGATCGCCTGGCCGAACGCCTGACCAGCCTGCGCCTGCTCAGCCGCCCGCAGGAGCAGATCCGTGCCCAAGCCGAACGAATTGCGCCGGCAATCGCCACGGCACTCGGCGAAAACTGGCAGGTTGCTGTCCGCGACGCACTGGGCATGATCGGCAGCGGCGCACAGCCGGTGGCACGACTGCCAAGCTCCGCGGTTTGTATCAGCCCGCTGCAACCCAAGCGGCTGCGCGGCCGCAGCCTGCGCCAGCTGGAAGAAGCCTTGCGCTGCCTACCGATTCCGGTCCTTGGCCGGCTCGCCGAAGACGCGCTCTGGCTCGACCTTCGGCAATTGGACGACGAGGCGGCAATGCTGGAACAGCTGCCGCACCTGCAGCGGGAGCTGATGTCATGATCATCGGTACCGCCGGCCACATCGACCACGGCAAGACGGCTTTACTCAAGGCCCTGACCGGGCAAGAGGGCGATCGTCGTCGCGAGGAACGCCTGCGCGGCATCACCATCGACCTCGGTTACCTGTACGCCTCGCTTGGCGATTCAGAAAACCTCACCGGCTTCATCGACGTACCCGGTCACGAACGCTTCGTGCACAACATGCTGGCCGGTGCTTGCGGCATCGACTGTGTGCTGCTGGTTGTCGCTGCCGATGACGGCGTGATGCCGCAGACACGCGAGCATCTGGCCATCATCGAGTTGCTGGGCATTCGTCGGGCACTGGTGGCGCTGACCAAAATCGACCGGGTCGACCCGGAGCGCATTGACCAAGCGCGCCAGGAAGTCGAAGCGCTGCTACAGACCGGTCCGCTGGCCGGCGCGCCGATCTTCCCGGTGTCCAGTATCAACGGAGAAGGGATCGATGCGCTCCGTTCGGCGCTGGTCGAGCAGGCCGCAGAGGTACGCTCGGGTTGCGGCCACGGCTATTTCCGCCTGGCCATCGACCGAGCCTTTAGTGTCGTCGGCGCCGGCGTGGTCGTGACCGGCACGGCCTTCGCGGGCCGGGTGCGCGTGGGGGACGAATTGACCCTGAGCCCAACCGGACGAACCGTTCGGGTACGCGGGCTGCACGCGCAGAACCAGGTTTCCGACGAGGCCCATGCGGGTCAGCGGGTCGCCCTGAACCTCGCCGGCGAACGCCTCGCGACAGAGCAAATCAGCCGGGGCGACTGGCTGCTGAAATCCGAGCTACAGGCCGCAACCCAGCGCATCGATATCGACTTCACCCTGTTGCCCAGCGAAGTTCGCGAACTGCGTCACTGGACGCCGGTACACATTCACCTTGGTGCGCAGGACGTCACCGGCCGGATCGCCCTGTTGGAAGGCGAATACCTGGCGCCCGGCGGCCGCGTGCACGCGCAGCTATTGCTGAATGCACCGGCTCATGCGGTGCACGGTGATCGCGTGATCCTGCGCGACCAATCCGCACAGCGAACCCTGGGCGGCGGACGGGTGCTCGACCCCTTCGCTCCGCCGCGCAATCGGCACCGCCAGGCGCGCCTTGCGGTATTGCGCGCGCTGGACGGCGAAACACTGGAACAGATTCTGCCGGGACTGCTGCCCAGCGCGATCAACGGCCTGGAGCCGGCATTGCTGGAACGACAGTTCAACCGTCCGCGACACACCTGGAAGCTGCCGGACGAAGCCCTGGAAATCACCACACGGCTGGGCCCGCGCCTGTTCGACCGCGATACCTGGAACTACCTCGGCCAGAGCCTTGTGGCGGCATTGCAGCGCTTCCATGAAGCCCAGCCGGACGAGCTGGGCCCGGATCGCGACCGCCTGCGCCGCTATGCGCTACCTCAGCTGGAGCGACCGATTTATCTTGCGCTGTTGGAACAAACGCTGGCAGCCGGACAGATCGAAGCCAGCGGTCCTTGGCTGCACCTGCCTGGGCACCGCGTCCGACTGAGCGACGAGGAAGAAGCGCTGAAAGCCCAGCTATGGCCGCTGCTGGAATCCGCTCGTTTCGATCCACCCTGGGTCCGTGATCTGGCCGGCGAACTGGGCATCGAGGAGGACAGGGTTCGTCATCTGTTGCGCAAGCTGTCCCGCATAGGAATGCTGCAACAGGTCGTCAAGGATCTGTTCTACCCCGACGCCACCATCCGCCAGCTGGCCAATCGGGTAGTAGATATGGAGAGGCAACACGGCGTGATCCGCGCCGCCGCGTTCCGCGACCAGATTCAGCTCGGCCGCAAGCGCAGCATCCAGCTGCTCGAGCATTTCGACCGCATCGGCCTCACCCGGCGCTTCGGCAACGAACGCAAGGTGCGACCCGACAGCGCCTTGGCCTCGGAGGCCGAGGTCGGGTAGGCTGCAGCACGTCCAGCTTCAGTCCCGTTCGGGCACGTCTCTGGAAGGCAATCGCACCCGGTGGTGCGGCCGGGCTTCAAATCCGATTTTAACTATTGACGTCAACGGCGTATGTTGGCGATTGCTAGGCAATATGACGCTTCCGCTCTTGCGGTTTTGGTATCTATTGGTCGTTCTTGGTTAGTGTTTTCGACACTTTTTCGACTGACCTGAGCCATAGCTGAGTTTCATGAGCTGCCCTTAACTCTCTCGAGAGCGTGCCTAGCTGGGGCTAGGTAATTGGCATACACCTCTGGTTTACCACTCGATTCATCTTTCAATTTTAGCGTTGGCTTGGCATCTGGGGTTTCGCGCTCGATCATCCAAGTTATATCGCTAGAACTCCCTTCTCCATCTATACCTACCACTTGAAGCATTTCACCTGCAATCGGCAAATTCCTAGTAGCCTTAAACATTTGCTGGTCGAACCCAGTCCGAATCCAGGCTTCAGCTGTCCATACTAAATACTTGGCTCTTAAGTAATGAATTCTTTCTGAAATAGATCTCCAAAAAATATATTTATCTGCCTGATCACTAGGAGCAGTAGATATGAAATCTATTACTTCAAATTTTTCATTAAACAGCCAAAGCATAGCGATATGGTTGCCGTGCTCTAGAAATGTGGCTTCCGCCATTTCAGCCTGTGCTTTTACGAGAGATTCAAGGCTGTCTGGCGGGCAGTCGATTCTTCTTTGGCGAAGCTCTGACATCCATTCTGGCGCAACAAAATTATTATTACGCTTGATCCGGCGCGATACGACTTTACCGACACCAGCTGAATTAAGCTTTACGTAGTGAACGCATCTACTTCCCGTGTGAATATCATCAAATGAAGTAGGGTGCGGAATAGAGGACTCCAGCGCTGTACCGAGATGATTCGCTAAAGACTTACATGCTTCGTACATTCGACAATATATATATCTAAACGCTTGCAGCAATTCGCAGTCAGGAAGAGTGTTAGCTACCCATGTCCTTTCTATTTTGATCACAGCTGAATCAGATACTCCGGTGGGCAGCTTCGCTCTTGCAAATCGAATGAGTCTTTTTATGCTAGCGCTAAGGCACGTGTTTTTATCTAGACGAAGCGGGATATCTTGATTCTCCAAATAGCCGACAATTAATGTAACATCGGCGCTACTATTAAGATCTAGATCCCCTTCTTTTTCGATTGTATTTCGCGAAGCAATCGACCATTTCATTATTTCGTCATCTTTCCACGGAGCGACGATGTTATTAGCATGCCAGTTTCCAAAGTCCGCTATGCTCGCTTTATCTTTCTGAAACAAGAAAGATACTGTTCTGGATGTAGTTAAAAACTGGTTCGCGTTTAATCTAAAAATTTCTGGCTCAAAGTAATTTGAACCAGCTGCCTCTAGCGACAGGGCTAAATCTTTTAATCTTCGCTCCCACCTACGCATTCTCTCTGATTCCCTTTAGATACTAGACATACGATTTAGCAGCTCTAACCTTTGGCCCTTACCAATAGCGGAAAAAGAATGGCATTTGATTTCTACACTCTTTCGACATTACCCAGAAGGGGGCCGGGCTTCCCCCTCCGGGAATTAGCTCCAGATCTAATTTTTTATCCAATTGACCAAAGCGTTGATCGAATCGAAGTCATGGCAACACGCCTCTAAACCGTCCGTCTCCACATCGGTTTTGAACTGAGCCCAAACCGCCTCAGTCTTACCCGAAAGGTTGAGGTGAGACTCAATCGCCCCCTTGATCCACAACCATATACCGTGCGTCAGGAGCTGATTATGTAGGCTCTCGATATGCGGAATGGCATCAGCCTCTCGGGCCAGCAAGCAGAATGCATCACTAGCAGTCACTACTCCATTCTTGGTTGGCAGGCCACCACCGTCGAGAGTGCAAGCACCGCTGCGCTCAAGCCGGATAAGTATATTTTTAAGTGCGATTAATGCGGGATCGGTATCGCTGATAAATCCATTGCTTACGGCCCCCCTAAAAGCGTAGTCAAGATCGACTATCGCGGCCGCAGGTAGATCCATCTCTTGAAGCACCCGTAGTGACTTAGGTATGTTATCAACCGATCTGGTTTCTACCATCGCTACTTGATGTTGTCCTAACGTACAGGTAGTGATTTCTTTGTAAATAAATGGAAGCAGTCTTGTTTCAGTAGTTCCCTCAGTGAGAACTACCTTGTTGGCGAACAAGATTTGATTAGACTGTGTCAAAGCGAACAGGTGCTGTGCTTGAGACTGCGCTCTGGGCAGTACCACTTCTAGCGCATCCTTTAATCGCTTCCGAATTAGAGTCTCGTGATTTTCTTTGCGCACTAGCAAAGTATGCTGCGCCCTCTCCGCCGTAATCATCTGAGCTGAGTGCGTCGAAAATATTACTTGGTATCCGTACTGAGAAAGCGTGTGTAGAGCTTCCCGTACCTGCTCGATTGCAAACGGATGCAGATAAAGCTCGGGCTCGTCTATAAGCAGCAACGTGGTGGTTGGGCTTTCAGCATCTTTCTTTACTTCCGCAAGGTGTCGGATAAGTGCCATCTGTATGGATCGCTGCGCCCCATGCCCGTAGGCGGCAAAATCTCGACCAACGTCTTGCTGTTCAAACACCCTTACAGTACCTGCTTTGAAAATGTCTTCAAATGTCGGTACGTCAAAATGTAGCTTCAAGCTGATGCCAGGGAATAAGTCTTCTATCTTTCTATTAATGGATGTATCAATAGCATCCAGCTCAGGCAGTCTTTTGTTGCCTGAGGCAGACATTCGGCGACTAATAGCCCCAAGATGCCTATTTATTCTATTAGCATTGTTTTGCCGAACGGCTTCGCAAAATTCCGCTAGCAGTTTTCCAATCGTACTTGTCGATTTCGATTTGGCCGAGTCATCAGCTGCGTTATCCATTGCCGCGACTCTGATGGGCTCTGGAAACAGGCATTTAATTGCGTTCCATATGCCGGTTGGATTGCTCTTATAACCATCAGTGGGGTGCTCGATAAAGAAATCTACATCCGTTGCTCTTTTTGCGTCTGTAGGCTGAACTCGCTTTACCTTTACTCTTCCATTAACGATATAAGGGGCTATTCTTTTCCGGTGCGCCTCATCTAACTGGTCTAGAATCTGCGCTGTGATCCCAGCTATCTCGCCCTCCACCTCTACTTTCAATTCCGGGTCAAAGAATTCAGATTGCGGCAGCAATCTACTCTTAAATAACCACTCAATCGCGGACAGAATATTTGACTTACCAGCATTGTTGTATCCAACCAATGGAACGAACGCTCCGAGCTTAACTTCAACCAAGTTGCATGATCTAAAGTTTGTTATCTTCACGCCTTCTAAAACATGACTCATAATAACTCCTTGTTTTCCTGTCCATCACTGGATTGTCGGTTTGTGAGTGCACGCTGGCTTTATTATTATGTTTGTGTGTTTTATTGTTTTGGATTGATCTAAGAAGATCAATTCCTTGCATTCAGGTTGACGCTTGACTTGCAGTTTCTCCGCATAATGCTTCCTTCTCCGCCCGGGCAAAAATCGCTTATCCGCGACTCTTTGCCTACAACCACAATTTCTTTTCGGCGGGGCGGGATCGTTACGGTCGGCTCGGGGATAACCCGTGTAGCGGGAACGATATTAGTCGCGCCCTGGGGAACGTAGTTGTTGTCGTTGAATACTGTTTGCTTGGGCGTCGGCTCTGCCGTAACGGCTTGAGGCTGGCCTGATTGCCACTGAGGCGTTGCACCTCTCGCGGCCACTTCCTCTACTACCCTGTCCCAACCCTTGGTCGCCGTGGGCTCTACTCGCTTAATCTCAGCGACAGGGGCTGGCTTGGGCTGAATGCGCTTTTCGGCAATGCGTTGTGCGGTTCCCTGTAGGAACGCTGAGCCTGCCATTTGGAGAACCGCTAGCGTAATAACGGTGCCGATCAGACAGGGGATCAGCTTCGCTAGCCTGCGGCTTTTGCGTGGGTGCTTTGTGATGTAGTCCGGGGCGTCGTTCCAATCAGCCTTCATATCGTCCTTTCCCTGTCGTTCGGGCGTACCATCGCCTAGCCACTTCCGTTGTGATTGCTATCCTCATCCTGACTGGGCAAGTTTCGGTTGGCCTCGCCGTCTGCCCGGCTCGACCGCTCCGGGAACAACCGGACTGCCGGCAGTAACCCCGACGGAATCCTACTCCATCTCCGGCAACGTGGCGCATTTGCCATCGGCCTTGTTCGAGCATCGATGAGGAGGCCATTCACGCAGGGCTCAATCTGCCAGCAGGACGGAAGTCGCATGTCCTAAAGCAAACTGCCGCGTCACACTTCTTCGCGAACGGTGAGAACATCTTGCTCTTGCAAAAAGACTTGCGCATTCGTCACCCGCATGACAATGCGGTACGCTCACCTTTCGCCTGATCACCTACATGACGTTCTAGCTTTCGGCCCTGTTAGGGATTTTCAACGTTGCCCGGTCAGAGCATCAGCTACGCTAGAAAAAACCTTGTAGATCAATGAGGAAGGCAATCGCACCCGGTGGTGCGGCCGGGCTTCAAACCCGGTTGGGGGCGGCAGCCGTTCCTGGGTGGGTTCGACTCCCACTGCCTTCCGCCATCTCATGCCTAGCCTCCTAGCGCCTCCCCTCGTCTGATTCACGAAACCGCAACACTGCAAAACGGTAATCGCGCGGCAGCCTTTTCCTGCTCGCCCGCTCCGTTCGAGCAATCTTCAATCGAACTCATAGAGAAAAGCCATCTGCCGGTCGAGCGCAAGCGGGAGAAAGCTGGTCTAGGATTTCATGCACGGGACGATCAGGAGACTGAGTATGTTGGCCGCATTACTTCCGACCTTGAAGGAACTGGAGCTTCCGTTGCGCCTTAAGTTGTGGGACGGCAAGAAGATCGATATTGGCCCCGTCCCAAGCGTGACGCTGGAAATCAAGGATCCCGGTCTGGTCCCGCAGTTGGCCCACCCCAGTCTGGCCCTGCTGGGTGGGGCGTATGTCGAGGGCAAGATCGACCTTCACGGACCGCTGGAGGAGATCATTCGCATCGGCGACGAGATCACGAGCGCACTGGGTGAAGAGCACTCGGCGCTACCGACTCGCCAGGCGCATGACAAGGCCACCGATGCCGAGGCTATTTCCTATCACTACGACCTGTCCAACGACTTCTATCAGCTGTGGCTGGATCAGGAGATGGTCTATTCATGCGCCTATTTCGAGACCGGAACGGAAGACCTCGACCAGGCCCAGCAGGCCAAGCTGCGCCATCTATGCCGCAAGCTGCGGCTGAAGCCTGGTGACCGCCTGCTGGACGTCGGCTGTGGCTGGGGCGGGCTGGCGCGCTTTGCGGCGCGGGAGTTTGGCGCAGAAGTGCTCGGTATCACCCTCAGCCGCGAGCAGCTCAAGCTCGGGCGCGAGCGCGTCGCCGCGCAAGGACTGGAGGGCCAAGTACAGCTGGAGCTAATGGACTACCGCGATCTGCCCAAGAACGGCCAGTTCGACAAGGTGGTCAGTGTCGGCATGTTCGAGCATGTCGGCCACGCGAACCTACCGCTGTACTGCCAGCAGCTGTCGGAAGTGGTGCGCCCCGGTGGCCTGGTGATGAACCATGGCATCACCTCGCGCCACATCGATGGGCGACCGGTGGGGCATGGTGCCGGCGAGTTCATCAACCGTTACGTGTTCCCCCACGGCGAGCTGCCGCATCTGGTGAAGATCGGCGCCTGCATCAGCGAGTCGGGGCTGGAAATCGTCGACGTGGAGAGCCTGCGCCTGCATTACGCGCGCACGCTGGATTTCTGGAGCCAGCGGCTGGAAGCGAATCTGGTCGAGGCCCAGCAGATGATTCCCGAGCGTGCGTTGCGCATCTGGCGTGTCTATCTGGCCGGCTGCGCCTATGGTTTCCGCCGCAACTGGATCAACCTGCACCAGATCCTGGCGAGCAAGCCGCTGCCGGATGGCTCTCATGAAATGCCCTGGTCACGGGCCGATCTGTACCGATAGCGCCAGGCACTTGCCTGGCGCGCACGCGATCAATGGCTCATCAGCGTATCGGTGGTTTCGGGCTTGTCGTGCGTACCGAAGCGATCAACGATGGTCGCGCTGGCTTCGTTCATGCCCAGCACCTCTACCTCGGTGCCCTCGCGGCGGAACTTGAGCACCACCTTGTCCAGCGCCGAGACGGCGGTGATGTCCCAGAAATGCGCGTGACTGAGGTCGATGACGACCGTGGCGAGGGCTTCTTTGCAGTCGAAGGCCATGGTGAATTTCTCCGACGAGCTGAAAAACACCTGGCCGACCACTCGGTAGGTTCGCTGCCCGCCTTCGGTATCCAGTTCCGAGTCGATATGCAGGTAATGGCCGACCTTATTGGCGAAAAACATCGCCGCCAGCAGCACGCCGGCCAGCACGCCATAGGCCAGGTTGTGGGTGAAGACCACCACCACCACGGTCACCACCATGACGATATTGGTCGATAACGGATAGCGCTTGAGGTTGCGGATCGATTCCCAGTTGAACGTGCCGATGGACACCATGATCATTACCGCTACCAGCGCCGCCATGGGAATCTGCCCGACCCAGTCGCTGAGGAACACCACCATCAACAACAGCACCCCACCGGCGATCAGCGTCGACAGGCGCGTGCGGCCGCCGGATTTCACGTTGATCACCGACTGGCCGATCATCGCGCAACCGGCCATCCCGCCAAACAGGCCGGAGAAGATATTGGCTATGCCCTGGCCTTTGCATTCGCGGTTCTTGTCGCTGCCGGTGTCGGTCATCTCATCGACGATGGTCGCGGTCATCAGCGACTCCAGCAGGCCAACCACCGCCAGCGCGGCGGAGTACGGAAAGATGATCTGCAAGGTTTCGAAGGTCAGCGGCACCTCCGGCCAGAGGAAGATCGGCAGCGTATCGGGCAGCTCGCCCATGTCGCCGACGGTACGGATGTCCAGGCCGAAATAGATGGCCACCGCAGTCATAGAGAGGATGCACACCAACGGCGAGGGGATCACCCGGCCGATCTTCGGCACGTACGGAAACAGGTAGATGATGCCCAGCCCCGCCGCCGTCATGGCATAGACGTGCCAGGTGACATTGGTCAGTTCCGGCAGCTGCGCCATGAAGATCAGGATCGCCAGCGCATTGACGAAGCCGGTCACCACCGAGCGTGAAACGAAGCGCATCAGCGAGCCCAGGCGCAGGTAGCCGGCGACGATCTGTAGCACGCCGCAGAGCAGCGTAGCCGCCAGCAGATACTGCAGACCGTGCTCGCGTACCAGGGTCACCATCAGCAGAGCCATGGCACCGGTGGCGGCGGATATCATCGCCGGCCGGCCGCCGACGAAGGCGATCACCACGGCGATGCAGAAGGACGCGTAGAGGCCGACCCGTGGGTCGACCCCGGCGATGATGGAAAAGGCGATGGCCTCGGGAATCAGGGCCAGGGCAACCACGAGGCCGGAAAGCACGTCGCCACGAATGTTGCTGAACCAGTTTTGCTTGATCGAGTGGAGCATGGGTTATCCAGAGGAAAAAAGCGGCAGCTGCAGACCCGACGCGATGCGCCGGCTGACAGAGCCGTTCCAGTTTCGAATGTAGGGCGAACCGCGCTAATCGAAGCGCGGGGAATGCAGATTGATCGCGCCGAGCTACTGCTCAGGCAGAGAGTCGCTGCAAGGGCGGCGAAGGATAGCGGATCACGCCGTAACCGGCGATGGCCGCCTGATGGCCTGCATCGCTAGCGCCAGAAATCATCCAGATTGGCGAAGCCCCAGGTCACCGGGTCTTCACGACTGACGATGCGGTCTTCGCCGTGGCGGCGCGACAGGTCTAATTCCTCCGGAGCGATGGGCATTTTCGTTCTGGTCGAATAGAACAGGCGCAGCACCGGCTCCGTCAGCTTGCCAGGGTTCTGATCAACGACCACGCCCAGCCGACCGGATTCCAGCCGGACCAGCGTACCGAGCGGGTAGATGCCCACCGATTTGACGAACGCGTGAAACACGCCGGTATCGAAATGCCCCTTCCACTGAGCCATTCGCGAGAGCGAACCGGCCGCATCCCAGGCCTCCTTGTAGGGGCGCCTGGAGGTGATCGCATCGTACACATCGCACACCGCGCCCATGCGCGCGACGAGGCTGATCTGTTCACCCTTCAGCCCGTGCGGGTAACCGCTGCCATCGACCTTTTCATGATGGTGCAGGCACACGTCCAGTACCGCCTCGGGCATCGTGCCGCTGTGCACGAGCATCGCGTGGCCACGCTCGGGATGAGCGCGCATGATTTCGAACTCGGCATCGGTGAGCTTGCCGGGCTTGTTGAGCACCTGCGGTGGCATCGCCATCTTGCCGACATCGTGCAGCAGCCCCGCCAGGCCAGCTTCGCGAGTGAGGCTTTCATTCAGTCCAAGCTGGCGAGCAAGCGACACCATCAAAGCGCAGACGCTGACCGAGTGCATGTAGGTGTATTCGTCACGGTCCTTCAGCCTGGCCTGGCCGATCAGCGCCGAGGCATTGCGCGCCAGGGATTCACTGATTTCCTCGACCACCGGCAGGCATGCCTGCGCGTCCACGGCATTGCCCAGACGCGCCTCGTTGAACAACGAAGCCACCGCCTGCTTGGAGCGGTTGAGTACGCGAGAGGCGCGCTGCATTTCATCGCGGGCGCTGCAGGTTGCGGCCCGCGCGGGTGACTCGGCGACAGTGGCCTCGACGGCGGGATGGGGCTCGGTTGGCGCCGCAGCTGCTTCGGCGATATCCACACCTTGCTCGGTATCGATCCAGACAGCCGGCACCCCGCTACTGCGCAGCGCTTGCATATCCGCCGGATCGCTGAGGACGAAGCGGGTTCGCCAGAACGGATGCGAAAACCAGCTCCCGTCGATGGCCTGAATGTACATGCCGAACCGGAGCTGGTTTATCGATATTTTCCTGAGCACTCAATACCTCTGCAGGGATAACCGCAGTGGCAATCATAGCCATCGACGCCGCCCGTTTATGCGCGGCCAACGGCAAAACGGACCATCGGCAGTGATTGGCAATGCTCCGCTCTGGCTTAACATAGCTGTTCTTACAAAAGAGCCGCCCATGTCCGCCCACGCCAACCGCTACCGTGTCGTCCTGATCGTGCTGCTAATCCTCGCCGGCCTGCTGCTGAGCATGTACGGGGCCGGGCGGCTCGCCGAACAGCGCGCCTGGGCTGAGCGCAGCCAGGAGGCCCGCGAGCAGCTGGAACTCTACGCCCAGACGATCCACACGCAGGTCGAGCGCTTCCGCTCGGTGCCGGCCCTACTAGCCTTGGACGGCGACATCCGCAGCCTGCTGGCCAGTCCCGATGACCGCCAACTGCGCGCCCGCCTCAATCGCCGCCTGGAGCAGCAGAACCAGGCCGCCGGCTCGTCGGTGCTCTATCTGATCGACCGTCATGGCGACACTCTCGCGGCGAGCAACTGGCGCGAATGGAGCAGCTTCGTCGGCTACAACTACGGCTTTCGCCCTTACTTTCGCGATGCGCTGACCCAGGACAGCGGCCGCTATTTCGCAGTGGGCGTGACCACAGGAGTTCCTGGTTATTTTCTTTCCAGCTCTGTCAAGAACGCCGCCGGCGAGGTACTCGGCGTACTGGTGGTCAAGCTGGAGCTGGAAGACATGCAGCGCGAATGGGCCGGCCAGTCCGGCATTCTGCTGATCACCGACTCGCTCGATATCGTCATCCTTAGCAATCGGCCGGCTTGGCGCTTCCGCTACCTGCAACCGCTCAGCGACGAGATACGCGACCGCCTGGTTGCTGCCCGCCGCTACGCCGAACAGAATCTGCAGCCGCTGCACAGCAGACGCCTGCAACGCATCGACGAACACAGCGAGCGCCGCCAAGTCGAAGGACCGGACGGCCGCCATACCTATTTCTGGCAGCGCTTGCCGCTGCCAGAGGAAGACTGGACGCTGCACCTGCTGCAAGAGCCGCAACTGGTCGCCGCCAGCATACGCAGCTATCGGCTGGCTGCGGCGGGCGTGTGGATGACGCTGGCCTTCCTGCTGCTCTACCTAGCCCAGCGGCGCAAAACCCGCCGGGTCGAACAGCGCAGCCGCAACGAGCTGGAACGGCTGGTCGAAGCCCGCACCCGCGACCTGCAGACCGCGCAGGATGGTCTGGTACACGCCGCGCGGATGGCCGCCCTGGGGCAGATGTCCGCCGCCCTCGCCCACGAAATCAACCAGCCGCTGACCGCCCTGCGTATGCAGCTGGCCAGCCAGCGCCTGCTGCTCGACAGCGGCCGCAGCGAGGCAGTGCGCGAAGGTCTGGGTCAGGTGGAAGGGCTGATCGAACGCATGGCAGCGCTGACCGGCCATCTGAAGACCTTTGCCCGCAAGAATCCCGCCGGGCTGCCGCAGCGCGTACGTTTGGACGAGGTGCTGGAACAGGCCCTGCAGCTGCTCGGCCCGCGCATCCGCGGGGAAGACGTCAGAGTCGTGCGTCAGGTACCCACCGATGCCTGGGTCAGTGCCGATGCGATCCGCCTGGAGCAGGTGCTGATCAACCTGCTGAACAATGCGTTGGATGCCATGCAGAACAGCGCCGCCCGGCAGCTGCGCATCGACTGCCGCCGCGATGCGAACCATTGGCGACTGAGCGTCGCGGACAGCGGTGGCGGCATCGCCCGCGAACATCTGGATCAGGTATTCGAGCCCTTCTTCACCACCAAGCCGGTCGGCCAAGGGCTTGGGCTGGGACTGGCGGTTTCCTACGGCATCGTGCGCGATCTGGGCGGCAATCTCGACGTGAGCAACGACGCGCAGGGTGCGGTATTCGAGATTCGACTGCCGGCAGCCGACGAGCACCTCACCGAGTAGACTGGCCACCGGCTAAGGAGCGAAACATGAGCGGTCAGGTCATCTTCATCGACGACGAAGCGGCGATCCGCCAAGCGGTCCAGCAATGGCTGGAACTGTCCGGTTTCAGCGTACGCACCTGCGCTAGCGCGCGCGAAGCGCTGGGCCTGCTCGACCGCGATTTTCCCGGCGTGCTGATCAGCGATGTGCGCATGCCGGACCTGGACGGCCTCGGCCTGCTGGAAAAGCTGGTCGCGATGGACCCGGAGCTGCCGGTGATCATGGTCACCGGTCATGGCGACGTACCGATGGCGGTGCAGGCGCTGCGCCAGGGCGCCTATGACTTCATCGAAAAACCTTTCACACCCGAACGTCTGCTGGACAGCGTGCGCCGCGCCCAGGACAAACGCCGGCTGGTCTGCGAAAACCGCCAGCTGCGTGAGCAGTTCACCCGTAAGGGCCGCATCGAGTCGATGCTGCTAGGGGTTTCGCGCGCCGTGGACAACCTTCGCCGCCAGGTGCTGGAGCTGGCCGGCACCGATGTCAACGTGCTGATCCGCGGCGACACCGGCAGCGGCAAGGAACAGGTGGCGCGCTGCCTGCACGACTTCAGCCCGCGCGCGCGCCATCCGTTCGTGGCGCTGAACTGCGCGGCCATCCCCGAAAGCATCTTCGAGAGCGAGCTGTTCGGCCATGAAAGCGGCGCCTTCACCGGCGCCCAGGGCAAGCGCATCGGTCGCATCGAGCATGCCCACGGCGGCACCCTGTTCCTCGATGAAATCGAAAGCATGCCGCTGGCCCAGCAGGTCAAGCTATTGCGCGTGCTGCAGGAAAGGACCCTGGAACGGCTGGGCTCCAACCGCAGCATCGAAGTCGATCTGCGAGTGATCAGCGCGGCCAAGCCGGACCTGCTGGAAGAAGTGCGCGGCGGACGTTTCCGCGAAGACTTGCTGTATCGGCTGAACGTTGCCGAGTTGCATATCCCGCCGCTGCGCGAGCGTCGTGAAGACATTCCGCTGCTGTTCGACCACTTCGTCACCCAGGCCGCCCAGCGCCATGGCCGCGAGCCCCTGCCGGTCGGCCCCGCCGAACTGGCGCAGCTGCTGAGCCACGACTGGCCAGGCAACGTCCGTGAACTGATCAACGCCGCCGAACGCCACGCCCTGGGCCTGACCCCGCCGCCGCCCAGCGCCCCGAGCACCGGCACCTCGCTGGCCGAGCAGATGGAAGCCTTCGAGGCGCAATGCCTGCACAACGCCCTGCAGCAGTGCAAAGGCAACATCAGCGAAGTCATGACCCTGCTGCAGCTACCGCGCCGCACCCTCAACGAAAAGATGCAGCGCCATGGTTTGAGCCGTGGCGATTATTTGCCGGCAGGTAGCAGCGACAATTAATCATGTCGTGGCACGCACGGTTTCGAGCCTGCTTAGTAAGGCGTCTGATCGAGGCAGCAAGTCGAGGGCCGGGCCAGGCGGCGCTCCAACTCAGCCAGCCAGAGCTCGGCGCAATTTGTAGGGTGGGCTTCAGCCCACCAGAGTTCAGCGCCGGCCGCATAGGCCAGGCGAGGCGTCACCAGCGGTGCCAGCAGATGGTGGGCTGAAGCCCACCCTACGCGGCTGATTCTGCCCAGGTGATCACTCCCATGCTCTGCGTGGATGCGTTATTGCGACGCCCCGCGTCGTTAGCCGTAGAACTACCAACGCGAGGGTTCCCGCGTAGCAGCGTACAAGCCGGTGCGCATAGCCACCCTACTCCACCGCCACGCCCGTAGGGTGCGCTCCGCGCACCGCAAGGGTCAGCGCCGCACTTCGGCCTACGAGTTGCATCGCATGTTGAGAAAGTTCATCCGGCGAGACTTCGACACGCTACAAGAGCTCATCCAACCGCTGCTGCAAAAAGCGCCGTTCCGGCTCCAACTGCGCCGATTGCAAGGCGCTTCGGTAGGCGTTTCGTGCGTCGTCCAGGCGGCCGAGGCGGCAGCAGAGATCGGCGCGGGCCGAGTGCAGCAGGTGGTAATCCTGCAATTCGCCACGCGCCAGTAAGCCTTCGATCAGCAGCAGCCCGGCATCAGGGCCGTCGCGCATGGCTACCGCTACCGCGCGGTTCAGCTCGATCACCGGAGACGGGCTGGTTCGCAGCAACACGTCATAGAGCCCGACGATCTGCGCCCAGTCGGTCTGCGCGGCACTGGGCGCCTCGGCATGCACGGCGACGATCGCCGCCTGCAAGGTGTAGGGACCAAAACGCCGCGAGGCCAGCGCCCGCTGCACCAGCGCCGAGCCTTCTTCGATCTGCGACCGGTCCCACAGGCTGCGGTCCTGCTGGTCGAGGCGCACCAGCTCGCCCGCGCCATCGGTGCGCGCGATGCGCCGCGAGTCGTGCAGCAACATCAGCGCCAGCAGCCCCATCAGCTCGGGGTCCGGCAGCAATTCGAGCAGCAGCCGCCCCAGCCGGATCGCTTCGGCGCTCAGATCGGTGCGGGTCAGTTCAGTGCCGCTGGATGCCGAATAGCCCTCGTTGAACACCAGGTAGATCACCCGCAGCACGTTATCCAGACGCGCCGGCAGCTCATCGCGCGAAGGCACGCGATAGGGAATCGCGGCATCACGAATCTTCTGCTTGGCGCGCACGATGCGCTGGGCAATGGTGCTGGGCGAGGCGAGAAAGGCGCGGGCGATTTCCTCGGTTTTCAGATCGCAGACTTCGCGCAGGGTCAGCGCCACCTGCGCATCGGCCGGCAAAGCCGGGTGGCAGCAGGTGAAGACCAGCCGCAGGCGATCATCTTCCAGCATGTCGCGGTCCCAGTCCGGCTCCTCGTCGGTGTCAAGGTGATCGGCCAGCAGGTTCAACGAAGCATTGAAGCGCGCCCGCCGGCGCAGCCCGTCGATAGCCTTGAAGCGCCCAGCCGAGACCAGCCAGGCCCGCGGGTTGTCCGGTGTTCCGTCGCGCGGCCATTGCTGCACCGCGGCGAAGAAGGCGTCCTGCAGCGCCTCTTCGGCCAGCTCGAAGTCGCCCAGCACACGAATCAGCGTCGCCAGCACCCGCCGCGACTCGTTGCGGTAGAGGGTGTCGATCTCGGCCCGCGTCGGCCCGCCACTTGGACGATCGGTCGAAGGCGGCCTGCCCCGCTCCTGCATCGATCAGCGATCGGGTAGCTGGCGCAACGGGCGAACCTCGATGCTGCCCAATTGCGCCGGCGGAATCTTTGCGGCCAGGCGCAGCGCCTCGTCCAAATCCTGCGCTTCCAGCAAGTAGAAACCGGCCAGTTGCTCGCGAGTTTCGGCGAACGGGCCGTCGACCACGGACACCGCCCCCTCGCGGACGCGAACCGTTTTGGCGGTACGCACCGATTGCAGCGGCTCGCCGGCAATGAAGTGCCCGCTCTCCTGCAGGCGTTCACCATTGGCAATGCACTGCTCGACCAGCGCGCCCCATTGCTCGTCGGTCATCGAATCCACGCGCTGTTCGTCGTAATAGACCAGGCACAGGTATTTCATTTCAGTCTCCGGTGATGCGCGCCGGCCGCCGCTCCGGCAGCGAAAGACGAGGGTTGGTTCAACCGGCCGCGCCGGCCTGGGGCTCGATCCCGAAATCGATTTGCCCGCTAGCCATGTCGAATGGCATCGAGAAGTGCTCGTGGACGACCTTCCAGTCGCTGCCCTGTCGACGCCAGCAGCGGGTGCCGCGCATCCAGCCGGTCTGCAATTCGCCCTTCTCGTTGGTGCCGCCGCAATGGTTCAGGAAATGACTATAGGCCAGGTCTTCGCTGACGTGGATGCCCAGCTCGCTGATCTCGAAAAAGCCTTCGCCCTGACAGAATTCGAAGCACTTCTGCCAGTGCTGACGGTAGGTCTCGGCGTCCTTGAATTGCAGCGGCCCCACTGCGTCGAAAGCCAGTACGTTGGCGGCGTACTGGGACATGATGAGGTCAAGATCCTTGGCGCCTACCGCGCGTTCCCATTCGTTGGTGAGTTCGCGGATTCGGGCTTCGCCGGTCTGGTTTTCGGTTGAGTTGTTCATGCGAGTTGCCTCTTGGTTGATAGTCTCTGGCTGATGAATGTCGTTGCGGCACGGTTCAGGGTGGCGCCCTTGGGTGCAGCGCACGGACCTCGACGCAACCCAGCCGCCCAGGGGGAATGCGCGATGCCAGTCGGATCACGTCGTTGAGGTCGCTTGCCTCGAACAGATAGAACGCCGCGGGTTGCTCACGGCTGTCGACTACGGGCCCGTCGTGTAGGCAGAGGGTGTCGCCCTGCCGGCGCATAGTCGTGGTGCTGAGGACCGGCTGCAGCGCTTCGCCGATGATCAGCTGGCCGCTGCGCTGAAGACGTTCGCGATAGTCGCGGCATTCAGCATCCATCGCCGCCTGCGCGCCAGGCGACAGGCTGGCCAGAAGCCGCTCATCCAGATAAACCAGGCATAGATAGCGCATTGCGGCGCCCCGAGATGGTTGCTGTTATCTGATAGTCGAAATGAAAAGGGAAAAATCGACAGCGCCGACAAATCTTTTTCGCCTTGCGGTGCTCAAAGCCAGTCCGGGACTAACAAACTCAGCGAGACAGGAGCGAGGCATGGCTGGTCCACTGCGCGGTCTATTTCATCACTACCGTCGCCTCGGCCTCGCCGTGGCTCTTCTGGCATTCAGCACTTCGGGAGTGGCGGCACCCATGTATCAATTACTGATCGGCACCTACACCAGCAGTGAGGGCGCAAGTGAAGGGATCTACCGCATGCAGTTCGATGCAGAGCGCGGCTATATCGAGCCTCAGCCACTGCAGGTGGTGCGCACCCACAACCCGTCCTGGCTGACGCTGGATCTGAACCGCAACCGGCTTTACGCGGCGAACGAGAACGGGCCTAGCCATCCCGACCCGGTAGGCCGGGTAAGCGCGTTCACCATGGCGCCAGCCAGCGGGCAACTGTCGCCGCTGGCGCAGCAGATCACCTTGGGCGATGAGCCCACGCACCTGAGCCAGAGCCGCGACGGGCGCTATCTATTCGTCTCCAACTACGGCTCGGCGCCTAATCCCGGTGGCAGCCTGGCGGTAGTTCCCTTGGCAGAGGATGGCACCCTGTCGCCCGTGACCCAACTCGCCACGCACAAGGCCAGCGAGAAACATCCTCAGCGCCAGCAGTCGGCGCATGTGCACTCGGCGGTGATGTCGCCTAACGGCAAGCGACTGTTCGTCAGTGATCTGGGCGCGGATAAAATATTCGTCTACGAATACAACCCGGCCAACGCCGAACGCCCGCTGTCACCCGCCGAGCCGCCCTTCATCGGCCTGCCCGACGGCAGCGGCCCACGTCACCTGGTGTTCAGCCCGGACGGCAGCCAGGCCTACGCGACGCTTGAGCTGAGCGCGCAGGTTGCGCGTTTCGATCATGTCGACGGTAGCCTGATACAACGCCAGCTGGTCGATTTGGCCGAGAACGGCAACCTGGACGCGCATTCGCCCGGTGCCATTCATCCCTCGCCAGATGGCCGCTTCCTCTACGTTAGCGACCGCGCCGGGGCGAACCGCATCATGGTCTACGCCATCGAGGAAACCGGCAGCCTGCGCGAAATCCAGCAGCGCGCCAGCGAGGGGCGGGAACCGCGCGAATTCGCCATCGACCCGAGCGGGCGCTTCATGCTCATCGCCAATCAGAAGAGCGATCAGTTGGTGGTGCTGCAGCGCGACCCGGACAGCGGGCTGCTCGGTGACACGGTGCAGATATTGCCGATGAGTCGGCCGTCGGATGTGAAATTCATCGACCGCACCGGCCTTTGAGCGGCACAGCCGGATGCTCAGGACAGCAGGCTGACCACCGCGAAGCGGCTGATGGTGGCCTGCGCCACTACCGTCTGGGTGACGGCTGCGTAGCTGGAGGGGCTGCGCTGCATCAGATTGAAAACCGAGCGCGAGAAATCCATGGCCCACTGCTTTTCGTCGGCGTGCGCCTGACGCGCAAGGAACTCGCGGATCTCCTGCTGGCGGTTACTCAGCTGCTCACGCAGCGCAGTGACCTTATCGAGCCCGGCGACCACCGAGTCAAGCAGGCGCCGCAGCTCGCGAAAGGAATCGAGCTGCAGCTCCTCGGGGAAACTCAGCAGCTGCTCTTCCCGGCTCTGCAGGCGAACGTACTTGCCCTTGTCGAACAGCTTGCCCTCGCCCTGCACCGCCAACTGGTCTTTCAGCTTCTGCCAATCCCCCTCGCGAGCGGAGAACTTGAGTTCACCGCTCTGATCCAGCTCGGCGCGGATACCGGCCTGGCCCAGGCTACCGTTGAAACGACGCAGGATCTGCTCGTCAGTCATAGCATCGTCGAGCACCACTGCCACCGGCTCGGCCAGTTGACGGCCACCGCTGAACAACAGCGTCTCGCGACCGGATTGGCGAATCGTATCCAGTGATTCCAGCCCTTGCAGGCTGAAGCGACTGCGCACCGGTTCCGTCAGGCGCAGTTTGAGGTTGGCATCGAGAGAATTGCCGGAGCGCTGGCTGCGCTGTTTAAGCAGCTCGCCAACCTGCTGCACCGCCTGTTGAATGTGATCCTCGCCATTGGGCTGCGGCGAGCTGATCTGGCGGCTGAGATTAAGCTTGAGCTGCGACAGACGCGTCTGCAGATCGCCCAGATAACTGTCGGCCGACTGCATTGAGGACAACTGCTGGTTGAGTTGCAGGCTGAAACTGGTGGTTTTCCTGGGCCCGGTTTCGGTATGCGCGATATCGCCCGGAACGCCTGCACGGAGCGGCGCGGGTGAATCCCGCAGCAGCGCTTCACGGCGCTCCTGCGGGTTGATTGCGGAAACAGCTGGGAGCTGCTTGCCAATCTTCATTTACGCCACCTCGGTCAGAGCATGCCGAACAGCGACAGCCCGTTGATTTTCAAATAAGTCTTCTGCGTCGCCTGCAACGACAGCTGATAGTTGTTCAGATCGATGCTGGCCGCTGCGTAGTCGAGCTGGGACAGTTCCCCCTCGATCTTCTGGTTCACCAGCGACACATCCTCGTTGCTGCTCGACAGCAGCGTCAGGGTGTTCTGCCGGCCACCCAGTTCGGTAACCGCGCCGAGCAACTGACTATGAGTGGCGTCCAGGCTGGCCAGGGTCTCGCCGATCTGCGCGCTGGAATCGACTGTCGGGTCGGCGAGACTCTTCACCAGTGCATGCAATTGATTGAGCATGTCGGCATCGGCGCCGAAAACTTGCGCGGCGGTGACATTTTCCTCGACCAGCACGCCGTTGGCGACAGCCGCTTGGCGGTATTGATCGTTACCGGTCAGGCTGTAGGTCTCGGTCGCCTCATCGAAGGTGATCGCCGGACGGTCGCTTAGCGTGCCGGAAAACAGATAGCGGCCTTCTTCGTCGCGCACGTTGGCGAAGCTGAGAATGGTCTTTTCCAGGCTTCCCAGCTCATTGGCAATGGCCGCCAGATCTTCGCTGGTATTGCTGCCGTTGGCCGCCCACAACAGCATGTCGCGCACGTTGAGCATGGTGTCCGAAGCGGCCTTGAGGTTGGCCTCCTGCTTGGACAGGTTGCCCGAGACGTTCGCGATGTTGGTGCGGTACTGCGTCAGTGTGGCTTCCTCACGCTGGATACGCAGCACGCGCACGGCAGAAATTGGATCGTCCGAGGGCATCAACATGCGCTCGCCGGTCGCCATCTGCTGCATCAGCTTGCCGAGTTTCTCGGAGCTGGTGTTCATCGAGCCATGCATCATGGCGGTGATCTGGGCGTTGGAGATGCGCATGGTCTTTTACTCGTCAGTCGAATCGGCCAGTGCCGATTCAGAACATCGCCAGTACGGCGTTGAACAGCTCGTTGGAGGTGCTGATGACCTTCATGTTGGCCTGATAGGCCTGCTCGTAGGCCATCAGATTGACCGCCTCTTCATCCAGATTCACGGCGCTGACGCTGTCGCGCTGGGCCTGAGCCTGATCGGAGACCGTTTTCGCGGCACTGAGGTCCGCCTGATTCTGTCGGCTGGCGCTGGCGACGCGGCCGACCAGGCCGGCGTAAGCGTCGTTGAGCGGCACGGTGTTGCCGGCGACCGTGATGCCTCGTGATTTCAGATCGAGCAGCGCGAGCAGGTTCTTGTTGTTGCCCACTTCTCCCGGCATCGAGGCAAACGCTAACTCGGTCGCCCCCAGCGGATTGACCTCGAGCATGCCGCTGGTGCTGCCAGGGTTGTGAACGAACAGCGGCTGGCCGGGATTGCCGTCGAGGTCGAAGCCGCCTGCGAGCGTGTCGTTGACCATCGTCGCCAGCGCCGACGCCATGTCGTGCAGATCCTGCTGGGCCGGACGCAACGCGCCGTATTCCATGTCATAGAGGCTGCCCAAGGAGCCGCCGAGACCCTGCTGATCGAGTGGAAAGGTGGTCTTGGCGAAGACCAGCGACAGTTCCTGCTCACCCGCGATGTTCTCGCTGATCTTCAGCTGCCCAGCCGTGATCCCGGCCACCAGCGGCTGACCATTGGCCAGAGAGACATCAAGGGTGCCGTCCGGCGCTTCCTGGACACGAATGCCAGCGTATTGGCTCAGATCCTTGACCAGATTCTCGCGGTAGTCACGCAGGGTCGCGGTGTCGCGCCCGGTCGACTCCATCTCGCGAATCTGAGCATTGAGCTCGGCAATGTTGCCGGACAGTCCGTTGATCTCGCTGACCATAGCCCCACGCTGGCCCTGCAGCGCGTTGAGCTGGGTGCCGATGTTGCTGTTGAGCCCGTTGAAACGCTGCGCCAACTGCTTGGACTCGCCGATGATCTGCTGGCGCAGCGCGATGGATTCTGGGGTCGAGCTGGCTTCGCTGAGCGCAGCGAAGAAGTTATCCAGGCCGACGCTGACGCTGGAGCCTTCACTATCGATCAGCCCCTCCAGCGCGGTCAGGTACTGCTGATTGGTACTGAAGTACTGCTTGTCGGTCGTCGCGCGCCACAACTGCTGGTTCTGGAAGTCGTTGGACAACCGGCGAATGCTGCTGACCTGAACGCCACCGCCAATGCTGGTCGCGGTCTGCCCGCCGAGCGAATGCAGCTCCGGCGTCAGACGGCTGAAACCGGGCGTGTTGACGTTAGCGATGTTCTGCCCGGTCGCCGTCAGGGCGATCTGCGTGGCGCGAACGCCGCTGTAGCCAATTTGACCAAGAATACTCACGACACGATTTCCTTCGACTCGATCCGGATCGGCTGAGCGAACGCCACGGAAAGGTGGCTGCTGCCGACGACACTACGCTGCTGAGGGGAAAGAGCGACCGCATCGGCCGCGGAATTAAGCGCCGGATTCAGCGGGTGGGCGGCCGGCTGGATCTGCGCGCGCGGCTCGACCGGACTCGGTGCCGCGGCACGCAGATCGTTGAGGATGTTGCGGGTGTAATTCCGAGTTTCCGCGTAGGGAATCTTCTGTACCCAGGCAGTCATGCCGATCTCGCCCTTGCGCGGGTCGCCGTGACTCTTCAACCACTCGTCGACTTTGCCGGGGCCGGCGTTGTAGGCAGCCAGCGCCAGCGCCTGATGACCGTCGTAACGGTCAAGCATCTTGCTCAGATAGGCGCTGCCCAGGCGCTTGTTGTACTCGGCATCGCTGGTCAGGCGCGCCTCGCTGAACGGCAGGCCGAGCTCGGCCGCCATGTCGCGTGCGGTACCCGGCATCAGCTGCATCAGGCCGCGCGCGCCCTTGGACGAGACCGCCGCGATGTTGCCGCTCGATTCGTGCTTGATCACGCTGTCGACCAGCGACTTGAAGCCAGCCTTGCCGCTTTCCCAGGCACTATCAAGCGCCTCGACTCCCCGCTGCCAGGTGCCACGTAGCGCATGCAGGCCGCCCGCCTGCAGGCCGCTACCAGCGTTGCCGGCCAGGGCAGTCGGCGCGGGCGTCGTGCCGGGTGCATCGCCGCTCAACTGCTGCACCAGCATGTCGGCGATACCGGTCTGCCGCTTGCCGGCCAGGGTGTCGGCCAGCACTTCGTCGTAGAAGTCGCGCATGGTGTCCAGCTCGCGGCTGCGCATGGGGTTGCCCGCGCCGAGCACGTCACCGGCCTTGCGCATCTGCTTGAGGATCTGCTGCAGAAACATCGCTTCGAACTGCTCGGCAACGACTTCCAGTTGCTGACGCCGGGCCGCATTCGGGCCGTCGGCGCGCTGGCGCAGGGTATTGAGGTGCTGTGGGAGAGAAACGATGCTCATGGTCGCCTTGGAACCTGTTCAAATCTGCTGCGCGTCGGGCCTGTCCGGTCAAGGACAAGCGCTTACATCACGATCAGTTCCGCATTCAGTGCGCCGGCGCGTTCCAGCGACTGCAGAATGCTCATCACGTCGTCCGGCGTAGCGCCGAGACTGTTGATGGTGTTGATGATGCTTTCCAGGCTGGCGCCTTCTGGCCACTTGAACATGGCCTTGCGGTCCTGCTCGATGGCGACATCGGACTGCGGCGTGACCACGGTTTCGCCGCCGGCAAAGGCATTCGGCTGGCTGACCTGTGGGCGCTCGCTGATGGTCACGGTCAAGCTGCCATGGGCGACCGCCGCGGCTTTTACCCGCACGCCCTGGCCGACCACCACAGTCCCGGTGCGGCTGTTGAACACCACCTTCGGCCGAGTGCGGCCCTCTTCCACTTCCAGCCGTTCGAGCATGGC
This sequence comes from Stutzerimonas stutzeri, assembly GCF_024448955.1. Classification (GTDB taxonomy): domain Bacteria; phylum Pseudomonadota; class Gammaproteobacteria; order Pseudomonadales; family Pseudomonadaceae; genus Stutzerimonas; species Stutzerimonas stutzeri_AQ. The sequence goes on from NZ_JAMOIH010000015.1 coordinate 81,421, forward strand.
CATGAAGCTCATGCGCTGGGTGCTGGTGACCGGTGCGCGGATGGAAATCTTGGTGGCATTGAGGGCCGTGGCGGTGCCCTTGCCGAAGTAGGCGTCGACCGCATCGACTACTCGGGTCACGGTCTGGAAGCTCGGCTGGCGTACGTTGAGCATCACGTCCGGGCGCTCGGTGAAATCGCTGGGAATCATCCGCTCGACCGTCGCGCCGTTGGGAATCAGCCCGCTGTTGGAAGTATTGATCGCGACCTTGGAGCCGCTGGCGCCCTCGGCGTTAACGCCACCGACGATCACCGCGCCCTGGGCCAATGCATAGATCTCGCCATCAACACCCTGCAGCGGGGTCATCAGCAGCTGGCCACCGCGCAGGCTCTTGGCATCACCCAACGAGGAGACGGTGACATCCACGGTCTGGCCGGCGCTGTAGGACGGCGGCACGGTAGCGGTGATGGTCACCGCAGCGACGTTCTTCAGCTTCGGATCGACGTTCGGCGGCAGGTTTACGCCGAACTGCTTGATCATGTTCGTCACCGACTGGCTGGTGAACTTGACCTGGTTCTTGTCGCCCGTGCCGTCGAGGCCGACCACCAGACCGTAGCCGATCAGCTGGTTGCCGCGAATGCCCTCGACATCCACCAGGTCCATCAGCGGCACGGCCTGGGCCGGCAATTGCCAGCACAGGGCGACGGCGGCTAAAAACAGCTTCAGGGATCGCATCGGGCTAGTCATTCAGGGGCTATCACTTAAAGAGGGAACAGCGGCGACGCGAAGAACCGCGTCAGCCAGCCGGCCGAATTGCTGTCGTTGAGCACGCCGCGCCCGGCGTAGGAAATCTTCGCGTTGGCCACGCTTTGCGAAGACACCTGGTTGTAGCGGTTGATGTCGTCGATGCGCACCAGCCCGGCGAGCCGAATGAATTCGTCGCCCTGGTTCAAACGCAGGGCTTTTTCGCCCTTGATCAGCAGCGTGCCGTTGGGCAGTACGCGATGCACGGTCACGGCGATGGAACCGCGCAGGGTGTTCTGCTGCGAACTCTTGGCCGAACCGTTGAATTCACGCTCGGCGCCGGCCGATGTCTCGACGTCCGGGTAGGTCTTGCCAAGCACCGTGGGAATACCAATGCCGACGCTCGATTCCTTGCCGAAGCTGGTACCGGCGCTCTTGCTCGACTGGGTGGACTCGTCGAGCACCACAGTAAGGATGTCGCCGACCCGCACCGCGCGCTTGTCGCTGATCAGCGAGCCGCTGTAGCCGGAGCGGAACAGGCCGCCACCGGTTGTCGGTGGCAGGCTGTAGTCCAGTTCCAACGGCTCGAACTCGGTCGACGGCTCTTCCGGCAGCATCTCGTTGAAGCTGGCGCAGCCGCCGAGAAGGGTCAGCACGACGAGCAGAACAGGGGTACGCATCATTGTTCTCAGACGGTCTGGTTGAGGAACTGCTGCATGCCGCTGGCGGCATCGAGCACCTTGGCGTTGGCCTCGTAGGCGCGCTGGATGGCGATCATCGCCACCATGGCCTCGACCACCTGCACGTTGGACCCTTCCAGCACGCCCTGCTTGAGCTGGCCAAGACCTTCTTCGCCCGGCACGCCTTCCACCGGCTCGCCACTGGCTACGGTTTCGCGGTAGAGATTGCCGCCCAGCGCTTCCAGCCCGCCCGGGTTGGTGAAATTGACCAGGGTAATCTGGCCCAGCTCAGACGGCAGGGTGTCCCCAGCCAGGACTGCGGTGACAATGCCATCTGCGCCGACGGTGAAGCCGGTAGCGCCTTGCGGTACTTCGATGGCCGGCGCCAGAGGCAGGCCTTGGGCATTGACCATCATGCCTTCGGCATTGAGTTGGAACTGGCCGTTCTCGGTGTAGAGCAGGTCGCCGTTGGGCGCCTCGACCTGGAAGAAGCCACGCCCGACGATCGCCAGGTCCATTGGCTGGCCGGTGGTCTGGATGCTGCCTTCGGTGAACACTTTCTGCGTACCGGCAACTCGCACGCCGCTGCCCAGCTGAATGCCGGACGGCACGGTGTTGATCTCGTCAGCCTGGGCGCCCGGCTGCTTTTCGATGCTGTAGAACAGATCCTCGAAGACCGCGCGGTCGCTCTTGAAGCCATTAGTGTTGACGTTCGCCAGGTTGTTGGCCACGGTCGCCATGGCGGTGTCCTGGGCGGCCAGGCCAGTCTTGCTGACCCATAGTGCGGAATTCATGCGTTATCTCCCGATCAGCTGCCGCGGATCATTCGGTTGCCGGCGTCGGAGAGATCCTCGGCGGCTTTCATCATCTTCACCTGGGTTTCGAACAGGCGGTTGAGGCTCATGGTCGAGGCCAGCTCGTCGATGGCGGATACGTTGCTCGACTCGAGAAAGCCGCTGGCCAGGCGCACGTCCTCGCTAGGTGCGGCGGGCTCGCCATTGCGTGTCACCAACAGGCCAGCTTCGTTCTTCATCAGGTCTGCCGCCGGCACGTCGACTAAGCGGATGCGGTCGACCTCGGCCATCATCCAGTCGCCTGGCGCCATGATCGACACGGTACCGTCGTTGCCGATTTCCACCCGGTCATGCTCGGGCAGCTCGATCGGCCCGCCCTCGCCCATCACGGCACGGCCGTTGAGGGTCAGGCGACCCTCGGCGTCGATCTGCATACTGCCCTGGCGGGTATAGGCTTCGCCCTCGCCGTCCTGCAACACGATCAAACCGGCGCCCTTGACGGCGAAATCCAGTTCGCGACCGGTCGCGATCATCGGGCCTGCAGCCAGGTTGACGCCGTTGTTCTCGACCACCGCCATGTGCCGGCTGTCGTAGCCGTAGCCCTCGACCGCGACCGCCTGGGCACGCTCCATGTCCGCGCGAAAGCCCGGCGTGTTGACGTTGGCGAGGTTGTTCGAGCGCACCGTCAGCGACATCATCGTGCGGCTGGCGGCGGTCATCGCCGTGTATCCCAAACGATCCATGAATCAGCCTCAGATGGCGTTGAACAGAACCTGGGTCAGTTCCTTGTTGGTGGAAATGACCTGGGTGTTGGCCTGGTAGTTACGCTGGCCTTCCATCAGGCCCACCAGTTGTTGGGTCAGGTCGACGTTTGAGCTTTCCAGCGCGCCGGACGCCAGGCTGCCGTACTGGCCGATACCCGGCGCGCCGAGCATGGCCGCGCCGGAGTCGGCGGTTTCGGTCCAGGCGGTGCCGCTGATGTTCTTCAGGCCTTCGGCGTTGACGAAGCTGGCCAGCACCACCTGACCCTGCAGCAGGCGCTCGCCGTTGGAATAACTGGCGTAGACCTTGCCGTCCTTCTCGACACTCATGCCGGTCTGCTCGCCCGCGGCGTAGCCGGTGGCGCGGTTGCCAGTGACGCTGAATTCGGAGCCGTACTGGCTGGTGCCGCTGTAGTCGAGCTGGATGTTCAGCGGATCGACGCCGCCACCCGGTGCGGCTGTCAGCGGCACAGGGCCGATCGGCCCGGTGAGCGAACCGGCACCATCGAAGGTCAGCGGCTGAGCTGCGCCGGCCAGCGCCGCGCCATCAATGTAGTAGTGCGCGTTCCAGGCATTATCGGCGGTCTTGACGAAATACTGGGTCAGGGTGTGTTCCTTGCCCTGAGAGTCGAACAGCTTGGTGGTGTAAGTGGAGTTGTAGCTGTCCGCCACCAGCGGATCGAAGCCCACGGCTGGCACATCCTGGTTGGCATCGAGGTTGGCGACGAAGCTCAGGCCATCGGTGGCCTTGGCCGGTATTCCGCCGGACTTGAGTTGCAGATCGCTCACCGTACCGGTCTGCAGATTGCCGGTGGCATCGGCCGGATAGCCCTGCAGGCGCTGGCCCAGGCTGTTGGTCAGGTAGCTGTCCTTGTCGGTGCCGAATACGCCAGCACGGGTATAGGACACGTCACCGTTGCTGGCGCGGGTGACGAAGAAGCCGCCACCGGAAATTGCGAGGTCGAGGCTGCGATTGGTGGTGGTCAGCGCGCCGCCCTGGCTGATGCTCTGGGTGGTGCCGGTGACTTCGACGCCCATCGCCTGGCTTTCGGCATAGAGGCTGCCGAAATCGGTACGCGAGGATTTGAATCCGACGGTGCCGGAGTTGGCGATGTTGTTACCGATGGTGTTGAGTTGTTCGTTGACGGCGGACAGGCCGGTCAGGGCGATATTGAAGCTCATGGGCTGATCTCGATGCGATAAGTGGATGACAGGCGAGCGTCTGGCTCAGCCGCCGAGCAGGCCGACCTCGGTCTGGGCGAACTCGAGAATGTTGTAGAAAGGCACCGAGCCGACACCCCGCACCTGCAACACTGGGCCCTCGGCGCTGACGCGTACGTTGGAAACTTCACCGGCCACTTCCACCTGCGGGAACTCACCGTTTTCCGTCTCGACACTGACGCTGTACTGGCCGTCGCGCAGCCCGAGCTTGGCCGGGTCGATGGTGAAGGGCACCTTGCCGGCGGATTGGCCGCCCAGCTCGATGCGCGTCTGCGTGCCATTGGAATCGGTCAGCACCAATGCCGTGCGGGTCGAGGCGTGGCCCAGTTCGAACTGGCCATCGACGGCCTGCCCGCTGAGGTCCAGCGACTCGACCGCGACGCTCACCTGCTGGCCAACCAGACCGGCGGCGGTCAGCGTCTGCAGGTTGTCGGTCAGCACCAAGTTGCTCTGCATCAGGCTGGACATGTTCTCCATGCTCTTGACCTGCGACATCGCCGAGTACTGGTTGAGGAACTCGGTGCTGTCCACCGGCTTGGTCGGATCCTGGTTCTTGATCTGCGCGACCATCAGGCTGATGAAGTTATTCTCCATCGTGGCGGCATCGCTAACGTTCACCGCGCGCTTGACCTGATCGATGGCGTTACTGGCCAGGCTGCCGTCCAGTGCGGAATTGACAGTGGTCATCAGGCGTCTCCCAGTCGTAGCAGGCTCTGCTGCATGCTTTTCACGCGGTTGAGCACCTCGACGCCGGTTTCGAAGCTGCGCGTGGCCGACATCATGTCGGTCATCTCTTCGATCTGGTTGATATCGGGGTAGTAGACGTAGCCCTCGCCATCGGCCAGCGGATTGCCCGGCTCGTAGCGGCGCTTGGGCTCGGCGCCCGAGGTGACCACATCGAGCACCTGCACATGGGCGCCGCCGAGGCCGACGCCACGGGTCAGCGAATTGTTCTCGTACACCGCGGCGAACATCGGTTTGCGCGCCTGATAGACATCGGCCGGGTTGGCGGCTGCCGAATCGGTGTTGGCCAGGTTGCTGGCCACGGTATTGAGGCGCACGGTCTGCGCGTTCATGGCCGAACCGGCGATGCGGTAGATGGAATCGAATGACATGGCTTCAACGTCCCTCGATGGCTTGCTTCAAACCACGAAATTTCATCGTGACGAAGGTCAGGCTGGTCTGGAAATCCATGGAGTTGCGTGAGAACTGCGCCTGCTCGGTCGACAGCTCGACGGTGTTGCCATCCTGCGAGGCCTGGCTCGGCACACGAAACAGCAGGCGCGGATCGGTGCCGGCAACGCTCATGCGCGGCGAGGTAGCGCTTTCGAGCCGCTGCATTTCCTTGCTGAAGTCGATGTCCCGCGCTTGGAAGCCGGGGGTGTCTTCGTTGGCCAGGTTCGCTGCGAGAATCTCGCTGCGTTGCATGCGTAGGCCCAGTGCGCGCTCATGAACGCCCAGCGCCTCATCAATCCGTATACTCATTCCGATACCCTTGCAACCTGAGCAGGCTGAATCCAGCCCACCGCTTTTGCATGGGAATTGCAGAAAGCGTGCCGAAGCCGTATCCACAAGGTAATCCTTTGATTTACATAGAAAACTCTACAGAGAACAGGGCGCGCACCAAGCGTATTTTTCCGCTTGGCAAAGCGCGATCGAGCGGAAGCGGAAAAGCCCCTTCCGCCTGCTTCGTCGCCATGCTGCTGTTGTTGGCCATACCGGTCGAGGCTCGCGCTGACGCCACGACTCAGGCCCGGCAGGCGGTGGAAAATCATCTGCGGCAGATGCTCGAGCAACAGGCCGCGCGCCAGGGCTGGCACGGCATGCAACTGCGCTACGACATCAGCGTGCCGACCAGCTCGTCCAACCTGCCGACGTGCTCCGAGACGTTGCAGGTCCACGCCACCGGCGAGGCGCCTTCGGCCATGGAGCGGCAACAGCTGCGGATTCGCTGCCCCGATGCACCCGGCTGGTCACTGAACGCCACCGGCCAGGCTCACGTATTCCTGCCTGCCGTTCACGCTGAAGGCATTATCGACCGCGGCCAGACCCTGACCGCCAACGATCTCAAGCTGCAGCGCATCAACATCGCCAAAGCCCGCCGCGGCTACTACAACCGCCTCGATGAAGTGGTCGGCCTGGCCGCCAAACGCCGCATCCGCGCCGGCCAGACCATCACCCCGGCCCTGCTTGAGCAGGCCATGGCCGTCAAACGCGGCGAGCCGGTAAAGATCGTCGCCAACAACGAGGGCATCGAAGCTTCCACCTCCGGCGAAGCCCTCGCCGACGGCCAGCCAGGCGACGTCATCCGCGTACGCAATGTGCGCAGCGGGAAGGTGATCGATGCGAAGGTAATAGAAGAAGGGATTGTGACAAGTACGTTTTAAAGGGCTGCCAAGAGACCATCACGAGTTTCGGCAATGCAAACGGGGCGGGACGCAGTTTTACTCTGCTTTTTTTGTGAGAGACCCGCCCCGAGGCGAAGTTTGGCGTTGAGCCGGCAACGAAGTTCGTGTCGCTGCGGGCGCGCTTCTTACAAGCAAAATCAAAAAATATTTGACGTCAGGATTTAATCCTTCGATTGGGCTGTCGCCTTACCTTTTCAGCAGGCAGTCAAGCCAGCTCCTAACAGCCAATCGCACGAAGGATGATCACCATGGCTCTGTCCATTCACACTAACTATTCCGCTCTGACCACCAATACCGCGCTGAACAAGTCCAACAACGCCCTGGCCACCAACCAGCAGCGTCTGGGTACCGGTCTGCGCATCAACAGCGCCGCCGACGACGCAGCCGGTTTGCAGATCGCCACTCGCTTGAACGCTCAGAGCCGCGGTATGGGCGTTGCGATGCGTAATACTGGCGACGCCACTTCCATGCTGCAGACCGCCGAAGGCGCGTTCAGCGAAATGACGGATATCGTTCAACGCATGAAGGATCTGGCGACCCAAGCAGCTAACGGTACGAACAGCGGTGATGATCTCGCTGCTTTGCACGCAGAATACGATGCGCTTGGCGAAGAAATCGGCAACATAATGGACAACACCAAATACGCAGGCGAGACACTGTTTACCGGCGGCAAATTCGCCGCAGCGGTGAACTTCCAGATTGGCGCAAGCAGTGCAGAAGTCATGACTGTGAATGTCGCAGACAAACTGACCACGCTGACCACTAACCTTGGTACCGCCAAAACCGTAGATCTAGAAGCGGCGTCTGACAATACCGCTGCCGCCGAAACAGGCGCGGCGCTGGCGATAGTGGAGCTGGACACTGTCCTGAATGACCTTGGCTCATTGCGCGCGGATTTCGGCGCCAACATCAACCGCCTGAACCACACCAGTAACAACTTGGCGAACATGAAGGACAACACCGAGATGGCCAAAGGCCGGATCATGGATGCTGACTTCGCCATGGAAAGCGCCAACATGAGCAAGAACTCCATGCTCATGCAGTCCGGTATTTCCATGCTCAAGCAAGCCGGTCAAATGCCAGGCATGGTCATGGGCCTGCTGGGCTAAGCCATCGCCCGGGCCGCGGCGAGACGTCCACGACCGGACCTCGCCGCAGCCGTGCTTTCTCATGGGCTCAACGCTCCAAATAAAGGATTCCGATCATGGCCTTGTCCATACACACCAACTATTCCGCGCTGACCACCAACACCGCGCTGAACAAATCCAACAATGCCCTGGCGACCAACCAGCAGCGTCTGGGTACCGGTCTGCGCATCAACTCGGCTGCCGACGACGCCGCAGGCTTGCAGATCGCTACTCGCCTGAACGCACAATCGCGCGGCATGGGCGTGGCGATGCGCAACGTGGGCGACGCTACGTCCATGCTGCAGACGGCTGAAGGTGCTTTCAGCGAGATGACCGACATCATGCAACGCATGAAGGATCTCGCGACCCAAGGCGCAAACGGCACTAATAGCACCGACGACTTGAAGGCCCTGCAAGCGGAATACAGTGAGCTAGGCAAAGAGCTGGGCAATATCATCAAGAATACAAAGTACGCTGGAGAGCGCTTGTTCAGCGACGGTGCGAATGTTGATGGCCAATCAGGAAAGTTTGGTAAAGCCGAGGCAGTTGACGCAGCGGACTACAAAGGTGTCGTCTTTCAAATCGGTGCGAGCTCCGAAGAAGCGCTGAAGCTCGATGTAAGCGCTCGCCTGAAGACCGTAGCCGACGCGCTTACCGCAGCCTCCGATGCTTATGCTGGTGTAACGCATGATCCTACCGAGACCGATGCGGACGCGATCACCACTGGCTTCCTTGTTCATACCCATGACCATGACACAGATGCTGCTACCCCCGACGCAGTCATCAACAATGCAAGCAATGCGATTGGCCTATTGGAAACAGCCCTGAACGAGGTCGGTTCCCTGCGCTCTGAGTTTGGCGCAACCATCAACCGCCTGAACCATACCAGCAACAACCTGGCGAACATGAAGGACAACACCGAGATGGCCAAGGGTCGGATCATGGATGCCGACTTCGCCATGGAAAGCGCCAATATGAGCAAGAACTCCATGCTCATGCAGTCGGGCATCTCCATGCTCAAGCAAGCCGGCCAGATGCCAGGCATGGTCATGGGCCTGCTGGGCTAAGCCGCACGCTGTATCGCCGGTCGCAACGACCGGCCTCGAAAAGCCCCGACTGGTTCGGGGCTTTTTGCTTTCCCGAACGCAAGAATCGTTGTCACCCGACCAGCGGCAGTTTTTTCTAGCATGACGCCTCACACACTAGATATGCCTTGTTATGCGGCGAACTTGCCGCTTCGCACGGCACATCTGCCCTCGCTAAAGATTTCGTTTCTTTCTCGCTCCAATGCCCGTTCGGCATTTCGTGTAACAACTGGCTTGTAGTATCAAAAAAACGGCGCCAATATGCCGCCGCCCGGTTTGCCAACCCTGTCACACCGAAAACTTTCCCTTCGTATCAGGCGCTCATGACTTCATCTCTGTCCCTTACGGCCACCGATGCCATCATCTGCCCGCTGCTGAAAACCGGTCGAGACGGTTGTTCGGCTCGTTTCGATCGTGCGCTTTACCAGCTAGTGCTGAACCATGACGAACACGAGGAAACACTAGACCTCGGCTTCTCTGGTAGCCGCGTGCTGGAGCGTTTGCTGCAGTCGCCCGGCGAGGTCGTCTCTCGCGAGGAGCTGTTGAATTACGCCTGGGAGGGGCGGGTCGTCAGTCAGGGCAGTCTGAATCAGCAGATTTACACCCTGCGCCAAGCATTGTTCGACGGCCGTAACCAGGTCATCCAGACGTTGCCGCGGCGAGGCTACCTGTTCAACCCGCAGCATCTGATTATCGAACAACCGGCTACGCCAGTTGATGCTGCCACTACGGCTGCTTCTACGGTTCCCGAAGAGCCAGCTGCAGTGCTGACAGAGCTGCTCGTGGCACCCCGTGAGGCGGTAATGCCAGGCTCGGCCAGACCATTTCGGCGCTACCGCTCGTGGCAGACCGCCGTGCTCGCCGGCACGGGAATGATGGTCTTGCTGGGGCTGGCAACCCTTGGCTTTCGTCTGGCCAGCACATCGACGCCCTCCCTCACACAGACATTGGCTGTCGAGGATCTGGAGGTACTTTACGTGGAAAAGAACCAGCGCCTGCTCGATTCGCTGATTAAGGAAACACGCATGCTGGTCGATACCATGAGCGACATGAGTGCCGAGCCGGCTCGGCTGATCGTCAATATGTCCCCGGGGTTCTATGAGATCCGTTGCCTTCAAGACGACGGTCGGGTCAATTGGCTGAAGGTTCACAAAAGCCGGATCCAGACGATTCCCAGTGACCATCTACGAGAGTGCCTGCAATGAACAGCCAGAACGAAACCGGTGCAGTCGGCAAGCGCATGCTCCAGGTAATGGTGCCATCGGCATTGTTGCTCTGGGCTTTTGTGGCAATGGGCACCACAGGAAACATGTCCTCGAAACTCGATGGCCAGTACAGCTCCAGCGGTCAGGTATTGCTGAGCGATGGCACAAGCGTGAAGGTTAGTCAGAGCCTGGTCTTCAACAAGGGCCGCTTTTACTCAATGACCCGCAACGCACCGGCCATCGTCGAGTCTTCGGGCCGGCTGGAGACGGACCTGCTCGGGCGTGCATCGCTGGTGGTGGAAGAGGGCCAGGTTCATGGGCTCCGGCCCCAGAACGAGATGGACGACGAACTGCTGTTCAATCTCTTCTACGGCTCGCACAGGGGCGCACGGATTACTCTCGAGCAGGTCGGTGCCTGCCTGTACGGCGTCGAGACCCAGCAGGTCTATTGCGCCGATGATCACCCGCATCGCGGTTGAAAGCAGTTCCGCGCTCGGCGCGTGACTCCATTGCGAAACCCTCGCTTGGAGCACTGCGCTAAACAATTGACCACACGCTATCAGGTCGGCTGACAACTCATCGGCGGTCCTTTGCACCCTAATCTCGCGTCCTAGCCCGCCACCCCTCGCCCCGACCCTCTCCCTGCAGGGAAGGGGCTGCCTGGAGAGTAGCTCCACGTCGCTGTTCGCTGGCAGGCGCTGGGGATGCTGCAGTCTTTTTTCAGGAGGCGCCGGGTTTGGTCGGCGGCGGTCAGCGTGCTCCCGCGCCGCCTGGCCTCCTTGCTGCCAACGCCCGGGGAGGCAAAAGGCAGCTGTTCGGCGGGCTGACTCGACGCTGGTGATCGCCCTCGCAGGCGCCAGGAGGGTGTCGCGGTGTTTTCATGATGGTGCAGCTTTACCCGCCCGCCAGGTCGGTGTGCACGTCGGCGTCAGGAACCCTCGCCGCTATAGCTCGCGCCGCTCTCTGAGAACCGCACCCGCCCGTAACTGTCGCCGAACAGCTCTTTGTACAGCGCTTCGGCCGAGGCGGTTAGCAGCAGGATTTCGACCCGACGGTTGGCACCATTCTGCGGATCTTCAGGGCGCAACGGCATGATGTCGGCCTGTGCGGTCACTTGTAACACCGAGCGCTCGGCCAGGCCGGCATCGACCAGCGCATGGCGAGCACGCAGGGCGCGGTCGCCGGAAAGGTTCCAGTTGTTGTAGCCGTTCTTCAGCCGATACGGCGTGGCATCGGTATGGCCGCTGATAATCAGCTTGTTGTCGACCTTGGCCAGCACACCGGCGAGCACGCCCAGCAGCTTCTGAAAATGAGGATTCAGCGTGGCACTGCCGCGCTGGAACATGAAGCGCTGCTGGTCGTCCTTGATCAAAATGCGCAGCCCCTGCGGGACTACATCCACTTCGAGATTGGCCAGGGCATCGACTTCGCTGGCGACTTCACGCATCAGTTCGGCGAGCTTTTTCAGTTCTTCGGTCGAGCCGTAATTGTGGCTGCCGTCCTGTTCGCTTTTCGACGCGCGATTGTCCGCTTCTTCAGCCTGCGGCGGACGCACCGGCACGCCATCGAGCTCCAGCGGCGAGGTACTGGTGCCATCGAAAATCCCGGCGCCGCCATCGACCAGCGGGTTACTTTCCATCTCCCCATATGACGGGTTGGTTTTTTCCATTTGCGGCTGGATGATCCAGAGCACCATGAACAGCGCCATCATCGCCAGGGTGAAGTCGGCAAAGGCGACTTTCCAGGCACCGCCGTGTTCGTCGCCGTGGCCCTTCTTGCTGCGGCGCTTGATGATGATCTCGTGCTCGCCGCCGCCCTTGTTCTTGTCCCGGCTCCTCATGCGGCGTCCCTTTGCTCCTCGTACTGGTTGACCCAGTTCTCGAGCTGCTTGAAGGCGGGTTTGACGTCCTGCTCGATCAGCTTGCGTCCGGCGTCCACCGCTAGCAGCGTGGGCTTACCGGCAACGTGGGCAACCAGCGTGGTGCGTACGCATTCAAGCGCAGAGAGCTCAGTCTTGATGCGTTGGCTCATAGCATTGGACAGCGGATCCATCAGGCAATAGCAGAAGAAGATGCCGAGGAAGGTACCCACCAGTGCCGCCGCCACGTGCGCGCCGATTTCCGCCACGCTGCCGCCAATGCTGCCCATGGTGATAATGATGCCCATGATCGCCGCGAGGATGCCGAAGCCAGGCATTGCTTCCCCGATTTTGTGCAGCGAACGCGCCGGCTGCAGCAGCGCGTGCTCCATGGCTTCGAGTTCCTGCTCAAGGAAGCCTTCAAGTTCATGAGCGCTGATCTTGCCCATTGCCATCAGGCGGAAGTTGTCCGCGATGAACGCCATCAGATTCTTTTCCGCAAGAATCAGCGGATAACGAACGAACAGGTCACTCTGCTCCGGTTCCTCGATATGCGAATCGAGCACCTTGAGGCCGCCGACATCGACCATTTCCAACAGCTCATAGAGCAGCATCAGCAATTGGCGCTGAAACTCCTCGCCACGACGCTTGTAGGCAAAGACGTCCTTGATCTGGTGCAGCATCTCGATCAGCACTTCCTTCGGATTGCCCACCACCAGACTGCCCAGCGCGGCGCCGAGGATGATGACCACTTCTGCTGGCTGCCAGAGCACGCGCATATCTCCGTTGGCCATGGCATAACCACCCAGCACGCAACCGATGATGATCAAGGCACCTAATACTTTCTGCATGACTACTGACTTCTCTCGGTTAGGAAGCGACAGGCCTTGCCGATCGCCTGTTTGCTCAGCTGACAAACCCGGGCATCGCTGACTTCCAGCACCAGGGCAATTTCCTTCAGGCTCAACTCATGCTGGTAGTACAGCGTCAGCACCAGCCGCTCACGCTCGTCCAGCCGAGCCAGCGCCTGCTCTAGAACACGCTCCTTGATCAGGCGCTCCTCGAACAGCTCAGTGGCGTCGGGAAAATGCTCGTGACCGCTCTGCAGCAGTTCATCAAGGCTCTCGATGGCCTCCGAAGAATCGGCCCAGAGGAAGTCCTGGTATTCCTTGTCGGCCAGGCCGGTATACGCCTTGATTTCCTCGTCGCTGGGCTCGTGGCCCAGCTGGCGCGACAGGTCGCGAATTGCGTCACGCATCTTGTGCGCCTGCTGACGGACCTGACGCGGGCGCCAATCCTGACGGCGCAGTTCATCGAGAATCGCGCCACGGACGCGCAACGCGGCGAACTTGCCGAACTGCTCGTCCGGCTCACCGTAGCGGCGCAGCCCTTCGAGCAGGCCCATCATGCCGATCTGCTCCATGTCTTCGCGGTCGAGCACCTGGTTGGCCTGCAGCGATAGCTGCCGGACGATGCGCTTGACCAGCGGCAGATACTGCATCAGCCAGCGCTGCTCGACCGCCGGTGCGAACACCGATGGGCTGGCCGGCGTGGCGCCGTAATAGTCGATGGGGCAAGTGGCGCTCATGGCGTGGCCTTTACTGCACGATCAACTTGTTGACCAGCACGTGCTTGAACGGCACGGCTGCGTTCTTGGAGGCAAAATCGGCGAACAGAACAGTTTCAAGACGATCCTGCAGATCACTGATCTTCAGGCCTCGCAGTTCTTCGAACGGCAGCGACGATAGGTAACCCACCACAGAATTACGCACCAGAGGTTCGGCCTGCTCGAACTTTGGTGGCTCATCGGAGGCATCCGCCTGCAACGCGAGATCCAGCACGAAGTAATGCTCTCGTCCGTCACCACGCACGCTGACGATGACTTTCTCCACCGGGAAGAATGCGTACTCCGAGGGCTCAGCCGGCTCGTCTGCTACGACCTCCTCGGAAACGGCACCTTCCATGCCGGGCTTGAGCAGCCAGTAACTGATACCGACGCCACCGGCAACGGTCAGCACGTTGATCAGCAGCATCAGAAGGACGAGACGGGGCGTCGACATAACACACTCACAAATTGGCTAATTAGGTTGAATCGGGTCAAACCGTGATCAATACATCTCGGGGCCGGCCGCTCTCCCGGCTCTGCTCCTGCTCATGCGGTCGGGCCGCTTGCGGAAGCTCCTCACCGGTCAGTGCCGTACGCTGGCGCTGTTGGCCCTGCTGGCCACCACTGTCGGCTCCCACCTGCACATTGACCTGAACGAAGTGCTGGCCAACCAGCTCCTGGCGCAAGCGATCGCTAGTCTGTTGCAGCAGACGAGCCACATCGGCATTCACGGCAGACAGCTGAACGTTCAAACGTCCCGATTCATGGCTGAGCAGGATTTCCATGCTGCCAAGCTCCGGCGGATCGAGGCGGATGGTTGCACTCTGAATCTTCTGTTGGATCTGCAGATCGACGTTCTCGCGCAAGGCGTGCAGCATCTGCTCGCCCCACTTGGTTTCCGGCGCTTGAAGCTTCAGGGCGCGATCGGCCGCCTGCAGCGGAGCAATCTGTCCACGCTCGAGGGTGCTCGGCAGCGGCTCACCGCCATCCAGCGGCTCGGCCACGCTCAGCGGCTCCAGCGCAGTCGCAGACAAGGATTCGGCCAGCGCTGACGCGGCCCCCGGCTGGCCCAGGCTCATCTCAGGGGCCTGTCTGGATATCACTGGCGCCAACAGATTCGTGTCACCGACTCTGTCCTGAAGACTGCGGCCCATCTGCATCTGCCGTAGGTCCGCCTGAGCGTTATCGAATGACTGACCTGCAAGCGGACGTTGATCGGGTGTCCATGCAAGCGATGCGTCAGCCACCGGTTCGGCAGTTTCCGATAAAGCCTGGTCGACCAGTCCCGGTGCGGCCGCCGGCGACCCGGCGTCGCGGGCCTGAATCGTAGCCAGTTGCTGATCGATCATGCTCAGCAGCCATTGTTCGGGAGTCAGTTCCTGTGGCGCTTCGGCACCTCGTGCGGCGTCGCCTCCCGCCTGCATCACCTGTCCTTGTTCGGGTGTCAGGGCCGCTGGCGTGCCTTGCAACAAAACCACGGAAAGCTCGAGCGGCCGCGGCTCGGACTCACCGGTTGCAAGCTTCATCCGCTCATCGAACGCGAGGATGGCGTCGTCGGCCGGCTGTCGTCCATCGGCCAACCGGCCGCCGTGGGCCGCGCTTGGCGTCGGCAGCGAGGGATCGGCGCTTCCGGCCGGACGCGTGGCTGAGATCGACTGGATCATCACCGGTCTCCGACTTGGAACATGTCTATTCGCTGATAGGCTGCACGCCCTTCGGCGTACTCAAGATGATTCAACAGCAACAGGCGCAGGCGTTCGCATTCATCGGCGCAGGCTTTCAGGCCTTCACCGTGAAGGTGTTTGAGCTGCTGCTTGGCGGCGATGGTTGGCGGATCGAGCTCAGCCCGATCCGCCAGGGCTTCCAGGCATTGCCGCAGCGACGCATCGACCACTGCGACGGCATTCCAGTCACTGGCCTGCAACGCCTGCTGCAGCTGATCGTGCAGCTCCATCAGGCGCGCGCTATCACTTACGTGCGGCACTGACGCCCTCCCAACCTTCGCGAAGAATGCCAAGCAGGTTGATGACTTCATCCAGACCTTCGAGCGACAGCGACACGCTGACATCGGAGAGGCGGTAGATACAGTATTCGTAGAGGCGCGCCAGGCCCTGAACCACCTCGCCGCCGCCCTCTTCGTCGAGCGCGCCGTTGAGGCCGTTGAGGATGTTCATGCACTTCTCCAGAGAAATGCCCTTCTGCTGATAACGCTTGTGCTCGATATGTCCGCGAGCGCGGGCCAACTCATCGAGTAGGCCATCCATCAGCACCAGCACCAGCTCATAAGGCGAAGCGGAGGCCGCACGGGCTTCGAGATCTACCGAGCGGTAGCTTTCATAACTGTCGTTTGGGAGGTAGGTGCTCATCCGAACAATCCGAAGGTCTGCTCCATGCTCTGCATGGTCTGCATCATGGAAGTGAATTGCTTGAGGTAGCGGCTGTAGTGGGTGTCGTACTGCTGCTGAAGATTTTCGAACTGCTCGTCGATACGGCGCAGGCTCATGTCCAGCGTGTCCATGCGGTTCTTCAACATACCGTTGGTGCTGCTGGTGTAGCTGGCAACGGTCTTGTCGATGCTCTCGAGCAGGTTGTCCTTGCCGGTGAACAGCGCCTCGAAGCCTTCCGGATCGTTGGCGACGGCAGCTTCGAAGCGCTTGGCGTCGATGGTCAGCTTGCCGTTGCGATCGGCGCTGATACTGAAATTGATCAGGCTGGTGCCGCCGAAATCGGTACGCAGCAGGCCATTGAGGCGGCTTTCGATGGACCGGATGCTGGAATCGCCGGCCAGGACGCCGCGCGCCGCACTTTCGCTGCCGCTGACGGTTAGCGAGTCGAAGCTGCCCATCAGCGTATTGAAGGCGTCGATAAAACTCTGAGCCTTGGCCTGGGTGCCTTCCTTGTCTTGCGCGATATCGAGGGTTAGCGGTGATTCACCGGTGGCATGCGCCTTGGTGAAGGTCATGCTGACGCCTTCGATGACGTTCTCGAAGGTATTGCTGGCATTGGTCAGCTTGATCCCCGAGGCATCCCGACCGAGATATACCTCGGCGTCCGCTGCGGTGGACAGACGAGTCGGGCTGGCAATTGCGGCTTCGACCGCCGAATTGCCTGAGGCGCTCAGGCTGATGCTCTGTGCGGCTCCGGTTTCCTCAGTGGTCAGGACCAGATTGACCGCGCCGTCGCTGCGTACCAGAGTGGCCCGAACGCCGCTGTTATCGACCGCGTCATTGATTGCACTGGCGAGGCCGTCAAGGGTGGTGATGCCGGTCATATCGACATCGAACGAATCCACACCGCCCTGGCCGATAGTGAGCGTACCGCCGCCCGCCAAGCTGGCGTCAGTCAGGCCCTGCAATGCGATCTGATCCTTGCTGGCCAACTGCTTGACGAAAAAGTCGTAACTGCCAGCCTGTGCGGTGGTGCCAACCGTAGCGCTGGCATAACCGTCCTGGCTAAAGGTCGCTTTATTGGTCAGCATGCTCGAAGTGCTGCTATTGAGCTTGGTTATAGCCGACTTGAAGGTCGTCAACGAGCTGCGCAGCGAGCTCAGCGCATCGCGCTGGGCCTTGTAGTTCGATTCGTTGCGGTTCAACCGATCCAGCGAAGACTGAACTTCGTAGGTCGCCAACTGCGTCGACATCTGCTGTACGTAATCGGAATCTATAGCCATCACCATCCCCTCTTGATGTCTGTTGAGCAAATTGAGTGCCAAGTCGAAAAGGCCGCATTACGGGCGTTCGAGAGGCAGCCAAGCAGAAAAAAGGCTTCCGCAACGCGACGTGACGAGGAAACGGGGAAACACCGCTTCCTCCTGTGGCGATGACGGAACGACGCTCTATAAAGGCGACTTGAACGCGCGTTTTATTTAGCGGGCTGAAGACCCATTTGCCATGGGACGCACCACGAGCAGGCATCGGCTCGGCACGGTGGCCGGCTTTGGCAGGAACGCTACAGGCAAGCCATTGACTAGCAGCGGACAGAAAGTCTGCGAAGCGGCTCAGTAAGCCTGCGGCGTATAGAGGCGGGCATCCTGATTGCCAGCGAGCAGTTGCTGCAGGATGTCGTGATGCATGGCAAGAAGCTTGCCGTTGTGCTCATTAAACAGCTGGCACTGCACGGCGAGATCGCCGACCTGCTGCCAGTGTTGCTGCAGCGACACGCCGCGCTCGCCCGAGCAGCTGGACAACAGACGGCGCATACCAGCCGCGGTTGCATCCAGACGGAAAGCTGCGAGCACCTTGCTGCGGCGCTGGGCGCGGGCGGCAATGGCTTCGACGCGAAGGGTGATCTGCAGATTGATGCGATCGATTTCGGGCACATCGCGTTCCAGCAGACGACCGTAGAGCTCCTGCATCAACTCGCGCATAACCAGATAGTCGCTGCAGTCCTGCTGCAAATCGTTATCGACGACTGCGAGCAGCTTGTCCCGTTGAGTCACGCGTCGTTGCCGCGGTGGTAGCTGAGCATGCTGCTCGCCAACTGACCGATGTCTGTAGATATCTCGCCGCGCTGCAGCGCCTGCTTGATCGCCGCAACGCGATCCAGATCGACCTCGGGCATTGCGCGCAAGGCTTCGTGCATCTGCTCAAGCGGCAGGCTCTCGGCGGGGCGGGCAGTGGACCGCGCGGCGGGGCGGGCGCTGGCCGGACGAGCGGGAGCCGTCTCGGTGGGGGTCGCAATGGCGGGCTTGAAATGCCGGCTGATTTCCATGTTCTCGTTCCAACTCGGTGGTTACTGCCTAACAAGCGACCGCTCGGGCGGAAACCTTAAATAATTTTTCACAAGGCTGACAGACGGGTCCTTTGTTGCTCACTACAAACAGTGACTGGCTTAGGATCGCCCCTCACCCCAACCCTCTTCCCGCAAGCGGGGAGAAGGAGCTGGCCGTGCGGGTTGTTACCGCCATGCTCGGCTCGGCTGTTGCGGTACGAGCGACGAAGCAAGCGCGTACCGAAATCATGGGTTGAACTGGAATTCAGTCCATATCTAACGCTTCGAAGCGGATGCCTCACACCGCTGCGGCGGCCTTCACTCTCCCTCGCTCGCTCCGGGCCGGGGTGAGGGGCGGAGCCGAGCCGACTCCCGGCTCCAAAACAACCACTAGGCAATCCGACCCCGCCACCAGCTCTGCGCCGCCAGGCCGTCCTGAATCTTCTGTTCCTGAGCCAGCAACAGCTGCTGCCACTGCTGGATCTTGGCATCGATCACATGCTCGACGACCTTCTCGCTGCGCATGGCCTGCATCAGCTCCTGCTGGATGCGCGCCAGCGCCTGTTCAGCCACCGCCAGTTCGCGACGTTGCAGTTCGACCATCTTGTACAGCGTGGCCTTGTAACGCTGCTGATTATCACGCTGTAACGGGGTGCTCATCGGCACACTGAAGCCACACAGACGGCTCAAACCGGTAATGTTGTTGCGATAGCGCTGACAAAGGTTCTGCTGGTACTGCACCTGTCCAAGCATCTGCTTGACCCGGTTGCTACGCAGGCTGGCCAGGCGCGAGAGCGTCTCGATCTGCTGTTTCATGGCTTCCTGATGATGCTCTGCAGGAGAGTAAGGCTGGCTTCCAGCTCCGCCGCCTCGCCCACTTCCTGGCGCAGAAAACGCTCGATAGTTGGCGCGAGCTGCACTGAGCGGTCGGTTTTGATGTCCGCTCCGGGCGTATAGCCACCCAGCGGGATCAGCTCCTTGATCTTCTCGTAAGTGCTGTAAAGCTCCTTGAGCTGGCGCGCCGCGCCCAGGTGCGGCGGCTGGCCGACCTGACTCATGCAGCGGCTGACCGAAGCGCAGACATCGATGGCCGGGTAGTGCCCGGCATCGGCCAGGCGCCGCGAAAGCACGATATGGCCGTCGAGAATCGCCCGCGCGCAATCGACAATCGGGTCCTGCTGGTCGTCGCCTTCGGCTAGCACGGTGTAGAGCGCGCTGAGGCTGCCATTATCATTAGCACCGTTGCCGGCGCTTTCCACCAGCTCCGGCAGCATGCCGAATACCGATGGCGGATACCCCTTGGTCGCCGGCGGCTCGCCCAGCGCCAGGGCGATTTCGCGCTGGGCCATGGCGTAGCGCGTCAGCGAGTCGACCAGCAGCAGCACATCGTTGCCCTGGTCACGAAAATAGGCGGCGATGCTGTGGCACAGCTCGGTGGCCTTGAGGCGCATCAGTGGCGACTCGTTGGCCGGCGCGACCACCACCACGGCTTTCTTCAGGCCTTCCTCGCCGAGCGAATGCAGCAGGAATTCCTGCACCTCGCGACCGCGTTCACCGATCAGCCCGACCACCACCACATCCGCCTTGGTCTGGCGCGTGATCATGCCCAGCAGCACGCTCTTGCCCACGCCGGAGCCGGCAAACAGGCCCACACGCTGGCCCTTGCCCAAGGTCAGAGTGGCATTGATCGCCCGTACGCCGACATCCAGCGGTTCGCTGACCGGCTTGCGCTTGAGCGGATTGACCGATGGCAGCTCGGCAGGCAACGGGTCGCGCCCGCTGAGCTTGCCCAGCTCGTCCAGCGGCTCGCCAAGGCCGTTGACCACCCGGCCGAGCCAGGATTCATCAATGTGCAGCTTGGCGTCATCCGGCGCTGGAAACACTCGGGAGCCCGAGGTCAGACCAACCGGTTTCTTGAACGGCATCAGGTAGGTGATGTCACGGTTGAAGCCCACTACCTGCGCTTCGAGCATGCTGCCGTCGCCCTGCTCGACGAAGCAGCGCTGGCCGGTCATGCGCTGGCAACCGAGACTTTCCAGCAGCATGCCGGAGACGCGCACCAGCCGGCCGCTGACCTTGGCCAGCTGCACGGTATCCAGCGAGCGCAGTGCTTCATCGAGCCGGAAGCTCTCGCGTAGCGACATTTCAGGCTTCCGCCTTGATGTGTTCGGCCAGTGTGTCCATGCATGAATCCAGACGCTGTTGGCAGCCGATGTCGGCTTCGGCCTGAGCGGTGATCACGCGGCATTCGCCGAGCGCCAGTTTCTCGTCCGGGACCAGGCGCCAGGCCGCGGCACGTTCGGGAGCGAGTTCCTTGATCCGCGCGCATTCCTCAGGGTTGAGCAGGATGCGCACATCCTCCTGATCGCCCGGCATAGCAGCCAAGGCTTCCTCGGCCAGGGTCAGCAATTGCGTCGGGTGCAGGGTCAGCTCGCAGCGGATCACCTGTTTGGACACTTTCTGCACCAGCTCAAGCAGCTGCTCACGTCGCGCCTGCTCGAAATCCTGGCGGAAACGCTCGACGCTTTCGATCAATTGGTCCAACGGGCGAGCCGCAGCGTCGAAGGCCTGACGCCCCTGGGCACGGCCTTCTTCGCGACCTATTGCCTTGCCGTCCTCAATCCCCCGCTCGAATCCTTCGCGGTGACCGGCTTCGCGACCTTGGTCCAGGCCCTGTTCGTAACCCTTGTCGATACCCTCCCGAAAGCCATCTGCAACGGCGCGCTGCAGCGCCGCTGGGTCCCCGGTAACACTTTCGGCCAGCTCCGCCGCGGTGCGGACCCGAGGCGGAAAACGGAACGGGCGCCAGGCGCGGCCTTCGCCCTTGATGATCTTGATGCTCATCGGCGCTTACTCGACCGTCTGTTCGCGGAACAGCTGAATCTGCAGATCGCCGTCGGCGGACATTTCGCGGACCACTCCCATGATGTCCTTGCGCACCTGCTCGACGCGTGACAGCGGCACCGGGCCCTGGCGACGGTTGATCGACTCCATCTGCTGCGCCTGACGTTTGGGCATTGCCCCCTGGATGGCCTTGACCAGCGCCGGCTCGGCGCCCTTCAGTGCCACCACCCACTCTTCCAGCGGGATCACTTCCAGCAGGGTCTGCAGCACATCCTGGTTCTGCCGCGAGAGGATGAAGAAGTCATACATCTCGTCCTCGATCTTGCCCACCAGCTCTTCGTTGTGAGCGCGCAGCAGCTCGAACATCTGATCACGGTTGCCCTTGAAGCGGTTCATGATGTCGGCCGCCTGCTTCACGCCGCGCACCTGCGAACCCTGATTCGACAGCACCTGCAGACTGCGATCGATCAGCTGCTCGAGTTCGGCGATGACATCGCTGTTGACCTCGTTGAGGTTGGCGATCCGATAGAGCAGCTCGTCCTGGCGTTCGGCCGGCATGCACTCGAGCACATCGGTGGCCATGCCTGGCGGCAGGAACGCGAGGAACACCGCCTGCATCTGCGCGTGCTCCTTGGCGATCAGTGCAGCGAACTGCTTCGGGTCGAGCCATTCCATCTTGGCCATCTTGGCGCGAATCTCCTCGCCATAGATCGAATCGAGCAGCGAACGGGTAATGTCACCGCCCAGCGCCTTGCCCAGCATGCCGGACAGATAGGTGCGCGAGGCACCCTTGATGCTGCTCTGCTCCTTGTAATCGTCGAAGAAGCGGCTGATCACGTCGGAGACCATCGGCTGTTTGACGTTGGACAAGCGCGCCATGGCCTGGCTGATGCTGATGATTTCTTCGCGGGAGAAGTTGCGCAAAATACCGGCAGATATGTCATCACCCATGCTCAGCATGAGGATCGCCGCCTGGTCGAGCGAGCTCACCGAGCGCAGCTGCACCGGACGCGCTTTGATTTCCTTGCTCGAGCCGGTCACCGACTCAGCTGGCTGGGTTGAGTTCTCTTTCATTGCGGCCTATCCAATGCTTGATGACTTCCGAAACGCGCTCCGGGTCGTTCTTGGCGAGCATTTGCAGGTGCTCGATCTGTAGCTCCAGGCCCGAACCGGGCGCAGGCAGGCGAATCTCCGAGAGCGGGTTGAGTTCGCCGAATACGTGAACGCCATCGCCCGAGCTGCGCGGGCTGGCCAGAGCTGCTCGCGGCTCGGTTTCGATGGCAGCGGCGCCCGGCATGGCCGTAAGGGTGCCATCGAGAGCGGCCGCTTCTGACTCGGCCGGCGCGGCGCGCTGGGTCAGGCTGCGCACGGCCGGACGGACCACGATTAGCAGCAGTAGAAGTGCGATCACGCCAGCGACACCAAGCTTGGCCAGGGCATGCACTTGGTTATTCTCCCACCAGGGCACCTCGGCAGCGGTGGTCTCCACAGCGGCGAAGGGCAGTACGCTAAGCGTGAGCAAATCACCACGCTCCTGCTTGAAGCCGACTGCGCTGCGCACCATCGCCTCCAATTCGGCCCGGGCTTCCTCGCTCCAGCCGCCTTCGGGCGCAGCCTCGGCGTTGAGCACCACCGCCACACTCTGCTGGCGCAGGGCAAAACCTGCGTGCTTCACATGCACCACGCTCTGGTCATAGTCCAACTGACGGGTCGACTCTTCACGCAGCGAGGTCGCACCCTTGGTCTCGGCGCCGTCCGCTGCCGGCGCTTCGCCTTCCTTCGGCGGCGCGACAGGACGGTTGGCCAGCGAGCCGGGGATCCCCAGTGCGAGCTGGTCCAGCGCGCTTTCGTTGCTCAGCACTTCGCGACGCAGGCGCGGGGTGTCTCCGAAGGACTGGAAGGTTTCTTCCTTCTGGCTGAAGTCGATATCGGCGGCAACGCTGATGCGGTAATTGCCGCTTCCGAGCACCGGCGCCAGTACCTGCTCGATGTTGGCCACCGCCTTCTGCTGGTAGTCCTCGACGGCCTGCCAGTTCTGCGCCGGGCCACCGCCCACGTTCAGCCCGCGCGAGAGCAGCGCACCGTACTGATCGACAACGCCGACATCTTCGGGCTTGAGGTTGGGCACACTGCCGGCGACCAGATTGACGATCGCGCCGACCTGATCGGCGCCCAGCTTGTAGCCGGGTTCCAGCTGCAGCATCACCGACGCCTTGGCCGGTGCACGCTTGCTGACCACGAAGGAACTGTTCTCCTCCTGCGCCAGATGCACGCGGGCGTGCTGAACGCCCTTGAGCGACATCACCGTACGCGCCAGTTCGCCTTCCAGGCTGCGCTTGAGGCGCACGTCCTGAACGAACTGGCTGGTGCCCAGCGGCTCCTCCTTGTCGAACAGCTCGTAGCCGGCCGGCAGCGCCACTTTCACGCCCTTGGCGGCGAGCAGCATGCGCGCATGCGACAGCTGATCCTCACGCACCAGAATCTGCCCACTCTGCGGATGGATGCGGTATTGCACCGCCTCGCCGTCGAGCACCTGCATCACTTCAGCCACGGGAAAGGCTTCGCCAGCACCATGCAGCGGGCGGAACGAGCCGTTGTCGCGCCACAGGTAGAAAGCCACGGCTACGGCCAGCGCGGCGGCGATCACCGCCATGCCGGCCAAAGTCACGCGCGGATCGAGTTGCAGCCCACCAGCGGGCAGCTTGCTTTTGATTTTCTGCAGCACGTCTTAGCTCTCTGTGCCGATCACAGCGGCATCCGCATGACGTCGTCGAACGCCGTGGTCAATTTGTTGCGTACCTGCAGCAATGCGGAAAACGACACGCTGGCCTTCTGGCTGTCGATCATCGCGCCAACCAGATCGTCGCTCTTGCCGCTGTCCACCGCAGCCGCCGCCGCGCTGGCGTGATGCTGCTGGGCATCCACCGAACGCATCGCCGCCATGAATACGTTGCCCGCGTCCGGCGCCGGCTGGCTGGCTGGCTTGATGCCCGGGCCCTCGGCGACATTCGCAAGCTGCTGCATCCGGCCCAGCATGTCCTGCTGTACCTGCATGATTGAACTCATCGCTGGCTCTCCCTTGATACGTCGAAATCAGAAATTCAGCTCGATGCCCTGCTCGCGCATGGCATTGAGGCGATAGCGCAGGGCGCGCGAGGTCATGCCGAGGCTGGCGGCGGCCTTGGACTTGTGCCCGTCGAACCTGCGAATGGTGTCGATCACGTGCTGGTACTCGGCCCACTTGCCACTGGCACGCAGGGCGGCCTTGCCCGTCTCGACGATGGGCTGCGGCGGGCGTTCGGCACGCACCTCCGCCTGCGGCTGCGCCGTCAGGCCCAAGTCCTGCGGCTGGATGAACAAGCCGTTGCGCAGCACCAGCGCGCGCTGCACGGTGTTTTCCAGCTCGCGAGCATTGCCCGGCCAGTCGTGCTGCAACAGGGCGCGGCAGGCATCGCTGGTGAACAGCTCTTCGCCGGCTTCCTGCGGCGCGTACTTGGCAACGAAACGGCGGGCCAGCGGAAGCACGTCTTCCTTACGCTCGCGTAGAGGGCTGATATGCAGCGGCAACACGTCGAGACGGAACATCAGGTCCGAGCGAAAGCGCCCTTCGGCGACCTCCACCTGCAGGTCCCGGTTGGTCGCGGCAATGATTCGGACGTTAAGCTCGATTTCCTTGCGACCGCCCAGGCGCTCGACACGCTGCTCTTGCAGCACACGCAGCAGCTTGGCTTGCAGGCCCAGCGGTAGCTCGCCGATCTCGTCGAGCAGCAAGGTGCCGCCATTGGCCAGCTCGAACTTGCCGGGCTGGGCTGTCACCGCACCCGTGAAGGCGCCCTTCTCATGTCCGAACAGGATGGATTCGAGCATCTGTTCGGGAATGGCTGCACAGTTCACCGCAACGAAGGGAGCATCGGCGTTGGCGGAGAAACGATGGATGTAACGCGCCATCAGCTCCTTACCAGTGCCGGTTTCGCCAGTGATCAGAATCGGCGCGCGGGTCAGCGATACGCGCTGAGCCATGGCCAACAGGCGACGGCCAGCCTGAGAGCAGGTTACGAAGCTCTCTTGCGCTGCATCGGCGTATTCCTGACGGCGCAACAGGGCGCTGAGCTGGCCGTCGCTGAACGGCGACAGCAGGTAATCCACACACCCCAGCTCAAGTAATGTCGCGGCCTTCTCCTGATCCGCGTACTGCACAACCGGAATGACACTGATATTACGGCCGCGCCGCATCAGTGATTCAACCTGTGCATATAAAGTTCGTTCTTCCACACCGCCGATAAATACAAAAACCAGGGCGGTATCTTTCAGCGCCGCATTGTCCAGATCGTTCAGACTTGCATAGGAAAAGACCGCGCAACCTTCCTTGCGCAACCCGGCATTAAGGAAGTCACTACCCGTCTCGGCAGCATTATCGAAAATGATGACTTTCTTGCGCGCTGATGCCGACGCCGGAGCAAATAGCTCTTCGCATGAGTAGTTCATTGCATGACTAACACTTTTCAATGTGACCACCTTGGCGCTGACACGCCTGCCGACTCGCTCGAGTACAACGCCGGATTTCGCCGAAGAAAAAATATTTAACTTTTCCGGAACTTCCGTCGCCCTGCCTGTCCAACTCACCCAGAACGAACGACCAACAATAGCTGACTGCCCCGAAACAATGCGCGCACGTTAACAAGCCCTCCAGGAACCGCCCAATCAGTTCCGCTAAAATTAAATCAGAAGCTCGCAAGTGATCTCAAAAAAGGTCATTTGATACTTATTGATTTAATCCTTCCTCGCGCCTATGCCTAGACTGGCGGCACGCTAGAGCCGTGCCTGAATCTCGGGCGCCGCAAAATCCTGCCCTGGCCAAATAATCTTCTGCTTATACCCCGTGTTGCCGGCTCGCCGATCGCACAAGAACCAGGAAATACCGCACACAACATGTCTGGCAATTCCAAAGTCCATCATGGCGTGCCCGCCCAAAGCCTGACTGTATTGAAACCGCAGAAGCTTGGCCGGCATCATCACAAGATTCCTCAGTTCATAAAAGAAACCACCAACAAGAATCCGCGCTTGATTGGTGACTACTTCCTGCGCAATTACCGCATTAGCCTTGAACTGAGCAAAGTCGATGTGCAGGAGCCCAATAAAAATCCGCCAGATTGCATCTATCGGTCCCCGATGGGGAAGGTCGGTTTTTCCATTGATCGCGCCCTGCTTACAGAAGCTCTCGAGTGTTATTACGGCGGAACTATCGTACCCAGCCAGGACACACCGCCGATCAGCACATCCGAACAACGGATGCGTAATCGCCTGGGCCTCGACCTGACTTATATATTTGCTCGCTCGATATTGTCCGGTGAAACCTTCGGCGAACTCGAGCGTTATGAAAATGACTACGAAGAAACCAGCTGGGAGTACGTGGCGGAGTTTGAGTACATCAGCCATCTGACCAACAGCCGCTCATCGATTTTCATTCATCTGGATACCGATCTGGTCGATGAACTGACCAGTCGGCTGGCCGGCCCGTTGCCCACTCGTTTGACCAGCAATCCGGTCGATCACATCAAGCACCTTCCGGTACGCCTGGACTGCGTGGTCGCCTCGGCGCAAATGCCGCTGTCGCAGGTACTCGGCCTGCAGCTCAACGACATCCTCATGGTGCGTCCGCTGGATCGCTATGAGGTGCGCATCAATCAGCAGAAGCTTTTCCGGGGGACTGTCTTTGAAGAAGACGGCGCCTTGTTCCTCACTTCACTTGAAAGCGTGAAATCCCAATGACCGGTCAACTGTCCGACAACGAATTCGAGAACCTCATCAACGAGGGCGACCTCAGCCTCGACGCGGCCGAAGAGTCAGCCGTCGCCCCCACCCCGCAGCCCCAGGTACCGCGCCAGGACCTGAGCTTCTTCGGCAAGATCCCGGTGAATGTCACCTTAGAAGTGGCCTCGGCGGAAATCTCGCTGAAAGAACTGATGGAGTGCGACACCAGCAGCGTCATCGTGCTCGACAAAGTGGCCGGCGAGCCGCTGGACGTGAAGGTCAACGGCACCCTGTTCGCCAAGGCCGAAGTGGTGGTGATGAATGGCAGCTACGGCCTGCGTATCGTCGAACTGTCGGGCACCAGTCTGGATGCACTGACCCAATGAAACTGCGTCGCGGGCTGGTGCTGCTGTGCCTGGTGCTGGTCAGCCTGTTCCCGCTGGTGGCTCAGGCTGCCGGCGGTGAGATCACATTGTTCAACCTGAACGATACCGAGAACGGTCAGGAATTCTCGGTCAAGATTCAGATTCTGATCCTCATGACCTTGCTCGGCTTCCTGCCGGCGATGTTGATGATGATGACCTGCTTCACCCGCTTCATCATCGTGCTGGCTATCCTGCGGCAGGCCATCGGCCTGCAGCAGAGCCCGCCGAACCAGGTACTGATCGGCATCGCACTGATCGTCACCCTGCTGGTGATGCGCCCGGTCTGGCAGGAAATCCACAGCACCGCCTTCGAGCCCTTTCAGAACGACGAGATCAGCCTGGAGCAGGCGTTGGAAGTTTCCAAGACCAGTCTCTCGAGCTTCATGCTGGCGCAGACCAACAAGACCTCGCTGGAGACCATGGTTGCGTTGGCCGGCGAAGAGGTGCCGGAGAATCTGGAAGACCTGGATTTCTCCTTGCTGCTACCGGCGTTCGTGCTCAGCGAGCTGAAGACCGCCTTTCAGTTGGGCTTCATGATTTTCGTGCCGTTTCTGGTGATCGATCTGGTGGTCGCCAGCGTACTCATGGCAATGGGCATGATGATGCTCTCGCCGATGATGATCTCGCTGCCGTTCAAGCTGATGATCTTTGTATTGGTGGATGGCTGGGCGTTGTTGATGGGTACGCTGACGACCAGCGTGCAGCCGTTTTAGGTGGCTATAGTGAACGCAACGGGTTGTGCGCACGCTGGCCGCGTCTGCTTTCGTAGCAGCGAGCTTGCTCGCGAAGCTTTAGAGCTTTGGGTTTGGTGGCCGAGGCCCATTGCCGTGCGGGGCCGGCACATTGGTTTCGCCCTGCTGGGCGAGTCACTTTTTCCAAACGCCGAAAAAGTAACCAAAAACGCTTGCCCCTACATCCGGGTCTCGCTGCGCTCGACTTCCCTCATTCCATCGCTGCTCCGAGGGTCGCCGCGCAAGGGCCATCCATGGCCCTTCACGGCTCTCGCGGCATCCATGCCGCTCGCCCCTCTACGCAGCGATTCCATTCGGCCATCTGAAAGGGGCGTTCGGCGGCGTCTGGTGGTTCGTGGGCGGAAGAACTGGAAAAGCGTCTCGACCCAGCCTCAGATCGAAAACGAAAATTTTGTAGGGTGGAAAACTGCGAAGCATTTTCCACCGAGATCGACAATGGGACCGGAGGCTATCTCCAGCCATGAAAATCGGTGGGTAAGCTTCGCGTTACCCACCCTACGTTTAGCTCCTGCAACCGCTTCGTTGCACGGCCCATCAGACGCCACCGAATCGCCCCTTTCAGGAGGCCGAGCGCAGGTGGCGTGGAAGGGGTTGAGCGGCATGGATGCCGCGAGAGCGGCGTTGGGCCATGGATGGCCCGTCGCCGCGGGCCCCTGGAATGTCACCGGAGCGAGGGAAGTCGAGCGCAGCGAGACCCGGATGCAGGGGCAAGCGTTTTTGCTTACTTTTTTGGCAACTGAAAAAAGTGAGTCGCTCAGCAGGGCGAAACCAATGCTTCGGGCAACTCCGGTAATAGGCCATACCTCACGAAGCTCAAGCCAAAAAGCCTCGCGAGCAAGCTCGCTTCTACGAAAAGCGTCGGAACCACTGCAGATGGCGCACCTCGTAGCGCCGGTCTGGGAACACGCGGCGTCATATAGCAACGAACGCGCCGCCAGGGCCGGATCGCGAGCCAACGACTCGGCATCCCCCTCGCTCCTACGCAGACTCACTGCCGTTCCGAGCGGCGGAACCACCCTCACCTCCCAGGTGCTCCCATGCTGACCCCAGACACCGCCGTCAACATTATCTCCAACGCGATCCATGTCATCGTGCTGGTGGTCTGCGTGCTGGTCGTGCCGAGCCTGCTCGGCGGCCTGCTGATCAGCATTTTCCAGGCGGCAACGCAGATCAACGAACAAATGCTGAGCTTCCTCCCGCGCCTGCTGATCACCCTCGGCATGCTGGTGTTCGCCGGGCACTGGATCCTGCGCACCTTCAGCGATCTGTTTATCGAAACCTTCACCCAAGCCGGGCGGCTGGTCGGCTAGCCATGGGCAACGAACCCATCATGCAGGTCGGTCAGTACCTGCAGTCGTTGCTGGGCTACTGGTGGCCGTTCTGCCGGATCATGGCCGTGTTCAGCCTGGCGCCGATGTTCAGCCACAAGTCGCTCAGCGTGCGAGTGCGCGTGTTGCTGGCGATCGCCCTGACGGTGGTGCTCACCGCCGCGCTACCGGTGACGGCACCCATCGACCCGCTGTCGCTCAAGGGCCTTCTCACGGCTTTCGAGCAGATCGCCATGGGCCTGCTACTGGGCTTGGCGCTGATGCTGGTGTTCACTGTGTTCACCCTGATCGGCGATATCGTCTCGACGCAGCTGGGCCTGTCCATGGCGGTGTTCAACGATCCTATGAATGGGGTCTCGTCGGCGTCGATCATCTATCAGCTGTATTTCATCCTGTTGGCGCTGCTGTTTTTCGCCACCGATGGGCATCTGGTGATCGTCACCATCATCTACCAGAGCTTCGTCTTCTGGCCGATCGGCAGCGGCATCCATTTCGACGGGCTACAGACCATCGCCCTGTCGCTGAGCTGGGTGATTTCCGCCGCGCTGCTGATCGCCCTGCCGATCGTTTTTTGCATGACGCTGGTGCAGTTCTGCTTCGGCCTGCTCAACCGCATTTCGCCGGCGATGAACCTGTTCTCCCTGGGCTTCCCCATGGCGATCATCGCAGGATTGGTGCTGATCTACCTGACCGTGCCGAACCTGTCGGAAGCCTACCTGCACCTGACCCGTGAACTGCTGGGCAACATCGGCGAAATCCTGCGGAGCGGGCGCAATGTCTGAGCAGAACAGTACCCAAGACAAGACCGAAGAGGCCTCCGAGCAGAAACTCAAGAAGAGTCGCGACGATGGCCAGGTCACCCGCTCGAAGGATGTCGCCACCACCGTCTCGCTGCTGGCGACGCTGCTGGTGCTCAAATTCAGCATCGGCTTCTTCTTCGACGGCATGCAGCAGGCGTTCAGTTATTCGTACATCGACTTTCACAAAAGCGAGATGGGTGTCGATGACCTCCAGCTCATCCTGACGCATAACCTGCTGGTGTTCATCAGTGTGCTGCTGCCCTTGCTGATCACGCCGATCTTGGTCATCGCCTTTGGTCTGGTGCCGGGCGGTTGGGTATTCGCCTCGAAGAACTTCGCGCCCAAGTTCAGCAAACTCAATCCCATCACCGGGCTGGGAAGGATGGTCGGCGCGCAGAACTGGACCGAGCTGCTCAAGTCGCTGTTGAAGATCAGCGCGCTGCTGGGCATTGCCGTCGGCCAGCTGTATTACGCCGCACCGAAGCTGATCGCGCTGCAGCGCAGCGATATCAGCAACGCCATCGGCAGCGCCTTCTCGCTGACCTTCGACCTGGCGATCTCGCTGCTGCTGGTGTTCGTGCTGTTCTCGTTCATCGACATTCCGCTGCAGCGCTTCTTTTTCCTGAAAAAAATGCGCATGACCAAGCAGGAGCGCAAGGAAGAGCACAAGAACCAGGAAGGCCGCCCCGAGGTGAAGGCGCGTATCAAGCAGCTGCAACGCCAGCTGGCCCAGCGCCAGATCAGCCGGGTGATAAAGGATGCCGACGTGGTGATCGTCAACCCGACGCATTACGCGGTGGCGCTCAAGTACGACCCGAAGAAGGCCGAAACACCCTTTGTTATCGCCCGTGGCGTTGATGAGACGGCGCTGTATATCCGCAAGCTGGCCCAGGCCAATGGCCTGGAAGTGGTCGAACTGCCGCCTCTGGCGCGGGCGATCTACTTCAGTACGCAGGTCAATCAGCAGATTCCGGCGCCGCTCTACACCGCGGTGGCCCATGTGCTGACCTACATTCTCCAGCTCAAGGCCTGGAAACAGGGCCGGCGGGCCAAGCCCAAGCTGGCCAGTGACATCCATATTCCCGAAGAACTGTTCAACCGAGCCCGATCATGAGCCTGATTCAGAAACTGACGCCGACATTCAGCAGCGGACGCATTGGGATCCCGCTGATCATCCTGTCGATCCTGGCGATGATCATCCTGCCGCTGCCGCCGCAGCTGCTGGACGTGCTGTTCACCTTCAACATTGCCATGTCGATCCTGGTACTGCTGGTCAGTGTGTCGTCGAAGAGTCCGCTGGATTTCTCGCTGTTTCCGACGGTGATCCTGATCACCACGCTGATGCGCCTGACGCTCAACGTCGCCTCCACGCGGGTGGTGCTGCTCGAAGGTCATACTGGCACGGGCGCCGCGGGCAAGGTGATCGAAGCCTTCGGTGAGGTGGTGATCGGCGGCAACTTCATCGTCGGCCTGGTGGTGTTCATCATCCTGATGATCATCAACTTCATCGTCATCACCAAGGGTGGTGAGCGCATCTCCGAAGTCACTGCGCGCTTCACCCTGGACGCCCTGCCGGGCAAGCAGATGGCCATCGATGCCGACCTCAACGCCGGCCTGCTAACCAACGAAGACGCCAAGGCGCGGCGCCAGGAAGTGGCCAAGGAAGCCGACTTCTACGGTGCAATGGACGGTGCCTCGAAGTTCGTTCGCGGCGATGCCATCGCCGGCATCCTGATCCTGCTGATCAACCTATTCGGTGGCTTCGCCATCGGCGTGTTCGTCCATGATCTGGCGGCTGGCGAGGCCTTCAAGCAGTACGCCCTGCTGACCATTGGTGATGGCCTGGTGGCGCAGATCCCGGCGCTGCTGTTGTCCACCGCGGCGGCAATCATCGTCACCCGGATCAACGAGTCCAGCGACATTACCAGCCAGGTGCAGCGACAGCTGTTGGCCAACCCGGCCTCGCTGTACACCGTGGCTGGCATATTGTTCGTGCTCGGCATGGTGCCGGGTATGCCGCACCTGGCCTTCATTGGCTTCGCCGCGCTGATCGCATTCATCGGCTGGCGTGTCTCGCTCCAGGAGCCTCCAGCTGCAGGCGCCGATCTCAAGGAAATCCAGGCCATCGGCCAGGCGATGGACAAGGAAAAGGCGCAAAACCTGGCCTGGGAAGACATCCCACTGGTCGAGCGGCTGTCGATTTCCCTGGGCTACAAGCTTGTCGGGCTGGTCAACGAAGCCTCCGGTGCGCCCTTGCCGGCGCGGGTGCGCGGCGTGCGCCAGACGCTCTCAGAGCACCTGGGCTTCCTGCTGCCAGAAGTCCAGATCCGCGACAGCCTGCGGCTCAAAGCCTCGCAGTACGACATCTACATCAACGGCGAGAAGATCGACGGCGCCGAGCTGCACGCCGACCGCCTGATGGCGATTCCTTCGCCGGAGCTGTATGGCGAAATCGACGGCATTCTTGGCACCGACCCGGCGTATCGGATGCAGGTGGTGTGGATTCAGCCATCGGATAAATCCCGTGCGCTGAACCTCGGCTACCAGGTGATCGACTGCGCCAGCGTCGTCGCCACGCATCTGAACAAGGTGGTGCGCGAGCATCTGCCGGACCTGTTCAAGCACGACGATGTCGAGCACCTGATGCAGCGTCTCACCGTGCAAGCACCCAAGCTCGCCGAAAGCCTAAAGGCGGCGCTGACCTATACCCAGCAAATGCGCGTCTACCGCCAACTGCTGCTGGAAGAGGTGCCGCTGCGCGACATCGAAACCATCGCAAGCACCCTGCTCGAATGCAGCGAGACCACCAAGGACCCGGTGCTGCTGGCCGCCGATGTGCGTTATGCCCTGCGCCGCAGCATCGTCTCGATGATTGCCGGCGATCGACGCGAACTGGCGGTGTTCGTGCTGGAGAACGCCCTGGAAAACACCCTGCTCAACGCGCTGGCCATCGCCCAGCAGGCCGGCCAGGTGAGCCTGGACAACATTCCGGTGGAGCCGAGCCTGCTCAACCAGCTGCAGAACAGCATGCCGGTGGTAAAGGAAAAGCTGCGCAAGGATGGCCATCCGCCGATCCTCACCGTGATGCCGCAGCTGCGCCCGCTGCTGTCGCGCTACGCGCGGGTGTTCAGCCCGGGCCTGCATGTGCTGTCGCAGAACGAAATTCCGGATCGCGTCGGCGTGAATATTCTCGGCACGCTGGGTTAACCAACCCTGTAGGGCGAATTTATTCGCCTTACAGGCTTCAGGACTACAAGCTGTTCGCCAGAAACACCAGCGTCCTCCCATGGGCGAGTGCCGCGGCGTTCTGGTTGTAAGCCGGCCGTGCCCAGCAGTTGAAGCCGTGATCGACGCCCGGATAGGTCTCGATCTGCGCCTGGCCGACCTGGGCCATTTTCTCCTGCACGGCGGCGACCGCATC
The DNA here is from genome assembly GCF_024448955.1 of Stutzerimonas stutzeri. Lineage (GTDB taxonomy): Bacteria > Pseudomonadota > Gammaproteobacteria > Pseudomonadales > Pseudomonadaceae > Stutzerimonas > Stutzerimonas stutzeri_AQ. Next base: position 114,920 of record NZ_JAMOIH010000015.1, read on the forward strand.
GCTGTCGATGTGATCGTCCTCTTCGGCGAAGTGAAACAAGGTCGGGCAGGTGATCCGCTCGGCCTGGTCCAGACGCTTTTCGATGCTGCCAGGGTAGTAGCAGACAGCTGCATCAACGCCGGCGTTGGCGGCGCTCAAAAACGACAGTACCCCGCCCATGCAGTAGCCCACCGAAGCGACGCGTCCGTTACAGTCGTCGCGGCCACGCAGGGTTTCGGCGGTGCGGCGCAGGTCGTCGATTGCCAGATTGAAGTCCAGTGCCTGCATCAGCGCGAACGCGCGTTCCCAGTCGTCGCCGCCATAACCGAGCTGGACGCCCGGCTCGCTGCGCCAGAACAGATCAGGGGCCAATACCACGTAGCCATCGGACGCATACTGATCGGCGACCGATCGAATGTGTTCGTTCACACCGAAGATTTCCTGAATCAGCACGATGCCGGGGCCATGTCCGGCCGGCGGCAGCGCGAGGTAGCCCTTGAAGCTGTTGCCATCCTGCGCGGAAATGTCGATCCACTGTGAAGTCATGCTCGTCTCCTTTGGGTTGCGATGGTTGCCGACCACAAGGCTCGGCGTGCCGAAGAGCGCCGTTGGAACAGGTGCGACAGATGTTGAATCGAGGAGTTCGTGAGGCCGAGACGGTGCATGCATCTGTGATGCGAGCAAGACCCGGTACAGCTGTGATCGCATTACCGGCGAGGGTGGTCAATCGCTAGCGCCGCCTGGGTAGCAGCTGCGCAACCATCTCGACGAAGGCGGGGCAAGGGCGGTCTAGGGCAAAGCCCATCTCGAACGAATCGCGTCGTGAATCCTTACGCACCCATTGGCAGATCACCACCACATCGACCTCGCGCAGCCGCTCGCCGTGATCAGGCACGTGCAGACACATCTCATAGCAGCCGCCGATGACCAGAGGCTGTTTGGCCACCAGCCGCAGACCACCGATGGAAAGATCGCCGATGTAACCCATGGGGTCGCCGCTGAGACGATTGGTCACCTGGATACGGCTCAGATGACGGAAGGTAAGGCGGCTGTGTTGGCGCATGGCGAAACTCTGCAGTCCTTTGTTCGGCAATAGCCGGTGTCACCGCGGCCGCGGCGACGGGCGTGGTGTAAAGGGCAGCAGGCGACCAGATCGCACGGAAAATTAAGCGCAGGGGAAAATATTTTCCCCTGCAGTTCAGGCCCGCACCTACTCCGCGCAAGCAGTTAGCGCTCCGGCTTCTGCGGTTTGCGGTGTCGCAGCGCGTCGTCTTCGCTGACTTCGTCGGCCATGTTCGGCGGTACGTTGTAAGCGCCGCCGGGCACGTCGCTGCGGTCGCCGCCAGCGGCTTCGCCATTGGTTTTGCCGTCGGCCCGGTCGATTCGCTGGTCGTCGCGATCGGTGATGGCGTCGAGATTTTCCTTGCCGCGTTCGGATGGGTTCATGAGGACCTCCTCTGGTTTCGCTGGAAACGTCGTGCTCTGAATAGGTAGGAAGACGACGCCTCTCGGAAGTTGCATGAAGAACCGCCTTGTGGGATGACCGGCCACTCGACGGGTGCGCTGAACTTATCCGGTTGGGCAAAGGCCAAAACAGCATCTGGGGTCTTCCCCTTTGCCGCTGTGTGAGCTTATGCAACTGACTCGAAGCCTACCCATGGATGCCGCTCCCGTTGCGCCCGAGATCGCAGCGCCGTCCCGAGCGCTCTATTTCGCGCTGCTCGATACGCCGGCCAGCGAGGGCGTGCGCGCGGACGCTGCGCAGTATCTCAACGCTCAGTTGGAGACCGCGGCGGCACTGCCCTGCGATCTACCGCCGGACCCGGCAGGGCTCGGCGAATGGCTCGAAGCGCATACCGCCAGCGTCGGCGGCCAATATCAAAGCTATCTCGATGCGCGCCGTGCCGGGGCACCGCGCCGCTATTTCTCCAGCAAGGCCCACGCGCTGCATTTTCTGCAAGGCGTGGCGCCGACCAAGCTGGTCGACGGCGCCTGGCTTTACGGTTTGTTGCAGCGCTGGGACGATGCGCGCTTCACGGCCCTGATCCAGACCTATCTCGAAGAACTCGGCGAAGGCCAGCCGGAAAAGAATCACGTCGTGCTCTATCGCAAGCTGCTCGCCAGCCAGGGTTGCGACGACTGGCAGAACCTGGATGACGAGAACTTCGTCCAGGGCGCGATCCAGCTGGCGCTGGCCGAACACGCCGAGCATTTCCTGCCCGAGGTGATCGGCTTCAATCTCGGTTACGAACAGTTGCCGCTGCATCTGCTGATCAGTTCGTACGAACTCACCGAACTGGGCATCGATCCCTATTACTTCACCCTGCATGTCACCGTGGACAACGCCGACAATGGCCACGCGAAGAAAGCCATACAGGGTCTGCTGGCGGCTTGGCCACAGATTGGTGACAGCGAGCAATTCTATCGTCGCGTCATCAACGGTTACCGCCTCAACGAGCTTGGCGCCAGCACGCTATCGGTGATTGCCGGTTTCGATGCCGAGCAGGAAGTGCTGCGTGTGCTGGAAAAAAAAGCCGGCGTCGGGCAGTTCGTGCATTCGGACTATTGCCGCTTCGATGGCCGCACGGTGAATCAATGGTTGGCCGAGCCGGAGCAGATCCCGCAATTTCTCGACACTCTGCAGCGCCGTGGCTGGATCAAGCGCCATGAAGACCCGCCGCACAGCCGCTTCTGGCAGTTGATGGCCGGCGAACAGGGCCCCATGTTCGGGGTGTTCAGCGCCCACGAACAGCAGCTGATTCACGACTGGATTGCCGGCGACTGGCTGGCCGAACAGCCATCGACCCGCGGCAAGCCGCACCCCGCGTTGGCGCAGCGCCAGAGTCAGTTCAGCGGTCGTCGACAGATGGCCAACGAACGTCCGGCCAAGCCAGCACTAGTGCAGGATCGGAACCAAACGGTCAGCGATTTCGATCAGGAAACGCAACTGCTGGAACAGCAGCTGGCGCAACTACCCAATCGTGACGCTCGCATGCGTCACCTGTTGCCCTTGCTGTCTCCGGCGCGCCACCACAGCGCCGCCGGCCTGCTGGCCACCAGAATCTTCACCGGACTTTTCAACTGAAACCGTTCAACTGAGGCGAATTCGCCAGGGAATCCCATGACGCTGGAAAATGCCCAGGACCGTGCGCTGCTGCACATGGCTCAGGCGCTGCGCGAGCGCGGCTATCACTTCATCACCCCCACTCCGCTGACCCACGAACGGGTCAACCAGCGAATCGATAACGCACTGGCCAAGGATCTGTGCGGCGTCTTCGGCTGGAGCCGACCGTTCCAGCATGAGCTGTTGCCACCGGCGCTGTTCAGTCTGATGGATCAGGCCGGCGTGCTGGCACCCAGCGACTCGCGCTGGCGCAGCCGGATACGGCTGTCGAGCCTGGATGGCCAGCTGTTCGTGCACTCGGCATACCCCACCGACGCCCCGGACGCGGTGTTCTTCGGCCCGGACACCTACCGGTTCGCCAACGCCATTCAGGCGCACCTGAATAACCATCCCGGCAATATCTGCCGTGTGGTGGACATCGGTTGTGGCTCCGGTGCCGGCGCGGTGCTCACCGCACTGGCTCGACCGCAGGCCGAAGTGCTGGCGGTGGACATCAATCCGTCCGCGCTACGCCTGACGCGCATCAACGCGGCGCTGGCCGGTGCAGACAATCTGCGGGCCCAGCACAGCGACCTGCTCAAGGATGTCGACGGGGAGTTCGATCTGATCCTGGCCAACCCGCCCTATCTGATCGACCCCGGCGAGCGCGCCTATCGCCATGGCGGCGGGCCGTTGGGCGCAGGGCTGTCGCTGGCAATCTTCGACAGCGCGCTGGAACGCCTCGCCCCGTGCGGCACGCTGCTGCTCTATACCGGCGTGGCGATGGTCGGCAATAAGGACCCTTTCCTTCGGGAGGTCAGCCAGCGTCTCGAAGGCCGCGACCTGCAATGGACCTACCGTGAAGTCGATCCGGACGTATTTGGCGAGGAGTTGCTCGACGGCGTCTACGCCGAATGCGACCGGATTGCCGCCGTGGTGCTGGAAGTGACCCGGCCGGCAAGGTGATCGACGCGAAGCCTCAGTTTGGATTGATGGAGTGCGCCCTTCCTACGAGTCGGCCAGTGGCTGAGTCCGTGGATGGGTGCAACCCATCAATCGTAAGCGCTCGGCTCAGACTGGCAGCAGCACCAGGCACACCGACAGCGTGATCAGCGAGCCGAGCGTCGAGTACAGCACCACCCGCGACACCCGTGACGCCTCGCGACCATAGAATTCGGCGAGCATGTAGGGACCGGTGCCGGTGGGCAGCGCACTCAGCAACAACGCCGAATAGGCCCACAGGGTTGGGAGCTCGAACACCTGGAATGCCAGATACCAGGTGATCAGCGGCTGCACCACCAGCTTCAACGCCACCAGCGGCCAGACGCCCGTAACCTTGCCGCCAGGCTGCGGCTGGGCCAGAAACAGTCCCAGCGATACCAATGCGCAGGGCGCAGCCGCCGCGCCCAGCAAGTCGAGCAAGGTCGCCAGCGGCACCGGCAACACCAACCCGCTCGCAGCCCAGACGCCACCCAGCAGCGGTGCCACCACCAGTGGATTGCGCAGCAGCGCGCCGCTGACCTTGCCCAGCGTACGCGTGAAGCCCTGCCCGGCGTGCAGTCCGGTTTCTACACAGGCCAGGGCAATGGCGAACAGCACACAGACGACGATGATCGACGCCACCATGGCCGGCTGCAACGCTTCGTCACCGAGTACCAGCATGCACAGCGGAATGCCGACGTAGCCGGTGTTGGCGTAGGACGCGCCCAGCGCATCCAGGCTGGCATCGACTAGCGGCTGCTTCTGCAGCAGTCGATAGCCCAGGGTGAAAGCGAACACACCGAGGCAGCCCACCGTGAAGGCGACGATAAAGCCGGGCTGCCAGAGCTGCTCCCAGGTAGACGTCGCGATGACGCTGAACAACAGCGCGGGCAGCCCCAGCCAGACGACGAAACGATTGAGTTCGGACGCACCGCTCGGCCCCATGCGGCCGGTGCGGCGGCACAGATACCCGAGGAAGATGAGCGCGAAGACCGGCAGGACGACATTAACTACGGCGGACATGGTTTCTCTATGGCAGGCTCACCGACAGTAGGTTGGCGGCGCGGGAACGGCGGTTCGGTCGGAATAGATGGCGGCAAACCTTAGCAAAAATGGCTCTTCGCGGGTGATCGGAAGCGCTTTCAAGCTCTACTCACGCTTTCATTTGTCCAGGAGGCGTTCAGCGATATCCAGCGCCTCGACCTCATGACAAACACCTCGCGCTGAAGAGGTTCAGGGAACGTCTGCAGGTCTGGACCATCCCTGCGGCGAACTAACCATCCTAAGTCAGCGCTTATTCAGTCCCGGACGGGAATCGGCTGCTTGCGCCTTAAATAGGCTGAGCCGACCAACCGAGGCCCTTATTCTTTGGACGTGCCACAACGGCCATGATGATGGCCGCCATGACATACAACGAGACGATAAAGAAGAGGCTGTATCTGTTCTGGCCTGTGGAACTCAATATCCAGGTACTGATGGACGGGGTTATTGCGGGCCCGAGGTTCCCCAGCGAGCTGATGAGGGCGATTCCGCCTGCCGCCGTTTCCTTCGATAGATATTCGCTAACGAAGGCGAAGAACAAGGGGGTGAGCGACGCGATACCGATCGACGCAATGCAATAGAAGATCATGGACGACACCAAATCGTTATTGGCGAACCCCATGGCCACGAAGTTGGCCGCAATCAAGCCAACGCAAAAAACATAATGCCAGCGCCGATCGTTCATGCGGTCCGAGCTTAGCCCGATGAGCACCATACCGATGGCACCGACGATATTGGGAAGAGCCTTGAGCAGGCCGACATGGAACACGTCGTTTACGCCCCAGCTCGCGATCATCGTGGGCGCCCAGAACAGCAGCGCATAGACCGCGCCGCTCATGAGGAAGTAGACGGTGGAGAGCACATAGATCTTCGGGTCGCTGAGAAGCGTGCGCAGAGCGCTATGGCCACCGGAGGTCGATGCTACGCGGTCCCTTGCCAAGCGTTCGGTCAATATCTTCTTTTCCTGGTCCGTCAGCCACGATGCCTTCTCCGGGCCATCGCTCAGCAGGAGATAGGCAAGCACGCCGATCAGGAGACAGGGAGCACCGTTGGCAATGAACATCCACTGCCAGCCGTGGTAGCCCAAGACGCCCTGGCCGAACTTCATCAGGGCTCCGTTGAGCGGCCCGATGAGAATACCTGCGATGGCGGTGGCCGTCATGAAGGTAGCGATGACCCTTCCCCGCCGCGCAGGCGGATACCAGAACGTGAAGTAGAGAATCGCGCCAGGAAAGAAGCCGGCCTCGAACGCTCCTAGGAGAAAGCGCAGCACATAGAACTGCCACGGTGTCGTGACCCAGGCCATGGCCGTGGCGCAGGCACCCCAGCACAGCATGATGCGCAGGATCGTCTTGCGCGCGCCGATCTTCTCCAGCATCAGGTTGCTGGGTACCTCGAATAGGAAATAACCGACGAAGAACAGGCCGGCACCAAGGGCGAAGACATGATCGCTGAAGTACAGGTCATTCTTCATCTGAAGCTGCGCGAATCCAATGTTGATGCGATCTATGTAGGCGAAGCAGTAGGCAACCAGCAATAGCGGCAGGATGTGCCAGTTAATCTTCGAGAAGATTGCTTTTTCGGCATCGCTCTCGACGACCGCCTCACCCCTTGGCAGTGGAATCGCTGACATTGAATCGCTCCTGTGGATTGCATCGACCTTAGTTGAGTCTGTTCTTGTTATCGAGCTCAGGTGACCAGCCAGGCCACGTCCGGATACTCGTTGCCGGACCCGGTATGGCCCGCTGTCCACGCGTCCGCGTGCTTGCAGGGCAGGCAGTGCAGAACGCCGTCAATTGCTCAGCTGACAGCACTCATCTCATACGTTGAGGAGGTAATGTTCGTCAACTTCCCAATTCGGGAAATGACTAGCGCAAGTCGATGTGCACAGCGAGACAGCTGTGCAAGAACTATATGCCGATTTTGCCAAGAACCTGACCAGGCCTCTAAAGCGCGCGCCTGATGCGATAGGTGCTGATACTGCGTGGTCAACGCGATTGGCGATACCTGTCGACTGCGCGCTACGCCTTTTCCGAGGGCACGCTGTGCTGCCGCTTGGCGATGAAGCCTTTTGGCACTCGGCTCAGCCTCTGGAGCGACTGGCACTCGCAGTGCCAGAACACCCTGCAGATCAGCAAACCTCAGTGCAGCATGGTCGAGGGGCTGTAACCATTTGGCTCCGCCCGCATGGCCGCAAATTCCGCCTCGACCCGCCCACGCATGGAATCGGGCGTCTCAGGGAAGCCACTGCGATCGCTGTAATCCCATTCAGTGACCACCTGCTCCTCCTCACCAAGCCCCTTGGCGCAGGCCAGGTCCAGCGCGGTAACGCCCACGACCGCACCAGTGGCCAAAGCGGCGTTAACCTGTTCGGTGCCCTTCTCGATGCTCAGCCCAAGCCCGGCCAGATCCAGCGCATCACCGCCGATACGGGCATAGATCCAGGGCTTGGGATCGTCCGTCAGCAACAGCCCGACACCTGTGACGATTTCGCGCGCGCCGCATGCGCGAATCAGCCCCTCGTTGCCGGGCACGCCGAGAAAGCGAGCGAGCTTGCCGGGCATCAGCACTTCGGCCAGGCCCAGTCCGATACTGAACCAGCCAAGGCCACGGGCCAGCGTACGGGCCGAATGATTGGTACGGGTTACTCGATGTGGAACGCTCATGGATCAGTCCCTCCTCGGGGCGTGGAGAAGCCGCCCGCTTCCCTGGAGCAGGGAAGCGGAGCGAAGCCCTCAGGGCTTGAGAACGACCTTGATGCAGCCGTCGTGCTTGTCGCGGAAGGTCTTGTACATTTCCGGCCCCTGTTCGAGGCTGACGCTGTGAGTGATGACGAAGGACGGATCGATCTGGCCTTCCTGGATGCGCTTGAGCAGGTCGTCAGTCCAACGATTGACGTGGGTCTGGCCCATGCGGAAGGTCAGCCCCTTGTTCATCGCCGCGCCGAACGGGATCTTGTCGATCAGCCCGCCGTAGACGCCGGGGATGGAGATGATGCCCGCCGGACGGCAGACGTAGATCATTTCGCGTAGCACGTGCGGGCGGTCGGTCTCCATCATCAGTGCCTGCTTGGCACGGTCGTACATGGAGTCGATGGAGCGCGCGGCGTGTGCCTCCATACCGACAGAGTCGATGCACTTTTCCGGGCCTTTGCCACGGGTCAGCTCCTTGAGCCGCTCGAGCACGCTCTCCTCATCGAAGTTGATGGTGATAGCGCCGCCGGCTCGGGCCATGGACAGCCGTTCGGGGACGTTGTCGATGCAGATCACTTGTTCGGCGCCCATCATGATCGCGCTGCGGATGGCGAACTGACCGACCGGCCCTGCGCCCCACACGGCTACGGTATCGGTGGGCTGGATATCGCACTGCGCCGCGGCCTGCCACCCGGTGGGCAGGATGTCACCGAGAAACAGCACCTGCTCATCGGTCATGCCGTCGGGGACGACCACCGGGCCGACATCGGCATACGGCACGCGGACGAACTCAGCCTGCCCGCCAGCGTAGCCGCCGGTAAGGTGGGTGTAGCCATAGAGACCCGCAGTGGTATGGCCGAAGACCTTGTCTGCGACGTCCTTGTTGCGGTTGGTGCGCTCGCACACCGAGAAATTACCACGCCGGCACTGATCGCATTCACCACAGACGATGGTGAAGGGCACCACCACGCGGTCGCCGACCTTGAGCTTTTTGTTGGCCGAGCCGACCTCCATCACCTCGCCCATGAACTCGTGACCCATGATGTCGCCGTGCTTCATGCCAGGCATGAAGCCGTCGTAGAGGTGCAGGTCCGAGCCGCAGATGGCACAGGAACTGACCTTGATGATGGCGTCGCGCGGGTCCTCGATGGTGGGGTCGGGGACGTGGTTGTCACAGCGAATATCGTGCTTGCCGTGCCAGCGTAGGGCTCTCATGAAAAATCTCCTGGTTCGGTGTTCGAAAACGCCGCCGTGGTGGTTCTTCCTGATTGATCGCCGCTGGGGCGGCAGCTGCTCCTGACCCGACTGCCGCCATATGGCAGGGCGCGCGGCGTGCGTGCTAACAAATTTTTAGTAAGCGCCGCGCCGCCAGAGTTGCCTGAAATGTCGCAATGATGGCCAAAACACCGACGGGCTGTTGTTGTGGCTGCGGCTCAACCCTTGCCGGGACGGACGCTGGCGTAGCCGTTGCGATAGCTCGAATAGTGCGGAGTCCAGCCCAGCGCCCGCGCGCGGGCATTGCTGCAGCGCTTGCTGCCGGCCCGGCGCGTCATCGTCTGCTCCGCCCAATGGGTGACACCGAGTCGCTCGCGTAGCCAGTCGATGACTTCATGCAGTGGCGCCGGGTCGTCGTCGACGCCCAGATAGCAGTCCTGCAGATCACCTCCACGCAGATCGGTCTGGAGCAGACAGGCCAGAAGCGCGGCGGCGTCGTCGCGATGAATGCGGTTGCTGTACTGCGGCGGGTCGCGATCGACTCGCAAGCCCGCGCGGACCTGATTCTGCATCCACGGGCGGTCCGGGTCGTAAAGCCCGGCCATCCGCACCAGCGTGGTCGGAATGCCGCTACCAAGCGCTAGCCGCTCGGCTTCGAGCATCACCTGCCCGGTGTAGCCGGCGGGCTCGGTGGGTGAGGTTTCGTCGATCCATTCCCCCTGGTTCTGCGCATAGACGCCGGTGCTGGAGAGGAAGATCAAGCGCTTGGGCCGCTGGCCGCGCTGTTGCAGCCAGCCGAGCGCGTTGCGCAGCCCATCGACATAGGCGGCGCGGTAGCCCGGTTCGTCGTGCTGGCTGGCCGATGCGGCGTAAACCAGATAGTCCAGCGTCCCGTTGGGCCAACTGCGCGGAACCTGGACGGAAGCCAGATCGCCTTTGACCGGCAGGATCGGCACCGGCAGGCTCGCTGCCTGACGACGTAGGCCGTAGACCGTCCAGCCCGCTCTGCTCAGTTGCAGCCCAAGACGAACGCCAATATCACCGCAGCCGGCGATCATTACCGAAGGACGATTTGCCATGGTCGGTTACTCCTTAACCGTTGCGGACCACCCAATCGGCCCGCCTTGCCTGAGTGTAACGCTGCCGTGGCTTGGCCGCTGATCAGCTTGCACTGAACGGCTATTGGCCAGTTGGTTCGAACACGAGCAAAGGCTATGCTAGCCGGCACTCTGATGGAAACTCGCTATGACACTGACCGAACTGCGCTATATCGTCACGCTCGCCCAGGAATCACACTTCGGCCGCGCCGCCGAACGCTGCCACGTCAGCCAGCCCACCCTCTCGGTGGGAGTGAAGAAGCTGGAGGACGAGCTCGGCGTGCTGATCTTCGAGCGGACCAAGAGCGCGGTGCGGCTGACGCCGGTGGGCGAAGGCATCGTCACCCAGGCGCAGAAGGTGCTGGAGCAGGCGCAGAGCATCCGTGAACTGGCTCAAGCGGGCAAGAACCAGCTGGCCGCGCCGCTCAAGGTCGGTGCCATCTATACCGTCGGCCCCTACATGTTTCCGCATCTGATCCCGCAGCTGCACCGCGTGGCGCCGGACATGCCGCTGTATATCGAAGAAAACTTCACCCACGTGCTGCGCGACAAGCTGCGCACCGGCGAGCTGGACGCCATCATCATCGCGCTGCCCTTCCAGGAAGCCGACGTACTGACGCTGCCGCTGTACGACGAGCCGTTCTACGTGCTGATGCCGGCCAACCATTCGTGGTCCAAGAAAGAAACCATCGACGCCGAAATGCTCAACGACAAGAGCCTGCTGCTGCTCGGCGAAGGCCATTGCTTCCGCGATCAGGTGCTCGAAGCTTGCCCGACCACCCGCAAGGGCGAGGCGCCGACCCACACCACGGTGGAGTCCTCGTCGCTGGAAACCATCCGCCATATGGTCGCCTCGGGCCTGGGCGTGTCGATCCTGCCGCTGTCGGCGGTCGACAGCCATCATTATTCGGCCGGCGTGTTGGATATCCGGCCGCTGACGCCGCCGGTGCCCTTCCGCACCGTGGCGATCGCCTGGCGCGCCAGCTTCCCGCGCCCGCGGGCCATCGAGGTGCTGGCCGACTCCATCCGCCTGTGCTCGGTCGCCAAACCACCGGTCGCGAACGTCTGAGCCCATGAGCGAGCTTGCGGCCGTCCCGGTCACCGCACTCAAGGGCGTCGGCGCGGCACTGGCCGAAAAGCTCGCCAAAGTCGGCCTGGAAACCCTGCAGGACGTACTGTTCCACCTGCCGTTGCGCTATCAGGACCGCACCCGCGTGGTGCCTATCGGCGCGCTGCGCCCCGGCCAGGATGCCGTGATCGAAGGCGTCGTGACCGGCGCCGACATCGTCATGGGCCGCCGGCGCAGCCTGCTGGTGCGCCTGCAGGACGGCAGCGGCACGCTGAGCCTGCGCTTCTATCACTTCAGCAACGCCCAGAAGGAAGCCATGAAGCGCGGCACCCAGCTGCGTTGCTATGGCGAGGCGCGACCGGGTGCTTCGGGGCTGGAAATCTACCATCCCGAATACCGCGCTTTGACCGGTGAGCCAGCGCCGGTCGAGCAGACCCTGACGCCTATCTACCCGACCACCGAAGGCCTGACCCAGCAGCGCCTGCGCAATCTCAGCGAACAGGCGCTGACCCGTCTCGGCCCGCACAGCCTGCCCGACTGGCTGCCCGAAGAGCTGTCGCGCGACTACCGATTGTCGAAGCTCGACGAAGCCATCCGCTACCTGCACCGACCGCCGCCGGATGCTGACCTGGAGGAACTCGCCGAGGGCCGCCACTGGGCCCAGCATCGCTTGGCATTCGAGGAACTGCTGACCCATCAGCTGTCACTACAGCGCCTGCGCGAAAGCGTCCGCGCGCAACAGGCACCGCAGCTGCCACCGGCGCGCACATTGCCGCAACGCTACCTGGCCAACCTCGGCTTCCAGCCCACCGGGGCGCAGCAGCGCGTTGGTGCGGAGATCGCCTACGATCTGGCCCAGGACGAACCCATGCTGCGCCTGGTGCAGGGCGACGTCGGTGCCGGCAAGACAGTGGTCGCCGCGCTGGCCGCGCTACAGGCGCTGGAAGCTGGCTATCAGGTGGCGCTGATGGCTCCCACCGAAATTCTTGCCGAGCAGCATTTCATCACCTTCTGCAAATGGCTCGAACCCCTGGGCATCGAGGTCGCCTGGCTGGCCGGCAAGCTCAAGGGCAAGGCCCGCGTTGCGGCCTTGGAACAGATCGCCAGTGGCTGTCCGATGGTGGTCGGCACCCATGCGTTGTTCCAAGACGAGGTGCGCTTTCGCAAGCTGGCGCTGGTGATCATCGACGAACAGCACCGCTTCGGCGTACAGCAGCGCCTGGCGCTACGGCAGAAGGGGATCGACGGCCGACTGTGCCCGCATCAGCTGATCATGACCGCCACGCCCATCCCGCGCACCCTGGCGATGAGCGCCTACGCCGACCTGGATACCTCGATCCTCGACGAACTGCCGCCGGGCCGCACGCCGGTGAACACTCTGGTGATCGCCGACAGCCGCCGCGTGGAAGTCATCGAGCGGGTGCGCGCCGCCTGCAACGAAGGCCGCCAGGCCTACTGGGTCTGCACCCTGATCGAGGAATCGGAAGAACTCACCTGCCAAGCCGCCGAAACCACCTTCGAGGACCTGTCGGCCGCGCTGGGCGGGCTCAACGTCGGGCTGATCCACGGCCGCATGAAGCCCGCCGAAAAGGCCGCGGTAATGTTGGAGTTCAAGGAAGGCCGCCTGCAACTTCTGGTCGCCACCACGGTGATCGAGGTCGGGGTAGACGTGCCCAACGCCAGTCTGATGATCATCGAGAATCCCGAGCGCCTGGGCCTGGCCCAGCTGCACCAGCTGCGCGGGCGGGTCGGCCGGGGCAGCGCCGCCAGCCATTGTGTGCTGCTCTATCACCCGCCTCTGTCGCAGATCGGTCGTCAGCGCCTGGCGATCATGCGCGACACTAATGACGGTTTCGTCATCGCCGAAAAAGATCTGGAACTGCGCGGCCCCGGCGAAATGCTCGGCACCCGCCAGACCGGCCTGCTGCAATTCAAGGTCGCCGACCTGATGCGCGACGCCGATTTGTTACCCGCCGTACGTGACGCTGCGCAGGTATTGCTGGCGCGCTGGCCGCAGCATGTCAGCCCACTGCTGGAGCGCTGGTTGCGCCACGGCCAGCAATACGGGCAAGTCTGACGCTCGTCGGTAAACCCAAACCGCATTAGGGTCTGTTCCCGTTTCGTACGCGGCCGCGCCGGAGCCTGTTTTTT
>NZ_JAMOIH010000016.1 GCF_024448955.1 Stutzerimonas stutzeri
CTCAGAAAACCACGTCAACGGTTGTTTTCAGTTTTGTTTCAATCAATAGATCGCACTCGCTTCGCCCTGCCGCGGCCAGCGAGCTTTCTTTCTACCGATGGCAACCGTGCCAACAGCAGGACAGCAGCAACCGTGGCGTAAAGCGCCCAGCGTCCAGCATCGGCTCGCACGACCCATAGCATGTGCAGCAGCACGATCAGGACAATCGGATAAACGACCCGATGCAGTTTCTTCCAGCGCTTGCCCAGCTTGCGCATGCTCCCACCGTTGGACGTAGCGGCGAGCGCCGACAACCCCATCAGCGCAATCGCGCCCGCGGCGATATAGGGCCGTTCGACGAGCTCAGCCGTGAAGCCGGTGAAGTCGAGCCCCAGGAGAAAATACAGATAGGCCGAGACGTGCAGCACTGCATAGGCGAACGACCACAGCCCAAGCTGGCGACGGAATACGACCCATCCGGACCAGGCTGTGAGTCGCTGCAACGGCGTCATCGCCAGCGAGCACAGCAGCATCACCAGAGCGCCTTCCCCCAGGTTGTCCACCAGCACCTTGCCAGGGTCGGGTCCCAATGCCGCGATAGTCCCCAGGTACAGCCAATAGCAAGGCACGCTCGCCGCGGCCAGAAACAACAACAACCGCCGCCATGGGTAGCGCATCAATAGTCCTTGCTCAGATCCATTCCGGCGTACAGGCTCGAAACTTCATCGGCGTATCCATTGAATGCGAGCGTTGCCCTTACGTTGGGACTGAACAAACTACCGGGCAGTCGTCGCTCCCTCGCCTGGGACCACCGCGGATGGGAGACGTCCGGATTCACGTTGGCATAAAAACCATATTCCTGAGGCGCCATCGTCTGCCAGGTGGTTGCCGGCTGCTCCCGAACGAAGCTGATGCGCACAATGGACTTGATGCTCTTGAAGCCATACTTCCATGGAACAATCAGGCGAAGGGGCGCGCCGTTCTGGTTTGGCAGCACGCGACCATACATGCCGACCGTCATCAAACTCAGCGGATGCATCGCTTCATCCATTCTCAGCCCCTCAATGTAGGGCCAGCCAATCAGTGAAAGACCGGCACGCATTCCCGGCATCTGTTCAGGCCTGGCCAGAGTCTCGAAACGAACAAACTTTGCGTTGGAGGTCGGCTCGAGGCGACGGATCAGTTCAGCTAGCGGAAAGCCCAGCCACGGAATGACCATCGACCACGCCTCGACGCAGCGCAAGCGATAAATACGCTCCTCAAGCCGGGGCGCGGCAAACAGATCCTCGACGGAGTAGGTCCCCGGGTTCGCTACTTCGCCATCGACCATGACCGTCCAGGGTTCGGTGACTAGCTTGGGGGCATGAGCCGCGGGGTCGCCCTTGTCCGGGCCGAATTCATAGAAGTTGTTGTAGTGCGTAGCATCGCGATAGGGAGTGATGGCTTCACCTTTCGCGACGACGGCTTCCCAACGCGCTTTATCCCCCTTGGCATCGAACCAAGCAGGAGCATCTGCCGCGTCCACCCCTTCGTATCGCCATTCCTGCGCGTGCGCCATCAGCGGGAAGCCCGCGCAGGCGACCGAGATCGCAGTCAGCTGCAATGTCTGCCGGCGATTCAGATAAAGCGCTTCGGGCGTTACCTCGGATTCACGGCAATCGCTGCGACGAGGAATCTTGATAAGCATGATGTGCTCCGCTGCCTAAGGCCTGGGCCATTCAATAGACAGCGGATCACCGGAGAAATCAACTTTCGATGCGCTTACGACGACGCATCAAGAACTGCACGGGTCCGGAGACGGCGTAGGCAAGGAAAATCAACAGCAAAATGCGCGGCGGATCGCTGAACACCACCGCGAAAACCAGAACTACCACCAGGATCGCCACGAAGGGCACCCGACCTTTGAGATCGAGGTCCTTGAAACTGTAGTACTTGATATTACTGACCATCAGCAGGCCAGCCGTGGCGACCAGCAGCGCAAACAGCATCACCACTGCGATCGGCAAATCCACGCCCCGAATACCCGGCTCGTCCAACGCCCATACCGCCCATACCGAGCCGGCAACCACACCCGCAGCAGCCGGGCTGGCCAAACCGATAAACCAGCGCTTGTCGACTTTGCCGATCTGAGTGTTAAACCGTGCGAGGCGCAACGCGGCGCATGCAACATAGATAAACGCGATGGTAAGTCCTACGTTGCCCAAGCCTGATAGCGCCCACTCATACGCCAGAACAGCCGGCGCCAGACCAAAGGCGACCATGTCCGACAGCGAATCATATTCAGCACCGAAGGCACTCTGCGTGTTAGTCAGCCGCGCCACTCGTCCATCGAGACTGTCTAGCACCATCGCCACGAATACCGTCGCGGCCGCTACGTAGAAGTTGCCATTGATGGCCGTAATGATGCAGAAGAAGCCGGCGAACAGATTGGCAGTGGTGAACAGGTTGGGAAGCAGGTAGATCCCACGGTGACGAACCTTTCGTCCCTCTGAATCCTGGATCTCTTCGACATGCTCGTCGATCGGCAGCAAGCTTTCCGGCTCGACTGACTTGTTCGGCTCTTCGGGATGCTCACTCATGCAATTTACCTTACAGCAGGTTTGAATAATTTCGACAGACCCCAGGATCACGGGTTCAGCTGGGCTTCAAGCAATCGATTTATACCAGATGCCAATAGGCATAACGAAAGAACGCGGCCTAGGCCGCGTTCTTTCCAAGCAGAACCGCTATCAGTTCTTGCTCTTGTCGACGATCTTGTTTGCAGCGATCCACGGCATCATCGAACGCAGCTTTTCACCAACCACTTCAATGCCGTGAGCAGCGTTATTGCGGCGATAAGCGGTCATTGATGGATAGTTGGCCGCACCTTCGGTGATGAACATCTTCGCGTATTCGCCGTCCTGAATACGCTTGAGCGCGTTGCGCATAGCGGCACGGGATTCGGCGTTGATGACTTCCGGACCAGTCACGTATTCGCCGTATTCAGCGTTGTTCGAAATCGAGTAGTTCATGTTGGCGATGCCGCCTTCGAACATCAAGTCGACGATCAGCTTCAGCTCATGCAAGCATTCGAAATAGGCCATTTCCGGCGCATAGCCAGCTTCGACCAGAGTCTCGAAGCCAGCCTTGACCAACTCGACGCAACCACCGCACAGGACCGCCTGCTCACCGAACAGATCGGTTTCAGTTTCGTCCTTGAAAGTGGTTTCGATGATGCCGGTACGTCCACCACCAACGCCGGAAGCGTAGGACAGCGCAACGTTCTTGGCATTACCGGAAGCGTCCTGGTAGATGGCGATGAGGTCAGGAATACCACCGCCCTTGACGAATTCGGAACGCACGGTGTGGCCTGGGGCCTTCGGCGCGATCATGATCACGTCCAGATCAGCGCGAGGTACGACCTGGTTGTAGTGAATCGAGAAACCATGAGCGAACGCCAGGGTTGCGCCCTTCTTCAGGTTCGGCTCGATTTCGTCCTTATACAGGCGACCCTGGAATTCGTCCGGGGTGAGGATCATCACAACGTCAGCTGCAGTAACCGCGGCAGCCACGTTGTCAACTTTCAGACCATGGGCTTCAGCCTTGGCAACCGAAGGCGAGCCGGCACGTAGTCCGACAGTCACGTCAACACCGGAATCTTTCAGGTTGCAGGCATGCGCATGGCCCTGGGAGCCGTAGCCGATGATCGCGACCTTCTTGCCTTGGATGATGGAGAGGTCACAATCTTTGTCGTAGAAAACTTTCATGGAATTACCCCTGTTGCTGGCCGTTCGGGCCATTCGATAAATCGTGTTAGATGCTCAGCACTTTGTCGCCGCGGGAGATCCCGGTGACGCCGCTGCGCACGACTTCCAGAATCGACGTGGTGCCGATGGCCTGGATGAAGCTGTCCAGCTTGTCGGTCGTGCCGGCGAGTTGGATGGTGTAGACATTGGAGGTAACGTCGACGATCTGCCCACGGAAGATATCAGTGGTACGTTTGACCTCGGCGCGCTGTGCACCGGTTGCCTTTACCTTGATCAGCATGAGTTCGCGCTCGATGTGCGCGCTCTCGGACAGGTCAACCAACTTGACGACCTCGATCAACTTGTTGAGGTTCTTGGTGATCTGTTCGATCACCTCCTCATGACCTGCAGTGGTCAGGGTCAACCGCGACAGCGTTGGGTCTTCGGTTGGCGCGACGGTCAGGCTCTCGATGTTGTAGTTGCGCTGCGAGAACAGCCCGACCACACGAGACAAAGCGCCTGGTTCGTTTTCCATCAAAAGGGAAATAATGTGTCTCATGATCAGGTCCGCTCCGTCTTGCTGAGCCACATATCGCGCATCGCGCCGTCTTTGATTTGCATTGGATAGACGTGCTCGCTGGTATCAACGGCGATATCGAGGAACACCAGCCGATCTTTCATGGCGAAGGCCTCTTCCATCTTCGGCTTGAGATCCTTCAGATCGGTGATGCGCATGCCCACATGCCCATAAGCCTCGACCAGCTTGACGAAGTCTGGCAGCGACTCCATGTAAGAGTGCGAGTAGCGGCTGCTGTACATCATGTCCTGCCACTGGCGGACCATGCCCAGCGCGCCATTGTTGAGGTTGATGATTTTCACTGGAAGGTCGTACTGCAGGCAGGTCGACAATTCCTGAATATTCATCTGGATGCTGCCTTCACCAGTGACACAGGCAACGTCAGCCTCTGGGAAATTCAACTTGGCGCCCATAGCCGCTGGGAAACCGAAGCCCATGGTGCCAAGGCCTCCGGAATTGAGCCAGCGGTTGGGCTTGTCGAACCGGTAGTACTGGGAAGCGAACATCTGATGCTGACCAACGTCAGAGGCAACATAGGCCTCGCCCTTGGTCACTTCGCATAGCATTTCAATAACCGCTTGCGGCTTGATGATAGTGCCGTCGCCCTTGTCATACGGAAATAGGCCGCGACTGCCACGCCACTCTTCTATCTGCTTCCACCAGCTCGCGATGGTTTCGGTATTCGGCGCCTGGCCGATTTCCTTGACGATAGCGACCATCTCGGTGAGCACACTGTCGACCGGTCCGACGATCGGAATGTCAGCCTTGATGGTTTTTGAGATGGAGGCCGGATCGATGTCGATGTGAATGATCTTGGCGTTCGGGCAGAATTTGGTCGCACCGTTGATTACGCGATCATCGAAACGCGCGCCGACAGCAAGAATCGCATCGGAGTGATGCATTGCCAAGTTGGCGGTATAACTGCCGTGCATGCCAAGCATGCCGACGAACTGGCGGTCGCTGCCCGGATAGCAACCAAGCCCCATCAAAGTGTTGGTTACTGGCAGATTGAGCATCTTCGCCAGCTCGGTCAGCTGCGCTGAGGCGCCGCCCATGACCACGCCACCACCTGCGTAGATGATTGGCCGTTTGGCTGACAGGAGCAATTCCGCTGCCTTGCGGATCTGCCCCGAATGACCACGCAGCGCCGGGCTGTAAGAACGCAGCTTGGCTTTCTTCGGGTAAACGTATTCGAATTTTTCGGCCGGGTTGGTCATATCCTTCGGGATGTCGATGACAACCGGTCCAGGGCGGCCAGACTCAGCGAGATAGAACGCTTTTTTCATCACTTCGGGGATTTCCGAAGGATGCTTGATCATGAAGCTGTGCTTCACGATGGGCCGGGAGATACCGATCATGTCGGTTTCCTGGAAGGCGTCGGTGCCGACCATGGTGCTCGGCACCTGGCCGGAAATCACCACCATCGGGATCGAGTCCATATAGGCGGTGGCAATACCGGTGATGGCGTTGGTTGCGCCGGGGCCAGAGGTCACCAGCACCACGCCAGCTTTGCCGGTCGCGCGGGCGTAACCATCGGCCATGTGCGTGGCGGCCTGTTCGTGGCGAACGAGGATGTGCGTGACGTCCTTTTCCTTGAACAGCGCATCGTAGATGTGCAGCAAGGCTCCGCCAGGATAGCCATAGATGTACTTAACGCCTTCGTCGCGCAAGAAGCGGACGACCATTTCAGCGCCGGATAAAAGTTCCACGTTGTTCACCTCTAAAACGCCAGATAGCCGCCCCGCGTTGGACCGGCCAGAAATTGGTTTACTGCCAGACAGCACATGAGCGACGGTGGTCGCCGACTACGTCAGCTGCTGACTAGCGAGTATTCAGGAACGCCCCAAAGTGTTGCGGAGCCTTCCTTCCCAGCGCGAGGTAACGCGTTGCGGATGATACAAGTCGGCGCGGGTGTGCACCTTCATGATTGCTGAAAAGCCCGTTTCACCGACCAATCAGAACAATAAGCGTGGAATTGTTCGGATTAGGCCTGGCCAAGTCAAGTCTACAGTTGGCCTTCCGGCTGTTTCAGCTGTGATCCAGCGCAGAATGAAGGCGCTCGGCTTTTGCGTATAGTACCGACCTGGTTCTGCATTCCACAGAAGGGATTAGCATGCGTTTGACGATTTTCGCTGGCGGTCTGCTGCTTGCCTTGAGCAGCAGCGTCATGGCCAGCCAGGTTTACAAGTGGGTGGATGCACAAGGCGTCACTCACTTTGGTGCGCAACCTCCGCAGGGCCAACCCGCCGAAGTGCTCAACACTGCAACACCGCCACCCAGACCTACTCCTGCTGCGGCTGCCACGACAGAACCTTCGGGGGAATCGGAACAGCGCGAGATAGATCGCCAAGTGAAGAAACAGGTGGCCGAACAAGAAGCGGAGCGTCAACGCTACTGCACAACGCTACGAACCAACCTGGCGCAGCTCCAGAACAATCCTCGAGTACGCGTAGAAGAAGATGGGGAAATGCGTCGGCTAAAGGAAGAAGAGCGTCAGGAACGCATTACCGAAACCAGCCAGAAAATCGCTGACACCTGCAACCAATGAACAAAGCCAGCGCCAGCCTTCCGGCTGGCGCGCGTCACGCTTCGCCGCGGCTGATCAACTCATCGAAGGCTTTGAGCGCCCTCAGCAGGCCGGCCATCTCCAACGGCCGGCGTTGATAGACCATCTCCGCCATCGCCAGAATGCCCGAAACGGTCGGTAGCAGATCATCGCGCTCCAGAATATCTTTCATACGCGGAAGAAAAACCCATTGCAGCCACTGCTCGAACGATAGCGTGTCGACACAGAAAGGCTCCTGGCTCGCAAACGCCTGAGCATCAGGTGGCGACGAAGCCCATAGCCCACACACACGCATTTCCCGCTCGATGACCAGCAGTTGTTCAGCCAATTCGGGAACACGACTATCCATCACATCGTAACCTTGGCTCGCTCGCGAGCCTGCGCGGCGCCGGCAGTATTACCCTGACGCTCGCGCGCTTGGGCGATCAGCTCCCACAGGCTCGCCTGCAGCGCCGGACGGCCACTGGCATAGCTCAAGCCCCGCCGGGAAAGCTGCTCGGCCTGCACCGGATCACCTTGAGCCAGGCGCACCTGGGCCAGGCGGTAAAGTACCTGAGGTTCGCGAGGCGCGATACGCTGAGCACGTTCGAGGCTGGAAGCCGCGCCGTTCAAGTCGCCGCCACCCTGTTGTTGCTGAGCCGTGGTCAGCAATGCCAGCACCGGCCCATCGAGTCGCTCATCGGCCGACAGCGTGCCACTACTGGACGGAATGCCGGTGGGCACGGATTGGCTCGGCGCTGGAATCGGAGCCGGTTCCGGCGCCCTCCATTGCTCTGGTGCATCCGGTGCCGGCGCGACAGATCCAGAGAATGCGCTATCCGGAGCCGCGAACGTCTGCAGCGGTTCCGAATTCTGCTGCGGCACCATAACCGTGACGCCCGACTCTTGCGCAGCAGCAGGACTTGTCATTGCAGGCGGAACAGCCGGACGCTGAGCCTGCCGCGCCGAAACCTCCTCGGAAACAGGCGCTCCCGAGTCGACGACGGGTATCGCCCCTCGCTTAACCGTTGCGCAGCCTTGCACCAGCACAGCGGCCATCACAACTATCATCCATTGTTTGCTCAACATTCGAACCTCTTGAAATTCCACTCAGCTGGCCGATCAGGGTAACCAGCCACGAACCCAATCCATGACCGATTCGGCCGGCGCCTGGATTCCACACCCAGGGCCCGGCGCAGGCTCGCTACCGCGAATGTAGGGGATCTGTACGGCGTCAGGACAGTTTTCCAGCGTCCCCTCACCGGTTCGAGCATCTACCCAGGCCATCTCGACATTCTCAGGCAACGAGGCCTGCAGCGGCAGCGGATCGGCACGGCGCATGAAATCTGCCCATACCTGCAACGCTCCGGTGGCGCCGGTCAGCGACGTTTTGCCATTGTCATCACGCCCCAGCCAGACCACCGCAAGCAGGTCCTGGCTGAACCCGGCGAACCAGCTATCACGTGAATCGTTGGTGGTGCCTGTCTTGCCCGCCAGCGTTAATGACTTCGGCACGTGATTGTATGCTGAGCGGCCCGTCCCCTCGCGCATGGCGCGCTGCATGGCGTACTGGGTCAGATAGATAGCGCCGGCATCGAAACGCTGTTCGATCTTGAACGGATAGCGACTCAGCGGCTCTCCGTCGGCGGCCAAGACACTGCGAATACCTCGTAGCGGCGTATTGAAACCTCCGTTGGCCAGCGTCTGGTACATGTCTGCAACTTCGATAGGCCGCAGCCCGCCAGCGCCCAACAGCATAGAGGGATAGGCTGGCCAATCCGGCGAAGCGCCCAGTCGTTCCAGGGTCTTCAGGACATGGGGCACCCCTAGATCGAGACCAAGGCGCGCCGTCGACAGATTGTAGGAATTGGCCAGCGCCTGATAGAGATAAACGGTACCGTGCGCGGTGCGCCCGTAATTTTGCGGCTTCCATACCTGGCCATCCGCGCCTTTGACCGAAAAGGGTTCATCTTCCAGCAGGCTGGTCAGCGTGTACTGACTCGGTTTCTCCAGCGCCGCGAGATAGATTGCTGGCTTGATCAGCGACCCGATGGGTCGCGACGCATCCAACGCACGGTTGAAACCGGCGAACCCAGGCTGACGACCACCGAGCATCGCCTGCAACTCCCCGGTTTCCGGGTTGGTCACGAGCATCGCTCCTTCGACGCCTTCGGCGGCCTTGCCGAGGCGTTTCAGCGTTTCGCTCATCGCCCTCTCGGCCTTCATCTGCAGAATCGGATCGAAGCTGGTGAAGACCCGCAGCCCCTCTTCCGTCAGATCCTCGTCGCGGTAATCCTCGCGCAGCTGGCGCTTGACCAGATCGAGGAATGCCGGATAGGAACTGTCCGCCAGGCTGCCCCGCTGCGTCACCCCGAGCGGAGCTTTCCGAGCCGCTTCGGCTTCTTCGGAAGTGAGCACCTGCTGCTCGGCCAGAAGGTCCAGGATAAGGTTGCGGCGTTCGAGCGCCCGTTCCGGATGGCGCCGCGGATTATAGTAAGTCGGACCCTTCACCATGCCGACCAACAGCGCGATGTGCTGAACCTTCAATTCGGCCAGTGGACGACCGAAGAAGTATTGACTGGCCAGACCAAACCCGTGAATGGCTCGGCGACCGTCTTGCCCGAGAAACACCTCATTGAGGTAGGCCTCGAGGATTTCGTTCTTGTCGTAATGCAGCTCCAGCAACACGGCCATCATCGCTTCGGTGGCTTTGCGGCTGAGGCTGCGCTCGTTAGTCAGATAGAAGTTCTTGACCAGCTGCTGGGTGAGCGTGCTGCCACCCTGGCGCACTTCGCCGGCAGTCAGGTTAACCCAGACGGCGCGCGCGATGGATTTGGGTGAAACACCAAAGTGATCGAAAAACTCCCGATCCTCGACCGCGACCAATGTTTCGACCAGATAGGGCGGCGCCTGGTCGAGCTGGATCAGGATGCGGTCTTCGTTATGAGCCGGATAGAGCCCACCGATCGTTACAGGCTCGAGGCGGGCCACCGGCAGCTCGTCACCATTGGCGCGAGTGAGACCGGCGACGAAATCGCCAGAAAAACGCACGCGGATGCGCTGCGACTCTTCGATCCCTTCGTAAAACCGGAACCCGCGGGTGTGCATTTCCACGGTGCTTGCGGCAACCGACATACTGCCAGGACCGCTGACAGCCTTTTCGCGGCGATACCCCAGCGCATCGAGCTCCGTCAGGAAGTCATCCTTGGCGAGCTTTTGCCCAACGAACAATTCCAGCGGCCGCGCATAAACAGTCGCCGGAATGGTCCAGCGTTTGCCGGAGAATTTCTCCTGCACCACGGCATCGAGGTAAACGGCGACGCCGGCGAGTATCACCAGGGCCACGATAGATAGCTTGATTACCCAGCCCAGCCAGGGGCGAGACCCACTGGAACGGCGCTTGGTACGGGATCGAGAGGAGCGTGCTTTAGTCATGGCGGCGCATTATACGCACTTTGATTTGCCCGGAAGACGGCCTCCTGGCGGTTTGCAGGTCTGGTCGGGGAAGACATAATGGAGCGCTTTCGACTGTGTGATCTGCGTCCCATTGGACCCGCACACCCCATCGACAAACTGCAAGGAATGACCGTGAGCCAAGCATTGATCGCCGCACTGCAAGATCCGGCCCTCTACCCACATCCGGTCGACGGCTTCCGGGTCATCGAAACCCATATCTCCTGGGTCATCCTCACCGGTACCTATGCCTACAAGATGAAGAAGCCGGTGGATTTCGGCTTCCTCAACTTTACCGACCTGGCGGCTCGCAAGCACTACTGCGAAGAAGAGCTGCGTTTGAATCAGCGAATGGCTCCAGACATCTATCTGCGCGTCCTGCCTATTACCGGCAGCATTGACGCCCCGGTGATCGACGGCGACGGCGAGCCGATCGATTACCTTCTGCAAATGCGCGAGTTTCCGCAGGCTCAACTAATGGCCGAAGTGCAGGCACGCGGCGAGCTGACCGACGCACATATCGACGCCCTCGCCGAGCAGATCGCGCAGTTTCATCTGAGCATTCCTCAGGTGCCGGCCGGCCACTCGCTGAACAGTGCCGACGCGATCGTTGCGCCGATGCGGCAAAACTTCGAGCAGATCCGCCCCCTGCTGAGCGAGCAACCCGACCTGCAGCAACTCGACGCGCTGCTCGACTGGACCGAAACGAGCATCGCCCGCCTGCGGCCGCTGTTGGAGCAGCGCGCCCAGCAGGGTTTCATCCGTGAATGCCACGGCGACCTGCACCTGGGCAACGCAACGATCATCGACGACAAGGTCGTGCTGTTCGATTGCATCGAATTCAACGAGCCCTTCCGCCTGATCGATATAGCCTCTGATGCAGCGTTCCTGGCGATGGACCTGGAAGATCGCGGACTGAAGTGCCAGGCACGTCGTTTCATCAACGGCTGGCTGGAGCGCACCGGGGACTACGCCTCGCTCGAGTTGCTCAGTCTGTACAAGGCCTACCGCGCGCTGGTGCGTGCCAAGGTCAGCCTGTTCCGATTGCATCAGGAGCAGGACGCGGTGGAGCGCCGGGTGATCCTGCGTCAGTACCGCAGCTACGCCAATTTGGCCGAAAGCTACAGCGCCATTCCTTCTCGCTTTCTTGCCATCACCCATGGTGTTTCGGCGGTCGGTAAGAGCCAGGTTGCGCTACGTCTGGTCGAGGCGCTGGGCGCCATCAGGTTGCGTTCGGACGTCGAGCGCAAGCGTTTGCATGGTGAGCAGCCGCAAGCCTTTGCCACTGAGCTGGACACTGGCATCTATAGCGCCGAAGCGGGCGAAGCGACCTACCAGCGGCTGCACTCAGTGGCTGAAACCGCACTGAATGCGGGCTTTTCGGTGGTGATCGATGCGACCTATCTCAAGCAGCAGCAGCGTCAGTCGGCGTGGCAAGTCGCTGAGTCGACCGGCGTCCCGTTCCTGATCCTCACGTGCGAAGCGCCCGAGGCGGTGATCGAACAATGGCTTACCCAGCGGCAGGCCGAAGGCGGTGATCCATCCGACGCGACCATGGCCGTGATCAAGGCGCAACAGGCCGGCCGCGAGCCGCTGACCGAACGCGAACAGTTGCTCAGCCGCCAGATCAACACACCCGAGGCAGGCAGCCTCGACAACCTTGTCAGTGCAGTTCGCCAACGGCTGCCAGGGCTTTAACGCACGGATACGACATCCCGTAGGCGCAACCGACAGTATTCACGCACCGCTACGGGCAGAACCCTGCGGTGCTTCTATACTTGGCGATGCCTGTCTGCGGAAGTCGACCATGCCACACAGCGCTCTGCCTTTAGTGCCGCCGGACCATCGCCATGGGTGACAGCGTCCGGCTTTTTTCGATTCGCTCCGACGAATACGCACAGTTCCGCCCTACCTATCCGGACGACCTGTTCCGCTGGCTCGCCGATCGGAGCCCACGACGTCGCTATGCCCTAGATGTCGCGGCTGGTAGCGGCCAGGCGACGCTTCCTCTGCTGGATCATTTCGAGCAGGTTCTTGCCTGCGATGCCAGCCCTCACCAACTGACCGGCAGTTCGGGCTGGCGGTCCGCAACGCGCTTCGCTGCCCAGGCCGAGCGGCTGCCGTTGCGCGATGGCATGGTCGATTTACTGGTCGTCGCGCAGGCGTTGCACTGGTTTGCTACCCCGGCGTTTTTCGCCGAGGCAAAGCGAGTGCTCGCGCCCGACGGTTTCTTCTGCGCCTGGTGCTATTCCCTGCTTCGTATCGAGCCGACGCTGGATTCGGTCATTGCTCGTCTGCATGGCGAAACGCTGAACGGCTACTGGCCACAAGGGCGGGCCAGTGTCGACGCAGGCTATCGCGATATCCATGCGCCGTTCGAAACCCTCGAGCCTCCGGACTTCGCAATCGAGGCCCATTGGAATCTGCCCCAACTGCTCGGCTATATGCGGACATGGTCAGCCGTGAAACAGTGGCAAAAAGTCCATGGGAACGATCCGATAACTCAGCTCGCACCCGAACTCACGCAGCGCTGGGGCGATCCGGAGCGACAGCGCAAGGTTCGCTGGCCGCTTCACTTCCTTGCCGGCTATCCGGGCCGATAGGAGCAACCGTGCACGACGAGCTGCTGACCCTGAAAAACCTAGGTAAGACATCGGCGCAATGGCTGCACGCCTCGGGTATTCATACAGCCGAGGACTTGCATCGGCTCGGCGCGATCAACGCTTACCAGGCGGTCAAGTCACGTGGATTCAACGCATCGCGCGTGTTGCTTTATGCCATCGAAGGGGCATTGCGGGACATGAACTGGAAGGAGCTTCCGGACACGCTCAAGAATGAATTGAATCAGCGGCTCAATGGCGGCGACGCTGGAGACAAGAGCTAGCTCACAACCTCTACGTAGCGTGATTTACTCCTCCCCCTCGACAGCATTATCGTGAGTGCGCGCATCGCTCAACCGTTCTGAGCCCGCTGTTCAAGGACTGTCGTCATGTATCTACTCGGGGAACAACCGGCTTATGCCGATCAGCTGATCAACCGCTTGCAGGGGATCCCCGCGCAACTCCTGGAAGGCCTGGCACCTACTGCCTCACCTATCGAAATCAAGGGTTCTGACGATCTCACCGATGAACTGCCCGAACAGCAACTGTTCATCATCGAGAGCGGGCTACTGCATGCGCTCGTTGATGAACGACCGCTGTTCTATATGCAGGAAGGGGATCTTCTCGGCCTTCGCCAAGGCATCGACTTGCCAGCTTGTCGTTATCGCAGCGACGAATCGATCCGCCTGATTCCGTATTCACGCAGCGCGGTGTTTCAACATATCCATGCCGATCAGCGCCGACAGGAGCTCTTTACGCAATATCTTGTCGGCCAGACGGTACTGTTATCTGATGCGCTGGCCCGCCTGAAGCAGCCCGAAATTCATCCGACGACCGGATTCCAGCATTTTGCTGCTGGCGAAGAGCTGATTCGTCAGGGCGACGATGCAGACAATGTATTCATCATCATCGAGGGACACGCCGAAGCGATTGTCGACGGCCAGAAGGTCGGCGATGTCCAGCGCGATGAAATCTTCGGTGCCATGGCTGTGTTCACTCATGAAAAGCGCAGCGCGAGCGTCGTTGCCACGTCCGCCTGCACCGTCATGCTGATCCCCAAGGATCAGTTCCTCAGCTTGATGCAGAACAACCCGAAGATCGCGCATAGCCTGATAGAAAGCATGGCTAGGCGGATCGACCTTCTTAACAAGGAAGTCACCCAGTTGCGCCTGCCAATCTCCGCTTGACCGCGCAATGAAGCCGATTTTCCTGAGCGAAATTTATTTCGAATCAGCTGTTGACGTCGAAATGAGAATTGTTACTATTAGCACCACTGATCGAGAGATCAGTTGGTAAGCTGGAAGGCCAGGCAGTCGGACTTTCAGGTTATCTCCTCATCAGGCTAATCACGGTTTTGACCCGGCTCTTGCCGGGTCTTTTTTTGCCTGACATAAATGCATGCCGCCTCGGGTACGCTTGCCTGACGTCTACTGCAGCTTTTTACCGAACTCGGCGCAATGGTCCTGCTGCGGCTGGGCCGGTGTAAACCAAACGAAATCGGCCTGCTCCGCGCTCAAGGTCTCGCCCACCTCGGCGAGTACCAGGACCTTCGTGTCGCGATTCGCCAGATGCAAGGGCACACCCAGATCACGCCGCACATGAAAGGCGCCCGCCAGCAATACCGCAGGCTTCGGCGCCGCGTTCACTTGTTCGGCCATCCGGCGGTCGCGCTGCTGTTGCACGGCCAACATTGCCGGCAGCTGGGCCTCAGGCAGCATGTCGCAATGAGAAACGCGTATCTGCGCCAGCAGTTTCTTCTGCACAGGCTCTGCAGCCGCAGCACCCGTCAACTGCGGCTTGCGGCGGTAGATATCAGTGATTTCCGCGCGATCGAGATTCGCCGCCAGCATCGGATAAGGTTGCGCCAAGGCATACTCGACTACTGGCGCGTAAAGGTCCCAATCCCAGCCCTTTTGCCACTCCAGCGCTTCAGGAAGATCCGCCGGCCATTGCCCTCGCCCGATAGACGCCTGCACGCGCGCGACGCGCTTCTGCTGATCCGGGTTGAGCATTTCCAATAGCAGGCTGCCCTGCTCGCGCCGCTGAGCCAGCGCCTGAAGAAGCCAGCGCTGTAGGGCGTGATGATCGGGGTTGTCATGGCGCTCACCAATCAATACCTGATCGACATCGGCCAACTCGCTCACCAGCTGCTGTGCCGAAAGCCGTTCGCCGCTGCGCAGCTCCATGATCTGACCAAGATCAGGATGCGCCAGGCCCTCGGGGCTCTGCCAGGACGGAAATGGCGGGTTCGATTGACACGCGGTCAGCAGGATCAGACCAATAAGCAACAAGAATCGCATCGACAGCTCCTCAGCGTGCAATGACAAGCGGATGTCCCCGCTCAGGGTGCTGCTGTATCAACACATCCAGGCCGAATACCGACTTCAGCGGTTCTGCACGCAGCACCTGCTCGGGCGCACCACTTAACCGCGCCCGTCCGTCCGCCAGCAACAACAGGTGATCGCAGTAGCGTGCCGCAAGATTCAGATCATGCAGAATCACCATGACCGCGCCGCCCTGCTCCGCGAACTGTCGGACGGCCTGCAGAATGCCGTGCTGATGCAATGGATCGAGCATGGCCGTGGGCTCGTCCAGCAGCAGGACCTGCCCGGCGCCACCTGGCCACAACTGCGCCAGCACGCGCGCAAGGTGCACGCGTTGCTGCTCGCCGCCCGACAACGCCAGATAACTGCGGGCTTCCAAGTGCTGCGCATCCGCAGCCTGCAACGCAGCCGCGACGATCCGTCTGTCGATGTCTTGGCCGCTGGCGTGGGGCAACCGCCCGAGGCTGACCACTTCGTCGACACGGAACCCGAAACTCAGCGTCGATGTCTGCGGCAGCACCGCCAGAGAGCGTGCTCGCTCAGGCCCGTCCCAGTCATGCAGCGACCGTTGATGCAGCTGCACCTCACCGGCGCTGATCGACAGCTCACCGCTCAGCGCTCCAAGCAAGGTGCTTTTACCGGCACCGTTGGGGCCCAACACGCCCAGAACCTGGCCTGGCGCCAATTCAAGATCAATGTTCTCAAGTACGGTCATGGCGCCGCGACGGACCGAAACATTCCGGGCGCAGAGCATCAGCGACGCCCTCGTAGCAACAGATAAAGGAAGAACGGCGCGCCCAGTAGCGCGGTGACGATGCCGATCGGCAACTCCGCAGGCGCCAGTACGAGCCGCGCCAGCAGATCGGCCAGCAGCAGCAAACTGCCGCCAGCCAGCGCCGAGGCCGGTAGCAACAATCGGTGGTCGGGTCCGACCAACAGACGTACCAAATGGGGCACCACCAACCCAACGAACCCGATCATGCCCGCGGCAGCCACTGCCGCCCCCACGCCCAGTGCAGTACAAAAGATCAGCTCGCGCTTGAGCCGCTCGACGTCGAAACCCAGATGACGCGCTTCGGATTCGCCCAGCAGCAGCGCATTCAGCGCTCGGGCGCGGCGCGGCAGCCAACATGTCACCGCCATTGCGACCAGCAGTAACGGCCAGAGCCGCGCGTAACTTGCACCGTTGAGACTGCCAAGATTCCAGAACGTCAGGGTACGCAACGTGCTGTCATCGGCAAGGTAGGTGAACAGCCCGATCATGGCGCCCGCCAGCGCAGTCAGCGCGATGCCCGCGAGCAGCATCGTGGCGACATCGGTGCGCCCCTCGCGACGCCCCAGGCGATAGACCAGCGCGGTGACCCCGAGGCCACCAACGAACGCACTAAGCGACAGCAGATAGGGTTCCAGTAGCGGTGAAATGCCGCCGATCAGTTCGCCCCCAACGATAGTCATTGCCGCACCCAATGCGGCACCACTCGAGACGCCGATCAGTCCGGGATCGGCCAGTGGATTGCGAAACAAACCCTGCATGGCGACGCCGGCGAGCGCCAATACAGCGCCTGCAGCCATCCCAAGCAAGGCCCGCGGCAAACGTATCTGCCCCAGGATAAGTTCGGCCTGCGCTGTACCCTCGGCGCCAAACGAGAGACCAAGCAGACGCAGCATGGCCTGCAGAGTTTGACCGAGCGACAGGCTGACCGGCCCCAATGCCAGCGATAGCCAGAAGGCAATCAGCCACAACAGGCCCAGCGAAAGGAACAGGGGGCGTGCGGTCAGCACAGGGCTCATCGAGAGTGTCGCCAGGTCGGAGTTCGGGCGAAGGATAAAAGCCAGCCAGTCGGTCCGCCACCTTTTATCCGCCTTGGCTCTCCACCGATCCGAGCACCTGGGTGATAATCCCGAGCCGACAGGGGGACACATGATTCGATTATGCGCCGCGAGCGATATCGCCGAAGGTCAGAGCAAAGGCCTGGAAATACAGGGGCAGCGCCTGTTTGTCATACGCAAGGACGACATCGTGCATGTCTACGAGAACCGCTGTCCGCACCGGGGGATACCCCTGGAGTGGCTCCCGGACCAGTTTCTCGACAGCAGTGGCAGCCTGATCCAGTGCGCCACTCACGGCGCGCTGTTTCTCATCGATAGCGGCGAATGCGTAGCCGGCCCGTGCGCCGGTCAGGCCCTGCGAGCACTGCCGAGCACCGAGCGCGACGGCATCATCTGGTTGCAAAACGCGCGGTAGTGCGACGTTGCGCCCAGGCGACGATTCGCCACGTTGGGTATCATTCGTGCACTGTCCCAAGTGAGATGACCATGCGCCGTTTGCTGTGTCTGCTGATCCTGCTATTCACCCTTCCTGCCACTGCGGGCCTGTTCGATGGTCGCCCCAGTGCCACCCTGGGCGGCCTGGACAACAGCGCCGACTTTCTACCGGTGCGTGAAGCCTTCCGCCTGAGCCTGGTGAGCGCAACGCCTGAGCGGATCAAACTGCGCTTCATCGGCGCCGAAGGCTACTACCTCTACCGGCATCGTTTTCAGTTCAAGGCGAGCGACGCCGGTGTGATTCTCGGCGACGCACAGCTTCCGGCAGGCGAGCAGAAGACCGACGAGTACTTCGGTGAGGTCGAAGTCTATTACGGCATACTCGACGTCGAACTGCCGGTGCGGAACCCCGACAACAGACCCTTCACGCTGCAGGTCGGCTACCAAGGCTGCGCCGATAAGGGGCTGTGCTATCCACCGGAAACCGAGTCGTTCGAGATCACCGCAAGTGGCACTCCGGCCGCCGCTGCACCCAGCGATACCAGCGATACCAGAGATGGCGATGCGCTTTCCTGGCGCTCCTTAGCGCTGTTCTTTCTCGCCGGCCTGGGCCTGACCTTCACACCCTGCGTGCTGCCGATGCTGCCGATCCTTTCCGGCGTGGTGCTGCGTGGACAGCCCGGCGGCATGCGCAGCTTCCTACTGTCGCTCGCCTACGTGTTGCCGATGGCCGGCGGATTTGCCCTGCTGGGTGCACTGATGGGCGTGTTCGGCGCCGAACTGAATTTGCAGGCACGCCTGCAATCACCCTGGGTCCTGGTGCCCTTCGCGCTGTTCTTCGTGGCCTTCGCGCTGGCGATGTTCGGCCTGTACGAACTGCGCCTGCCACAGGCATTGAGCAGTCGTCTCGATCGTCTGGCCGGTAACGCCAAGGGCGGCTCATTCACGGGCGCCGCCCTGCTCGGCGGCGTCTCCAGTCTGCTGGTCTCTCCGTGCGTATCGGCGCCGTTGGCAGGCGCCCTGCTGTATATCAGCGCCAGCGGCGATGCGCTGGGCGGCGGCTTGAAACTGTTCGCGCTGGGCCTGGGCATGGGTGCCCCGCTGGTACTGTTCGCCACCAGTGGCGGTGCGCTGCTGCCCAAGAGCGGCCCCTGGATGATCAGCGTACGCAACACCTTCGGCGTTCTGCTGCTCGCCGTGGCGGTCTGGATGCTCGAACGCGTGCTGCCGGGTCCGCTGGCGCTGGCGTTGTGGGGGTTGCTGGCCGCCGGTACGGCGTTGTTTCTGGGCACGCTTGAACTCGCTCCCAAGCCACCACGACAGAAGCTCGCGCAGCTACTTGGCCTGGTATTGCTGGTTTACGCCCTAGCCGCGTGGATTGGCGCATTGCAAGGCGGCTCCGATCCGCTGCGGCCGCTGCCACGTGCCACGCTCGCTGCAGGCAGCGGGGCCGCGCAAGTCGAGAACTGGCACACCCTGTCGACGCCAGCGGAACTCGATGCACAACTCGCAGCCGCTCGCGCTGCGGGTGAGCCGCTGATGCTCGACTGGTATGCCGACTGGTGCATCAGCTGCAAGGTGATCGAGCGCGAAGTATTTGCCGATCCGCTGATCGCGCCTCGCCTGGCCGACTACCGCCTGATCCGCTTCGACATCACCGAAAGCAATGCGCAGCAACGCGCACTTCTCGATCGCTACAAACTGTTCGGCCCACCGGCCGTCCTGTTCTTCGATCGCAGCGGCCAGGAAATCTCCGATGCCCGTGTCGTCGGCGAAATCGACGTGGCTCAATTCGCTGAACGGTTGAACCGCGCTGAGGCATTGCGCTAGGGCCTGCCCCGCTTCGCCGCGATCGCAGCGCAACGGAATTGCACCCAGCAACCTTGCGGCAATCTCCACTCATAATGCGGGCATTTACGCCGATCACAGCATGACTGGACAGTCAGCCCCCGCTTCGTGCATAGTTTTTCCCCTTCCCGATCAGCTCCGCCTTTATGGGTGCGATCGGACACAACAACAAGGAATATTCATGGCGACGTTTCTGGTCCTTCACGGCCCGAATCTGAATTTGCTCGGCACCCGCGAACCGGGCGTCTACGGCTCGATGACGCTGGCGCAGATCAATCAGGATCTGGAGCAGCGCGCGCGTGATGCCGGCCACCATCTGCTGCACCTGCAATCCAACGCCGAATACGAATTGATCGAGCGCATTCACGCCGCTCGCGATGAGGGTGTCGACTTCATCCTCATTAATCCTGCCGCCTTCACACACACAAGTGTCGCGTTACGTGACGCATTGCTGGCAGTGAGCATCCCATTCATCGAAGTGCACCTCTCAAACGTGCACAAACGTGAACCTTTCCGCCATCACTCCTACTTTTCGGATGTCGCGGTAGGTGTGATCTGCGGCCTTGGCGCCAGCGGCTATCGGCTGGCATTGGAGGCTGCCCTGGAACAACTCGCTGCTTCCTGACGGGCCTGCGCGCAAGCATGCCGGGGCTCGATAAAGCGAGCGGCAACACCCTTTGAACTTACCTGGGAGTCAACGCTTCATGGATATTCGCAAAGTCAAGAAACTGATCGAACTGCTGGAAGAGTCCGGGATCGACGAACTGGAGATCCACGAGGGCGAAGAGTCGGTACGCATCAGCCGCCACAGCAAACAAGTGGCCATGCAACAGCCGATCTACGCACAGGCCCCCGCCGCGCCAGCAGCGGCACCTGTGGCTGCTGCCCCGGTCGCTGACGCCGCTCCGGCTGCTCCGAAGCTGAACGGCACCGTGGTTCGCTCGCCGATGGTCGGCACCTTCTACCGCGCCTCCTCGCCAGAATCCAAGCCGTTCGCCGATGTTGGCCAGAGCGTCAAGAAGGGCGACATCCTCTGCATCGTCGAAGCCATGAAAATGATGAACCACATCGAGGCCGAAACCAGCGGCACCATCGAATCCATCCTGGTGGAGAATGGTCAGCCGGTCGAATACGACCAGCCGCTGTTCACCATCGTTTGAACCGCGGAGAGCCAGCGATGTTGGAAAAAGTATTGATCGCAAACCGCGGTGAAATCGCCCTGCGGATCTTGCGAGCCTGCAAGGAGCTGGGTATCAAGACCGTCGCGGTGCATTCCACCGCCGACCGCGAACTGATGCACCTGGCCCTGGCGGACGAGTCCGTTTGCATCGGCCCGCCCCTTGCCACCAATTCGTATCTGCACATCCCGTCGATCATCGCCGCGGCAGAGGTGACCGGCGCTACCGCCATTCACCCCGGCTACGGCTTTCTCGCCGAGAACGCCGACTTCGCCGAACAGGTAGAGAAATCCGGTTTTGCCTTCGTCGGCCCGAAAGCGGAAACCATCCGCCTGATGGGCGACAAGGTTTCCGCCAAGGACGCCATGATCAAGTCCGGCGTACCCGTGGTTCCCGGCTCCGACGGTCCGCTGCCGGAAGACGAGAAGGAAGCCCTGCGCATCGCCCGTGAGGTGGGTTACCCGGTGATCAT
The DNA here is from genome assembly GCF_024448955.1 of Stutzerimonas stutzeri. GTDB lineage: Bacteria > Pseudomonadota > Gammaproteobacteria > Pseudomonadales > Pseudomonadaceae > Stutzerimonas > Stutzerimonas stutzeri_AQ. Next base: position 20,967 of record NZ_JAMOIH010000016.1, read on the forward strand.
CAAGGCTGCAGGCGGCGGCGGTGGTCGCGGCATGCGCGTGGTGCACAAGGAAGAAGACCTGATCAAGTCAGCCAAGCTGACTCGCACCGAAGCCGGTGCTGCGTTCGGCAACCCGATGGTCTATCTGGAGAAATTCCTCGGCAACCCACGTCACGTGGAAGTTCAGGTGCTTTCCGACGGCCAGGGCAACGCCATTCATCTGGGCGATCGCGACTGCTCCCTGCAGCGCCGCCACCAGAAGGTACTGGAAGAAGCACCAGCGCCTTTCATCGATGAGAAGGCCCGCGCCGAAGTGCTCAAGCGCTGCACCGACGCCTGCGTCGAGATCGGCTACCGTGGCGCCGGCACCTTCGAGTTCCTTTATGAAGACGGTCGTTTCTATTTCATCGAAATGAACACCCGCGTGCAGGTCGAGCATCCTGTTACGGAGATGGTGACCGGCTTCGATATCGTCAAGGAAATGCTCAGCATCGCCGCGGGCAACAAGCTGTCGATCAAGCAGGAAGACGTGGTCATCCGTGGCCATTCGCTGGAATGCCGGATCAACGCCGAGGACCCGGAGAAATTTCTCCCGAGCCCTGGCAAGGTCAAGCATTTCCACGCACCGGGCGGCAATGGCGTTCGCGTTGATTCGCATCTGTACAGCGGTTATTCGGTTCCGCCGAACTACGACTCGCTGATCGGCAAGCTGATCACCTACGGTGCGACGCGCGAAGAAGCCATGATGCGCATGCGCAACGCGCTGGACGAGATCGTGGTCGACGGCATCAAGACCAACATTCCGCTGCATCGCGATCTGGTTCGCGACGAAGGCTTCTGCAAAGGCGGCGTGAATATCCACTACCTGGAAAAGAAACTGGGTATGGACAAGCACTAACGTTGCTAGCTGTATGATGTGCAACCCCAAGGGAGCGGCTTAGCCGCTCCCTTTCTTTTTCCTGCAGCTTGAGGCTTGTTGCCTGAAGCTGCTTTCGAAGGGAGCTTCGCATGCCCTGGCTACAACTTCGCCTCGCCATCGCCCCGGAACAGGCGCAAACCTACGAAGACGCCCTGCTCGGCGTCGGCGCGGTATCGGTGACCTTCATGGATGCCGAGGACCAACCCATTTTCGAGCCGGACCTGGGCACCACACCGCTGTGGTCACATACCCACCTGCTCGCCCTGTTCGAAGCCGATGTCGATGAAACCGACCTGCTCGCCCACCTGCAGCTACTGACCGGCGGCGAACTGCCCGACTACCAGCTGGAACGCATCGAGGATCAGGACTGGGAACGCAGCTGGATGGATAACTTCCAGCCCATGCGCTTCGGCCGTCGTTTGTGGATCGTGCCAAGCTGGCACGCCGCGCCCGAGCCAGATGCGGTGAACCTGTTGCTCGATCCCGGCCTCGCCTTCGGCACCGGTACCCACCCCACCACCGCGCTGTGCCTGGAATGGCTGGATTCTCAAGAGCTGACCGGCCTGCAGGTGCTGGATTTCGGTTGCGGCTCGGGAATTCTCGCCATCGCGGCGCTGTTGCTGGGTGCTGACAAGGCGGTTGGTACCGATATTGATATTCAGGCCATCGAGGCCTCCCGCGACAATGCCGGACGCAACGGCATCGACCCCGCACGCTTTCCGCTGTATTTGCCCGAGCAATTGCCGGAAGGCCAGTTCGACGTCGTGGTCGCCAACATCCTGGCCGGACCGCTGGTGGAACTGGCGCCACGGATCATCGAGCGCGCCAAACTCGGTGGGCGCCTGGCTTTGTCCGGAATTCTAGCCGAACAAGCCGAAGAGGTTCGCGCCGCCTACGCTGGCCACTTCGACCTGGACCCCACCGCTGCAAAAGACGGCTGGGTGCGGATCACGGGAACTCGACGCTCTTGAACAAAGCGTCGAATCGCGGCAGCCATGCCGCAATTTCCGTTGCGAGACGCCACTGCCGTACATCGATGCGCATGCGCTAGACTACGGGCATTTTTCGCCGGACCAACGCATGACCAGCTTCGTCACTCAGTGTCCTCATTGCCGTACAAGCTTTCGGGTCAGCCGCGCTCAACTCGCAGCTGCCCAAGGCGTAGTGCGTTGCGGCGCCTGCATGGAACTGTTCAATGCAGCCCGCTACCTGCAAGGGGACGATATCGCGAGCGACATTGCCCTCGATTCGGCAGCAGCCAGCCAGCCCTCCCACAGCGAACCGGCACCGGCTCACGCGACGTCGTCCCGGCATCCCACCACTGACGAAACGCTCTGGATCCACGATGACCTTGATCTGGACAGCCTCGACCTGGACGAGGAACTGGCGAAGCTCGAACGCCAGGAATTAGAGCTGTCGCGAGAGTTTCTGGAGCTGGAGCCTCAACCTGGCGAACGCCTGCGAACCCCAACGGATGAACTCTCATCGGCCGATGACGAGGCCTGGGCCGAGCAGCTGCTGAGCGCGGAAACCGACACACCGACAAACCACAACCGAACGCAAGCGGAGCCAGCGCTCACTGCAGAGCCATTGGCCAAGACAGCCGATCTTCGCTTCACGCCTGTAAGCGCCGAGCATCCCGCGCCGCCAAGTCCATTGACAAGCCGGTCCGTTCCGTTGAACGAGCACCCCGATTCGCGGGAGCGCGTCGAGCCTGTCTTCACCAGCCTGATCGAGGCGGAAGTCGCGGCCGAACCGAGGGGCGACGCGGAGCAGGCTCCTGACCGAACGACTCGCAGGAACCGTGAGGACCCGCTGTTCGAGCTCGACGACGAACCCCTGCAACTCGGCTGGGAAGCGCACCGCCGCCCCTGGGGACGCTGGCTGGGCTGGGGTTTGCTGAACCTGATCGCCCTGCTTGCCCTCGCAGGCCAATATGTTGCGTACAACTTCGATGAAGTGTCGCGACAAGACCAATATCGCCCGTGGCTGGAGCGAATCTGCCCCGCTCTGGGCTGCGAGCTGCCGCCCAGGGTCGATATCAGCCAGATCAAAAGCAGCAATCTGGTGGTGCGTAGCCATCCCGACTTCGCCGGAGCGCTGGTGGTCGATGCGATCATCTACAACCGCGCATCGTTCGCCCAGCCGTTTCCACTGCTGGAAATCCGCTTCGCCGACATCAACGGGCAGACACTGGCCCAGCGCACGTTCAAACCTGGCGAGTACCTGTCGGGGGAGCTTGCCGGTCGGCGGGAAATGCCATCGCAGATTCCCATTCATATCGCTCTGGACATCCTCGACCCAGGCGCAAAGGCAGTTAACTACAGCCTGAGCTTCCGCTCGCCGGATTAGTGCCAAACACGCTATCGCCTCCACCGCCTGTCGTATCGGCGTGCCAATCCCTGCGCTGGTTATAAGCTTAGGGCTGCTCAGATTTTGTTCAAAACAACCTTTAACCCGTCATCCGGAGCGGGTATTATGCACACCCTTTTTTGCTGTCCCGATCGACCTAACAAGCAGGCTCCAAGCAGGGAATCTTCATGTCAGCGGTACGCATCGGCCCCTATACCCTTCCGAATCGATTGATCCTCGCACCCATGGCCGGTGTGACCGATCAGCCGTTCCGCCAGCTTTGTCGGCGTCTCGGCGCAGGTCTGGTGGTGTCAGAAATGGTGACCAGTGACGTACGCCTGTGGAACAGCCGCAAATCGCGACTGCGCCTGCTGCATGAAGGTGATCCGGAGCCGCGTTCAGTGCAGATCGCCGGTGGCGATCCGCAGATGCTGGCCGAAGCCGCCGCTCGCAATGTCGAGCTGGGCGCGCAGATCATCGACATCAACATGGGCTGCCCGGCGAAGAAAGTTTGTAACAAGGCCGCCGGATCGGCGTTGATGAAAGATGAACGGCTCGTCTCTGAAATTCTGGAGGCCGTCGTCGGTGCGGTTGATGTTCCGGTGACCTTGAAGATCCGCACCGGTTGGGACAGGCAGAACAAAAATGGATTGACGGTGGCGAAGATCGCCGAACAATCCGGAATCGCAGCCCTGGCCGTACATGGCCGTACCCGTGCCGACCTTTATACGGGCGACGCCGAGTACGACACCATCGCGGCGATCAAGCAGGCGGTGTCGATACCGGTATTTGCCAATGGGGATATCGATACGCCGCTAAAGGCGCGTCAGGTGTTGAGCGCAACAGGTGCCGATGCACTTTTGATTGGTCGAGCGGCACAGGGCAGGCCCTGGATCTTTCGCGAGATCAATCACTACCTGGCGACCGGCGAGCTGCTGGCTCCGCCGGGTCTGGCCGAAATCGAAGACATTCTGCTGGAACACCTGAGCGCGCTGCACGCCTTCTATGGCGATGTCATGGGTGTGCGCATCGCGCGCAAGCATGTCGGCTGGTATCTCGCAACACTACCCGGCGCGCGTGAATATCGCGCCCGGTTCAATGGTTTGGAAGACAGGGACGCGCAATGCGCCAGTGTTCGAGCATTCTTTGCCGAACGCCGAACAGGCCCTGACTCGGGGGAAGGGAAAGGGGTGGCTGCATGACGCTGTTGAACGAAACACTGGTAACTGGAACAACATCCGTGAGCGACAACGTGAACCTCAAGCAACACCTCAACACGCCGAGCGAAGCAGGCCAGACCCTGCGTGGCAGTGTCGAGAAGGCGTTGCACAATTACTTTGCCCATCTGGAAGGTGCGGACGTCACGGACGTTTACAACCTGGTCCTTTCCGAAGTGGAAGCACCACTGCTCGAAACCGTAATGAATTACGTCAAGGGCAACCAGACCAAGGCCTCAGAACTGCTGGGCCTGAATCGCGGCACTCTGCGCAAGAAACTCAAGCAGTACGACCTGCTGTAAGCCGAACCAAAAGCTGGAAGCCGGACGTTTCCAGCCTCGGCATACGGCTCGACTTCTAGCTTCTAGCTTCTAGCTTCTAGCTTCTAGCTTCTAGCTTCTAGCTTCTAGCTAGCTGACCCGAATCCGCCTCCATCGACTGGAATAAAGATGACCGACCATTCCCTCCGCCTTCCCGTCCGCCGCGCGCTGATCAGCGTGTCCGACAAGACTGGCGTCGTTGAATTCGCCCGTGAACTCGCCGCCCTCGGTGTCGAGATCCTGTCCACTGGCGGCACCTACAAGCTGCTGCGCGAGAACGATATCACCGCCGTCGAAGTCGCAGACTACACCGGCTTTCCGGAAATGATGGACGGTCGGGTCAAGACACTGCATCCGAAGATCCACGGCGGCATTCTTGGCCGTCGCGATCTGGACAGTGCGGTCATGGCCGAGCACGGCATCGCCCCGATCGATCTGGTGGCGGTCAATCTCTACCCGTTCGCCGCCACCGTCGCCAAACCCGGCTGCACGCTCCCGGACGCCATCGAAAACATCGATATCGGCGGTCCGACTATGGTTCGTAGCGCTGCGAAAAACCATAAAGACGTAGCCATCGTGGTCAATGCTGATGACTACGCCGGCATCATTGAGAATCTGCGCAACGGCGGCCTGACTTACGCGCAGCGCTTCGATCTGGCCCTCAAAGCCTTCGAACACACCGCTTCCTACGACGGCATGATTGCCAACTACCTGGGCACCATCGACCAGAGCGTCGAAACCCTTTCCACCGAAGGCCGCAGCCTGTTGCCTCGCACCTTCACCACGCAGTTCGTCAAGGCGCAGGACATGCGCTACGGCGAGAATCCGCATCAGATCGCCGCCTTCTACGTCGAACAGCCCGATGAAGCCTGCGTCGCGACCGCTACCCAACTGCAGGGCAAGGAACTGTCGTTCAACAACGTAGCCGACACCGACGCCGCCCTGGAATGCGTGAAGAGCTTCGTCAAGCCGGCCTGCGTCATCGTCAAACACGCCAACCCTTGCGGCGTCGCCGTGGTGCCGGAAGACGAAGGCGGCATCCGCCAGGCCTACGAGCTGGCCTATGCCACCGACAGCGAATCGGCGTTCGGCGGCATCATCGCCTTCAACCGCGAGCTGGACGGTGAAACCGCCCGCGCCATCGTCGAGCGTCAGTTCGTCGAAGTGATCATTGCGCCGAGCATTTCCGCCGAAGCCCGTGAGGTTGTCGCCGCCAAGGCCAACGTGCGCCTGCTCGAGTGCGGCCAATGGCCGGCCGAACGCGCGCCGGGTTGGGACTACAAGCGGGTCAACGGCGGCTTGCTGGTACAAAGCCGCGACATCGGCATGATTACCGCGGACGACCTGAAGATCGTGACTCAACGCGCCCCGACCGAGCAGGAAATCCACGACCTGATCTTCGCCTGGAAGGTGGCCAAGTTCGTCAAATCCAACGCCATCGTCTACGCCAAGAACCGCCAGACCGTCGGTGTCGGCGCCGGTCAGATGAGCCGGGTCAACTCAGCCCGCATCGCCGCCATCAAGGCCGAACATGCTGGCCTGCCGGTACCCGGTGCGGTCATGGCCTCGGATGCCTTCTTCCCCTTCCGCGACGGTATCGACAACGCCGCCAAAGCCGGCATCACTGCGGTGATTCAGCCGGGCGGCTCGATGCGCGACGCCGAAGTCATCGCCGCAGCAGACGAAGCAGGCATTGCCATGGTGTTCACCGGCATGCGTCATTTCAGGCACTAACTGACGGTCGCACTCGGATTGGCACCTGCTGGTTGCCCGGCTCTTTCCCAATGCTCATTTGCCAGAAGGCAACCGCTTGGTGAAGAGCCGGGCGCATTGCATCTACCGACCCGATTACGACCTCGAGATCCGTAGGTTGGGAGGAGCGAAGCGATACCCAACGATCCGGCATCGTCCGGACCCATCAGGAGAATTTCATGAACGTACTGATCATCGGCAGCGGCGGCCGCGAGCATGCGCTGGCCTGGAAGGTCGCGCAGGATCCGCGCGTTGCGAAGGTTTTCGTCGCGCCAGGCAATGCCGGTACGGCGACCGAGGCCAAGTGCCAGAACGTCGCCATCGACGTGCTGGCCATCGAGCAACTGGCGGACTTCGCCGAGCAGAACGTGCAACTGACCATCGTCGGTCCGGAAGCGCCGCTGGTCAAAGGCGTGGTCGATCTGTTCCGTTCGCGTGGCCTGGACTGCTTCGGCCCTACCGCCGCCGCCGCACAGCTGGAAGGCTCGAAGGCCTTCACCAAAGACTTCCTCGCTCGTCACCAGATTCCTACCGCCGACTATCAGAACTTCACCGAGGTGGAGCCGGCGCTGGCTTATCTGCACGAGAAAGGCGCCCCCATCGTGATCAAGGCCGACGGCCTGGCCGCCGGCAAGGGCGTGATCGTCGCCATGACCCTGGCCGAAGCTGAAGAAGCCGTACGCGACATGCTCTCGGGCAACGCCTTCGGTGATGCCGGCGCACGCGTCGTGATCGAGGAATTTCTCGATGGCGAAGAGGCCAGCTTCATCGTCATGGTCGATGGCGAGAACGTCCTGCCGATGGCCACCAGCCAGGATCACAAGCGCGTCGGTGACGGGGACAGCGGGCCGAATACCGGCGGCATGGGCGCCTACTCGCCCGCTCCGGTGGTCACTGCTGAGGTTCATCAGCGTGTCATGGACGAGGTCATCTGGCCGACCGTCAAGGGCATGGCCGCCGAAGGCAACGTCTACACCGGCTTTCTCTATGCCGGCCTGATGATCGACAAGGCCGGCGCACCGAAGGTCATCGAGTTCAATTGCCGCTTCGGCGATCCGGAAACCCAGCCCATAATGCTGCGCCTGCAATCGAGCCTGGTGCTCCTGGTCGAGGCCGCACTGGCGAAGGCGCTGAATAAGATCGAGGCACAATGGGATCCTCGCCCGAGTCTGGGCGTCGTTCTCGCGGCTGGAGGCTACCCCGGCGATTACAGCAAGGGCGCGACGATTCGCGGCCTGGAGGCTGCAGCGCAACTGGAAGGCAAGATCTTCCATGCCGGCACGACGCTGGCGGACGGAGCGATCACCACCTCAGGTGGACGCGTGCTCTGCGCAACGGCCATGGGCGAAACGGTCTCGGCAGCCCAGCAGAACGCCTACGCGCTGGCTGCACGCGTCGAATGGGACGGCCACTTCTACCGCCATGACATCGGCTACCGTGCAATTGCGCGCGAACAGGGCAAAAGCTGAGCGAGAAACTCGCTGGAATGTGCGCAACGGCAGAGCTTATCTTCCGTTGCACGCATTACAGGGGCACATGGCGATGGCTATAATCTGCCGTCAGACAGATGAAGGGACTTCAATCGTGCGTCGACTCAGAGTCGCCATTGCTTTTGCCTTCAGTCTATTGCTGGCTGCGCTGTCGTCATTCGACGCGGTAGCCGAGCCACTCTCTCCCGACCCCGCTGCCGCCACGCAACAAACGGAACCCAACTGGCGATTGCTCGTCGACCAGTCAGGCCTGCTTACGCTCGACGAGGTTCTGGATCAGCGTAGTCTGTTCCAGCGAATCGACACCCGCTCCTATGCTGCTCCGGCAAGCGACAGCGCCGTTTGGCTACAGGTGAGCCTCCCCCCCTTCACTCAGCCGAACTGGCTGTGGGTATTCGCCCCTCGCGTGCAATATCTCGATTTCTACCTGCTACGCGATGGGCAGCTCGAGCAACATATTGAAACCGGCGAGCTGAGACCGCTGGATTCGCGCCCTCTGCCGACGCGCGCTTACCTGTTCTCGCTGCCCAACGACGATGCGCCTCGCGAGGCCTACGTTCGGTTGCAGTCGTCGCACCCGATCATGACTTGGTTCTATACGATCGACGAAGCTGGGCTGGTCGAGCAGGCCCGCCCGGCGTACCTGTTCGGTGCGTTGTTCGGTGCCCTGGCGCTGCTGATGGTCTACAACCTGCTGCGCTTCGCCTACACGCTCAGTTACAGCCATGTATGGCTGGCTTTGCTACACGGCGCGCTGCTGATCTGCGCCATGGCGAACCTCGGATTGCTGGCGGTATGGATACCGAACCTGATCTATAGCCAGCCATTGATTGCCGATATGGCGGCGCTGCTCACCTGCCTGTCCTTGCTTGCCTACACCTTTGGTTTCTTCCAGCACCGCACGCGACCCTGGGTGACGTGGTTGCTGGCGACGCTAGCAGGCGTTGTCATCGCTTTGGCAACCATCATATTGCTCACCGGCGAATTGTGGTTCAGCTGGCTGATCTACGTCTCGGTATTGGTCACTGCGCTCAGCGTTACCGCGGTGGCGATCCATCATTGGCGGCAGCGCTATGAGCCCGCCAGACTAGTGGTCGCCGGCATGCTGTTGTTCGATGGCGGCTTTTTATTCGTTCTGCCCATTCTGCTGGGCTTCGACCAGCTCGATCCCAACTGGCTGACCGGCATCATGTTCAGCGTCGCGACATGCTCAGGGCTGATCCTCAGCTTCGCATTGCTGGAGCGACAACGGCAGATCCAAGCCAACAGTCGCAATCAACACACTGCTGAGGCGGTCACCAGCGCTGAGCTACGGACCAAGGCAGACTTTCTGGCCAAGATCAGCCACGAAATTCGCACCCCCATGAACGGGGTGCTGGGTATGAGCGAGTTGTTGCTGGACACTTCCCTGTCGGCCAAACAGCGCGATTACGTACAGACGATTCACAGCTCCGGCAACGAACTGCTCAACCTGATCAACGAGATCCTAGATATTTCCAAGCTGGAGTCCGGACAAATCGAACTGGACGATGTTCAGTTCGACCTCAACGCCCTGATCGAGGACTGTCTGAGTATCTTCCGGGCCAAGGCCGAGCAGCAGAAGGTCGAGTTGATCAGCTTTGTTCAGCCGCAGATTCCACATGTCGTCGCAGGCGACCCTACCCGTCTGCGCCAAGCCTTGCTGAACCTGCTCGAAAATGCCTTCAAGCAGACGGAAGAAGGCGAAGTCCTGCTGATCGCGGCGGTGGACGAGCACGAAGCGCCTCCGCGTCTGCGCATCACCGTGCAAGACAGCGGGCGACCCTTGGAAGCGCAGGAACGCGATGCGTTGCTCAATGCTGCCCTGGATAGCCGTGACTTCCTCGCCGCAACCCGCCACGGCGGCCGACTCGGTCTGATCATCGCCAGACAACTCGTTCACTTGATGGACGGTGAGTTCGGCATCCAGACCGGCGGCATCTCGGGCAACACGTTATGGATAAGCCTGCCGTTGGGTGCTGAGCTTACCGAACAACCCGCCAGCGATCTCGACAGCCAATTGAAAGGGGCACGCCTGCTGGTGGTCGATGACAACGACACCTGTCGGAAGGTAATCAGCCAGCAGTGCAGCAGCTGGGGCCTGGATGTCAGTGCCGTGGCCTCTGGCAAGGAGGCGCTTGCCTTGCTCCGCACCAAAGCGCACCTGCACGAATACTTCGATGTCGTCCTGCTCGATCAGGACATGCCCGGCATGACGGGTATGCAGCTGGCCAGCAAGATCAAGGAAGACTTCAGCATCAACCACGACATTCTGCTGATCATGCTGACCGGTATGAGCAGCGCGCCGAGCAAGATCATTGCGCGCAACGCCGGAATCAAGCGCATCCTGGCCAAACCCGTTGCCGGCTACACCCTGAAAACCACCCTCGCCGATGAGATCTCTCGCCGCACCACTACCGTAGCCTCCACCGCCATTCAATCCAACACATCGTTTTCGGTACCGGACGACTTCCGCATCCTGGTCGCCGAGGACAACAGTATTTCCACCAAAGTCATCCGAGGCATGCTGAACAAGCTGAACCTCAAGCCGGACACGGCCAGCAACGGCGAGGAAGCGCTCGAACTGATCAAGACGCAACCCTACGATCTGGTGCTGATGGACTGCGAGATGCCTGTCATGGACGGCTTCGAGGCGACCGCGAGGCTACGCGCCTGGGAGTCTTTGGCAGGCCGCCCACGTACGCCTGTGGTGGCGCTGACGGCTCATATTCTCAGCGAGCATCGAGAGCGCGCCCGCGAAGCCGGCATGGATGGGCACATGTCCAAACCCGTCGAGATGTCGCAGCTGCGTGAACTGATCGAACGTTGGGTAGATATCCGAGCGGCAGCCTCTGCGGATCGGCACAACCGCCCCTGATCAAAGCTGGGAAATTGGCGACACGCTGCGCACATCCTCAATTATCAGGAGGCTTTCCGGTTGCGCTGGCATTCGTGAAGCGTCCATCCGTAAATCCTGAGCAGGGACCGCGTAAGTCATCCGCCGCGTCAGCATGCGCAGTGCACTCATCAGCAGTGCGATCGCCAAGGGCTCGCCGGGACAGCGATGCCCTGTCGCGGCATCGCCACCGCCCTGAGTGATGAAATTGAACGCGCTGCCATCCCAGGTGGCGAAACGTTCGGGACGAAACGCTTCAGGCTCAGTCCAGAGCCGCGAGTCTCGATTGGTCCCGTAGAGGTCCAGGAGCACTCGCGTACCTTTTGGGAAGTGATAGCCCCGCCATTCGAAATCCGTTCGCACGCGCGCCGCCGTGAAAGGAAAAAAGGCATGGAGTCGGCGAACTTCCTGTGCAAAGAGTTCCAGCGCAGCATCATCTCGCCGCAACCGCTGCTGCCATTCTGGATGCGCCAGCAACTCCAGCGCGGCGTAGATGATGAAGCGTGTAACCGCTACAGTCGGGCGCAGCAGGTTGAGCATTTCGACCGCCGCCGCTCTCTCATCAAGCGCCTTTCCGCCCAAATCGAGATACCGCGCGACCACCGCCAGCGCCCGAGTTTCATCGACCTGCAGTTCCCCGGCTCGCACTCGGCTGATCAGCCCGATCATCCAATTTTCCGCCTCTTTACGCGCCTTACGCGCGCGCAAATGGCGGGCTCCAATACCACCGGCGCCATCGATCATGGCGGCCAGCTGATCACGACGCAGTAGTACTTCACCCTCGGCGAGCGGTACGCCGGCCCACTCACACACCGAACGGGTGAGAATCGCCTGGACCTCGGGCATGAGGACGATGCGATCGCTACGCTGCCACGTCTCGATCGCCGCCTGCCAGTGGGTCTCGCTCAGCCGCACCAATTCAGCGACCGCGCCGTCGGTCAGCAACGACATAAATAGTCGCTTGCGATGCCGATGGGCCTCACCATCCAGCCCCTGCACACCGCCTTGGCCAAACAGCGTTTTCTGCAGCATGCGCGGTGCGGCGTGCTGACGCTCGAATAGCTGCTCGTCGTAAAACAACTTCGCAGCCTCTTCGCCGCTCATGCAGATCGTGTTCTGCAGCAGCAGGCGGACCTGGAAGATGTCTGATCCAAGCCGCTGACATCGGCTGGGAATGAACGAGTACCCTTCGCTGAGCAACGAAAGCGAACTCTCTGCTTGTAGATCACGCGGGATATCAGGCACTACTGTTTCCTCCCTAGATGTCAGGCCCTACGGTGGACCTCATCCCGTTGTCTCGGTGCCCGTTCCTGCTCACACCGATGCCAGAATGAACAAAACGCGCGCTCCGATGCCGATAAAAGACTGGCCGAACTATTCCGCGACGCTTGTGACCCATTGTCCGAACCTTCGCTTCGAGGCATAAGCCGTCGCCAAGGAGCCAACCCAATGATGAAGAGGAGCGATGTCGTCTGGACCTTTGTCGGCATCACCGCGGTACTGCTTTCCGGCTATCTGCTCTATCAGGAAATTCACAATCTCTCGCTGGCCGAACTCACCGAAAGTCTCGAGGCCATCAGCTATCGGGACTGGCTGCTGGCCGGCCTGGCGACGCTTGGTGCCTACACCGCGCTGGCCTGGTATGACCGGATTGCCATAGCCCACCTGGGCAAGAACATCTCCTGGTGGTTCATCACGCTTTGCTCGTTCACCGCCTATGCCCTGGCGCACAACGTGGGCGCGTCGGTGTTTTCCGGGGCGGTCGTGCGCTATCGCGCATATCGCAGCAAGGGACTCAGTCCGCATGAGATCGGCGTACTGATCGTATTCTGTTCCCTCACGTTTTTTCTCGGCACTTTGCTGGCTGGGGGAGCCGTACTGATTCTGCGGCCGGATTTGCTGAGCAGGCTCATCGACGCAGAGCCTTGGCTTTCGTTCGCCATTGGGACGTCCCTGCTGTGCCTGGTCGGTCTTTACGTGATTGGGGCCTGGCGACATTTCGCGCCCATGCATCTTGGGAAATGGCGAATCGATTACCCACGCCTTCCGATCGTCGGCAGGCAGCTGATTGCCGCGCCACTGGAACTGGCCTGCGCGGCGGCAATCATCTACTTCGCACTTCCCGACGCGCAGAACCCCGGCTATCTAGTGGTGCTTGGGGTATTTCTCGCATCCTTCTCGCTGGCGTTGTTGTCCCATGCTCCCGGCGGGCTCGGGGTACTCGAGGTGACCTTCATCGCCGCCTTGCCGGAGCTGCCTACCGCCGATGTCCTGGCTGCACTGATCGTATTCAGGGCCTTCTACCTTCTGCTGCCATTCGCCCTGGCGATATTGGTCGTGATGGTATTCGAAGCCACCCAGTGGTCGGCAAAACGACGCACCGGCATCGGCTCCGGTCAGTAAACTACGGGAACACCACCATTGCAGTATGGCTATGTTCGCTCGCTCGGGTGATCATTCGCCTCCATCCGAGATGAAACACGAAATCACATGACCGACACCCGCACCACCCGACCAGGCTCCAATCAACCGCCCGAGCACAAGCCACGGCCCTTGATGGATCTGGCGATCAGCATCGTGATCCCATCATTGATCCTGATGAAGCTTAGCGGCGAGAACCGCCTTGGCGCCGACGGCGCGCTTCTGCTGGCGCTGGCGTTTCCGCTCGGCTGGGGTCTGTTCGAACTGGCGAAATATCGTAAATTCAACTGGATCGCCCTGCTGGGCCTCGTCAGCGTGCTGCTTACCGGCGGCATCGGCCTGCTGCAACTCGACCCCCAATGGCTGGCAGTCAAGGAAGCCGCGATTCCCGGCATCATCGGCATTGCGGTACTGGCCTCGACCCGCACCCGCTTCCCGCTGATCCGCACCCTGCTCTACAACCCCAAGGTGCTCAACGTCGACAAGGTCCATGAGCAACTCGAGCGCAACGGGCAAACCGCTCACTTCGAAACGCGGCTGCTGCGCGCCACCTACTTTCTCAGCGGCACCTTCTTTTTCTCTTCTTTCATGAACTATGTACTGGCCAAATGGATCGTCAACAGCCCGGCCGGCAGTGAAGCCTTTAACGCCGAGCTGGGTCGCATGACTCTGCTCAGCTACCCGATGATCGCTATCCCGAGCATGCTAATGATGATGGCGATCTTCTATTACCTCTGGCGTACCATTCACGGCCTAACCGGCCTGCGCCTTGAGGACATCATTGCCCCACATGCGCACGCCGATCGGCGTGATGGAAAATCGTGACCGCCTCGGCGATCACGCCGACATCAGCAACATCCACAACGGCAGGCTGATCGCCGCGACCATGGTCGAGAGAAACACCGTCGAACTGACCGCGCGGGTATCGTCCGGATTGGACACGAAAGCGAGCACGTTCACACCACTCGGACAGGCCGCCAGCAGTACCAGCACGCTACGGGCTTCATGACTCAGTCCGGGCAACAATCCGCTGACGTACCACACCAACAGCGGAAACAAGCCCAGCTTGACGAGCGTCAGCGCCAACGCAGTGGGGCTGGGGCGCAGCCGATAGCGTGACAGGCTGATGCCCAGCACCAGCAACGCGCAAGGCAACGCCGCCTGGGCTAGCCAATCGGCGATGCGCCATATCGGCTGCGGCAGACCGAAGCCCGAAACGTTCAGCAAGGCTCCGAGCAACAGCCCCACGATGAGCGGGTTGGCGAGATTCTTCAGCAGCGCCGTGCCACTGACCTTCTGCCCCGAGCCGAACGCGCTGTAGAAGCTTTGCAGCGAAAATAGGATCAGGCTGTGAAAAACCAGGATTGCGAACACGTATACCAGGCTCGCCTGTCCGAGCAATGTGGTCACCAGAGGGATCCCGACCAGCACGTTATTGGAATAGGCAGCCGTCAATCCCAGCGGCGAAGCGCGCCCCAGCAAACGATGCGCAAGCAACCCTACGAAGATGAAGATGGCGAGCACCGGACCAAAATAGGCCAGCAATAGCATCGGCGACATGCCGTCGCTCAGCTGCGCGCGGGCGATACCGGTGAACAGGACGGCCGGCATGAACAACTTGAACGTGATATTGGCGAGCCCGGTTGCCGCTTCGCCAGTGAGCCAACCTCGCCAGCCCAGCAGATAGCCGAGCATGATCAAGCCAAAGATGGGCAGGATTGCCTCGAACACGACCACGCGGCTTCTCCAACGACCGGTACGGCCTCATGCCGCCCCGTAAAAAGGTGGCAAAGAATACCGACTCGCGGACAGGATAACCAACAGGTGTGGCCCCAGGTCGCTCCGGGCAAATCCGATAGGTCAGCCGTCAGACCTGAGGAGGCGCAGCGACAACCGCGGCGCCCGTTTCCGCAGTAGCCAGTGCGTCGAGCACAACCGACAAATCCTCGTGCCAGTCATGGGTAGCGATGCCAAAGGTTGTTTCGAATCGGGTGCAGTCGAGCACGGACCAGGCCGGCCGACGCGCGGGCGTCGGGTATTGTGCGGTCGTGATCGAAGATACCTGCGGTTGTTTAGGAAGCATGCCCTTGGCTGCTGCCTGGCGGAAAATCTCTACAGCAAAATCGAACCAAGTACAGGGCGAACGGCCACTGTAATGATAGAGCCCCCATGCAAGCCAGCCTTCACGCGCATATCGCTGAGCCAGCTGCAGTAGCACATCGGCAATGCTGCCGGCCTGGGTAGGGCAGCCAAACTGATCAGCGACCACCGAAAGCGAGTCACGCTGACGCCCCAGACGCAGCATCGTCTTGACGAAATTGTGGCCATGCGCGCCATACACCCAGCTGGTTCGCAGAATCAGATGCTCATCCAACACCGCCCGGATGGCCTCTTCACCAGCCAGCTTGCTCGCACCGTACACGCCCGTTGGTTCGACCTCGTCTTCTTCGCGGTAAGGCTCTCGGGCTTCACCGGAAAATACATAATCGGTGGAGATGTGCAGTAATGGGATGGAGACATACCGGGCGGCTTCGGCCAATCTGGCTGCTCCCTCACGGTTCACTGCGAACGCCTGCTCGCTATGCGTCTCGGCGTTGTCGACGTGGGTGTAGGCGGCCGCGTTGATGATCATCCCCGGCTTGAGCAGGGCTACGACAGCTGCCACCTGATCAGCATCGGTAATATCCAGCTGCTCCCGGGTCATGCTAAGCGCCTCGAGACCATACTTACTCGCACGGTCTACCAACTCGTGGCCGACTTGGCCACCGGCACCGCATACAAGGATTCGCATCTGGTTATCACCTCATTCAAAGCTCGCTAGTAACGGCAAGCACGATTCGTAAAGCAGATTCGATACAGGCCCATCGTGCTGAAACCGCCGAGATAGCGCGGCTCAAGCACATTCAGGCCAGCATAAACGAATTTTGTTCCGTCGAAAGCAAGGCTGATAAGAATTATTCCCAGCTCGTCGGAAGCATGGCGGGACCGTGATGACAACTTCTGAAGACGAATCGCAAGCGGGTGGTGCCAACATGCGTGAAACTCGACACCGCCGGTGGGGACCAACCAGAAAGAGGTGGTGTTATGGCGGAACCTACGGCGTACCCAAGTCTGTAGGCCTCGCATCGTTCATGCTTGCGGAGGAATCGTTATGCCTAGAGGTGAAAAATCCAAGTACACCGATAAACAAGAACGCAAAGCCGAACATATCGAACAGAGCTATGAGGAGCGCGGTGTGCCCGAGAAGGAGGCCGAAGCACGTGCGTGGGCCACGGTGAACAAGCAATCCGGCGGCGGCGAGCGCAAGGGTGGATCGGGGCAGAACAAAAGCGAGACAGCCAAGCGCGCCGACCGCAAGGATTCCGCCCATCGCGCGGCGAAAGCACGCTCCGGCGACTCCCCCAACAAGGGCTCGGCGCGTAGCAATCGCTCCGGCAGTAGCTCGCTCACTGAGCTGACACGGGACGAACTGATGCAGAAAGCCCGCGAGCGTGACGTCCGTGGTCGGTCGAAGATGCGCAAGGACGAGCTGATCAAGGCACTCAGCTGATGGAGACCGACATGCATGACCCCGACCCGCGGGACGATGGCACACCGAGCCCCGTTCCAGTTCCAGAGCGCAAGGAGCCCGATCAACCGGTCCCCATTGAAGAGCCCGGTGCCCCTGACCGTTCGGAGAAAGGCGGAGCCGGCTAAACTTTCCTGCTCCTCATCCATCACAGCTAAAGCCCAGCGAGACGCCAGCAGGCGCGGCGGCATGGCTGAATAGCCCTATTGAATTCAGGAGACCGTGATGAGCTATGTACAACTGAGCGACAAACAGACCTTGCGCGAGCGTGCCCGGCAGCATGTCGAAAACGGTGCGGTGACCGAAAGCTACTCGGCAGACCGCGACACCGTGATCAATCTGCTCAACGAGGCATTGGCCACCGAGCTGGTTTGCTACCTGCGCTACAAACGCCACTACTACATGGCTACTGGATTGAAATCGAGCGTTGCCGCCGCAGAGTTTCTCGAGCACGCCAACGAGGAGCAGGAACATGCCGACCGACTGGCCGAACGTATCGTGCAGCTGGGCGGCGCACCCGACTTCAATCCGGACAGCCTTACCGAGCGATCACATGCGCAATATGCCGAAGGCAACGGCTTGCGCGACATGGTCTTCGAAAACCTGGTTGCCGAGCGCATCGCCATCGACAGCTACCGCGAGATCGTTCAGTACATCGGCGACAAGGACCCAACCACACGCCGGATCTTCGAGGATATTCTCGCGCAGGAAGAAGAACACGCCGACGACATGGCCAGCCTGCTCGACGGTATGAACTGAAGCTGCAAGCTGCAAGCTGCAAGCTGCAAGCTGCAAGCTGCGAGGATTGTCGGGGGCGATGGATGACGCTTAGCACCGTCCGGTGCAAAGCACGTCCAAAGCGTGGCCCGTGAATGGGTTGCTGCCTTTTCTAATCGCTTGAAGCTTAAAGCAAAAAAAGGCCACCCGAAGGTGGCCTCAAAAAAGGAAAGGAGAGTACTGCTCAGCCGGCAGCTGCCGGGCGCATGTAGGAGATCGGTGCGGTCTGGGAATCATCGAACGTCACCATTTCCCACGCGTCCTTCTGTTCCATCAAGGTGCGCAGCAAACGATTGTTCAACGCATGTCCGGATTTAAAGCCGCGGAATTCGCCGATCAGACTGGTGCCCAGCAAGTAAAGATCACCGATCGCATCGAGAATCTTGTGCTTCACGAACTCGTCCTCATAACGCAGGCCGTCCTCGTTGAGCACGTGGTCTTCGTCAACCACGATCGCGTTTTCGACACTCCCACCCAAAGCCAGGTTGTGCGATCGGAGGAACTCGATGTCGCGCATGAAACCGAACGTTCGTGCACGACTGACTTCCTTGACAAAGGAAGTGCTGGAGAAATCCACGCTGGCGGTCTGGGTGCGACCGCGGAAAACCGGATGGTCGAAGTCGATCTCGAAACTCACTTTGAAGCCTTCGAATGGTATGAACGTGGCGCGCTTGTCGCCGTCCTCCACCGTGACCTCGCGGATGATGCGGATGAATTTCTTGGGGGCGTCCTGCTCCTGCAGGCCGGCTGATTGAATCAGGAATACGAAGGGGCCAGCGCTACCGTCCATGATCGGCACTTCCGATGCGGAAAGCTCGACATAAGCGTTATCGATGCCAAGTCCAGCCATGGCCGAAAGCAAATGCTCCACCGTGTCGACTTTGACGTCACCGCTTACCAGCGTGGTCGACATGGTTGTCTCGCCGACGTTCTCGGCCCGTGCGGCAATCTGCACGGGCGGGTTGAGATCGGTGCGACAGAACACGATTCCAGTATCCACAGGTGCCGGCTTCAGGGTCAGGTATACCTTTTCCCCCGAATGCAGGCCGACGCCAGTGGCGCGAATGATGTTCTTCAAGGTGCGTTGTCTGATCATGGCTTGGTTTCGCTATTGCGCTGTTGCGAATGGTTTCCAACAAAGGTGGCGATCATAGCAGAACCCCAGTTTGCTGAATACCAATCAACCCAATACTCCTGATAAATCAAATCAATCAGCCTGACGACGCAGGAAGGCCGGAATATCGAGGTAATCCAAGTCCTCCTGAGGATTCATTTTCGCCGCAGTCGCCACGTTGGCCTGATTGCGCATGATGGTCGGGCGGTCCAGATCACGGTAGTTCACTGCTGCTTGATCCTGACGTGGAGCCGGCGCTGCCTGCGGCGCGACCGCTGCGGTCTGCAGGGTGTTGTCGACAACCTTGACCGGCTTCTCATTACGCGGGCCGAGTCCCGTAGCGACGACAGTAACGTGCAGTTCGTCGAGCATATCGGGATCGATCACCGCACCCACCTTGACGGTCGCTTCATCGGACGCGAACGCCTCGATAATCTCACCGACGGCAGCGTATTCGCCGAGCGAAAGATCCAGACCAGCGGTGATGTTGACCAGAATGCCGCGAGCACCCTGCAGATTGACGTCTTCGAGCAGCGGGTTGCGGATAGCCGCCTCGGTGGCTTCGCGAGCGCGGTTGGGGCCAGTGGCACAACCCGTACCCATCATCGCCATGCCCATTTCACCCATGACGGTTTTCACGTCGGCGAAGTCGACGTTCATCAGGCCGGGGCGCTGCATGATGTCGGAAATACCGCGCACGGCGCCGGTGAGTACGTCGTCGGCCTTAGCGAAAGCCGCGAGCAGGCTCGCATCCTTGCCCAGTATGGTCAGCAGCTTTTCGTTGGGGATGGTGATCAGCGAGTCGACGCACTCGGAGAGCTGACGAATGCCCTCATCGGCGACCTGCATGCGACGGCGCCCCTCGAACGGGAACGGGCGAGTCACCACTGCTACGGTCAGAATGCCCATTTCCTTGGCAACCGAAGCGATGACCGGCGCGGCGCCGGTACCGGTACCGCCGCCCATGCCGGTGGTGATGAACACCATGTCCGCACCCTGCAGCACTTCAGCGATGCGCTCGCGGTCATCCATGGCAGCCTGACGACCGATATCGGGATTGGTACCGGCACCCAGACCTTTGGTAATAGCGGAACCCAACTGCAGTACGGTCCGCGCTTCAATTTTCTTCAGCGCCTGAGCATCGGTGTTGGCGCAGATGAATTCGACGCCTTCGACGCTGTTGCGCACCATGTGATTGACGGCGTTGCCGCCGCCTCCGCCTACGCCAATGACCTTAATCACTGCACTTTGCGGGGTATGATCTACGAGTTCGAACATTTCCCTCTCTCCTTCCAGCTTTCTAGTTGTGGTTACTGCTACTGCCGCACTGCTCAGAAATTGCCTTGGATCCAGCTTTTGAGCCGGTCCACGACAGATGTTTTGGGTTCTTCGGCGAAGTGGCCGAGACCGGACATGGTCGTGCCATCGGTCTGCTTGCGCATGCCGTATAGCAACAGGCCCACGCCCGTTGAATAGATAGGATTGCGGACCACATCCGTGAGTCCGTTGATGCTGTGCGGTACGCCCAGGCGCACCGGCATGTGAAAGATTTCCTCGGCCAGCTCGACGGCGCCTTCCATCTTCGCCGTACCGCCAGTGAGAACGATCCCTGCCGGGACTAGATCCTCGTAGCCGCTACGACGCAGCTCGGCCTGGATCAATGTAAAGAGTTCGTCATAACGCGGCTCCACGACTTCGGCCAGCGCCTGGCGTGAGAGTTCCCGCGGCGGACGATCCCCGACGCTCGGTACCTTGATGGTTTCGCCAGGGCCCGCCAGCTTGGCCAGCGCGCAGGCGTAGCGGATCTTGATCTCTTCGGCGTACTGCGTCGGCGTACGCAGAGCCATGGCGATATCGTTGGTGACCTGGTCACCGGCGATCGGAATGACTGCCGTATGCCGAATCGCGCCTTCGGTGAAGATGCAGATGTCGGTGGTGCCGCCGCCGATGTCCACCAGGCAGACGCCCAATTCCTTTTCATCGTCGGTCAGTACGGCGTGGGCCGATGCGAGTTGTTCCAGAATGATGTCGTCGACTTCCAGGCCGCAACGACGTACGCACTTTTCGATGTTCTGCGCTGCGTTGACAGCGCAGGTGACGACATGGACCTTCGCTTCCAGGCGCACGCCGGACATGCCCAACGGCTCGCGGACGCCCTCCTGGTTATCGATCACGTAGTCCTGCGGAAGCGTATGCAGCACCCGCTGATCCGCCGGAATCGCCACCGCTTGCGCGGCATCGAGCACGCGTTCGAGATCCGCTGTACTGACTTCGCGATCACGGATCGCGACGATGCCATGGGAGTTGAGGCTGCGAATATGATTGCCGGCCAGACCGACGAAGGCGGAGTGGATACGGCAGCCCGCCATCAGCTGCGCCTCTTCGACAGCACGCTGGATCGACTGAACGGTGGACTCGATGTTGACCACCACGCCCTTCTTCAGGCCACGCGACGGATGGGTGCCGATCCCGACGATTTCGAGTTCGCCGTCCGGCGTCACTTCACCCACCAGCGCCACCACCTTGGAGGTGCCGATGTCGAGGCCGACGATCATCTTGCCGCTTTGCACGCTAGACATGTGTTTCATTCCTCAATTCTTCGCAACGACGGATTCGTCCGTCGTGGTCGGGCTCGGCTCGCGCCACGCAACGGCCAGGCCATTGGCGTAGCGGAGGTCGATCCGCGCAATTCTTTCGCTCTCCGGCGCCAGCTCCTGCTGATAGATGGCCGTGAAGCGCCGCATTTTTTCGATTATCTGATCCCTTCCCAGTAACAGCTCAACGCCCTGCCTGGTCGTCAAGAACCAGCTGCCCCGAGCGCGCAATTCCAGACGGGCAATGGAGAACCCGAGCGGCCGAAGCATCTGGCTGAGCATCTGGTATTGCTGCATCACTCGCTGCTGGGCCCGTTTCGGACCATGCAACTGCGGCAGGTGTTCATACTGAGCCAGGTCATTGGGCGCAAAGGCCTGACCGTTGTTGTTCAACAGCGCCTCATCGCCCCAACGGGCGATAGGCAATTGCTCATCGAGGCGCACCATGACCTCATCCGGCCAGATACGGCGCGCTTCCACATGCGCGATCCACGGCATTTGTTCCAGGTCGCGACGCAGGGCATCGAGATCGACCTTGAAGAAGCTGGCCTCGACGAACGGAGCCATGCGCGCCTGCACGACCTGCTGATCGACATAGCTCAGCTCACCCCGAACGCTGACCTTGGCGATGGGCCGATCGGCATAAGGCGCGAGCCGCTCGACCAGTTCGTAAAGCCCGACCACCAGCGCAACCAATAGCACCGGCCAGAGGACACGCTTGAGCGAACTCAGGCTTGGGCGCGGCAGGCGCGCGGAAAGCGGTTCACGTTGCACCAGCCGGCTCGCACCCCGCTGCGCCGGTTTGCGCGAAGCACGGCCGGTAGCGGGTTGTGAGTGACGCAGCGTGGTAATCATGAGTTAGTTACCTGCCGCCAGGCTGGCGTCGAGAATGGCCAGCACCAGCTGCTGGAAATCCAGCCCCGCCGCGCGCGCCGCCATCGGCACCAGACTGTGATCGGTCATTCCCGGAACGGTATTCACCTCCAGCAGCCAGAAGGCGCCGGCGCTGTCCTGCATGACATCGACACGCGCCCAGCCCTGAATACCCACGGCCTCGCAGGCACGGGCGGAAAGATTCTTTAGTTCTTCTTCCTTGGCCGCATCCAGACCGCAGGGAATGCGGTACTGGGTATCGCTGGCCAGATACTTGGCGTCGTAGTCGTAAAAGGTGTGCGGGGTACCCAGCCCGATCGGCGGCAAGACCGAACCGCGAAGCGTGGCGACCGTGTATTCCGGCCCTTGAATCCATTGCTCGACCAACACCTGAGAGTCATAGGCACTGGCAGCGCGCCAAGCGGCAATCAGCTCGGCGATGCCGCCGACCTTGGCCATGCCGATGCTCGAACCTTCATGCGCGGGTTTGACGATCAGCGGAAAGCCCAGGCTTTCGGCCGCAGCGTGACAGTCAGCCTCAGTCATCAGCACGGCATGGCGCGGGGTTGGCAGGCCGAGGCTCTGCCACACCTGCTTAGTGCGCAATTTGTCCATGGCCAGTGCCGACGCCAGAATGCCGCTGCCGGTATAGGGAATGCCGGCGCACTCAAGCAGGCCCTGCATGCTGCCGTCTTCGCCGCCACGGCCGTGCAGCACGATAAAGGCGCGGTCAACATGCTCGCTGTTCAGGCGAGCCAGCACATCATCGCCAACGTCGATGCCGAACGCATCGACACCCGCCGACTGCAGCGCGCCCAGTACCGCGGCACCGGACTTCAGCGACACTTCGCGTTCGGCACTCTTGCCGCCGAACAGCACGGCAACCCGGCCAAACGCCTTGGGATCACGGGTCGATTGCAGGCCAGTCATTCACTCTTCCTCGCGGCGCTTGCATCGCCAGCAAACAGGGGACTGTTGATCAATTGGGGAGCCAGTCCGCCGATGTCTCCGGCACCTTGGCAGAGCAGAATGTCGCCGGCGCGCAGCAGCGGTTTGACCAACGGGGCGAGCTCGATGCCCCGCTCGATATAGATCGGATCCAGTTGCCCACGCTGCCGGATGCTGTGAGCCAGATGACGACTGTCAGCACCCGGAATGGGCTCCTCGCCAGCCGGATAGACCTCCATCAGCAGCAGCACATTGGCGTCGTTCAATACCTGCACGAAGTCGTCGTACAGATCACGGGTTCGGCTGAAGCGATGGGGTTGGTAGACCATGACCAGCCGGCGCTCGGGCCAACCGCCGCGCACTGCCTGGATCACCGCGGCCACCTCACGCGGATGGTGGCCATAGTCGTCGACCAGCATCACGCTGCCGCCTTCGACAGGCAGCTCGCCGTAGACCTGAAACCGCCGACCGACACCGCCAAATTGCGACAGCCCTTGCACAATGGCTTCGTCGTCAATGCCCTCGTCGGTGGCGATAGCGATGGTGGCCAGCGCGTTGAGTACGTTGTGGTTGCCCGGCATGTTGACCGATACATCGAGCGCGTCGAAGCCGTCACGCAGCACGGTGAAGTAAGTGCGCATCCCTTCCTGTCGGATGTTGATGGCCCGTACATCGGCGTCTTCGCGAGTGCCGTAGGTGGTAATTGGCCGGCCGACTTGCGGAATGATTTCGCGTACCACCGGATCATCCACACAGAGCACTGCCAGTCCGTAGAACGGAAGGTTGTGAAGGAATTCGACGAAGGTCCGCTTAAGCTTCCCGAAGTCACCGCCATAGGTGCTCATGTGGTCGGCGTCGATGTTGGTCACAACCGCAACCATTGGCTGCAAATGCAGGAAGCTCGCGTCGCTCTCGTCGGCTTCGGCAATCAGATAGCGGCTGGTGCCCAATTGCGCATTGGTACCGGCGGCGGTCAGACGCCCGCCGATGACGAAGGTCGGATCGAGTCCGCCCGCAGCAAACACCGATGCCAGCAGGCTGGTCGTGGTGGTCTTGCCGTGGGTGCCGGCAACGGCGATCCCGTGGCGATAGCGCATCAGCTCGGCCAGCATCTCGGCACGCGGCACCACCGGGATCCGCTGTTCAAGCGCAAATGCGACCTCGGGGTTGGAAGCATTCACCGCACTGGAAACCACCAGCACATCGGCCCCAGCCACATTGCCGGCCTGATGTCCGATATAAATTTGCGCACCGAAACTCTGCAGGCGCTCAGTGCTCGCCGATTCTTTCAGATCCGAGCCGGAGACGTCGTAGCCGAGATTCAGCAGGACTTCGGCGATGCCGCACATGCCGACGCCGCCGATACCGACGAAATGAATTCTGCGGATGCGGCGCATGCGGCGCACTTCGGCCTTGACCGCTGCGGGAGACTTAGCCATGCGCCACCTCCAGGCAGGTATCAACGACGGTACGGGTGGCGTCCGGCCGAGCCAGGCGGCGTGCCGTGGCCCCCATGGTCTTGAGTTTTTCCGGCTGCATCATTACCTCTGTCAGCTGCGCGGCCAGCGCGGCAGCATCGGTCTTTGCTTGTGGGAGAAGAACAGCAGCGCCCTCCTTCGCCAGGTATTCGGCGTTGCGGGTCTGGTGATCGTCGATCGCATGGGGCAAAGGCACCAGGAACGATGGCAACCCGGCCGCGGCCAGCTCGCAGACGGTCAGCGCACCCGCGCGGCAGATCACCAGGTCAGCCCAGGCGTAGGCACGGGCAATGTCTTTGATGAAGGGAGCGACTTCGGCCTCGACGCCCGCGGCGGTATAGCGCTCCCGGGTGATGTCGGCGTGCTGCTTGCCCGCCTGATGGAACACCTCGGGGCGCAGCTCGTGCGCCAATTGACCGAGGGCTTCGGGCAACAGTTTGTTCAACGGCTCGGCGCCCAGACTGCCACCCAGCACCAGCAGACGAGGACGACGCCCTAGCAGCGTTTGCCGGGGCGTTTCGAGAAACAGTTCGTGGCGCACCGGATTACCGGTCGTGCGGCGCTTCGCGCTGTTGGCGAAGGTATTCGGAAAGGCCTCGCAGACCCGTTGCGCAAACGGCACCAAGCTACGATTGGCGGTCCCGGCAACGGCATTCTGCTCATGGATCACCAGCGGCACACCGGCCAGCTTCGCGGCCAATCCGCCGGGCCCCGTCACGTAGCCACCGAGCCCCAGTACGCAGACCGGCTTGAGCTCCCGCATGATCCGACGGGCTTGCCCGAGCGAACGCAGCAACTGGAAAGGAGCCTTGAGCAAGGACATTACGCCCTTGCCTCGCAGCCCGCTCACCTGGATCAGATGCAGCGGCAGACCGGCGGCCGGCACCACTTCGTTCTCGATCCCCCGAGGCGTGCCCAGCCAATGCACGCTGTAGCCGCGACTCTGGAATTCATGCGCACAGGCCAGCGCGGGGAAAACGTGTCCGCCAGTGCCACCGGCCATGATCAGTACGTTAGCGGCCATGGGCGACCCCCTTGGCCTTGGGTGCCGGCACTTCGGCGAAGTCTTCTTCGCTGAACTCGGCGTCTTCGCTACCCAATACGGTGCGGCTCTCCCACTCGATACGCAGCAACAAAGCCATGCTGGCGCAGGTCACCACCAGCGAACTGCCGCCATAGCTCAGGAATGGCAGGGTCAGCCCCTTCGTCGGAAGGAGCCCCACGTTCACACCGACGTTGATCAAAAACTGTCCGAGCCACAAAAACGCCACGCCCCAGGCGATGTAAGCGGCGAAGAACTGGCGTGCGCGCTCGGCTGCCAGCCCGATATACAGAGCGCGTACGCCGACGAAGGCGAACAGCAAAATCGTCAGCAACGCGCCGACCATGCCGAGTTCTTCCGCGAGCACCGAAAACACGAAATCGGTATGCGCTTCAGGCAGATAGAACTGCTTCTGCACGCTGTTACCTAGACCGACACCCAGCCATTCGCCCCGCCCGAACGCGATCAGCGCCTGGGTCAATTGGTAGCCGGCGCCATATTGATCGGCCCAGGGATCGGTGAAGGTGATCAGACGCTGCAGGCGATACTCCTGCGTCTGCACCAGGATGAACACCGCGCCGACCGCCAGCAGCACCAGCAGACTGAAGCGGATCAAGCCGACACCACCAAGGAACAGCATCGCCACCGCCGCGCCCATCATGACGACGGTCGCACCGAAGTCGGGCTCGAGCAGCAACAGCATCGCCATCGGCAGCAGCACCAGGAATGGCTTGAGAAAGCCCCAGAGGCTTTCGCGTACTTCTTGCTGACGGCGCACCAGATAACCGGCGAGATAGACCACGACGAAGAGCTTGGCCAACTCCGACGGCTGCACGTTGAAGGCGCCGAAGCCGATCCAGCGCATGGAGCCGTTGACCTCACGCCCAATGCCCGGGATCAGTACCAGGATCAGTAACGCAAACGCGGCTAACAGCAGCATCCAGTCCGACCGCTGCCATACGGACAAGGGCACCAGCAACACAACCGCCGCGGCCCCCAGACCGAGCAGCACGTACACCAGATGGCGAACCATGTGGTACAGCGAATTGCCGGCATTCACCGCAGCGACTTCCGAAGACGCTGAGGTAATCATCACGAGCCCCAGGCCCAACAGCGCCAGGCAACCCGCGAGCATCGGAAAATCGAGATCCAGGCCACGGCGGCTGAATAGCGGAGACGGCGCACTGCGCAGGAAGGCGAGCATCAGTTGAGCGCCCCCACCGCAGCGGCGAACTGACGTCCGCGATCTTCGAAATTGATGAACATGTCGAGGCTGGCGCAGGCCGGCGACAGCAATACCGCATCGCCAGGCTGCGCCAGCTTGGCCGCCTGCTGCACAGCCTCCTGCAGGGTCTGGACACGGTGAATCGGCGCAGCGCTATCGAGCGCAGCCGCGAGCAGCTCGGCATCACGCCCCAGCAGAACGACATGGCGGCAGTGATGCGAAACCGGGCTACGCAGCCCCGAGAAATCGGCACCCTTGCCGTCGCCGCCGGCAATCAACACCAGCTTGCCGTCGATATCGCTGCCCAAACCATCGATGGCGGCCAGCGCAGCGCCCACGTTGGTCGCCTTGGAGTCGTCGTAATAGTGAACGCCCTTACGCTCACCCACCCACTGGCAGCGATGGGCAAGTCCGGCGAAGCGGCGCAACGTAGCGAGCATCGGTTCGAACGGCAGCCCCGCCGCATGCCCCAGGGCCAGAGCGGCCAGCGCGTTGGATTGGTTGTGCGCACCGCGAATCTTCAACTGATTAGCAGGCATCAGAGCATCGAACTGGAAGGCCAGATACTTTTCCCCGTTCTCCTCGAACAGCCCGAAGCCCTTGAAGTCAGGTTTGCCAAGGCCGAACGACCATGCCGGCACGTCATCACCTATCAACGGACGGCTCAGACGATCGTCACGATTGATCACGACTTGCCGTGCGCCGCGGAAAATCCGGTGTTTGGCCTGGTGATACGCCGGCAG
The DNA here is from genome assembly GCF_024448955.1 of Stutzerimonas stutzeri. Lineage (GTDB taxonomy): Bacteria > Pseudomonadota > Gammaproteobacteria > Pseudomonadales > Pseudomonadaceae > Stutzerimonas > Stutzerimonas stutzeri_AQ. The sequence goes on from NZ_JAMOIH010000016.1 coordinate 48,693, forward strand.
CCCGTCGTAGCGATCCATGTGGTCTTCGCTGATATTCAGACAGGTCGCAACCTGTGCGTTCAGCTGATCGGTCGTTTCCAACTGGAAGCTGGAGAGCTCCAGCACATAGAGCTCGACGTCGTCGTCAAGCAGATCCAGTGCGGGGGTTCCGAGATTCCCGCCCACCGCGACCTTGCGACCGGCTGCAGCGGCCATTTCGCCGACCAACGTGGTTACGGTGCTTTTGGCATTGGAGCCGGTGATTGCAATGATCGGCGCCTTGGCTTCGCGGGCGAACAGCTCGATGTCGCCTGAGATCTTCACGCCTCTGGACGCGGCGACTTGCAGCGCCGGTGTGCTGAGCGGCAGGCCGGGGCTGACCAACAGCTCGCTGGCGCGGCAGAGAAACTCGGCATCGAGCTCGCCACAACGGACTTCGACATTCGGATATTGCGCTTGCAGAGTGGCCAGTTCCGGCGGATTCGCGCGCGTATCGGCCACGGCAAACGGCACGCCACGGCTCGCCAGATGGCGAACCAGGGACATGCCGCTCTTGCCGAGACCGACGACGATGCGGAACTGATCGGAAGCGATGAGCACTCTTTATTACCTCAGTTTCAGGGTGGCGAGACCAACCAGCACCAGAATCACCGTAATGATCCAGAAGCGCACGATGACCCGCGGCTCGGGCCAGCCCTTGAGTTCGAAATGGTGGTGAATCGGTGCCATGCGGAACACCCGCTTGCCGGTCAGCTTGAACGAGGCGACCTGGATCATTACCGACAGGGTCTCCATCACGAACACACCGCCCATGATGAACAGCACGACTTCCTGACGAACGATCACGGCGATGGTGCCCAGTGCAGCGCCGAGTGCCAGGGCACCGACGTCGCCCATGAAGACTTGAGCCGGGTAGGTGTTGAACCAGAGAAAGCCGAGCCCGGCACCGATCAGCGCACCGCAGAACACGATCAGTTCGCCTGCGCCGGGGATATAGGGAATCAATAGGTACTGGGCAAAGTTCACGTTGCCCGAGAGGTAGCAGAAGATACCCAGCGCGCCACCGACCATCACGGTCGGCATGATCGCCAGACCATCCAGGCCGTCGGTGAGGTTGACCGCGTTGCTCGAGCCGACAATGACGAAGTAGGTCAGCACCACGAAGCCGATCCCGAGCGGAATCTCGATGTTTTTCAGCAGCGGCAGGATCAACGTGGTTTCGACGGGCGTCTGCGCAGTCATATAAAGGAAGATTGCCGCGCCGACTCCGAACACCGATTGCCAGAAGTACTTCCAACGGCTCGGCAAGCCGCGCGAGTTCTTCTCGATCACCTTGCGATAGTCGTCGACCCAACCCACCGCCCCGAATAACAACGTGACGGCCAGCACCACCCATACGTAGCGGTTGGACAGGTCCGCCCAGAGCAGCGTACTGATGGCGATGGCGCTGAGAATCAAGGCGCCACCCATGGTCGGGGTACCGGATTTAGACAGGTGCGTCTGCGGCCCATCAGTCCGTACGGACTGGCCGATCTGGCGCAGCTGCAGGGTGCGGATCAGCCAGGGTCCCATCCACAGCGAAAGCACCAGCGCGGTAAGCACGCCGAGGATTCCGCGCAGGGACAGGTACTGGAAGACCGCGAAGCCCGTGTGGAAGCGTTGCAGATACTCGGCGAGTAGCAGCAGCATCAATGTTTCTCCATGCCGGACGCAGAAAGCGCGGCGACGACCTTATCCATCGCGGCGCTCCGTGATCCCTTGATCAATATTGTTGTGGCGTTGCCCTGCTCCAGGCGCAACGCATCGATCAGACTCTGCTGATCGACGAAATGACGACCGCCAGCCCCGAATGCATCGACGGCATGCTTCATCAGCGGCCCGACCGCGAACAGTGCTTCCACCTTGCCGGCGGCGTAGCTGCCCACCTCGCGATGGCCCTGTTCGGCCCAATCGCCCAGCTCGCCCATGTCGCCCAGCGCCAGCACGGTACGCCCAGCGAAGCCAGCCAGCACGTCGGTGGCGGCGCAGATGGAGGCTGGGTTGGCGTTGTAGGTATCGTCGATCAGGCGAACGCCATTGCCGAGCATCTGCGCAACACCCCGGCCCTTGACCGGCTGCAGGCTCTCGAGACCCGCGACGATGTGTTCGCGCGCGATACCCAGCGCGTGGGCGGCGGCCGCGGCGGCGAGCGCATTGGCCACGCTGTGGCGACCGAGCAGATTGAGCTGGACGCGAGCGGACCCGGACGGGCCGTTCAAGACGAAGTTCGGGCAACCGCGTTGGTCATAAGCGATCGATGAGGGATGAAAGTCCGCCAGGGGGCTTTGTATCGCGAAGCTGAGCACCGATTTTCCAGCCACCCGCTGCTGCCAAGTGGCATAAGCGCGGTCGTCGCGATTGAGCACGGCGATGCCATCAGCCGCGAGGCCGTCGAGGATTTCACCCTTGGCCTCGACGATTTTCTCGGGGCCACCAAACTCGCCGACATGAGCGGTTCCGGCGTTGGTAATGAGACTGACATCCGGCTGCGTCAGGCTGACGGTATAAGCGATCTCTCCGAGCCGCGAAGCGCCCAGCTCGATCACTGCGGCCTTGTGTTGAGGAGACAGCTCCAACAGCGTAAGCGGAGCGCCAAGATCGTTGTTGAGATTGCCACGGGTGGCCAGTACCGCATCGGCGCCAAAGGCGGCGCGCAGGATGCTGGCGAGCAGCTCCTTTACGCTGGTTTTGCCACTGGAGCCGGTAATTGCCGCGACCGGTCCGGTAAAGGCGGCGCGGTTCAGCGCACCCAGTTGACCCAGCGCGATGCGGCTGTCAGCGACCACCAATTGAGGCAGCGATACATCTTCCACGTGCCGCTCGACCAGGGCGGCAACGGCTCCCTTGGCAGCGACCTCGGCCAGATAGGCATGGCCGTCGAAGCGGGGACCGGTCAGCGCCACGAACAACTGCCCTGGCTCGATGGCACGACTGTCGGTGCTAACCGAACTGAACGCCACATCGGCATTCACCAGCCTGGCGGACAGCGACTCGACTAGATCACTCAGACGAATGGTTTCAAGCATCGGAACCCCTCCAGGCAGCCAGGGCGATCGATGCCTGGTCGAGATCGGAGAACGGCAGGCGCTCTCCTTTTATCTCCTGATAATCCTCATGGCCCTTGCCGGCCAGCAGCACTACGTCATCGACATGGCTATCGGCGATGCAGCGGGCGATGGCGTCGGCGCGACCCGGCACGAAAGCAGCCTGCTCGGGTGCGCCGAAGCCGGCACGAATCTCATCGAGAATCTGCAGCGGATCTTCATTTCGTGGATTGTCATCAGTCACAACGACGCTGTCCGCCAGGCGCTCAGCGACCTGCGCCATCAGCGCACGCTTGCCGCGGTCGCGATCGCCACCGCAACCGAAAAGGCACAACAACCGGCCACGAGTATGCGGACGCAGTGCGCTGAGAACCTTTTCCAGGGCGTCAGGCGTATGGGCGTAATCAACTACGACCAGCGGACGCTCACCACCACCCAGACGCTGCATGCGTCCAGCAGGACCGTCGATCTCCGGCAGTACGGCGAGGATTTCATCCAGCGGATAGTTCATCCCCAGCAGCGCGCCGATCGCCGCGAGCACATTGCTGACGTTGAAACGGCCAAGCAAAGGGCTACGCAGCGAGCGTTCACCCTGCGGGGTAATGAGGCGTGCATGGATTCCGTTGTCGTCCAGCCGCGCCTCTGGGCAGTAAAGGTATGCGGTGGCATCGTCCAGGCTGTAGGTGATCAGCCGCGATTCGCCTTTTTCAGCAGCAAGAACGCGCCCGAACGCATCATCCAGATTGATCACGCGGCAGCTGAGCTCCGGCATCTTGAACAACCGGGCCTTGACCTCACCGTAGGCTTCCATGGAGCCGTGATAGTCCAGATGATCGCGTGAAAGATTGGTGAACACGGCGACATCGAATGCCAGCGCGGCAACCCGTCCCTGATCCAGGCCATGGGACGACACTTCCATCGCAACGGCCCGTGCGCCTTGCTTGCGCAGATTTGCCAGGTTGGCTTGCACGCCGATGGCATCGGGCGTCGTGTGCTGGCCGAGTATCAGTTCGCCATGAAAACCGGTGCCCAGAGTACCGATGATACCGCAACGCTCACCCAGGCGATCCAGCGCCTGAGCGACCAGATAAGTGACGCTGGTTTTGCCGTTGGTTCCGGTAACGCCAACCAGGTGCAGGCTGCGGCTCGGCTCGCCGTAGAACCGTCCGGCTATCGCCGACAATTGCTCCGCCAGATGACGCACGGGAACCAGCACGGCACTTGCTGCGGTCATTTCCACCGCGCCTTCGGCTTCATAGGCCACCGCCGCCGCGCCGCGGGAAACGGCATCGGCAATATGCACGCGACCGTCCTGCTGGTAACCAGGCACAGCCAGAAACAGGTCGCCCGGTCGCACCTTGCGGCTGTCGAGGGTCAGCTCACGAATCAAGGTGGCGCTGTCGGCCTGAGGCAGCAACTGATTCAACGGCATCGGCATCAGATACGCCCTCCCTTGACCTTGGCCGCCTCGGCGGTTTGAACATCTGCGGGTGGCGGTAGATTGTCTGGCGCAACGTTCATCAATCGCAACGCACGAGCCGCCACTTTGCCGAACACCGGCGCGGCGACTAGCCCGCCGTAGTACCCGCCCTCGCTGGGCTCGTCGACCACGACGACGACGGCGATGCGTGGATTGGATACCGGTGCCACACCGGCGAAGAACGAACGATAGGCGTCCTTGGTATAGCCACCGGTTCCGGATACTTTTTTCGCCGTACCGCTCTTGCCAGCCACGTGGTAACCCGGGACCTTGGCGCGGGTGCCACCGCCGCCCTCTTCCTCGACCACGGACTGCAACATCCGCAACACCGTGGTGGAAATCGTCTTGTCGATGACTTGCACGCCTTCCTGCGGCTGGTCCAGACGCAGCAGCGACATGGGTACATTGTTGCCTTCGTTACCTAGTACGGCATAGGCATGAGCGAGCTGCGCTGCCGTCACCGATAAGCCGTAGCCGTATGCGAGCGAAGCGGTCTCCGCATCCCGCCATTTGCGGTGATTGGGAAGGTTGCCGACGCGCTCGCCTGGAAAGCCGAGACCGGTGGCCTGACCGAACCCAGCCTGCTGCATGATGGTGTGCACTGGCTCCGGACCGATATCCAACGCGATCTTGCTGATCCCGACGTTGCTGGATTTCATCAGGATGCCGGTCAGGTTGAGCATGCCCCCGCGAGAAACGTCGCGGATGGTGTACCGGCCGATACGCATCCAGCCCGGCAAGGTATTGACTACCGACTCCGGCTGGTACTTACCTGTTCCGAGGGCTGCAGCAATGCTGAATGGCTTGACCGTCGAGCCGGGCTCGAACACGTCGATCAACGCACGATTGCGCATCGCCGATGGCTGCAGATTGCGGCGATTGTTGGGGTTGTAGGTAGGCTGGTTGGCCATGGCGAGGACTTCGCCGGTTTGCACATCGACCATCACCAGACTGGCAGCTTTGGCACCGTGCTCCTGCACCACTTTGCGCAACTCGCTATGAGCCAGATATTGCAAGCGCAGATCGATGGACAACGCCAGCGCCTTGCCGGGCTTTGCGTTCTTGACCACCTGCACATCCTTGATCAACCGGCCACGGCGGTCCTTGAGCACCTGACGCTTGCCGGGAACGCCGGCCAGCCACTCGTCATATGCCAGCTCCAGGCCTTCCCGGCCACGATCGTCGATATCCGTGAAGCCAACCACATGCGCGGCGACCTCGCCGGCGGGATAGAAGCGACGGAACTCCTCCTGGGCATACACGCCCGGAATGCCGAGATCCAGTACACGCTGGCCCTGTTCGGGTGTCAGCCCACGCACCAGGTAGATGAATTCGCGCTCGGCTTGCTCCTTGAGGCGCTGCTGAAGCGCGACCGGTTCTTGGCCTAGCGCTTGCGCCAGCTCTGGCCAACGCGCCTGCGCAGCCTGAAGCTCACGCGGATTACCCCAAAGCGTCGTGACCGGCGTGCTGACTGCCAGGGGTTCACCGTGGCGATCGGTAATCAAGCCGCGATGCGCCGGGATGGGAATGTGCCGCACACTGCGAGCGTCACCCTGATTCTGCAGAAAGCCCTGGTCGATCACCTGCAAATCGACGATGCGCCACGCAAGGGCGCCAACCATCAGGGCCAGCAACGCCAGGACGATGCGAAAGCGCCACGGATACAGCGCGCCCTGGAGCTTCATTGAGCCACCAGCCTGACATCAGCCGCTTCAGGGATGAGCATCTTCAGCTGCTCGGTCGCCAGCGTCTCGATACGGCTATGCGCCGTCCAGGTGCTCTGTTCCAGAATCAAGCGCCCCCACTCGGCCTGCGCCTTGTCGCGTACGCTGAGTTCGCCATACAGCTCGTTGAGCAGCTGGCGGTTCCAGTGCGCGCTATAGGCAACCGCGATCGCCGACAAGAGCACGGCAATGAACAGCACCAGCATCATCAGGCTGCCGTTGGGCATGGCGCGTCGTAGCGTATTCACCGCAGCTTCTCCGCAACGCGCATCACGGCACTGCGTGACCGGGGATTGGCTTTGACCTCTTCGGGGGATGCGTACTGCGGCTTGCCCAACAGCTTCAGGCGTGGCACGAACTTCTCAGGAATGATCGGCAGGTCGCGCGGCAGGTTGTCGGCTTCGCCCTTGGCGTGGCGGCGCATAAATTGTTTGACGATGCGGTCTTCAAGCGAATGAAAGCTGATAACCACCAGCCGGCCACCGACGTCGAGCGCCTCGAGCGCAGCCTCGAGCCCGTCCTCCAGATCGCCGAGCTCGTTATTGATAAAGATGCGCAGCCCTTGAAAGGCGCGAGTCGCCGGATTCTTGCCTTTTTCCCAGGCCGGATTGGCCACGGTCAGTACCTGAGCGAGATCGGCCGTACGCTCGAACGGGCGCTCGGTTCTCCGTTGCACCACGGCGCGCGCCATGCGCTTGGCAAAACGTTCTTCGCCGTACTCCTTGAATACCCGCGCGATATCTTCTTCGCTGGCCGTGGCGATCCAGTCCGCAGCACTGACGCCGCGACTGGGATCCATGCGCATGTCGAGAGGGCCATCGTTGAGGAAACTGAAGCCGCGCTCCGGATCGTCCAGCTGAGGCGAGGACACGCCGAGGTCCAGCAGCACGCCGCTCAACGTACCGGTCCAGCCACGCTGCGCGACTTCGGCGCCGAGCTCGGCGAAACTTCTCTGTACAACGACAAAGCGGCCATCCTCGGCCGCCAGTGCTTGCCCCGTAGCGATTGCTAGCGGGTCTTTGTCGAATCCTAGCAAGCATCCCTCAGGCCCAAGCTGCCGCAAAAGCAGGCGGCTATGGCCTCCGCGGCCAAAAGTGCCATCCAGATAGCGGCCATCCGGGCGCACAGCGAGCGCCGCAACGGCCTCGTCGAGCAACACAGTGACATGGTTATAGCTGCTGGTCTGGGTCACAGGATTAGATCACGCAATGCTTCCGGCAACGCGCCGGGTTGTTTTATGGCCGCCAGATCCGCATCTGCTTGCGCGTTCCAGTCGTCCTCGTTCCACAGGCTGAACTTGTTCAGCTGACCTACCAGCATGGCCCGCTTGTCCAGACCGGCGTATTCACGCAGGCGTGGCGGCACCAGCACACGCCCGCTACCGTCCATTTCAAGATCCACTGCGTTACCAATGAGCAAACGCTGCAACCGGCGACTTTCCTCATGCAGCGATGGCAACTCGCGGAGCTTGGCTTCGATTTGCTCCCATTCTGGAAGTGGATAAATGCAGAGGCAGCGGTCCACGGCGTCGATAGTGATGATCAACTGGCCCTCGCAGCGCGAAACGAGCTCGTCGCGATACCGGCTGGGCATAGCTAGCCGCCCTTTGGCATCGAGACTAATGGCGTTTGCTCCGCGAAACACGGCTGCGCTTCCTCTGAATTTAGCTATCCGTATCCATAATTACCCACTTCGCTCCACTTTTTACCACTCGTGCGCACTATAGAAATGCAGCAGCCCCACCGTCAAGGTGAGCCTGAACGGAAAAAGCCTTACGGAACGGCAATTTAGCGAATGGGAAGGGGATGAACGGTAAAGCGATGAACTTGCGAGACGGCCTTTTACAGGCAAACCAAAACCCTGCCTTACAAAGTTAAAGTACTTTGTTAAGAGCAATAATATTTTGGACTAACAAGAAGGGGGATTACGGGGGAAGAAGTCGGAGAGTCGATCTGTAAGCCGGGTTCTGTCGAGGACAGTCATTCCTCTACGACAGCCATCGCTGACTGCCTCTAGCAACCTACCCGGATCCAGCGCGGGCCACGCCAATGGATCCCTATTTGGTCTTGCTCCAAGTGGGGTTTACCTAGCCACGGACTGTTGCCAGCCGCGCGGTGCGCTCTTACCGCACCTTTTCACCCTTACCGGCGCCGAAGCGCTTAGGCGGTTATTTTCTGTGGCACTTTCCGTAGGCTCACGCCTCCCAGGCGTTACCTGGCACTTCGCCCTATGGAGCCCGGACTTTCCTCCCTCCCTTTCTGCGAACAGAAAGGAACAGCGACTGTCCAATCGACTCTCCGGGCTCTAGGGTACTTTGCGCAACCCCAGCCTGCAAGCTGACAGATACTGTCCACCCGCTCCGTGCGAAGGTGAGGGCGACTACTGTTCCGAACCCTTTTCCTGCAGCGCGAGCTGGTAAAGCACGTTCTTTCTGACACCGGTAACTTCGGCGGCCACGGCTGCTGCACGCTTTACGGGCAACTCCGCCAACAACAAACGCAGCACACGAAGCGCATTCGCATCGACCGCCTCTTCGCCCTGTGGCACCTGCCAGCCGCCCAGCACCAGCACACATTCGCCACGTTGTTGATTGCTATCGGACGCCACCCAGGCGCGCAATTCAGCCAATGGCAATCCTTTCAGCGTCTCGAATGTCTTGGTCAGCTCACGCCCCAGAACAGCAGGCCGCTCTGGACCAAACACTTCCTCCATGTCGGTCAGGGAATCGAGAATACGATGTGGCGCCTCGTAGAAGATCAGCGTCCGCGGCTCCTCTCTCAGAAGCTCAAGACGAGCACGACGCGCGACCTGCTTTGCCGGCAGAAAACCTTCGAAGATGAAACGGTCAGATGGCAAACCCGCAGCGGAAAGCGCTGCAACAAGTGCGCAAGCGCCAGGCAGCGGAACAACTCTTATACCGACCGCACGCGCCTGTCTGACGAGGTGATAGCCGGGATCGGAGATCAATGGCGTGCCGGCATCGGAAATCAGCGCCACATCCTCACCGGCCAGAAGCCGCTTGATGAAGCGACCACCTTCGTCCCGTTCGTTATGCTCATGACACGCAGCCAATGGAGTGGAGATACCGAAGTGTTGTAACAGACGAGCCGAGTGGCGCGTATCTTCTGCCGCGATGAGCGCCACCTCGGTCAGCACGCGCAACGCCCGTGCACTGATATCTTCGAGATTGCCGATAGGCGTGGCGACGACATAGAGCGTGCCTGCAGCGGAATTCACATCATCTGGCGCAGTCACAGGGCGTACCTCAATCACGGAAAACGCGCATTGTAGCCCGTTTAGCGGTCACGACATCGCAGCCCCTGCAACCCTTGGGTACAATCCGCCGACACTCGCAGCGCCTCCAGGAATGATCACATGATGGCTCGCTTTCGCCCGCTTCTCTTCTTATGCATTGCCGCCGTGCTTTCGGCATGCGCCAGCTCGCCGTCCTCTACCCTGGGCGAGCTGCCGCGCACTCCCCAGGCGTCGACACAACAATTGCTGAAGGAAGCCGATGCCAGCGACCCGGCCGAAGCTGCACTGTTGCGTTTGTCGGCTGCCGACCAGAGCATCCAGCAAGGCAACCAGGCGCTGGCTCGGCAGATACTCGAACAAATCGATATCGAGCAGTTGATGCCGGCTCAGCAGATGTTCGCCAAAACCCTGGACGCGGAGCTGGCAATAGCGAACGGAGAGCCACAGCGCGCCCTTCAAGCCTTGCAACATCCCGCCTTCCAACGCCTCGCAGAGCTGCCGGTAGATCAGCAGCTGCGCACCCAACTGGCGCGCGCGCAAGCATTTGAAGCCAACGCCCAGCCCCTCGACGCGGCGCGCGAGCGCACTTTCATCGCACCACTCCTAAGCGGCGAAGCAGCGGAGCGGAATCATGAAACGATCTGGTCGCTGGTTTCGAGCCTGCCGGCAGATCAGCTACAACCGACCGCAGACGTGGATCTTTCCGGCTGGTTAGCGCTGGCCGCGACGGTAAAACAGGCCGGAACCATAAGTCAGCAGCAGCGGGCGATCGATGCCTGGGTGCAGCAGAACCCCAGCCATCCCGCCGCACGACGCCTGCCCGAGTCGCTGGTAAAACTCCGAGAGCTGGCAGACAAACCGCTGACGCACGTAGCGTTACTGCTCCCCATGGATGGCCCGCTGGCCAGCGTAGCGCGTGCACTGCGTGACGGTTTTCTCGCCGCGCATCTGGAAGCACAGCAAGATTTGAAAATCGAGCTGTTCGACAGCTCCCGCCTATCTTCGCTCGATGACTTCTACCGACAGGCAGAGGCGTCGGGAGTCCAGCTGGTCATTGGCCCGCTGGACAAGAAGATGGTGCACCAGCTGGCCGACCGCGAGCAGCTTCCGATAACCACCCTTGCTCTCAATTACAGCGACGCGAACCAGAAGGCGCCGCCTCAGCTGTTTCAGTTCGGCCTCGCTGCAGAGGATGAAGCACGCGAGGTTGCGCGCCGCGCCTGGGCCGATGGGCATCGCCGTGCAATAGCTTTGACGCCGCGGGGCGACTGGGGCAATCGCGTCTATGAGGCGTTTCGCCAGGAGTGGCAGGAACAAGGGGGAACCGTGGTTGCCGCCGCGCCGCTGGCCGAACCCGTCGAACTGGCCAATCAAATTGCCGACCTGCTGCAGGTACGCAGCAGCGGCGCCGCATCACAACCATCGCGCCGCCAGGACGTCGACTTCCTGTTCCTTGCGGCGACACCGCAGCAGGCGCAGCAGGTCAAACCCACGCTGATATTCCAATATGCCGGGGATTTGCCCGTATACGCGACCTCGCATCTGCACGCCGCAACCGACAATCGCACCCAATACCTTGACCTCGAAGGCATTCGATTCACCGAGACACCCTGGCTACTGAATGCCCAGCTACCCCTACGCCAGGAAATCGAACGTAAATGGCCACAAGCACGAGGAAGCCTGGGCAGGCTATACGCCATGGGCGCTGACGCCTATCTGCTCGCACCGCGCCTGAACCAACTGCTGGCGTTGCCGGAAACCCAACTCGACGGCCTGTCCGGCACGCTCAGTATCACCCCCGATCAGCGAATCGAGCGGCGCCTGCCATGGGCCGAATTCCACGATGGTGAAGTCCAACCGCTCGCGGACACTCCCTATTGAGTGCAACCAGCAAACAGATCAGCGGACAGCTCGCCGAGGAGTTCGCACAGCGCCACTTGCAACATCATGGACTGCGCCTGCTGTGTCGAAACTGGACATGCCGCAGCGGCGAGCTTGATCTGGTCATGCTCGATGGCGATACAGTAGTATTCGTCGAGGTTCGCTACAGGCGCCACGCCGCATGGGGTGGCGCTCTCGAAAGCGTCGACTTGCGTAAACAGCAGAAGCTGATCAAGGCAGCCCAGCTGTTCCTGCAGAAGGAGCCCCGCTGGGCGAGGCACCCATGCCGCTTTGACGTCGTCGCCATAGGGGCGACAGCGAACGCCTCGGAAAAGCCCAACTGGATCCGAAATGCGTTCGACAGCTGATTAGGACGCTCCGCCGCGCATCGCCAAACCGCATCTGACCAATTTCCTTACGGCGCGGCCCAAGCAGCCCAGCCCGTCACCTGAAGGTTAAACTCCGATGGACATGCAATCCCGTATACGTCAGCTCTTCCAGGCCAGCATCGAAACCAAGCAGAACGCCATGGAGGTGCTCGCCCCCAGTATCGAGCAGGCCGGACAGGTAATGGTCAACACGCTGCTCAGCGAAGGCAAGATCCTGACTTGCGGCAACGGTGGATCGGCGGGCGATGCGCAGCATTTCTCATCCGAGCTGCTGAACCGCTTCGAGCGGGAGCGCCCCAGCCTGCCCGCGATAGCCCTGACGACCGACAGCTCAACGCTGACCTCCATCGCCAACGACTACAGCTATAACGAAGTTTTCTCGAAGCAGATCCGCGCGCTGGGTCAGCCGGGCGACGTGCTGCTGGCGATCTCCACCAGCGGCAATTCCGCGAACGTCATCCAGGCGATCCAGGCTGCGCATGATCGCGAAATGGTTGTCGTCGCGCTCACCGGACGCGACGGAGGAGGAATGGCGTCTCTGCTGCTGCCAGAGGACGTCGAGATTCGCGTTCCGGCGAAAGTGACCGCCCGTATCCAGGAAGTTCACCTGCTCGCTATTCACTGTCTGTGCGATCTGATCGACAACCAACTGTTCGGGAGCGAAGAATGAAATCGGTTCGACTGCCTGTACTCACGCTTGCACTGAGCCTGGCCGTAACCGGCTGCAGCTCGGTTCTCACCGCCACGCGCAACGACCCCATCAACGACAACCGTGGAACCCGCACGATCGGTAGCAAGATCGACGATTCGCTGATCGAAACAAAAGCAGCCGTGAATATCGCCAAGGCCCATCCCGACCTGGATAAGGCATCACATATCGTCGTTACCAGCTATAACGGAGTGGTGCTGCTGGCCGGCCAGACGCCACGGGAAGAGCTGAAGCAAATGGCCGAGCAGGCCGCCAGTTCGGTACAGCGCGTCAAACGAGTACACAACGAGCTGCAAGTGCTAACGCCCTCTTCCGCCCTGGCTCGCAGTAACGACTCCTGGCTGACGACCAAGATCAAAGCGCAGATGCTTGGTGACGAAAATGTTCCGGGCTCGCGCATAAAAGTCATCACCGAGAACGGCATTGTCTATCTGCTGGGGCTCGTCACTCGTCAGGAAGGCAACCGTGCCACAAACGTGGTGCAGGGCGTTTCCGGCGTACAACGTATCGTTAAACTGTTCGAATATATCGATTAGAGAGTTGGAAGCTGGAAGCTGGAAGCTGGAAGCTGGAAGCTGGAAGCCAAGCGTATGATGGATATTGCCTTTGCAATCCACCATCGCTCTGACCCAGCCAGGTCTGCTTTTCGTTCAGCCTTTCAGCCAGCCTCAAGCGCGCCTTCCGGCTTCTCTATTTAACGACCTTCAAACTAGGACGGCCCCCAGAGGCCGGACGTGATGGTGCGCCTGCTCCAACCGAGGCATCATCGGTGGGCGCATCGTCATCCGGCGGGGTCTGCTCAATCTCGAACACCATGCCCTGCCCGTTTTCCCGCGCATAGATCGCCATGACCGCCGCGGAAGGGACATGCAGACTATGCGGAACGCCACCAAATCGGCCTTCGAACGTAATCGTCTGGTTGCTCATCTGCAGGCCACGAACTGCACTGGGTGCAACATTCAGCACGATCTGGCCATCGCTGGCAAAGCCATCAGGCACCTGAACACCTGGATAGTCGGAATTGACCAGCAGATGCGGAGTGCAATCGTTGTCCACGATCCACTCATACAACGCCCGAACCAGATAGGGACGACTTGAAGTCATATGCAGCCTCTCTTAGCGCATGCCGCGCTCAACGGCGGATAGACTGACCTGGAAGGCCTCGCGAGCGAAATTGGTTTCCATGTAATCGAGCAGCGGCTTTGCAGCCCGGGGCAACTCGATACCGAGTTTGGGCAAACGCCACAGGATAGGCAACAGACAGCAATCCACCAGACTGAACTCTTCACTCATGAAATAGGGCTTTTCGGCGAACACGGGCGATACGCCTGTAAGACTCTCGCGCAGCTCCTTACGAGCCTGTACCCGAACCGCCTCTGTAGTGCGGCGATCGAGAATTCGGTCCACCAGAGCACACCAGTCCCTTTGAACTCTATGCGCTAGCAGACGGGTATTGGCTCTTGCCACGGGATACACCGGAAGCAACGGCGGATGCGGATAGCGCTCCTCCAAGTACTCCATGATTACGCCTGGCTCATACAAAGCCAGATCACGATCCACCAGCGTAGGCACGCTGGCGTATGGATTCACCTCTGTCAGCCTGACAGGACAACGCACCGGATCGACGTCGATTATCTCGGCGTCGACACCTTTTTCAGCAAGCACATAGCGCACCCGATGCGAATAATGATCGGCGGGATCGGAATAGCAGGCCAACCGATTGGTCACGGCCATGGGGTCCCTCCTCATTGAAATTTATGGCGCAGCAGAAAAAAACGCGCGCCCAAAAGGGCGCGCGCAGGGTACCGCATAACAGCGAAGGATTAGTGGACGTCTTTCCAGTATTCCCGCTTGAGCAGATAGGCGAATACGAAGAAGACCGCCAGGAACAGCAGCACGTACGTACCGATGCGCTGGCTCTCCAGCTTGACCGGGTTGGCCGAGTAGGCCAGGAAGGTCACCAGATTCTTGATCTTCTCGTCGTACTCCGCTTCGGTCAGCTCACCGGTGCCCGGCACAACCGTCATTGCGTTGCAGTCTTCATGCGTGATCGGCGTCCCCGTCAGCGGATCAAACTGCTTGCGGCCATCCTCGACAACCTGGACCTGCTTGCAGGCAACCGACTCCCCTTCCGGCAACTTGCTCGGCAGGACCTGACGGCCTTGCAGCGGCGCCAGGACGTGCGGCATGCCCACGTTAGGGAAGACCGTATTGTTGACGCCATACGGGCGCGCCGGATCTTCGTAGAAGCTACGCATGTAGGAGTACAGCCAGTCGTTGCCACGCACTCGCGCTACCAGCGTCAGATCCGGCGGAGCCGCACCGAACCAGCCCTTGGCATCATCCGGCTTCATGCCGATTTTCATGTGATCGCCAATCTTGGCGTCAGTGAAGACGATATTGTCGAGCATGACTTCTTCTGGAATCCCCAGATCCGTCGCAACTCGCTCATAGCGCTGGTACTGCGCGCTGTGACAACCCATGCAGTAGTTGGTGAATGTTTTCAGACCGTCCTGCAGCGCTACCTTGTCAGTCAGGTCGATATCGACTTCATCAAGGTGAACGCCGCCACCCGCGGCGAAACCAAATGCCGGCACCAGTGCAAGAATCAATGCAGCAAATTGCTTTTTCATCAGCCAGCCACCCTTTGCGGAACTACTTTGGTCTTCTCGATCTTGGTGTAGAACGGCATCAGGATGAAGTAACCGAAGTAGATAGCAGTACAGATCCGAGATACCAATGTGCGCTCAGGAGTAGGAGACAGCACGCCAAGCACACCGAGGATGACGAAGGAGATACAGAACAGCACCAGCGCTACCTTGCTCATCCAGCCCTTGTAGCGCATGGACTTGACCGGGCTGCGATCCAGCCATGGCAGCACGAACAGCACCGCGATCGCCGCACCCATAGCGATTACACCCAGCAGCTTGTCCGGAACGGCGCGCAGGATCGCGTAGTAAGGCGTGAAGTACCAAACCGGTGCGATGTGTTCAGGCGTCTTGAAAGCGTTCGCTGCCTCGAAGTTAGGCTTCTCGAGGAAGTAACCGCCCATCTCGGGGAAAAAGAACACGACGGCGCAGAACACGAACAGGAACACTACCACCCCGACGATATCCTTGACCGTGTAGTAAGGATGGAACGGGATGCCATCGAGCGGCACGCCAGCCTCGTCCTTGGTCTTCTTGATATCCACACCCATCGGGTTGTTCGAACCCACTTCGTGCAGTGCCAGGATGTGCAGAACCACCAGGCCAAGGATCACGATTGGCAGCGCGATGACGTGCAGCGCGAAGAAGCGGTTCAACGTGATGCCGGAGATCAGGTAGTCACCGCGAATCCACTGGGTCAGGTCGGCACCGATGACAGGAATCGCACCGAACAGCGAAATGATCACCTGGGCGCCCCAGTAGGACATTTGACCCCAAGGCAGCAGGTAGCCCATGAAAGCCTCGGCCATCAGTGCCAGATAGATCATCATGCCGAAGATCCACACCAGCTCCCGCGGCTTCTGGTAGGAGCCGTAGAGGATGCCCCGGAACATGTGCAGATAGACGACGACGAAGAACGCCGATGCGCCGGTGGAGTGGAGGTACCGGATGATCCAGCCGTATTCCACGTCACGCATGATGTATTCGACGGATGCAAATGCACCTTCTGCGGACGGCTCGAAGCTCATCGTCAGCCAGATGCCGGTGAGAATTTGGTTGACCAGAACCAACAACGCCAATGAACCGAAGAAGTACAGGACGTTGAAGTTCTTCGGCGCGTAGTACTTGCTTAGATGGTCTTCCCACATCTTGGTCGCGGGGAAGCGCGCGTCGACCCATTCCATGAATTTGCTCATCACGCGCTCTCCTGATCCACGCCGATGACGACCAAAGAGTCCGTCTCGTAGGTGTGAGGGGGAACCGGCAGGTTCAAGGGCGCAGGCTGCCCCTTGTAGACGCGGCCAGCCATGTCATATTTCGAACCATGGCACGGGCAGAAATAGCCACCGAGCCAGTCGGCACCCAGATCAGGCGCCGCGACTTCAGGACGGAAGGACGGAGCGCAGCCGAGGTGCGTACAAAGCCCGACCACAATTAGCACTTCCGGCTTGATTGAGCGAACCGCCGGATCAACATAAGTTGGCTGTTCGGAAGCCTCGGAATTCGGATCAGCGACCGCATCGGTGAGCTTGCCCAGATTGGCCAACGCCTCCTCGGTACGACGCACGATGAACACCGGCTGACCGCGCCACTCGGCAACCATCTGCTGACCTGGCTCGATCTTGCCGATATTTACCTTAACCGGTGCACCGGCCGCCTTGGCTTTGGCACTCGGGAACCACGATCCCACGAACGGGACCGCGGCACCCACCGCTCCTGCAGCACCTACTACCGAAGTAGCGGCTACGAGGAAGCGACGCCGGCCAGCATTCACGCCGTCATTGCTCATTCAGTCGTCTCCCATCAGTTTCTTATGGCCTACCGAAAGCAGGCGTCTACTACGTGCGTCTACCGTAAAACTAGGCCGCGAAAAAATTCGCCAAATGGTAAAGAAAAGCCCCTTGCATGACAAGGTAATAACCGGACACAACCAGGCGCTAAGCCCCGAAAGTCGGGACTTTCTAAACGCGACACGCTGTCGCATGGATAAAAATCAGCCCAAAAAAAAACGCCCAACTTTGTATAAAGCTGGGCGTTTTTTGTGAAGCGGATTAACGCTTCGAGTATTGCGGACGCTTACGCGCCTTACGCAGACCGACTTTCTTACGTTCAACTTCGCGAGCATCGCGAGTAACGAAGCCAGCTTTGCGCAGAGCAGGACGCAGTGTTTCGTCGTAATCCATCAGCGCACGAGTAATGCCGTGACGGATGGCACCAGCCTGACCACTTACACCACCGCCAAGAACGGTAACGTAGATATCGAACTTCTCGACGGTTTCGGTCAATTCCAGCGGCTGACGTACGACCATCCGAGCGGTTTCGCGCCCGAAGAAGTTGTCCAGCTCACGGTTGTTGATGGAAATCTTGCCAGTGCCCGGGCGCAGGAACACGCGCGCGGTTGCAGTCTTGCGACGGCCAGTGCCGTAATTTTGAGTCGCCGACATAATGAACTATTCCGTTAAATCTTCAGTTCTTGGGGCTGCTGAGCGGTGTGCGGATGATTGGCACCCTTGTACACCTTCAGCTTACGATACATGTCGCGACCCAGCGGGTTCTTAGGCAGCATGCCCTTGACCGCGGTCTCGATCACACGCTCTGGCGCCTTGGCGATCAGCTTCTCGAAGTTGATCGACTTGATGCCACCCGGGAAGCCGGAGTGAGAGTAGTACATCTTGTCGGTGGTTTTCGCACCGGTAACACGCACTTGCTCAGCGTTGATAACAACGATGTAGTCACCGGTATCGACGTGAGGGGTGTATTCCGCCTTGTGCTTGCCACGCAGGCGGCTAGCGATTTCGGTTGCCAGACGACCCAGGGTCTGGCCGGCAGCGTCGACGACGAACCAGTCGCGCTTGACGGTTTCCGGTTTAGCAGTAAAAGTCTTCATTCGTTATAGCCTCAGGGGCCGCCCTGAAAATAAGACGGCGAATCTTACTGAATGGTGCTCGCCCTGGCAAGGCCAGGACAGCCGGAAACAGACGCTATCGGGGGCTCGGGTCAGCGCGTCCGCTACGGCAGTGTTCGGCAGGCTAGGCATCCCCTACCTTGGTTTTTGCGTCAGCGGGCTAGGCATCCCCGGCGACAGGCTGCGGAATTATCCGGATTACGCGCAAAATAGCAAGCACGTTCGAAGCCGAATCATCACGCATCGTGCCCCCATCGTCACCGCGGCATAATTGCGTGCCAGCCGTGAACCATCTCAGCTTGTTGATTGAAACGAAACTTATCGTCCGGCCCCATAATCCGATCCACCAACTCAACAGACAAGGGGAATCCGCATGGAACTGCGCCAACTTGGCCGCACCGAATTGAATGTCAGCGCGCTGTGCCTGGGCAGCATGACCTGGGGCGAACAGAACGATCAGGACCAAGCGTTCGCTCAGCTGGATCGCGCCAGAGCCGCAGGCATCAACTTCCTCGATACCGCCGAAATGTATCCAGTGCCGCCGCGAGCGGAAACCTATGCCTCCACCGAGCGCTACATTGGCAACTATTTCAAAGCTCGCGGGAATCGTGCCGAGTGGATTCTAGCTAGCAAGATCGCCGGACCCGGCAATGGAATCAGTCACATCCGTGACGGCCAATTGAAGATGAACAGGCAGCACATCGTTGCGGCCCTCGATGCGAGCCTTCAGCGCCTGCAGACGGACTGGATCGACCTGTACCAACTGCATTGGCCAGAACGCAGCACCAATTTCTTCGGCCAACTCGGTTACCGCCATCAGGATCAGGATTTTACGCCCATCGAGGAAACGCTCGAAGCCCTGGACGAGCAGGTAAAGGCCGGAAAGATCCGCCACATCGGTTTGTCGAACGAAACACCCTGGGGCACGATGAGGTTTTTGCAGCTCGCCGAAGCCAGAGGCTGGCCGCGCATCGTTTCGATCCAGAACCCCTACAACCTGCTCAATCGCACCTTCGAGGTCGGCCTGGCCGAGATGGCCATTCGCGAACAATGCGGGCTGCTGGCCTACTCGCCCCTGGCTTTTGGCATGCTTAGCGGCAAATACGAACAAGGCGCTCGACCGGCCGGAGCGCGGATCACGATGTTCAGCCGCTTTGCGCGCTATACCAATCCCCAGTCGCAAGCCGCCTGCTCGCGGTATGTGGCGCTCGCTCGCGAGCATGGTTTGGACCCGGCCCAGATGGCGCTGGCCTATGTCACGCAGCAGCCTTTCGTCACCAGCAATATCATCGGCGCCACGTCACTCGAGCAGCTGGAAAGCAATCTCGCCAGCGCCGAGTTGCGACTGTCAGCCGAGGTGCTTGAAGGCATAGAGGCGATTCACACCGAACAACCCAATCCCGCGCCCTGAGGAACACACAAAAGAGAACCAGAATATTGGTATCGCCATGATCGCCAAACCCAGCCCGCAAAAGCGAAGAGCCCGAACATGATTGCCGCCGAACTGCTCGCACCATCCAGCCTTTTTCTGGGCTGGTTGCTTTATGCCGCCGGGCTGTTTTGGGCCTGCGCGCGGGCGCCCTGGGTGGAACTGTTCAGCGATACCCGGCGCCAGCATCTAGTGTTCGGCGCCGTTCTGGCGATATTTCTACTTTGGCTAGTGCGTCGAGACTTCGATTCCGGGCTGTCCTTCCACTTCATCGGACTGACAGCCGTAACACTCTTGCTGGATTGGCCACTGGCAATCCTTGCCGCCTTCGTTGCCCAGCTCGGACTGACCGTTACGGGCCATCAACAGCTGGCAGCGCTCGGCCTGAACGGCATGCTGCTAGTGCTTATACCGGTGGCGGTGACAGAGTTCTGCGCCATTGCCGTCGAACGCACCCAGCCGCGAAACCTTTTCGTCTACATCTTCTTTTCTGGGTTCTTTGCCGCCGGCCTGGCAGCGCTTTTTTGCATTCTGGCCGGACTGGGAATCCTGTTGATCGATGGTCGCTACCCAATGCCTCCCTGGCTGGAAGACTTTGCCGGCTACATCTGGCTGGTGATGTTTCCCGAAGCATTCATCAACGGAACCGTCGTCAGCGCTCTGGTCGTCTTCTATCCGGACTGGATGGAAACCTTCAACCGCAGCCGCTACCTGCAAGCCCCTTGGAAAGACGACGGGAACAAGCAGGCGTGAGCCGCATACTCAGTGCTGACGAGGCGGTACGTCACCGGAAAAAAGGTCATCCTCCAGCTCATTGCCTGGAATCGCATGCTCTTCGGATGCCCAGGCGCCGAGGTCGATCAATTTGCAGCGCTCGGAACAGAACGGACGATTCGGACTCTTCACGCTCCACTCGACTGGCGCGCCACAAGTAGGGCATTCAACCGTAGTGCTCATTCCTGACCTCCTCGCAACGTCAGATAAAAATTGTGCAACCGCTCTACTTCGGCGCCTAGCCAAATCAGATCGCGGTCGTTGGACAGCACGTCGTCCGCATGACGCAAACGCTCCTCGCGGCTGACCTGGGCCTTGACGATGGCTTGGATCTGCGCCTCGCTGGACTGATCTCGCCGGACGGCACGCTCGACCTGCACCGCTTCGGGCACATCAACAACCAGCACGCGGTCGACCTGACGATACTGGCCGGACTCCACCAGCAGCGGCGATACCATGATGGCGTAGGGAGAGGCTGCCCGGGCGAGGTGGTCAGCGACTTCCTGGCGAATCAGCGGATGAAGTAATTCTTCAAGCCACTTGCGCTGAGCCAGGTCCTGGAATATCCGCTCACGCAGCACTGCACGATCCAGACTGCCATCAGATGCAAGAACCGCCTCGCCGAAGCGCTCGGCGATCAACCTCAACGCCGGCTTGCCAGGCTCCACCACCCAGCGCGCGGCATGATCGGCATCCACCCAGTGCACCCCGAGCCGCCCGAATTCTTCCGCCACAGCGCTTTTGCCGCTGCCGATACCGCCAGTCAAACCAAGCACCCATGGCTTCATCACGCACCGCCCAGACCAGAAACGACGCGCAGTAGTAACGCCTGATCAGCGTGGATGCAAGTTGACGGTGCTCATGGACAGCAAAAATCGTGATCGATGCAGGCCTGCCTTTGGAATGAAGAATTGCGGGCTTCGAGCCGGCAACAAGCCTTTTCGCCGCGGGGCGCGCCTCCCACCGAAGCGGTATAGCGCGAGCCCTCTACGGATGAGCCGTTTTGTGGAAGGCCCGCCTCAGGGCGAAATGCTGTTCACTTAGGCGTTTAGGCAAAGCACCACGGCAGATGGTCCCACCTGTAGGAGCGAGCTTGCTCGCGAAGCTTTTGCGTGGCCTGGGTTCGCGAGCAAGGACTCGGCGTCCCCCTCGCTCCTACGAGGCAGCGGGGTTCGCTTAGGATTGATCGCACTTACGCTCCGCGCCTGCCTCTCGGCAAGCACAACGCTCGGATCTAGAACCCGGCGAACTGCAAATAACTAGACGTGATCTGGTCACCCCACAGCAGGGCGATCCAGCCAGCGATTGCCAGATAAGGCCCAAACGGAATGGCTGTGCCGCTATCGGCTTTCTGCGCACGCAGCATGATGGTGCCCAGCACTGCCCCAACAACAGAGGACAGCAGAATGGTCAACGGCAAAACCTGCCACCCACCCCAGGCGCCGAGCATCGCCAGCAACTTAAAGTCGCCATAGCCCATGCCCTCCTTGCCGGTCACCAGCTTGAACAACCAGTACACGGACCAGAGACTGAGATAGCCAGCAACCGCCCCCCACACCGCATCAGGCAGCGTAGTGAACAAGCCGAACAGATTGACGAGCAATCCCAGCCACAGCAGTGGCAACACGATGGAGTCTGGCAGCAGCTGGTGATCGACATCGATCATGCTCATCGCCAGCAGCCCCCAGGTCAGCAGCAACATCGCTCCAGCCTGCCAGGTGAAGCCGAAATGCCAGGCGACGTAGCCCGAGAGCAGCCCGCACGCCAGCTCAACCAACGGGTAGCGCTTGCTGATCGGCGCCTTGCATGACGAACATTTGCCGCGCAGCGCCAGCCAACTCACCAATGGGATGTTCTCCCACGGCCGAATTTCGTGATCGCAATGCGGGCAATGGGAATGAGGGAGAACCAGATTGAACGTCGTGGCAGGCTCGCCAGGCAACTCGAGAAACTCACGAGCCTGAGCGCGCCAATCGCGCTGCATCATGATGGGTAGGCGGTGGATCACAACGTTGAGGAAACTGCCGACCAGCAGCCCCAACACAAACACACAGAAAACAAAGGCCAGCGTATTGCTGGCCAGAAAACTAACTATGTTCATTATTCAAACCACAGCGCCCAACTGGAAGATCGGCAGGTACATGGCAATGATCAAGCCACCCACCAGTACACCCAGAACGGCCATGATCATCGGCTCCATCAACGCCGTAAGGCCATCGACCATATTGTCGACTTCGTCTTCATAGAAGGTCGCCACTTTGGCGAGCATTTCATCCAACGAGCCGGATTCTTCGCCAATGGCCGTCATCTGAATGGCCATGCTGGGAAAAGTGCCGGTGGTCCGCATGGAGAAATTCAGCTGCATACCGCTGGAGACGTCGCTCTTCACTTTCATCGTGGCGTTGCGGAACACCACGTTACCGGTAGCGCCCGCCACCGAATCCAGCGCATCCACAAGCGGCACACCGGCGGCAAAGGTCGTCGAAAGCGTTCGAGCGAACCGCGCCACGGCGGATTTATAAAGAATGTCGCCTACGACCGGCACCTTGAGCAGCACCCGGTCGAACCAGTTGCGAAACCGCTCGGACTTGCCGTGCGCCGTCTTGAACGCATAAGCAGCCCCGAACAGAGCGAGCAATACCAGATGCCACCAGGCTTGCAACGCCTCAGAAATCCCGATGACCATCAGCGTAAACGCAGGCAGTTCGGCACCGAAGTTGGCAAACACATCCTGGAACTGAGGCACCACCTTAATCAACAGAATCGCCGACACGATGATCGCCACCAGAACAACCGCGATGGGGTAATTCATCGCCTTTTTGATCTTGGCTTTGAGCGCCTCGGTCTTTTCCTTATAAGTCGCAACGCGATCCAACAAGGTTTCCAGCGAGCCGGACTGCTCACCCGAGTCGACCAGGTTGCAATACAGATCATCGAAGTACTGCGGCTTCTTGCGCAACGCCGCAGCAAAGCTGTTACCCGCCGCGACTTCCTGTTTCAGGTCGTCTACAAGCTTGCGCATGTTCGGGTTATCGAAACCCTCGCCGATGATGTCGAACGACTGCAGCAGCGGCACGCCGGCTTTCATCATGGTTGCCATCTGCCGGGTGAACAGGGCGATGTCCATCGGCTTGATCTTCTTGCCGGCGCTGAACAGCGACACCGACTTCTTGCGGACCTTCTGTGGGTTGACACCCTGCTTGCGCAGTTGCGCCTTGACCAACGCAGGGCTGACGCCGCTCAGCTCGCCCTTTATCTTTGCGCCTTGCCTGTTGGTGCCTTCCCAGGTGAAAACACTGGTTTTTACCGCTTTCTGCGCCATGTTAGTCCTTGGTCACCCGGTTGACTTCTTCCAGGCTGGTCACGCCCTGCATGGCTTTCACCAAAGCCGAAGTTCGCAGATCGTTGAAGCCGTCTTTACGCATCTGGGTGGAAATATCGATGGAATTACCGTCCTCCATGATAATCCTGGCCAGTGCCGGCGTGTTTTTAACCACTTCATAAATACCGACACGGCCTTTGTATCCACCCTTGCAATTGTCGCAGCCGACCGGGCCGTAGATTTTGAAGGTACCGATTTTATCGGCAGGGAAGCCTTCTTCCAGTAGGGCCTCCCTTGGCAGTTCCACTTCTTTCTTGCAGCTATTGCACAGCTTGCGCGCCAGCCGCTGGGCGATTATCAGGTTCACCGAAGTCGCGATATTGAATGCCGCGACGCCCATGTTGCGCAGCCGCGTCAGGGTTTCCGCTGCGCTGTTGGTGTGCAGCGTCGACATCACCATATGCCCGGTCTGCGCGGCCTTGATGGCAATTTCGGCGGTTTCCAGGTCTCGGATTTCCCCCACCATGATGATGTCCGGGTCCTGGCGCAGAAACGCCCGCAGCGCCTGCGAAAAATCCATGCCCTGCCGAGGATTGACGTTGACCTGGTTGATACCCTCGAGGTTTATCTCCACCGGATCTTCCGCTGTGGAAATATTCACATCCACCGTATTAAGGATGTTCAGGCCGGTATAAAGGGAGACCGTCTTGCCCGACCCGGTAGGGCCGGTCACCAGGATCATGCCCTGCGGCTGTTGCAGCGCCTGCATATACAGCGCCTTCTGATCTTCCTCATACCCCAACGCATCGATGCCCATCTGTGCACTGGATGGATCGAGAATCCGCATCACGATCTTCTCGCCCCACAGCGTCGGCAGCGTGTTCACCCGAAAGTCGATGGCCTTGGTCTTGGACAGCTTCATCTTGATCCGCCCGTCCTGCGGCTTGCGGCGCTCGGAGATATCCAGCCCGGCCATCACCTTCAAGCGTGCAGATATGCGGGGCGCCAGTTGGATCGGTGGGCGAGCGACTTCATGCAGAATGCCATCCGTGCGAAGCCGCACACGATAGGCTTTCTCGTAGGGTTCGAAGTGCAGGTCCGACGAGCCGCCGCGAATGGCATCGAGCAGCATCTTATTGACGAAGCGGACGACCGGGGCGTCATCGGCAGCCTCGCCGCCCTCATCTGTTTTTCCATCCTCGTTGACGGTCTCGACATCCACGCCATCCAGATCGACCTCACCCAGGTCTTCCAACCCGGTCGCGCCGCTCTCGTACAGCTTGTCGATGGCCTCGCCCAGCTTGTCGTCTTCCACCAGGATCGACTCGATGGTCAAACCGGTGCTGAACTGGATATCGGCGATCGATTGATGGTTGGCGGGATCGGAGATGGCAACGTAGAGCTTGGTGCCGCGCCTGGAGAGCGGTAGAACACGGTGCTGCCGCGCCAACTTCTCGCTGACCAGATCTTTCGGTAGCGAGTCTTTATCTAGCGCGGACAAATCCAGCAATGCAACACCGAACTGATCGGACGCAAGCTCGGCTATGGCGCGGCCTTTGGCCAACTTGTTCTGCACGACATAAGTAACAAAGGGTGTTTTGCCGCGAATCGCCTGCGCCTGCGCCTGCTGGGCTGTTTTTTCGTCCAACACACCGGCCACGACCATCTGCCGTGCCAGTCCGGATAGGGAAATGTGTTCGCTCATGGCGGCCTCGCTCCAATCTATGCCCGCCTTATAGCCTAGATGCCGGTGGCTGCAAACAAGGTCAGCGGCGAGTGACGTTCTTGGTCACATATCGCCGGCAAAGAGTCAGGCTTGAGGTGCAACGTAGCGACTTGGTATCGGTACATGGAGCCAAGAGAAGCGGGTTGCGCTCGGGGAATAGCGCTCGGTGGCAGCAAGAGATTGAGGCACTTCACAGTCTTGACCGCTGCGCTCCAGCCAAACGAGAGCTGGCACGCCAACTGCTTTAGGTCTGACAGGCTCAAAGCCTTAACACTTAAAGGAGATACAAATGAAAGCTCAGATGCAGAAGGGTTTTACGCTTATTGAATTGATGATCGTTGTGGCGATCATTGGAATTTTGGCGGCGGTGGCGATTCCGGCTTACCAAGACTACATCGCACGCTCTCAAATTTCGGAAGCGTTCTCGATGACTGCAGGAATGAAAACTGCTATCGCAGAATATGGTCAAACTAATGGCATCTATCCAGGAGCCGCTACAGCCCCATCAATAACCGATCTCGCGGTAGCCGGTCAGTATTCTAACGCTGCGGTAACCGCCGATACCGGCGTTATTACCGTGACCATGGGTGCTGCTGGTACCGTCAATGCGAATATCGCGGGGGGCATCATCACGCTGACCCCTCCTGCCCTGAACACCGATCCAACCTCGTTCGACTTCGCCTGCGCCTCTACGAACGTAGAACAGAAGTATCTGCCAACAACCTGCACTGGAATATAATATTTCGCTACGGCGGATCACTTTTCGTAATTCGTAAGATGGATTAGCGAAGCGTAATCCGTCGCTCACCGCGAACCTGCTGTCCGCCGCTGCAAACTAAACGCCTCGCCTTCGTGCGGGGCGTTTTACTGTTTATCGCGGTATGACGGATCGCTTTCCGTATGATGGAATCGCCAAAGGCGCTTCCGTCGCTTGCCACGAAACGGCGACATCCTTCGTCCCAACACCGCAACCGCACCCACCCACTCGAATGTCGGATTACGCCTTCGGCTAATCCAACCTACGTTGGCTGAACATTTTCGGCGCGGCGGACCGGCTTCCCATGAACGCCGTAAGACGGATCAATTCGTAGGATGGATTAGCGAAGCGTAATCCGTCGTTCACCGCGAACCTACTGCCTCCGCCGTTGCAAACTAAACGCCTCGCCATCGTGCGGGGCGTTCTGCTGTTTGGGTGTGGTAATACCGCTTATTGCGGCGGATCGGTATGGCGGATCGGCATCCGTATGATGGAATCGCCGAAGGCGCTTCCATCGTTTACCGCGAACCGGCTGCATCCACCACCCAACACCGCAACCGCACCCACTCACTCGAACGTCGGATTACGCCTTCGGCTAATCCAACCTACCTCGACTGAACATCGCGGTACGGCGGATCGGCGTCCGTATGATGGAATCGCCAAAATCGCTTCCATCGGTTACCGCGAACCAACTGCATCCACCACCCAACACCGCAACCGCACCCACTCACTCGAACGTCGGATTGCGCCTTCGGCTAATCCAACCTACCTCGACTGAACATCGCGGTACGGCGGATCGGCGTCCGTATGATGGAATCGCCAAAGGCGCTTCCATCGGTTACCGCGAACCAACTGCATCCACCGCCCCAACACCGCAACCGCACCCACTCACTCGAACGTCGGATTACGCCTTCGGCTAATCCAACCTACTCGACTGAACATCGCGGTGTGGCGGATCGGCGTCCGTATGATGGAATCGCCGAAGGCGCTTCCGTCGTTTACCGCGACTGGGCCACACCTCCAACGGCTGATCCAACTTACACTTTTGGCTCATTAATACGTCGAGGGGGCAAGGATGCCTAACTATCGTCGCGCCCTGGTTCCAGGGGCGAGCTGGTTTTTTACGGTGAATCTTCTTGAGCGGCGCGGCAATGATTTACTGGTGCAACACATCGATGTTCTGCGGACTGCCGTCCGGAGCGTGCATCGACTCCATCCCTTTACTATCAATGCCTGGGTGGTTTTACCCGAGCATATGCATTGCGTCTGGACACTACCGCCGGGTGATGCGGACTATTCGCTGCGTTGGCGCTTGATCAAAACGTTCTTCAGCCGCGCCTTGCCCCTGGACGAATACCGTTCGGCTGTACGCCTGCATCGCGGCGAGCGGGGTATCTGGCAGCGCCGTTATTGGGAACACCTCATCCGTAACGAAGCCGATTTCCGGCGGCATATGGATTACGTGTATGTAAACCCACTCAAGCATGGCCTGGTTCGGCGCGTTGGGGATTGGCCCTATTCGAGCTTTCACCGCGACGTTCGTGCCGGGCTGTACCCTGCCGACTGGGCGGGCGATCCGGAGCTTGTATTGCCAAGAGCCAAGCGTTCTACTCGCGGCCTGATGCATCCTTCTCCGTAGGATGGAATCGCCGAAGGCGCTTCCGTCGTTTACCCCGAACCGGCTGCATCCATCGCCCAACGTCGAAACCGCACCCACCCTCCGAAGGTCGGATTACGACTTCGGCTAATGCAACCTACGTAAGGCATTGACGGGCTATCGCTGGCCCTCACGCAGCCTGCTGGGCTAGCATCGGTCCCTTCTTGCCGCGAGACATGTCGCAGGCGATACCGATTTTTCAGGAGGAACCATGCCCTTTACCGTTTACCTGTCCGGGGAAATCCATACCGACTGGCGCGTTGAAATCGAGCGTGGCGCCAAGGCCGCCGAACTGGATGTAGTCTTTACTTCCGCCGTAACGGATCACGAAGCCAGCGATGCCGCCGGCGATTGCCTGGGCGCCGAGCCTAATGGCTTCTGGCGCGACCATAAGTCGTCCAAGGTAAACGCGATCCGCACCAAGACGCTGATTCAACAAGCCGATCTGGTGGTGGTGCGCTTCGGCGACAAGTACAAGCAATGGAACGCCGCATTCGACGCCGGTTACTGCGCAGCCCTGGGCAAGCCTTATGTGACGCTCCATGGCGACGACATCGTGCATCCCCTGAAGGAAGTCGACGCAGCCGCCATGGCTTGGGCGACCACCACCGAGCAGGTCGTGGAGATTCTGAAATACGTGGTGCGCGACTGATACGGCTGGTTTGCAGGCTGAGCGATGGCCTGTATTCCCCACAGGATGTTTTTCGGCGAGCCCGGAATTGGCCTTGCCAAGACGGAGGAAAGCGAAGCACCACATTGATCGTAGGGTGCGTTCCACGCACCGAGCGGTATCAGGACGGGAACAAGCCATACCTGGCGTCACGTCTACTGGCTTCAGCATTTTCCGGTGCGCGGAGCGCACCCTACAAAAGTCCGGTTTCTGATGCGGCAAAACAAAACGCCTTGCAGTTCAAACTGCAGGGCGTTGTCGTTACCGGTACTAGATCAGATCGCGCCGCGCTGACGCAGCAGATCGATGACCTGCTTGGCACCCTCTTCCACCGTCAG
The DNA here is from genome assembly GCF_024448955.1 of Stutzerimonas stutzeri. Taxonomy (GTDB): domain Bacteria; phylum Pseudomonadota; class Gammaproteobacteria; order Pseudomonadales; family Pseudomonadaceae; genus Stutzerimonas; species Stutzerimonas stutzeri_AQ. The sequence goes on from NZ_JAMOIH010000016.1 coordinate 77,419, forward strand.
CGACTCAGTGTCGATCACCAGATCGGCATTGCCCGGCACATCGTAGGGGAAGGACTCGCCGGGAATGTTGTCATCGCCAGCAGCGTACAAGCCTTGCGGATCGCGTTGCTGACAGGTCAGCGGCGAAGCCTGGACATAAACCGTAAGCAGGCGATCCGCACCTACCAACGCCTTGGCCTGTTCGCGGCCTTCGGCATCCGGTGCGACGAAGGCCGCCAGGGTCAAAAGACCCGCCTCGTTGAACTGGCGCGCCACTTGGGCGGCACGGCGCCAATTCTCGGTGCGACCGGCACGGTCCTGCGGCAGGCCCTTGTTCAGGTCGTGGCGCAGGTTCTGGCCATCCAGTACGTAAACAGCCCGCCCCATATCGAACAGTTTGCGCTCCACGGCGTAGGCCAAGGTGCTCTTGCCGGCACCGGACAGCCCGGTAAACAGCACAGTGGCAGGTTGCTGGCCAAAGCGGATCGCGCGCTCTTCGGTCGATACGTGAGCCAGCGCACCGTGATGCCCAGTAGAACCATGAGCAAGCGGATCAGCGATGATCATGCCGGCACCAACGGTGCCGTTGGTGAGCCTGTCGATGACGATGAATGAGCCAGTGGTGCGGTTCTGCGCGTAGCCATCCAGCGCGATCGGCGCATCCAGGCTGACCTTGACGCGACCGATTTCGTTGAGCTGCAGGCTGCTCGACGCACCATGCTCCAGAGTATTGACGTCGACGCTATGGGTGATGCTGGCTATCGAGCCCGGCACATAGCTGGTGGCGCGCTTGATGTCGTATTTCTTGCCCGGCAGCATCGGCTCTTCGCCCATCCATACGAGCATGGCCTCGAAGCCGTCGGCGATGCGTGGCTGGTTGTCGGCGTGAACCAGCATGTCGCCACGGGACACGTCGATCTCATCTTCCAGCGTCAGGGTGATCGCCTCGCCCGGCGTGGCCTGTTCCAGCTCGCCATCGAAGGTGACGATGGACTTGACCTTGCTGCGCTTGCCGGACGGCAGGACCGTCACCTCATCACCCTTGCGCACGACGCCACTGGCAAGCGTGCCGGCGAAGCCGCGGAAGTTGAGGTTGGGACGGTTGACGTACTGCACCGGGAAGCGCAGATCTTCGAAGTTGCGGTCGCCAGCAATCTCGACGCTTTCGAGAATTTCCATCAGCGACTGACCTTCATACCAGGGCGCACGCTCGGAGCGATTGACCACGTTGTCGCCCTTGAGCGCCGACATCGGCACGAAGTGCAGCGAAGACGGTTGCAAGTCGATGCGCTCGGCGAAGTTCAGATAATCAGCCTTGATGCGCTCGAAAACGGACTGATCGAAATCCATCAGATCCATCTTATTAACGGCGACGACGATGTGCTTGATGCCCAACAGCGAGGTGATGAAGCTATGGCGCTTGGTCTGGGTCTGCACGCCGTAGCGGGCATCGACGAGGATGATCGCCAGGTCGCAGGTCGAGGCGCCGGTAGCCATGTTGCGGGTGTACTGCTCATGGCCGGGCGTATCGGCAATGATGAATTTGCGTTTGGCGGTAGAGAAATAGCGGTAGGCGACATCGATCGTGATGCCCTGCTCGCGCTCGGCCTGCAGGCCGTCGACCAACAGTGCCAAGTCCACGTCATCGCCGGTGGTTCCAGACTTTTTCGAGTCACGGGTGATCGCTTCGAGGTGATCTTCATAGATCATCTTCGAGTCGTGCAGCAGGCGCCCGATCAGGGTGCTCTTGCCGTCGTCGACGTTGCCGCAGGTCAGAAAGCGCAGCAACTCCTTGCGCTCGTGCTGGGCCAGGTACGCGAGGATGTCCTCGCTGATCAAATCAGACTGATGAGACATGGTGCGGAATCCTTAGAAGTAGCCCTGACGTTTCTTTTCTTCCATCGACCCGGCGCCATCATGGTCGATGACACGGCCCTGGCGCTCGGAAGTACGGGTCAGGAGCATTTCCTGGATGATCTCGGGCAGGGTCGAGGCGGTGGATTCCACTGCACCGGTCAGCGGGTAGCAGCCGAGGGTGCGGAAGCGAACCATGCGTTTTTCGATGCGCGCCTTTTCCTCGTCGGTGAGGTGTTCGAGGATGCGCTCGTCGTCGATCATGATCAGGGTGCCGTTCTTCTCGATGACTTCGCGCTCGGCAGCGAAGTACAGCGGCACGATCGGGATCTGTTCCAGATAGATGTATTGCCAGATGTCCAGCTCGGTCCAGTTTGACAAAGGGAAAACGCGGATGGACTCGCCCTTCTTCACGTTGCCGTTGTAGACATTCCACAGCTCTGGGCGCTGGTTCTTCGGGTCCCAGCGGTGCTTGCTGTCGCGGAACGAGTAGACGCGCTCCTTGGCACGGGACTTCTCTTCGTCGCGGCGGGCCCCGCCGAAAGCAGCGTCGAAGCCGTGCTTATCGAGCGCCTGTTTGAGGCCCTCGGTCTTCATAATGTCGGTGTGCTTGGCGCTGCCGTGAGTGAACGGATTGATGTCCTGCGCGACACCATCCGGATTGACGTGGGTGATCAGATCCAGATCCATTTCCGCGACCATTTTCTCGCGGAATCTGTACATTTCCTGGAATTTCCAGCGCGTGTCGACGTGCATCACCGGGAACGGCAGACGACCGGGAAAGAAAGCCTTACGTGCCAGATGCAGCATCACGGCGGAGTCTTTGCCGATGGAATAGAGCATTACCGGATTATCGAATTCGGCGGCCACTTCACGAATGATGTGGATGCTTTCCGCTTCCAGCTGTTTCAGATGCGTCAGTTTGTCGACCATAGCTACTCACGAATTGGCAGATGGACGGCCGGCGGGCCGGAGCGAGGGCGCAACTTTAACACGGCACAAAATTCTAATCAGGCCGCTGCTTAGAACGAAATTGACTAAATTTATGCCGCAGCAACTTGGCAAACGGGAGCGGCTCATGGGTTCTTTCAGCTGCGAGGCCAAGCTCATGGCCCAGAACAAGCCGTCCGCTGATACAGCGCTGCCGGTGCACAGAGCGAGTTCAATTGCCATAGGCAGTGTGCGCTTATCGTAGGGTGCGCTTTGCGCACCAAGGCAGCGTCTCTAGCGACCTAAGCCGGATTGGGGCAATCGATGAACAGATGCTCGACGGCAAACCGTTTCGCCAGGTAATCACCCAGCGCCTGAACGCCGTAACGCTCGGTGGCATGGTGGCCGGCGGCGAAGAAGCTCAAGCCGTTTTCACGTGCGATATGCACCGTGGGTTCCGAAACCTCCCCAGTCAGGTAGGCATCGACACCTGCTGTCACCGCCTTGTCGATGTAGCCCTGGGCGCCGCCCGTGCACCAGCCGATGCGTCTGATCGGTCTCGGACCTTCGACCATCAGCGGTTCACGCCCGAGCGCGACCTTTATTCGCTGCATGAAATCAGCAGGCGCAAGCGGTACGTCGAGCGAGCCGACGAGACCGACCGAGCGAGGATTGTCGGGTTCCAGAGGCCCTTCAACGGTGAGGCCGAGCAGCCGCGCCAGCTGCACGTTATTGCCCACCTCCGGGTGCACGTCGAGCGGTAGGTGATAGGCAAGCAGGCTGATGCCATTGCTGAGCAGCGTCTTTAGCCGGCGTTGCTTGATGCCAACGACGCGCGGGTCTTCGTTCTTCCAAAAATAGCCGTGATGCACCAGCACTACGTCGGCCTGCGCCTCGACTGCGGCATCGAGCAGCGCCTGGCTGGCGGTCACACCGCTCACGATGCGGCTTACCTGCGGCCGGCCCTCTACCTGCAAGCCGTTGGGGCAATAGTCGGCTATCTTGGCGACGTTCAGATAGCGGTCGGCTTCTTCGACCAGCGTGCTCAGCGCAACGGCCATGCGTACATCCTCTTGGCAAATTCAGGGTCTCGGGCCGACTGCGGTGTACGGATGACCGCGCGATGAACGACCTGAAACGACATGGCTGAAACCACCTCACCGGCTCGGCGTAGAATCGCCATCGGCAAGGCTGCAATTCGCAGCCAGCTTCGTATAATGCCGCCACCTTAAGGGGCGCAACCGCCCTCCGCAACCTGTCCGGATTTCTAATCGCGATGTTCAATGCCCTGCGTTTTCTTGGCTGGCCGTTGCTGGTAGGCCTGCTCGTGGCCCTGCTGATCATTCAGCGTTATCCGCATCTGGTAGGCCTGAGTACCGAGCCGGAATACACGCTGCGTCAGGCACCGCTTGTGGGCATACCGCAGCAAGGCCCTTATTCCTATGCCAATGCGGTCAGCGGCGCAGCACCAGCGGTAGCCAACCTCTACACCACCAAGGTGATCGACCGCTCCAGCCAGCCGCCGATGATCAAGGACGATCCGCTGTTCCAGCGATTCTTCAGTGACAACCTGCCACGCCAGCGCCGCATGGAATCAAGCCTGGGTTCCGCGGTGATCATGAGCCCCGAAGGCTATCTACTGACCAACAACCACGTCACCGCCAATGCCGAGCAGATCGTGGTGGCCTTGCGCGATGGCCGGGAAACGCTCGCACGGGTCATTGGCAGCGACCCGGAGACCGATCTTGCGGTGCTGAAGATTGATCTAGCGGACCTGCCGGCGATCACTATTGGCCGCTCGGACAGCATCCGCATTGGCGACGTGACGCTGGCGATCGGCAACCCGTTCGGCGTCGGCCAGACCGTGACCATGGGCATCATCAGCGCCACCGGGCGCAACCAGCTCGGTCTCAATACCTATGAAGATTTCATTCAGACCGACGCGGCGATCAACCGTGGAAATTCCGGTGGCGCGCTGGTCGACACCGCCGGGCACCTGATTGGCATAAACACAGCGATCATCTCCGAATCCGGCGGCTCGCAAGGCATCGGTTTCGCGATACCAGTGAAGCTCGCCATGGATGTGATGAAATCCATCGTGGAGCATGGCCAGGTAATTCGAGGCTGGCTCGGTGTAGAGGTGCAATCGCTGACTCAGGAACTGGCTGAATCCTTTGGCCAGGCAGGCCGGCCAGGAATAGTGGTCGCGGGGGTTTATCGGGATGGACCGGCTGAACGCGCCGGCCTGCGGCCAGGGGATCTGATCCTTAGCATCGATGGGCAGCAGGCCAGTGATGGTCGCACCTCGATGAATCAGGTCGCGCGCGTGCGGCCGGGCGATGAGATCGATATCGATATTCTGCGCAACGGGAAACCGCTGACGCTTACCGCCGAGGTCGGCATGCGGCCGCCGGTAGAGAAAAGCCCCCAATGAGCAATATCGATCACTGACGATCCGGGTCCCGTGAATTCCGGACAGCCCTGCAATCGCCTCAAGGGCGCGCGCCCGCATATGTGGCGCGCACATGCTGCACTCACAGGAGGTCCGACTTCGGGGCGAACCTGCTTAAGTGAACGAGGTTGCCAATAAGCCGCAAGCAACCTGTCGCTTGGCTGCTTAATCGTTGCCTTTCAATGCGTCGAGCAGCGCCTGATTCTGCTCCGGCGTGCCGATGGTGATCCGTAAGTACTGGTCGATTCGCGGATGCTTGAAATGCCGCACGATGACGCCCCGCTCCCGAAGCCCTGCGGCGAGCTCGGCAGCGTCGCGCTGCGGATGACGGGCAAAAATGAAGTTCGCCGCCGACGGCAACACCTCGAAGCCCAGCGCCTGCATCGAGGTCACCACCGCTTCGCGACTGGTGATCACCTGCTGACAGGTCTGCTCGAAATATTCGCGATCTTCGAACGCAGCCGCCGCGCCGGCGATGGCGATGCGGTCCAGCGGATAGGAATTGAAGCTGTTCTTGATGCGCTCCAGCGCCTCGATCAGATCCGGATGCCCAACGGCCAGACCAACGCGCAGCCCGGCCAGTGAGCGGGACTTCGACAAGGTCTGAGTGACCAGCAGGTTCGGATAGCGATCCACCAGCGCAATGGCCGATGTACCGCCGAAGTCGATATAGGCTTCGTCCACCAGAACGACCGAATCGGGGTTCGCCTGCAGCAGCCGCTCGATCGCCTCCAGCGCCAGCAGGCACCCGGTGGGCGCGTTGGGATTGGGGAAGATGATGCCGCCGTTCGGCCGGCTGTAGTCAGCCACGTCGATCTGGAACTGCGCATCCAGCGGGATGGCTTCGTAGCCGATTCCATAGAGCCCGCAATAGACCGGATAGAAGCTGTAGGTCACGTCAGGGAACAGCAGCGGCTTGCCGTGCTGGAACAGGCCGTGAAAGGCGTGCGCCAGCACCTCGTCCGAGCCATTGCCGAGGAAGACCTGGCCCGGCTGCACACCGTAATAGTCAGCCACCGCCTGCTTGAGGCGCTCGCCGTTGGGATCGGGATACAGGCGCAGGCTGTCACCGATCTCCGCCTGCATCGCGGCAATAGCCTTCTGCGAGGGGCCGTAGGGGTTTTCGTTGGTGTTGAGCTTGACCAGCTTGCTTAGCTTCGGCTGTTCACCCGGTACGTAAGGCACCAGGTCTTTGACGAAGGGGCTCCAGAGTTTGCTCACAGCCCTTCTCTCCTCTCAAAAATCGCTGAAGACTGAAGGCCGAAGGCTGGCCGAAAGGCATCGAGTGCCTCGTCCCACCTACAGCCTCCAGCGCTTTTACGGCTTTACTGCTTTATCCGGTATTCCGCGCTACGCGCATGCGCAGTCAGCGACTCGCCGCGCGCCAGCACCGAGGCGATCTTGCCCAGTTCGGAGGCCCCCTCAGCCGAGCAGTTGATGATCGACGAGCGTTTCTGGAAGTCGTAAACACCCAGCGGCGACGAGAAGCGCGCCGTTCCCGAAGTGGGCAGCACGTGATTCGGGCCGGCGCAATAATCACCCAGCGCCTCGGCGGTGTAACGCCCCATGAAGATCGCGCCAGCGTGGCGGATCTCTGGCAGCCATCGGTCCGGATCGGCAACGGAGAGTTCGAGGTGTTCGGGGGCGATGCGATTGGCGACCTCGATGGCCTGTTGCATGTCGGCAACCTGGATCAGCGCACCGCGGCTCTGCAGCGACGCACGGGCGATCTCGTTGCGCTCGAGGCTCGGCAGCAGACGCGTGATACTTTCCGCGACCTGATCGAGGAACGCCGCGTCCGGACTGACCAGGATCGATTGCGCATCTTCGTCGTGCTCGGCTTGGGAGAATAGGTCCATGGCGATCCAGTCGGGATCGGTCTGGCCGTCGCAGACCACCAGAATTTCGGACGGCCCGGCGATCATGTCGATCCCGACCTTGCCGAATACGTGACGCTTGGCCGTGGCGACATAGATGTTGCCGGGCCCGACGATCTTGTCCACTGGCGGTACGCTCTCGGTACCGTAGGCCAGCGCGGCGACCGCCTGGGCGCCACCGATGGTGAACACGCGGTCAACACCGGCGATGCAGGCCGCGGCCAGCACCAGCTCGTTGATTTCACCGCGCGGTGTGGGCACGACCATGACAACTTCCGGCACACCGGCAACCTTCGCAGGAATGGCGTTCATCAGCACCGACGAGGGATAAGACGCCTTGCCTCCCGGCACGTAAAGTCCCGCACGATCAAGCGGCGTGACCTTCTGACCCAGCACGGTGCCGTCGGCTTCGGTGTAGGTCCAGGAATCCTGTTTCTGTTTTTCGTGATAGCGACGAACACGCTCGGCCGCGGCTTCCAACGCCAGACGTTGCGCCGGGCTGATGCGTTCGAGCGCCAATTCAAGGCGCTCGCGCGGCAGAATCAGATCGGCCATGGAGGCCACTTCCAACCCATCGAAACGCTGCGTCAACTCGACCAGTGCCGCATCGCCGCGCTCGCGCACCGCCTTAATGATCTCCAGCACGCGCTGGTTAACACCGTCATCGGACACGCTTTCCCAGCTCAGCAGATGATCCAGGTGTCGCGAAAACTCGGGATCAGCGGCGTTGAGTCGGCGGATGTCGATGGGAGCGGTCATAACGGGCCTCATGAGGAGTACGTCGAAGCGGTTTGCAGGCGCCCGTAGATTAACAAGCCAAGCGTGCGGGCACCTGAGAAATAGGCTATGACACGAATAGGCGAGCCGGCCGCGCAGCAGCCGGCGGAAGATCAATCCTGCTGTTCGATGGCGTTCTGCAACGCATCGATCAGCGTCTGGATACGCGCATGCTGCATTTTCATCGACGCCTTGTTGACCACTAGGCGCGAGCTGATCATGGCGATCAGTTCCTGCGGCTCCAGCCCGTTGGCGCGCAGCGTATTACCGGTATCGACCACGTCGATGATCTTGTCCGCCAACCCCACCAGCGGCGCCAGCTCCATCGAGCCATAGAGTTTGATGATGTCGACCTGACGGCCCTGCTCGGCGTAGTAGCGTTTGGCGACATTGACGAACTTGGTCGCAACGCGCAGCCGCCCTTTGGGCTCCGGCGCACCGACCTTGCCGGCCGTCATCAGCTTGCAGTTGGCGATTTTCAAATCCAGCGGCTCGTACAGTCCCTGGCCACCGTACTCCAACAGCACGTCCTTGCCAGCCACGCCAAGATCCGCCGCGCCATGCTCGACGTAGGTCGGCACGTCCGTGGCGCGCACGATCAGCAGACGCACGTCATCCTGTGTGGTCGGGATGATCAGCTTGCGGCTTTTTTCCGGATTCTCGGTGGGAACGATACCCGCCGATGCCAGGAGCGGCAGCGTGTCGTCGAGGATGCGGCCTTTGGAAAGGGCAATGGTGAGCATGGACGGTTTTCCTTGAAGCCTGTTGATGGCGACCTGGCGCAGGCAGGGCGAGCATGCGCAGTCTCAGCCGAAGCCGCCGACTCAAGAGCTGGTGGCTTCGGCCCATTGCCGATAGCTAGCCCGGTACGCGGCGAATCTTGGCGCCCAGCAACTGCAGCTTTTCTTCGATGCACTCATAACCACGATCGATGTGGTAGATGCGGTCGATCAGCGTATCGCCTTCGGCCACCAGACCGGCAATCACCAGGCTCGCCGAGGCACGCAGGTCGGTCGCCATGACGGGAGCGCCCTTGAGTTTCGGCACGCCGGTAACGATGGCGGTGTTGCCCTCGACAAGAATCTGCGAGCCCATGCGGTTCATTTCATAGACGTGCATGAAGCGGTTCTCGAATACCGTCTCGATAACGGTACCAGTGCCTTCGGCAACCGCGTTCAGGGCAATGAACTGCGCCTGCATGTCGGTGGGGAAAGCGGGGTACGGCGCGGTGCGGATATTCACCGCTTTCGGCCGGTTGCCCTTCATGTCCAGCTCGATCCAGTTGCTACCGGTATCGATATGGGCACCGGCTTCTTCGAGCTTGTGCAGTACGGCCTCGAGCAGGGTGGCGTCGGTGTCCTTGAGTTTCACGCGTCCGCCGGTTGCGGCAGCGGCGACCAGATAGGTGCCCGTCTCGATGCGGTCCGGCATTACGCTGTAGCGACCGCCACCCAGACGCTTCACGCCGTCGATGATGATGGTGTCGGTGCCGGCGCCGGAAATCTGCGCGCCCATGGCATTGAGGAAGTTCGCTAAATCGACCACTTCCGGCTCGCGCGCGGCGTTTTCCAACACGCTGCGGCCGTTGGCCAGCGCCGCGGCCATCATGATGTTCTCAGTGCCGGTCACGCTGACGATGTCGAAGAAGAAGTGCGCGCCGCGTAGACCGCCAGCTGGCGCCCGCGCCTTGATGTAGCCACCTTCGACGTCGATCTGCGCGCCCATCGCTTCCAGGCCGCGAATGTGCAGATCCACCGGGCGCGAGCCAATGGCGCAACCACCAGGAAGGGCAACCTCCGCCTCGCCGAAGCGCGCAACCATGGGGCCGAGCACCAGAATCGATGCGCGCATCGTCTTGACCAGCTCGTAAGGCGCGACCAGCGTCTGGATGCTGCTGGCGTCGACTTCGACGCTGAGCTTTTCGTCAATGACCGGTTGCACGCCCATGCGGCCAAACAGCTCGATCATGGTCGTGATGTCGTGCAGGTGCGGCAGGTTGCAGACGGTTACCGGGGTATCGGCAAGCAGGGTGGCCGCCAGGATTGGCAGGGCCGAGTTTTTTGCACCGGAGATGCGAATCTCGCCATCGAGGCGGGCACCGCCAGTAATGATCAATTTATCCATGATATTCCTGTAACCCGCACGCTCGAAGCGCTTGCGAGGAGGGGCCGCGCCCAGTCAGTGCAGCGCGCGGCTCGAATAAGTCTGTCGTGACCAGCTATCAGCTGCGCGCCAGCCAATCGGCACGGCTGAAGAACTTCATCGTGACGGCATGAATGCTGCCGTCGGCGATCCAGGGGTTCAGGTGAGCGTAGATTTGCTGCTGACGCTTGACCGGACCCAGGCCAGCCAACTCATCGCTGATCACGTTCAGCTGGAAATTGCAGCCTTCGCCTTCAACTTCCACCTGTGCGTCCGGAAGCTTCTCTTCCAGAAAATTCTTAACTTCTAAGGCCTGCATGTTCAACCTCTATCGGCGCCGGACGCGCGCGGCCGGCCATCATACAAAAAAGCCCGAAGGCTGCGAACCCCGAAGCCCTTCGAGCTGAAGCAGCCTTCGCTACTCGAGCGTTTCTGCCTCGCTGCTGTGCGGACGCCGGTGATGGCTGCCCGCCTCTACTGCAGGAAATCTAGAAGATGCAAAGCGTACTACGAGAATCGCCACCGCCAGCAGCAGAATGGCCCCGGAAATATAGACAACTCCCATGTCTGGACGGTGATGATGCGAAACGTCCGAGATCAGCAAGCGAGTCAGCGCGGTTATTGCCACGTAGATAAGGAAGCGCACCGGCATGTGATTGGTTTTGAAATAAATACCCACCATCGCGCCGAGTTCGAGGTAGATGAACAGCAACAGGATGTCGTCGACACTGATGCTGCCCTTTTCGATCATGCCCAGAAAGGCCACCAACCCGGCCCAGGCGGTGACCGCGCCGATGCCGAACAGCGCCAGGTAATGAAAGGTCTCGACCAGTAGATTACCCAGCGACTCGGCGACGGCATGCACCTTGCCGCGCGCCGCTTCTGCCCAGCGCAGTGTCATCAGACCGCTCCTCTCGCTTCGTCAGCTAGCGAAAGGACGTCCAGCAGACCGGACACCCTGGCGATTTCCCGCATGTCGCTGGGCATGCCGGCAATGGTCACTTCGCGTCCTGATGAGATTGCGTCCCGGGTATAGGCCAGCAGCAGCGACAGCCCGACGCTGCTGGATTTTTCCACCGATGAGCAATCGATCAGCAACGGCTGTCCTTTGGCACCACGGATCACGGCCTGACCAGCCCGACGCAAGGCCGGCCCGGTCTGATAGTCAAGCACGCCAGAGAGCCGCAACTCACCGTTGGCGCCGCTTTCGACACGCCCTTCACTCATCGCCTGTCGCCTGCTGGCCGGCCTCGGTGTCCTTGGCGCGCGCGACGACTTCGCCCCAGCCGTCGATGGTCTTGTCCAGATCACCACCATTTTTCTGCATGGTGTCGGCGAACTGGTCACGGAACAGCTTGCCGATATTGATGCCGTTGATGATTACGTTGCGCACCCGCCATTCGCCGCCCTGATTGACCATGGTGTACGACACCGGATAGATCTCACCCTGGCGACCGGTTACTTCCATACCAACGCTGGTGCGCTCGGCGTCCTGCTTGCCACTGGCCGGCAGCACTCGAATCTGCTGATTGTTGTATTCCAGCAGAGCGTTGCCGTAGAACTGCATAAGGCTGCGTTTGAAGTTTTCCTGGAAGCGGGTCATCTGCTCCGGGCTGGCGCTTCGCGAGTACTTCACGGTCATGATGCTGCGCGAAATCCCTTCGGCATCGACCACCGGACCGAGGATATTGTTGAGGGACTCGTAAAAAGCATTCGGGTCCTGCCGGTACTGATCCTTATTGGCTTGGAGGTCGGCGAGCAACTCGTCGGTGGTCTTCTGGATCACTTCGTGAGCACTCGGGGCCGCCAGAGCCAGCATAGGCAGGGCGGTCAGCAATACCAGCAAACTGCGACGCAGGGCATTCATCATGGGGATGTACCTCACTCTTTATTGACCGAATTGAGCAAAAATTTGCCGATCAGATCTTCCAGCACCAAGGAAGACTGAGTATCGCGAATCGTATCGCCGTCACCCAGGGTTTCCTCTTCGCCGCCGACACTGATGCCGATGTATTTTTCGCCCAGCAGGCCGGCGGTCAGAATCGACGCGGTGGAATCGATCGGCAGAATGTCGACGTCCTGCTGAACCTCCAGCGTGACACGCCCGGTATAGCTCTCACGATCCAGATCTATCGCCGTCACCTTGCCGATCGTCACGCCGGCCATGGTTACCTTGGATCTGACACTCAGACCGGCAATATTGTCGAAATAAGCGTACAGCCGGTACGTTTCGGCGCTATCGACACTCAGGCCGCTGACCCGTAGCGACAGCAGGAGCAGGGCTAGGACGCCCGCCAAGAGGAACAGGCCAACACCAATTTCCAGGGTGCGGATACGCATCAAAAATCTCCAAACATCAACGCGGTCAGAATAAAGTCGAGGCCGAGCACGGCCAGCGAGGCGTAGACCACCGTTCGGGTGGTGGCACGACTGATACCTTCGGAGGTGGGCTCGCAGTCATAGCCCTGGAACACTGCAATCCAGGTCACCACGACAGCGAACACCATGCTCTTGATAACGCCATTGAGCACGTCCGAAGTGAAGACAACACTGTTCTGCATATTGGCCCAGAACGAGCCTTCGTAGACGCCGAGCCAGTCCACGGCAACCATCGCACCACCCCAGATACCGACCACGTTGAAAATGACGGTCAGCAACGGCAGGGAAATGAAGCCGGCCCACAACCGTGGCGCGACGATGTATTTCAGCGGATCGACACCGATCATTTCCAGGCTGGACAGCTGCTCGGTGGATTTCATGTTGCCGATCTCGGCAGCCAACGCAGACCCGGCACGACCGGCAAACAGCAGCGCGGTAACCACCGGGCCCAGTTCGCGCAGTAGCGTCAGGGCGACCATCTGCCCCACCGCCTGTTCGGAACCGTAGCTGCTGAGAATGCTATAGCCCTGCAACGCCAGCACCATACCGATAAAGATGCCGGACACCACTACGATCGCCAGCGACAGCACGCCAACCGAATAGAGCTGCCGGACCAGCAAAGAGAAACGGTTATCCAGCCCACTGGGACCGAACAGCGCGTGGAACAGGAACAACGTTGCGCGCCCCTGCGCCGCGACCACATTCATCCCGGCCTCGCCGAAAATCCGGACTCGCTCGATCAAAGAACGCTTACGCATCATGGCCTCGCAACAAATCCTCGGCATAGGCCGGCGCCGGAAAATGAAAAGGCACCGGACCATCCGCCGCGCCTCGCATGAATTGCTGGATACGCGGGTTCACGGAATCGCGCAACTCGGCCGGCGTGCCCTGCCCCAGCACCTGCCCATCGCCGACGACATAGATGTAGTCGGCGATGCTGGAGGTTTCGGCCAAGTCATGGGAAACCACGATACTGGTGATGCCCAGCGCATCGTTGAGCAGACGAATCAGCTGCACCAGCACGCCCATGGCGATCGGGTCCTGGCCGGCGAAAGGTTCGTCGTACATGAGGATCTGCGGATCCAGCGCAATCGCTCGCGCCAACGCCACGCGACGCTTCATGCCGCCGGACAATTCATCGGGCATCAGCTCCACCGCACCGCGCAAACCCACCGCCTGCAGTTTCATCAGAACGATGTCGCGAATCATCTCTTCCGGCAGCTTTGTATGCACCCGCAGCGGGAAGGCGACGTTCTCGAAGACATCGAGATCGGTGAACAGCGCACCGCTTTGGAACAGCACGCCCATCTGCTTGCGCATGTCGAACAACTCGCGGCGCGACAGCGTGGGCAGGTTAGTGCCGGCCACCCAGACTTCACCGCTGGTCGGCTTGAGCTGAGCGGCGATCAGGCGCAGCAGCGTGGTCTTACCGCAGCCGGACGGGCCCATGATGGCCGTCACCTTGCCTCGCGGTATGACGATATCGACATTATTGAAAATGCTCCGCTCGCCGCGCTTGAAGGTGACCCCCTTCAGCTCGACGGCGTTAGCGTTGGCGGCGCTCATCGGATCTCCTTGGATACGGTCTGCAAATCTGACGCCCTCCGATGTTTCGGAGATACTTCGCAGAGCCGTTTTGGCGGCGCGAACTATAGCACCGCGCCAGAAGCCTCCCAAGCCAGCGTCTGTATCGGCACATGAGCGAGCGCACATTCGTTCAGCTTGAGTTCAGCTGGAAAGACGACGATCCACTCGAAAGCTTTTCGGTGAGCGGCGATGGGTTTGCCGCTATAATCCCGCGTTTTCATTCAGGCGATGAAACAGACATGAATCAGAGCAGCCAGCTGATCGAGACTGCCCAGCGCACCATCCGCATGGAAATTGAAGCGGTCGAGCAACTCAAGGCCCGCATCGATGAACAGTTCGTCAAGGCGTGCGAGCTCATCCTCCAGTGCAAGGGCCGCGTCGTCGTGGTCGGCATGGGCAAGTCCGGGCATATCGGCAACAAGATTGCCGCCACGCTCGCCAGCACCGGCACCACGGCATTCTTCGTTCATCCGGCCGAAGCCAGCCATGGCGACATGGGCATGATCACCCGCGATGACGTCGTGCTGGCCCTGTCCAACTCGGGCACCACCAACGAGATCGTGACACTGCTGCCGCTGATCAAACGCCTCGGTATTACCTTGATCAGCATGACTGGCAATCCCGAGTCGGTGCTCGCAAAAGCGGCAGCGGTCAACCTCGACGCGAGCGTAGCCATCGAAGCTTGCCCGCTAAATCTCGCGCCCACCTCCTCGACCACCGTCAGCCTGGTACTCGGTGACGCCCTGGCGATCGCCCTGCTCGAAGCGCGCGGATTCACCGCCGAGGATTTCGCCTTCTCGCACCCAGGCGGCGCGCTCGGCAGGCGCCTGCTACTCAAGGTCGAACACGTCATGCACGCAGGCGACCGCCTGCCCCAGGTCATACGCGGCACACCACTACGCGAAGCATTGCTGGAAATGACGCAGAAAGGGCTCGGCATGACGGCGGTAGTGGAAGCCGATGGCGGTCTGGCCGGTATATTCACTGACGGCGACCTGCGCCGTACGCTGGACAAGGGAGTCGACGTGCGTCAGGCCAGCATCGATCAGGTCATGACCATCCACGGCAAGACCGCCAGCGCCGATATGCTTGCGGCCGAAGCCCTGAAAATAATGGAAGACAATAAGATCAACGCGCTGGTGGTGGTCGATGACAATGACCGACCTATCGGCGCGCTGAACATGCATGATCTGTTGCGCGCAGGAGTGATGTAAGTGAACGATCTACTGCGGCGCGCCCGTGACATTCGCCTGGCCATTTTCGATGTCGATGGCGTGCTCACGGACGGCAAGCTGTACTTTCTCGCCGACGGCAGCGAATTCAAGACGTTCAACACGCTCGACGGTCATGGCATCAAGATGCTGATCAATTCCGGCGTACGTACCGCGATCATCAGCGGTCGCAAAACACCCGTGGTTGAGCGCCGCGCACAGAACCTCGGCATCCAGCATCTGTATCAGGGACGCGAGGACAAACTGGTGGTCCTCGATGAACTGCTCGCCGAACTCGGGCTCGACTACGCTGAAGTGGCCTATCTGGGCGATGACTTGCCGGACCTGCCGGTGATCCGCAGGGTCGGCCTGGGAATGGCCGTCGCCAGCGCCAATACCTTCGTCCGCGATCATGCTCACGGCGTAACCAGCGCCCGCGGCGGCGAAGGTGCTGCGCGCGAGTTCTGCGAACTGATCATGCGCGCCCAGGGCAGCCTCGAAGCTGCCCAGGCCGCCTATCTCTAGAGGTTCCAATGCTGAGCAGAATCCGCCTCCCTGCCGTCCTGCTGCTAATTGCGCTGTTACTGGTCGCTGTCGGCTACTGGAACATTCGCCCCGAAAGCTTTATGCAGGAAGCCCCGGTGACACAGGGCGAGACATCACCGATCGACTTTTACGTCATCAACTCGCGAACCGTGCAGTATCAACCGGATGGCAAGCGCAACTACGTGTTGTTCTCCGAGAAGGTCGAGCACGTCAAGGCCAGCGATATCAGCCTGCTGACCCGCCCCGATCTACGCTCCTATCGGGGCGCTGAGCTGCCGTGGCATGTCACCAGCGAGCGTGGAGAAGTCGGCCCGAAGGGCGAGGAAGTCGAGCTGATCAATAACGTCAGGATCGAACGCAACGACGCCGAGGGACGTCCAACGATCGTCACCACCAGCCGGATGACTGTGCTCCCCGAGAAGGATTATGCCGAGACCCGCCAACCCGTTAGAATCGTCGCCGCGAACGGCGTGACGACCGCCACGGGCATGAAAGCGTATCTGAATGAAGGCAGGATGCTCCTGCTATCCAATGTAAGAGGCCAGCATGAGCTGCGTTAAGACTCTCCCCCTCCTGATCGGCTTGAGCATCTTTCTGCTCGGCACGACCGCACATGCGCTTCCCGAAGACCGCAACCAGCCGATCCGTGTCCAGGCGGATACCGCGGAACTCGACGATCGACAGGGCGTGGCCGTATATCGCGGCGATGTGGTGATCACTCAGGGCACCATGAAAATCACCGGCGATACGGTAACGATCACCCAGGATGAAAATGGTGATGTAGAGGTATTCACCTCTATCGGCAAGCCCGCCTACTACGAGCAGAAACCTGCGGTAGACAAGGAAATCGTCAAGGCTTACGGCCTGACCATCCAGTATTTCGCAGCCAACGAGCGCATCGTCCTGATCGACCAGGCGAAAGTCGTTCAGGAAGGCAATACCTTCGAAGGCGAAAAGATCGTCTATGACACTCAGCGGCAGATCGTCAACGCCGGCCGTGCGACCGATACCGATGTCACCACGCCGCGCCCACGCGTGGACATGGTCATCCAGCCGCGCAAGAAAGATCAGCCGGCAGCGGAGCAGACCGAGTAATGGCGACCCTCAAGGCCCAGCATCTGGCGAAGAGTTACAAGAGCCGCCAAGTCGTGCGTGATGTAAGCCTGTCCATTGGAAGCGGACAGATCGTCGGTCTGCTGGGGCCGAACGGCGCCGGGAAGACCACCTGTTTCTACATGATCGTCGGACTGGTAAAGGCCGATCAGGGGCGCGTGCTGATCGACGAGCAGGATGTCACGCATCTGCCCATGCACGGTCGTGCTCGGGCTGGTATCGGTTATTTGCCGCAGGAAGCGTCCATCTTTCGCAAGCTGTCGGTAACCGACAACATCATGGCGATCCTGGAAACCCGCAAGGACCTCGATCGCAACGGACGTCAGCAAGCGCTTGAAGGGCTCTTACAGGAATTTCACATCCACCACATCCGAGACAGCCTCGGCATGAGTCTCTCGGGTGGCGAGCGGCGGCGCGTCGAAATTGCTCGCGCCCTGGCCACCACCCCCAAGTTCATTCTTCTAGATGAGCCGTTTGCAGGAGTCGACCCTATTTCGGTCGGCGACATCAAACAGATCATTCATCACCTCAAGGCCAAAGGCATCGGCGTACTCATCACCGACCACAACGTACGCGAGACACTGGACATCTGCGAAACCGCCTACATCGTCAACGACGGCCAATTGATCGCCGAAGGTGACGCCGAGACGATCCTGGCCAATCAGCTGGTCAAGGAAGTTTACCTCGGGCACGAATTCCGTCTCTGATGCCATTTTTTTCCACTGAGACAGTCGCCCAGGGCTAGGCAAAGGCTTCGTTGGCAGGCATATAATTTGCTTACATTGGCGCCTGCCAGCGCCAGCGAAATCGGAACAGGCGCGGTTGCGCCGGCAAACAAGGTTCGAAGTCCTCTGCCATGAAACCATCGCTAGTCCTGAAGATGGGCCAGCAGCTGACGATGACACCGCAGCTGCAACAAGCCATACGATTGCTCCAGCTATCCACGCTCGATCTCCAGCAGGAGATACAGGAAGCGCTGGATTCCAATCCTATGCTCGAGCGTGAGGAGGACGGAGAGGATTTCGATCACTCCGATCCGATGGCCGAGTCGATCGAGAAGAAGCCGGAAAGCACGCCGACCGAACAGAGCGAGCCTGACAATCACTACGAGGAACCCATCAACACGGTGGAGAATTTCGAGGAAGGCGATTGGGGTGACCGTATTCCCGATGAGCTTCCGGTGGACACCGCCTGGGAAGACATCTACCAGACGAGCGCCAGCAGCCTGCCCAGCAGCGATGATGACGAATGGGATTTCACCACCCGAACCTCAGCCGGTGAAAGCCTGCAGAGCCACTTGCTCTGGCAGCTCAATCTTGCACCGATGAGCGATACGGACCGTCTTATCGCCGCCACCTTGATCGATTGCATCAACCCCCAGGGCTACCTCGACGAAACTCTCGAGGAAGTACTCGAGTCGTTCGATCCCGAGCTGGAAATCGAACTCGACGAGGTCGAAGTGGTGCTGCGCCGCATTCAACAGTTCGAGCCAGCCGGCATCGGTGCACGCGACTTGCGCGAATGCCTGCTACTGCAACTGCGTCAACTGCCGGAGCGGACGCCATGGTTAGTCGAAGCCGTGCGGCTGGTCAGCGACCATCTGGATATCCTCGGCAGCCGCGACTACAGCTTGCTGATGCGCCGCATGAAGCTCAAAGAAGACGAGCTCCGTCAGGTCATCGACCTGATCCAGACACTCAATCCTCGGCCCGGCTCGCAGATCGAAGCGAGCGAGCCGGAGTACGTCGTGCCCGACGTGATCGTGCGCAAGCATAATGGTCGCTGGCTGGTCGAACTGAACCAGGAGGCAATGCCCCGCCTGCGTGTAAACGCTCAATATGCGGGCTTCGTCAAACGCGCCGACGCCAGCGCCGACAACACCTTTATGCGCAATCAGCTGCAGGAGGCGCGCTGGTTCATCAAGAGCTTGCTCAGCCGCAACGAGACGCTGATGAAGGTCGCCACGCAGATCGTCGAACATCAACGCGGCTTCTTCGAGCACGGCGATGAAGCGATGAAACCGCTGGTGCTGCACGACATCGCTGAGGCGGTAGGCATGCATGAATCGACCATCTCACGGGTCACCACTCAGAAATACATGCACACGCCACGCGGCATCTACGAGCTGAAGTACTTCTTCTCCAGCCATGTCAGTACGGCGGAGGGCGGCGAGTGCTCTTCTACCGCTATCCGGGCGATCCTGAAAAAGCTGGTGGCCGCGGAAAACCCGAAAAAGCCATTGAGCGACAGCAAGATCGCTGGTTTACTGGAGGCACAGGGGATTCAAGTTGCACGCCGTACCGTCGCCAAATACCGCGAATCACTCGGTATCGCACCATCCAGCGAACGTAAGCGGTTGATGTAAATGTCAGGTCGATTTCTTCCGGTGACGGGTCATCCCGTCAATCGCACGTGGCAAAAAGGAGATGCAGTATGCAAACCAACATCACTGGACTTCATCTGGAAATCACAGAAGCCCTGCGTAACTACGTCGAAGAGAAATTCAGCCGACTGGAACGGCATTTCGATCGCATCATTGCCGTCCAGGTGATCCTCCAAGTCGAAAAACTCAAGCAAAAAGCCGAAGCCACACTGCACGTCGCCGGACGCGAGGTCGTCGCCAATGCCGAGCATGAAGACATGTACGCGGCCATCGATCTCCTTGCCGACAAGCTCGATCGGCAGCTCATCAAGCACAAAGAAAAACAGCTCGACCACAACCAGGGTGCAATAGCTCGCTAGCCCATCATGATCCGACTAGAAAACATCCTGACCCCCGCACGTTCCCTCGTGAACGTGCCGGGCGGCAGCAAGAAGCGCGTACTGGAACAGATCGCCAAGGTGCTTGGCCGAGACCTTCCAGATCTGGACTCTCAAACTATTTTCGAAAGCTTCATCGCCCGTGAAAAGCTCGGCTCGACCGGCTTCGGCAACGGGATCGCCATCCCTCACTGCCGCATGCCCGGCTGCACCTCGCCGCTCAGCGCGGTGCTGAGGCTGGATGATCCGGTGGATTTCGATGCCATCGACGGCGCTCCGGTCGATCTGTTGTTCGTCCTGCTCGTGCCGGAAGCGGCGACTGACGAACACCTCGAGCTGCTTCGCCAGATCGCCAGCATGCTCGACCGCGAAGACGTTCGCGAGCGTCTGCGCCAGGCCAGAACGGGACAGGATCTGTATCAGACCGTCGTTGATATTCAGAGCGGCCACTAGCGGAAACCATCTCGCTGGCCCTGCGACGAGTGAGGAAAGAGACGTGTCCCTAACCTTGCACCAACCACCTCGACAGCACAGCGTGCAGCCAGGCTCATGCCAGCACGCTCGTATCCTGCCGGGCGTCGCGCCGCCATGCGCCTGATCATCGTCAGCGGTCGCTCCGGGTCTGGCAAGAGCACCGCGCTCGACGTGCTCGAGGACAACGGCTTTTACTGCATCGACAACCTTCCCGCGGGACTGCTGCCGGAACTGGCGGAACGGGCATTGCTGCATACGGAGCTGATACAGCCGCAGGTTGCGGTATCCATCGATGCGCGCAACCTGCCCAGCCAGCTGAAGCGTTTTCCCGAGCTGCTCGAAGAAGCCCGTGCCCGGCATATCCAGTGTGACGTGCTGTACCTCGACGCCGCAGACGAGACACTGCTCAAGCGCTTCTCGGAAACCCGCCGGCGCCACCCGCTGACCAACCAGAATCGTTCGTTGGCCGAAGCTATCCGTGACGAGGAGCTGCTTCTGGCTCCCATCATCGACCTCGCCGACCTCAAGGTCGACACGACGCATCTGAACCTCTATCAATTGCGTGACACGCTGAAGCTACGCCTGCTGAACAAGCCGGAACCGGGCACGGCGTTTCTCTTCGAGTCCTTTGGATTCAAGCGTGGGATGCCGGTTGATGCCGACCTCGTGTTCGATGTGCGCTGCCTGCCGAATCCGTACTGGAAGGCCGATCTGCGCGATTTTTCCGGGCTGGACCAGCCCGTCATCGACTATCTCGCCACACAAGCGGATGTCGAAGAAATGTTTCAAGACATCTTCGCCTATTTGAGCAAATGGCTTCCGCGCTTCGCCGCCAGCAATCGCGCCTATGTCACGGTCGCCATCGGCTGCACCGGCGGGCACCACCGTTCGGTCTATCTGGCCGAGCGACTCGGCCAGGCGCTGCGCGAACCTTTGAAGAATGTCCAGGTACGCCATCGCGACCTGGCTTAGGACCCCACATGCCCTCGTGCGAAATCACCATCATCAACAAGCTGGGCCTGCATGCCCGCGCAGCCGCCAAGTTCGTCGGCGTCGCCAACCGGTTTCCCTGCGACATCCGCATTGGCCGTTGTCCTGCCACCCTCGTTGATGGCAAAAGCATCATGGCGGTCATGATGCTAGCCGCCAGCAAGGGCACCAACCTGCACCTGCACACCGAGGGCGAGCAGGAGCAAGAGGCAGTCGATGCGCTGATCGCACTGATCGAAGACTATTTCGAGGAAGGAGAATAGCAGGCTGGAGGCTGGAGGCTGGAGGCTGGAGGCTGGAGGCTAACAGTGTCGAGCCCGCCCAACCCTTTTCAACTCCTAGCGTCAGGCTTACGGCTGCTTTTCCGTTCAGCTTTCCAGCCTCCAGCGCTTTTATCGTCTTTGCGGTTTTTAGCCTGCCGCTTTAGCTCCCCGCCACCTTCATTCGCTCGATCAGCACCGATCCCGTGTGAATGCTGCTACGCGTCTCAACATCGCAGCCGACCGCGACGATCTGGCGGAACATGTCGCGCAGATTGCCGGCGATAGTCACCTCCTGTACCGGGAACTGAATCTCGCCATTCTCGACCCAGAAACCGCCAGCCCCGCGCGAGTAATCACCGGTTACCAAGTTCAAGCCCTGCCCCATCAACTCGGTGACCAGCAAACCACGTCCCATACGGCGAATCAGTGCAGCCTGATCCTCATCCCCGTGGGTGACGAAAAGATTGTGCACGCCACCCGCATTGGCCGTGCTGGGCATTCCCAGTTTGCGTCCAGAGTAGGTGCCCATCACATAGGAAAGCAGCTTGCCATTCTCGACGAAGGGTTTGGCGTAGGTCGCCAAGCCATCGCTGTCATAGGCAGAACTGGCCAATCCGCGCAGCAGGTGCGGACGCTCGTCGAGGCTCAGCCACTCGGGAAACAGCGTTTGCCCCAGTGCATCTTCCAGATAGGAAGACTTGCGATAGATGTTGCCGCCGGAAATCGCCGCGAGGAAATGCCCAAACAACCCAGTCGCCAGTTCCGAGGAGAACAGCACCGGAACGTCGCATGTCGGCACGGGACGAGCGCCGAGACGGCGAACGGCACGCTCTGCGGCACGACGACCGATCGAATCGGCAGAGACCAAATCGCTGGCGACGCGACTGACGTCATAGTGGTAATCGCGCTGCATCTGCCCGTCGGCCTCCGCGATCATCACGCTACTAAGGCTGTGCCGGGTACTGCAGTAGGCGCCGATGAAGCCATTGCTGTTGCCATAGCCTCGGCACCCTTGATGGGTGCTCAGGCTGGTGCCGTCTGCATTGCGAATGCGCGAATCAGCCGCGAAGGCCGCCGCCTCGCAGCTCAAGGCCAATTCCACCGCCTCGTCCGGCGCAATGCTCCAGGGATGGTAGAGGTCCAGGTCCGGCACATCCTTGGCCATCAGAGCAGGATCGGCGAGCCCGGCGAATTCGTCTTCCGACGCATGTCTGGCGATCGCCAGTGCCGCCGCCACGGTTTCGCGAATCGCCTCGTCGCCGCTGCCGGTGGTACTCGCCGAGCCCTTGCGCTGACCGACGTACAGCGTGATACCGAAGCCCTGATCACGATTGAATTCGACCGTTTCCACTTCTCGCTGACGAACCGTCGTCGACAGCCCCTGCTCCATCGAGACGGACACCTCGCAGGCACTGGCACCCTGGCGGCTCGCCTCTTCGATGATCTGCGCAATCCTGTCGCGCAATCCGGGTAACGCGTGCGGGCCTATCCCCTCAACTTCACTCATAAACACTCCAAGCATTGATTCGATCAAATCGCAGTCGCCAGCGCTCGGCTGAGCTGCGCAGCAAAGCTGCTGTTATCATGGCGGCATTTCCTACTGGACCAGCCCCATGTCTGATATTTCCGATCTCGACGGCTTCGAGGAAAAAAGCAAAACCCAGGTCAAGCGCGAGCTTCATGCTCTGCAGGAGCTAGGTGAACGCCTCGCCACACTCAAGCCCGACGTGCTGGATCGCCTTCCTCTCACCGATGCGCTACGCAAGGCGCTGGCCGATGCGCCCAAGCACACGGCAAACATCGCGCGTAAACGCCACCTGCAATACATCGGCAAGCTGATGCGCGACCAAGATATCGAAGGCATCCTGGCTCTGGTCGACCAGCTCGACGCCTCCACCCGCCAGTACAACGAACGCTTCCACGCCTTGGAGCGCTGGCGTGATCGCCTGATCGCCGGCAACGATGAAACCCTCGAAGCCTTCGTCACCGAATATCCCGAAACCGACCGCCAGCAACTGCGCAGCCTGATCCGCCACGCCCAGCACGAAGCGGCGCGAAACAAGCCGCCAGCGGCCAGTCGCAAGATCTTTAAATACATCCGCGACCTCGATGAAACCAAGCGCGGTTTGAAATAAGCTGCCTTGAAGCCTGAAGCTGAAGTGATCTGGACTGGCTTTCAGCTTCGGGCCTCAGCTTCAAGCTCCCGTTCCCCCCACCGTAATCCCGTCGATCCTCAGCGTCGGCTGTCCGACACCCACCGGCACCGATTGGCCGTCCTTGCCGCAGGTGCCGACACCGCTGTCCAGTTCCAGGTCGGTACCGACCATCGACACCTTGTTCATCACATCCGGACCGTTACCAATCAGAGTCGCACCCTTCACTGGCGCGGTGATCTTGCCGTCTTCGATCAGATAGGCCTCGCTGGTCGAGAACACGAATTTCCCACTGGTGATGTCCACCTGCCCGCCGCCGAGACTCGCACAGTAGATGCCCTTCTTCACCGAGCGGATGATCTCTTCCGGGTCGCTTTCGCCCGCCAGCATGTAGGTGTTGGTCATCCGTGGCATCGGAAGGTGCGCATAGGACTCACGCCGTCCATTACCCGTAGGCGCAACGCCCATCAAACGCGCGTTGAGCTTGTCCTGGATGTAGCCCTTGAGAATGCCGTTTTCGATCAGCGTGGTGCACTGGGTGGGCGTGCCCTCGTCGTCGACGCTCAGCGAACCGCGGCGATGGGCCAGGGTGCCGTCATCGACGATGGTGCACAGTTTGGAGGCGACCTGCTGGCCGATCCGGCCGCTGTAGGCCGAACTGCCCTTGCGATTGAAATCGCCTTCCAGCCCGTGCCCGACCGCCTCGTGTAGCAACACGCCGGACCAGCCCGGCCCGAGCACGACGGGCAGGGTACCAGCCGGTGCCGCCACGGCCTCGAGATTCACCAGCGCCTGCCTTAGCGCTTCGCGCGCATAGCCCATAGCGCGGTCTTCATTGAGGAAGTAGTCATAGCCGGTACGCCCGCCGCCGCCCTGTCCGCCGCGTTCGCGACGGCCGTTCTGTTCGACGATGACACTGACGTTGAAACGCACTAGCGGGCGGATGTCGGCAGCCATCGCGCCGTCCAGTCCCGCCACCAGAACATGCTCCCAAACACCGGCCAGGCTCACCGTCACCTGCTTGATGCGCGGGTCCAGCGCCCGCGTGGCGACGTCGATGCGCTTGAGCAGCTCGACCTTTTCCGCCCGCCCGAGCCCATCCAGCGGGTTTTCCTGCACGTATAACGGTGCAAAGGCCGCCTTCGACAGCACTTCGACACGGCCCTGCTGGCCACTGCGAGAAATCGAGCGGGCCGCTTCGGCTGCCTGGCGCAGCGCATCGGCAGTGATCGCGTTGCTGTAGGCGAAGCCGGTCTTTTCGCCGGACAACGCCCGGACGCCCACGCCCTGCTCGATGTGGAAACTGCCTTCCTTGACGATGCCATCTTCCAACACCCAGGACTCGGTTACTTGGTCCTGAAAATACAAGTCCGCAGCATCGATGCCGGGGCCGGCCAGTTCGCCAAGCAAACCCGGCAGGTCATCGAGCCCCAGCCCACCCGGTATTAACAGTCGCTCGGTGACGGGTAACAACAGTTCACTCATATCTACTCCAAAGTGCCCGAGGCAATACGGGGCGCGCAGAATCGGCGATGACTAAGCACCGGCATGCGTTGGCGCGTCGCAGCCTGTTCGGCCGCATCCCGCTTGGCAATCAATGCCGCCTCGCCAGCTGCCTGCTCGCTCAACACGCGTCCCCAGAAATCCACGATAGACGAATGCCCGTGGGTCATTCGTCCGCCAGGGTGTTCGCCACCCTGGGCTGCAGCCAGCATATAGCATTGCGTCTCGATGGCCCGCGTGCGTATCAACATCTCCCAATGAGCCTGACCGGTCACCTCGGTAAAGGCCGAAGGAGCGCTGATCAACTCGGCGCCGGCCAGACGCAACGCCGAGTACAGCTCGGCAAAACGCAGGTCATAACAGACGGTCATTCCCAGCCGGCCCACCGGCGTGTCGACTACCACCAGCCGTTCACCCTCCGCATAGTCGTCCGACTCACGGTAGCGGCCTCGCGCATCGCTGACATCGACATCGAACAGATGCAGCTTGTCGTAACGCGCAACGCGCTGCCCCTGATCGTCGACGAGCAGCGAACAGGCCCTGGCCTTCGCTTGCGGCTGATCATCCGGCGGCAACGGCAACGTGCCGGCGACGATCCATAACCTGAGGTCACGTGCGGTCTGTTTCAACCACGGCAGTATCGGGCCGACGCCCTCGGCTTCAGCCCTTCCGACTGCTGGTAGATCGGTCCGCCCCATGGCGACGAAGTTTTCCGGCAGCACCGCAAGCTTTGCCCCAGCCTCGGCGGCCCGTTCCAGCAGCCGCCTGGCAGTGGCGAGATTCGCCTGGATGTCGGCCTGACTGGTCATCTGGATAACGGCGAATGTCATGGGAATACTCTGGCGGCTTAGCCGCGTTGGAACGGTGTTCAGTTGGGTTTTTCGAAGGGCTTGTCGAAGGTGATCTTCGGCGATTGCCACGGGCCCTCGACCTTGTACTGAACGCTGGCGAAGCGGGCGACCTTGTCGCCCAGCAGCTTGTCGACGACGAACAGAGCACCGCCGATGGCCGGCGCGCCGACGATCAGCGCCGCCAGCGGCAGGTTGTTGCTGACCGGGAGCGTCACCAACAGCCTGGCGTCGATCTGATCATTGACCAGATCCAGCCGGCCATTGAGTTCGAGATTGCTCGACGGCCCGGTAACCGTCAGCGGCTGCGAGGTCGTGTAGATGCCATCGGCCGCAAGCAGTTCAGCCTCGATCCGATCGTAGCTCAGCCCCTTGCCGAACAGATCGGAGAAATCCAGCCGCAGTCGCCGTCCGATCGAATTGAAGTTGAGCAGGCCAAAGACCCGCAGCGCCTGAGCCCCCCCGTCCACTTCCCGAAGTTGCCCGCTGCGCAGACGGGCGTCGAGCCGGCCGGACAATCGATTCATACCGAAGAATGCCGGTGACCCTGGCCAGTTGCCGTCCACGTCCAGACGAAAATCCTCGCTGGTGGTCGAGGGTGCGAAGCCCCAGGCCAGCAGCACATCCGCAAGATTCTCGCCTTCCAGCCGGCCCTTGTACCAGGTTCGTGAATCGTTCCAACCGCCATTGCCGCCGATCCTCAGCCCCTTGAGGTTCAGATCGATATCCGAAAAAGCTACGCCATCGATGGTGGGTCGCATCTTCAACGACCAGGCGCCCAGCGGCTCCTCGCCGCGCAGTACTTCGGCCACGGCGATATTCATTGCCGGCAGCGCCTTGGGGTCAACGGCGGCCAGCGGATCACGTGGCCGCTCCTGTGGCGTGTTCGGGTCGGCTGCCGGAAGCCGCAAGCGTGAAAGGTCCAGCACGATGGGCTCGCCGTCGGTATTCGGCAGGCGGACGGTCCCAGCGATCGTCTCGCTATTCAGACCCAACAACCAGCCGGCAGAAGCAGGCTGCAGCTCGATACCCAGGTTGTCGATTTGCGTGCCAAAACCTTCAAAGACGCCGATATCGAGTTGAACCGAACGCAGCATCGAAACACCGGCCTCACTCTTCGACGTATCGCCATAGGATTCCAGCAACGCCTGCCATTCCCCTAGGTTCAGCCGCGGCACGCTGCCTCGCACATGCAAGCCCTGATCAGTGCGCAGGTTTGCCGCAGCGCCGCCCAACACCAGCTCACCGCCGCCCTCGGCCCAGTTGGTGCCCGGCGCGACGAAGGTCAGCGCCGCCAGCCTGTCGTGCCTGAGCGTGTACTGTTGGCGCTCACCGCCGAATGTCATCCGCAGCGTGGTGTCGCGCCGCTCCTCGGCTGTCTTGCCAAACGGCGCGGGAAGCGCCAGCACGGCGCCTAGCAGCGAAGAATCCGCCTGCAGTTCGCTGCCTTCGCTCCCTAGGAAAAGATTCAGCCTGAGCGGCAGCTGTCCAGATACCGGCATGGACTGCTCGATCCCGCCCCAGCCCAGCAGCTGCTGCACGGCCACGGTACCCGACGCCTCGATTCGCGTGGAAGGTTTGCCCGACTCACCAGTAGCGGTGGCCTTTCCCTGCACTTGACTACCCAGCGTGCGCCCTCGGAACGTTTTAGCACTGAAGCCCCGCTCGCTGTCATAGCGAAACTCGCCCGCCAACGCTTCGAGCTGGAGCTTTGCCTGCGTAATCGACAGCGAAGCATCGGTGCTGGAAAAATCAGCAATCACCTGGGGGCGCCCGCCCCCGCCCAGCGGAATGTCCAGTTGCAGCGAGCCACTCAGGGGGCCGTCACCGCCCCAGCCGGCGAACAGCTCGGCGGTGCCGATCGGTGCCACCTGCATCACGGTTAGCGCGTCCCGCAGATGGCCGTCCACCCGTCCCTGAATATTCAACCGCGGCGGAGCGGGGTTGCCCAACGGGATGTCTGCCGTGGCGTCACGCACACGGCTGTCGAGCATGCGCGCTTCGGCAAGCCGTACCCGCACGCCACTGTTCTCGATCAGTACCTCGCCACGCCCTTCACGCAACACCGGCCAGCCGGGCTGGAACGCGAGTTCAGCATCCTTGACGTTGAAATACAGGCTCAGGCTGCGGGCGTTATCGTCAGCACTTTTACCCAGCGCGCCCTGATACTGGAAATAACCCTGTTCCACGATACCGCCGCGTATCGCCGTATTCAGCCATTCGCTCAATGCAGGGCTCAACGCGGGCGAGCGGGTCGGCAAGTATTTCTGCGTGTAGCGAGCATCGCCGTCGCTGATGCCGACCCGCAGATCCATATAGTCTTCAGCCGCAGGATCACGCATCAGGCGGATCAGGAAATCGCCGGCGATGCGTCCTTCATCTCCATCGATCTGCAGATAGGGCGCGGCAAGCGTGAAGGCCTGGTCGTCGAGCGTCCAGCGCAGGCTGCCGCGGGCGCGAGGGTAATTCCAGCGGTTCGGGAATAACTCGGCCAGATGCAGGCTGAAATCACGGTTATCGAAACGCAGCTCGCCTCCGGCAAGATCGCCCTGTGCCACGCCACTGACATTACGCGCAGCTGGTATCCACTTATGCGCAGCGATGCTGACCTCATCGAGGTTGGCGGTGAAGGCCAGCCGCTCGGCACTGGGCGCGGCCGGGCGGTAGTCGAGTTGCAGATTGCGCAATGTTCCGCTGGGAGCCAGACCAAGCAGATACTCGGAGGCTACTTCGGGCAGTTCGACTCCGGCATGCACCAGCGCCGCTACCGGCGCGATGGCAATGTGATCAGCCTGCAGGCGCCAACGATCCTCAGCGATGTTCTGCTGCAACACCACGGCGGTCTCCCGCCAGCGAGCTTCTTTGAAAGTTAAAGCCAGACCATCGAGGTGCAGGCGATAGCCTTCGTTTGCGCGGTCGAGATAGGCGTTTACCGCCAGATCCTGAATCTGCACCAGCTCACGTTGCGCTTGGCCTACCTGCAGAGCTGGCGCGTTCATTCGCGCTACCGCGCGGGACACACCCCGGTCACGCCAGTCCAGCCAAACCTCTCCGCCGGCCTGTAGCTGTGCGAGGTTCCAGTTGCCGGTCAGACTCGCCGGTATCCAGGCGGCCCAATCGCTCTGCGGCAGGCTGAGGTAGAGCCTGGCCTCGCTGGCACGCCAGTCATTCGCGGCGACTCGCGCCTGGGCCCGCAGGCTCAAGGGCTGACCATTCGGTAACAGCACGCGGCCGTCCAGGCGCAGTTTTTCGTCCACGGTGCGCAATTCGAGATTGGCATAGGTCAGGGTCAGCGGCGCTTCGGCATGGGCTTCGAAGGTGATCTGGCTGTCCAAAAGCCGTAGGTGCCGAATCTTCCGCAGCTCGGCAAGCAGCTTTTGTGGGTCCGCCGCGGGTTGGTCGGCGCGCTCGGGCAGCCCATCGACACGCCATTTGCCTTCGGCGCTTTGCACCAGGCTCAGGTGTACGCCGGCGAATTCCACTGCGTTGAAGTGCAACTGACGAGACAGGAGGCTCGCGACCACGTCCGGCACCAGCGTCAGTCGATCCAGCCGCACCGCCGCATCGCCCGCTCCCAGAATCACATCCTGCGCCAGCAACTGCGGTGCAAAACCATCCCAGCGGCCTTCAAGCTTTCCGAGCGCCACCGGCATGTCCAGCAACTCACGCGCCTTGTCTTGAACCTCCAGACGGTACTCCGCGACCAGCGGAACCAGCTGACGACCGAGACTCACGTAGAGTGCCAGCAGCATCAGGCCGATCGCGCCCAACCAAAGGCAACGACGTAGGAAGACGAGAACCACCGCCAGCAGCCGACTCATACGGATACGCTCCGCTCATCCGAACCCAGGTGGCCAGGCTTGCACCTAGGGTCTGTTCCCGTTTCGTCGCGGCCGCGACGGAGCTGGTTTTTACGCGAGACAAGGCCGCGCCCGCTCCCGGCGGGCTTGCGGAATTCACTCCATCCATGGAGATCGCACGAGTCGCGCAGTTTGGTCGTTCCAAATAAGCGACGAGAAACGCCGTATCGCACAAAAACCGGCCCGTCCCTAGGGGTTGCGCGGCAAATCTCGCCATGCGGCGTTGCGGGACTTGGTAAGGGAGCAACCATTACCTGCGCCCCGCGCGATCCACATGGATGTGGTGAATGCAGCAGGCCCGCCGGGAGCGGGCGCTGCCTTGCCTGGCGAGATTTGGCGCAGCAACGCGGCTCGCAGCGAAACGGCAACAGACCCTAGTCAGAGCAACACCACGTCGTACTGTTCCTGGGAATACATGGTCTCGACCTGGAACTTGATCGAGCGTCCAATGAAGCTCTCGAGATCGGCAACGTTTCCCGACTCCTCGTCGAGCAACCGGTCGATGACCTTCTGGTTCGCCAGCACCCGATAGCCTTCGGGCTGATAGGCGCGGGCCTCGCGAAGAATCTCGCGGAAAATCTCGTAGCAGACGGTCTCGGGGGTTTTCAGCTTGCCGCGTCCCTGGCAGCACATGCACGGTTCGCATAGCACCTGCTCAAGGCTCTCGCGCGTACGCTTGCGCGTCATCTGCACCAGCCCCAGCTCGGTGATGCCGATGATGTTGGTCTTGGCGTGATCGCGCTCCAGCTGCTTTTCCAGCGTGCGCAGGACTTGGCGACGGTGCTCTTCGTCTTCCATGTCGATGAAGTCGATGATGATGATCCCGCCGAGATTGCGCAGTCGCAGTTGACGAGCGATGGCGGTGGCTGACTCGAGGTTGGTCTTGAAGATGGTTTCCTCAAGGGTGCGATGGCCGACGAAGGCACCGGTATTCACATCGATGGTGGTCATCGCCTCGGCCGGGTCGATGATCAGGTAACCACCGGACTTGAGCATGACCTTACGCTCGAGCGCCTTCTGGATTTCGTCCTCGACGCTGTACAAATCGAATATCGGCCGCTCGCCGGGGTAATGCTCCAGGTGCTCGCTCAGCTCGGGCATCAGCTCATCGACGAACTGGCTGACCTTCTGAAAATTCTCGCGCGAGTCGATGCGAATCTTCTCGATGCGCGGATTGACCAGATCACGCAGGGTGCGCATGGCCAGCGACAGATCTTCATAAATGATCGTTGGCGCGCCGGCGGTTTTCATCTGCCCGTCTATCTGCTGCCACAAGCGGCGCAGGTAGCGAATGTCCATCAGAATTTCATCGCTGCCGGCACCTTCAGCGGCGGTGCGCAGGATGAAGCCGCCGGTCTCCTTGATGCCTTCAGCCGCGACGCACTCGGCCACCACCTGTTTGAGACGATCCCGCTCGGCCTCGTCTTCGATGCGCAGGGAAATGCCGACATGGCTGGTTCTGGGCATATAGACTAGATAGCGCGAAGGGATCGACAGCTGCGTGGTAAGGCGCGCGCCCTTGGTGCCGATCGGGTCCTTGGTGACCTGCACGACGAGCGCCTGCCCCTCATGGACCAGCGCGCTGATGGGCTCGACCGCATTGCCTTCCCGGCTGGAAATTTCCGATGCATGGATGAAGGCCGCGCGCTCCAGTCCGATGTCGACGAACGCCGCCTGCATGCCGGGGAGCACGCGGACCACCTTGCCTTTGTAAATATTGCCGACGATGCCGCGGCGCTGAGTGCGCTCGACATGCACCTCTTGTAGGACACCGTTCTCCACCACCGCCACCCTCGACTCCATGGGGGTGATGTTCATCAGAATTTCTTCGCTCATTGTTGTTCTCGGCCGATGGGCAGGTGAACCAGCCGAAGCTGACGAGTTGGCTCGATTCTAACGGCATACGCCCTCAAGCCACAGGGCTGTAATGGCCTGTGTGGCTAGTTCAATGAGTCAATTTCGGCGCCTGAGGCCCTGATACTGCGTTGCCGCTCCTCACCATAGCCAGCTATGACTCGTCGCAGTGCCTTGTCTCAGAACCTCAGTCATTCGAACTTGAGCTAATCAACTAGCCGTACAGGCCACTAGGCGGAGCTTTTAGTCCAGTACTCGATCCCGTGTGTGCCGAGCAGTTGCGCCGTTTCGCATAACGGCAGCCCCACCACGCTCGAGTAGCTGCCTTCTAGCCCGCTGACGAAGACCGCACCCCAGCCCTGAATGGCATAGCTGCCCGCCTTGTCCTGCGGCTCGCCGCTGGCCCAGTAGGCCTCGGCCTCCTCAGGTCGAATGGTTCGAAAGCACACCCTGCTGGTAACCAGTCGCACCACGCAACCCGACGGGCTCGCCAGCGCGACGGCGGTCATCACCTCATGCTCGCGCCCGGACAGCGCCAGCAAGGTTTTCAGCGCATCGGCCCTGTCCGCCGGCTTGCCGAGGATCTGCTGGTCCAGCACCACCGTAGTGTCGGCGCCCAGCACGCAGGCCGAGGCATCGTTGAGCAACGCCAGGCCCGCCAAGGCTTTCTCCCGGGCCAGACGCTGGACATAGACCTCCGGCGGTTCTGCCGGGCCAGGGGTTTCATCGATGGAGACCGAGAGGACGGAAAACGGAACGCCGATCTGCATCAGCAGTTCACGGCGGCGCGGTGAGGCGGAGGCGAGAAACAATGTCGGCATGCCAGCTCCTAGGGTCTGTTGGCGTTTCGCTCATGGCCGCGCCGGGCGGAAGCAGCTCGGAGCCGCGCACCAGCAGCTCAGTAGACGTTGAAGCGCCGCCGCGCCCATTGCAGGGCGACGAATACCCAGGGCCAGAGCAAGGCACTGACCGGCACGGGTATGAGAAACAGAAGCGTCGGCGGGCGATTGCCTGTCAGCGTATTGAGCCACAGCTGCACGAGTTGCCCGATCCCTAGAATCACCATCAACACCAGACTTTGCTGCAGCAAGGGGAACATCCGCAGACGTTGCTGCAGGCTCAGCACCAGAAAGGTGATCAGGATCAGCGGCAAGCCGTTCTGCCCCAGCAAGGTTCCAGACAGCACATCAAGCATCAAGCCGAAGAAGAACGCCGCCGCCATGCCACCACGGTGCGGCAGGGCAATTGCCCAGTAGGCGATGAACATGCCGAGCCAGAGCGGGCGCGCCAGCCCGAAGCTCTGCGGCATGGGCGCCACGCTGAGCAGCAGCGCCAGCGCCAGCGATAACCAGATGACCCAGCCGTTGTTCTGTCGTCCGCTGATCATGGCCGCTCCTCGCCATTCGGCGGTGTTTCGTTCGGCGCGGCCGGGGCGGCATCGGGAGTTTGCGCCTCGGATTCAGCCTCGGCGGGTGCGGCCGCCGCTGATTCGCCTGAATCGGCCGCCTCGCGATCCGCCGTCTCCTGCGCCTGCGCTGCGTCGGTAGCACGCTCTTCTGGCGTTCGCGAATCGCTGAAGACCAGCAGCAGATAGCGGCTGCGGTTAAGCATGGCGGTGGGAATGGCGCGAACGATCAGGAAGGGTTGGCCGGAGCCGCGCACCACCTCGGTGACCTGAGCGACCGGATAGCCGCTGGGAAAACGCTGCCCCAGCCCGGAACTGACCAACAGATCGCCTTCCTTGATATCAGCCGTCTCGGCAACGTGACGCAACTCCAGGTAGTCAGGGCTACCGGTGCCAACCGCAATGGCCCGTAGACCGTTACGGTTGACCTGCACCGGGATGCTGTGGGTCACGTCCGTCAGCAACAGCACCCTGGCGGCATAGGGCATCACTTCGACGACCTGCCCCATCAAGCCACTGGCGTCGAGCACCGGCTGGCCAAGGAACACACCATCACGCTCGCCCTTGTCGATCAGAATGCGGTGCGTGAAAGGATTGGGATCGAGTCCGATCAACTCACCGACGATCACCTTGTCATCTACCAGCGCGGCGGAGTTGAGCAACTCGCGCAACCGCACGTTCTGCTCGGTCAGCGTCGCCAGCTTCTGCAGGCGACGCTGCATCAACAACGCCTCGGCCTTGAGCTTCTCGTTCTCGGCGACCAGGCTGGTGCTGCTGGTGAGCTGCTCGGTGGCCCGCTGCCACGTTCGCACCGGCAGATCGGCTAGCCAGTAAAAGGGCGTAAGTACCAGCCCCATCTGGCTGCGCAAGGGCTTCAGCGTCTCGAAGCGTGCATCCACCACCATCAACACGACACAGAGCACGGCAAGCACCAGCAGGCGCACTCCGAGCAGGGGTCCTTTGGCGAATAGTGGTTTGATGGACGGGTCCTCGCAGCTGCAGGCTTCAAACTAAACGCGACAAGCCGAGAGCAGGGCTAACCCCGCTTTCGGCTTGCGCTTGGAGCTAATCGGTTTGAGGATCACTCCGTAGACAACAGATCCATGGCGTGACGATCCATCATTTCCAGTGCACGGCCACCACCGCGGGCCACGCAGGTCAGCGGCTCTTCGGCGACGATCACCGGCAGACCGGTCTCCTGCGCTAGCAGTTTGTCCAGATCGCGCAACAGAGCGCCACCACCGGTCAGCACCAGACCGCGCTCGGCGATATCGGAGGCCAGCTCCGGCGGCGATTGCTCCAACGCACTTTTGACCGCCTGGACGATGGTCGCCAAGGATTCCTGCAGGGCCTCGAGCACCTCGTTGGAGTTGAGTGTGAAGCTGCGCGGCACGCCTTCAGCCAGGTTGCGACCGCGAACGTCGACTTCACGCACATCGGTGCTGGGGAAGGCGGTGCCGATTTCCTGCTTGATGCGTTCGGCGGTGGATTCGCCGATCAGGCTGCCGTAGTTGCGGCGTACATAAGTGACGATGGATTCGTCGAAACGATCGCCGCCGACACGGACGGATTCGGCGTAGACCACGCCATTGAGAGAGATCAGCGCAATCTCGGTGGTACCGCCGCCGATATCGACAACCATCGAACCGCGCGCTTCGTCGACCGGCAGTCCGGCACCAATGGCCGCTGCCATCGGTTCTTCGATCAGGAATACTTCACGCGCACCAGCACCGAGAGCCGATTCACGGATCGCACGGCGCTCGACCTGAGTGGATTTGCAGGGAACGCAGATCAGCACGCGTGGGCTGGGCTGCAGGAAGCTGTTCTCGTGAACCTTGTTGATGAAGTACTGCAGCATTTTTTCACAAACGCTGAAGTCCGCGATCACACCGTCTTTCATCGGGCGGATGGCGTTGATGTTGCCGGGGGTACGACCGAGCATGCGTTTGGCGTCGGTACCCACCGCGACGACACTTTTCTGGTTGCCGTGAGAACGAATGGCAACCACTGACGGCTCGTTCAGGACGATGCCGCGATCGCGCACATAAATAAGGGTATTGGCAGTGCCCAGGTCGATCGACAAATCGCTGGAAAACATGCCACGCAGTTTCTTGAACATGGGAAAAGGGCCCTGGGGCAAACGCGTGGGGAAAAAAGTGCCGCAAACTCTAACAATGGTGCGAACGTAGGGCAAGGCGCGAGTCCGCGCTTGGCGGGCCAGACGTGAGCCAACGCGCGAAAAATGATCGACGCTGCGAAACCTCCAGACCGCCGGCAAGCCGCAGCCGCGCTACCGACAAGCACCATAGACATGTAAGATTGATGGCTTTTCCGGGCTCGAATGCCCACCGCTGCGGCTCGACCCTGCTGCTCTTGCGTCGCTCTTGGCCGACGGAAGGCATGTCCGACTCGCTTCCCGCTGGAGAATCCCGATGGCGCTTGAACGCTCCGAGGTGGAAAAGATCGCTCATCTGGCCCGTCTGGGTCTGAATGAAAACGACCTGCCCCGCACCACCGAGACCCTGAACAACATCCTCGGCCTGATCGACCGCATGCAGGCCGTCGACACCAACGGCATCGAGCCGCTGGCCCATCCGCTGGAAACCAGCCAGCGCCTGCGTGCCGACGAAGTTACCGAAGCCAACCAGCGCGATACCTACCAGGCCATCGCGCCGGCCGTGGAAGACGGCTTGTATCTGGTCCCACGGGTGATCGAGTGATGAAGGACGCCGACATGCACCAACTGACCCTCGCCGAGATCGCTCGCGCCCTCGCCGACAAGCGCTTCTCTGCCGAAGAGCTGACCCGCTCGCTGCTCGAACGCATCCAGGCGCTGGACCCGCAACTGAACAGCTTCATCACCGTGACCGAAGAGCGGGCCATCGCCCAGGCGCAGGCGGCCGACGCACGCCGTGCCAACGGCGAGAATGGCGCGCTCCTGGGTGCGCCGATCGGTCACAAGGATCTTTTCTGTACCCAGGATGTGCGTACCAGCTGCGGCTCGAAGATCCTCGACAGTTTCAAGTCGCCCTATGACGCTACCGTCGTCGAGCGACTCGCCGCAGCCGGTGCGGTCTCGCTGGGCAAGCTGAACATGGACGAATTCGCCATGGGCTCTGCCAACGAATCGAGCTTTTACGGCGCGGTGAAAAACCCTTGGGACCTGACCCGCGTGCCGGGCGGTTCCTCCGGCGGATCGGCCGCTGCGGTGGCGGCGCGCCTGATTCCCGCCGCGACCGGTAGCGACACGGGCGGCTCGATCCGCCAGCCCGCCGCGCTGACCAACCTCACCGGGATCAAACCTACCTACGGGCGCGTCTCGCGCTGGGGCATGATCGCTTATGCCTCCAGTCTCGATCAGGGCGGTCCGCTCGCCCGCACCGCCGAGGACTGCGCGCTGATGCTTGGCGCCATGGCCGGCTTTGACCCGAAAGATTCCACCAGCGTCGACCAGCCGCTGGACGATTACCTCGCCACCTTGAGCCAGCCGCTCTCCGGCCTGCGCATCGGCCTGCCAAAGGAGTACTTTGGCGAAGGCCTCGACCCCAACATCGCCACTGCGGTGATGGCGGCGGTCGAGGAGCTGAAGAAACTCGGCGCTACGGTAAAGGACATCAGCCTGCCGAACATGCAGCACGCCATCCCTTCCTATTATGTAATCGCGCCCGCCGAGGCCAGCTCCAACCTGTCGCGCTTCGATGGCGTGCGTTTCGGTTACCGCTGCGAGAATCCATCGGATCTGACCGATCTCTACAAGCGGTCGCGCGCCGAAGGCTTCGGCGACGAGGTCAAGCGCCGGATCATGGTCGGCACCTATGCATTGTCCGCCGGCTACTACGATGCCTATTACCTGAAGGCGCAGAAGATCCGTCGCCTGATCAAGAATGACTTCGTCAGCGCCTTCAATGAAGTCGACGTGATTCTCGGCCCAACCACGCCGAACCTGGCCTGGAAGCTCGGCGAAAAGAACGCCGATCCGGTCTCGGCCTATCTGGAAGACATCTACACCATCACCGCCAACCTTGCGGGCATTCCGGGCCTGTCTATGCCGGCCGGTTTCATCGACGGCCTGCCGGTGGGCGTACAGCTTCTGGCGCCGTACTTCCAGGAAGCGCGCCTGCTCAACGTGGCGCATCAATACCAGCAAGTCAGCGATTGGCACCTGCGCGCCCCGGCCGGATTCTGAGGAGATTGAAGATGCAATGGGAAACCGTGATCGGGCTGGAAATCCACGCACAGCTCTCTACCCAATCGAAGATTTTCTCGGGTAGCGCCACCACTTTCGGCGCCGAACCCAACACTCAGGCCAGTCTGGTTGATCTGGGCATGCCCGGCACGCTGCCGGTGCTCAACGCCGAAGCCGTGCGCATGGCCTGCAAATTCGGCCTGGCGATCGATGCCGAAATTGCCGAGAAGAACGTTTTCGCGCGCAAGAACTACTTCTACCCGGACCTCCCCAAGGGCTATCAGACCAGCCAGATGGACCACCCCATCGTCGGCAAGGGCTTCCTCGACATCACCCTGGAAGACGGCACCACCAAGCGCATCGGCATCACCCGTGCGCACCTGGAAGAGGATGCTGGCAAGAGCCTGCACGAAGACTTCCACGGCATGAGCGGCATCGACCTGAACCGCGCCGGTACACCGCTGCTGGAAATCGTATCCGAGCCGGACATTCGTTCGGCCAAGGAAGCGGTGGCTTATGTGAAAGCCATGCACTCGCTGGTGCGCTACCTAGGTATCTGCGACGGCAACATGGCCGAGGGTTCGCTGCGCTGTGACTGCAACGTCTCGGTACGGCCCAAGGGCCAGGCCGAGTTTGGCACCCGCGCCGAAATCAAGAACGTCAACTCCTTCCGCTTCATCGAGAAAGCCATCAATCACGAGGTGCAGCGCCAGATCGAACTGATCGAGGACGGCGGTAAGGTGGTCCAGGAAACTCGCCTGTACGACCCGAACAAGGACGAGACGCGCTCCATGCGCAGCAAGGAAGAAGCCAACGACTACCGTTACTTCCCCTGCCCCGACCTGCTGCCGGTGGTGATCGAACAAAGCTTTCTCGACGAGATCCGCGCCGGCCTGCCAGAGTTGCCGGTACAGAAGCGCGAGCGCTTCCAGCGCGAATTCGGGCTGTCCGCCTATGACGCCGACGTCCTGGCTGCCAGCCGTGAGCTGGCCGATTACTTCGAGCAGGTCAATGCAACCTGCGGCGATGCCAAGCTGTCCGCCAACTGGGTAATGGGCGAGCTGTCCAGCCTGCTCAACAAGGATGGGCTGGAGATCGACCAGTCGCCGGTATCCGCCGCACAGCTGGGCGGCATGATCCTGCGCATCAAGGACGACACTATCAGCGGCAAGATCGCCAAGATGGTGTTCGAGGCCATGGCGGCGGGCGAAGGTTCGGCTGACGAGATCATCGAGAAAAAGGGCCTCAAGCAAGTTACCGACTCGGGCGCCATCGAGGCGATGCTGGACGAGGTGCTGGCGGCCAATGCCGAGCAAGTCGAGCAATACCGCGCCAGCGACGAAGCCAAGCGCGGCAAGATGTTCGGCTTCTTCGTCGGGCAAGCGATGAAGGCATCGAAAGGCAAGGCTAACCCCGGCCAGGTGAACCAGCTGCTCAAACGCAAACTCGAGGGCTGAATCGACGGGGCGGGCCTGTCATCAGGCTCGCCTCGTTTCACTACTGACCGCAACACACGAAACGTTGAACGGCTGCCCCGCTTGACGCTCAAAGCCTTTCGAGGCCATGAAGCAATCCGCTGGCCGGTACTGACCGATTCTGCGCAGAAGGATTGGCTCATGCGTACCAGACCGCTGCTTGTTCCACTGCTGCTCGCCCTGATCGGCGGCTGCGCCGAGGACCAGAGCAACAACCAGAACGTCAAAAGCACCTTCACCCAGCAGGGCAAGGCCTCCTATTACGCTCGTAGCTTTCATGGCGAGCAGACCGC
This sequence comes from Stutzerimonas stutzeri, assembly GCF_024448955.1. Taxonomy (GTDB): domain Bacteria; phylum Pseudomonadota; class Gammaproteobacteria; order Pseudomonadales; family Pseudomonadaceae; genus Stutzerimonas; species Stutzerimonas stutzeri_AQ. The sequence goes on from NZ_JAMOIH010000016.1 coordinate 116,330, forward strand.
TAGCGGCACGACCTTCAATCAGAACGAACTGGTCGCCGCGCACCAGACCCTGCCATTTGGCACACAGGTGAAGGTGACCAATCTGGAGAATGGCAAAAAGGTAACGGTGCGTATCGTTGACCGAGGTCCGTTCAAGCCGGGACGCATCATCGACTTGTCGCGGGTGGCGGCTGGCAAGCTCGATCTGCTCGAAGACGGTGTAGTCAACGTAGAAATCGAAACAGTCGACTGAGGGCTTACGCGCCCGTTCACACGGAGTTCGGATGAGTTTGATGATATTCGCCTATCTCATCGGCGGATTGATATTGCTGGTGCTGGGCGCCGAATCCTTGGTGCGCGGCGCCTCGCAGCTTGCAGCACGCTTCGGTATCTCGCCGCTGATCATCGGCCTGACCGTCGTCGCGTTCGGCACCAGCGCGCCGGAAACGGCTGTCAGCGTTCAAGCCGCCTTGAACGGCAGCGGCGACATCGCGGTCGGCAATGTGATCGGCAGCAATATCGCCAACATCCTGCTGATTCTCGGACTGTCCGCGCTGGTGGCGCCGCTGCTGGTGTCGCGCCAACTGGTACGCCTGGACGTACCGATAATGATCGGCGCCGGCATACTGACCTTCGCTCTCGCATGGGACGGCGATCTCAGTCGGCTGGACGGCGGCGTTCTGGCTGCCTTGCTCCTGCTCTATACAACCTTTCTAGTCATTGCCAGCAGGCGCGAGAACAAGCGCGAACGGCCCGACGAGTTCGCTATCGAATACGGCCCTGCAGACCAGCCGAAACCACTCGGCTGGCTGATCCAATTGTCGATGGTACTGCTCGGGCTGATCCTGCTGGTGGCAGGCTCGAACCTGCTGATTGACGGCGCGGTGGCTCTGGCAAGGGCGCTGGGTCTGTCGGAGCTGGTGATCGGCCTCACCGTGATTGCGGTCGGCACGTCCATGCCAGAGCTGGCGACCTCGCTGCTGGCGGTGTATCGCGGAGAGCGTGATATCGCCGTCGGCAATGTAGTGGGCAGCTGCATTTTCAACCTCCTGCTGGTGCTTGGCGCCGGGGCACTGGTTTCAGCCGACGGCTTATCCATTTCGCCCAATGCACTAGCCTTCGATTTGCCCGTCATGCTCGCCGTATTTGGTGCCTGCCTACCGATCTTTTTCTCCGGTTATCGGATCAATCGCTGGGAGGGCGCCATGTTTTTCGGCTATTACTTGGCGTACACGCTCTACCTCGTGATGTTTTCCACCGGCCTGCCGTCCATCAGCCTGTTACGCCATGCAATGACTTGGTACGTATTGCCCTTGACCGCCATCACGCTTTTCGTGATCTTTCTGCGCGCTTGGAAACACCAGCGCTGAGCCAACCCCTTCCTCTGGAGCAACCATTCGTGTCCCTGATGACGTTCGTCTACTTGATAGCTGGCCTGGTGCTTCTCGTTGCCGGTGCCGAAGTGCTGGTACGCGGCGCGGCCAAACTGGCAGCGCAATTCGGCATTCCCCCGTTGATCATCGGCCTGACGGTGGTTGCGTTCGGCACCAGTGCACCGGAGACAGCTGTGAGCGTGCAGGCTTCGCTGAACGGCAGCGGCGACATCGCCATCGGTAACGTACTCGGCAGCAACATCGCCAACGTTCTGCTGATTCTTGGTATGACCGCGCTAGTCGCGCCGCTCATCGTTTCACGCCAGCTGATCCGCCTCGACGTACCAATCATGATTGGCGCCAGCCTGGTCACCTATGCCCTGGCCTGGGACGGCTCGCTGAGCCGCCTCGATGGCGCCCTGCTGTTTGCCGCCGTCGTCGGCTATACCGTGTTTCTGATCATCAGCAGTCGGAAGGCCAATGCAGCCGCAACCGCAGACGATGAGTTCGCCAAGGAATTCGGTCTCGAAGCGCAGCCCAAACCTTATGCCAGCCTGATCAACGCTGGCCTGGTCGTTGTAGGACTCGTCCTGTTGGTGGTGGGCTCCAACTTCCTGGTGGAAGGCGCCGTATCCCTGGCCCGCGCGCTGGGTTTGTCAGAGTTGGTAATCGGCTTGACGGTGATCGCCGTCGGCACCTCGCTGCCCGAATTGGCCACCTCGATCCTGGCCGCCATCCGTGGTGAGCGCGACATCGCCGTAGGCAATATCGTCGGCAGCAATATCTTCAACCTGCTCTGCGTACTGGGGCTGGCGTCGATGGTGTCCCCCGAAGCGATCACGGTGGCTGCCAGCGCACTGGCCTTTGACTTCCCGGTAATGATCGCAGTGGCGTTGGCATGTCTGCCGATCTTCTTCACCGGCTACGCCATCAACCGCTGGGAGGGCTTGCTGTTCCTCGCCTATTACGTGGCGTATACGGTGTATCTGGTAATGGCCAGCACTGGACGACCGTTTGCTGAAACCTTTGGTGATGCGATGATCGGCTATGCCTTACCACTGACCGCAGTGACGTTACTAGTTATCGCCAGCCGGGCTTGGAAGAAACACCGCCAATAGATCGATAGCGGCCTCTGCACACCTGCTAGCGGACCGGCCTGGAAGCCAAAGCTGGGCTTCAGGCCGAGCGGCTCCCTCGACTCATCCTTCGCGAGCCTGAGACCGCGGCAGTTCGAAAACCTGCGCGGTCTCTTCTTCGTCACTCATCCGGCTGAGCGTGCCGTCGACCACGGCGCCGTTTTCCATGCTCAACTGACGGTAGCGGATATTGCCGCATACCCGCGCGTTGGAATGCAGTTCGAGCAGGTGCTCGACCACCAGATCGCCAACGATGACGCCGTCGATCAGCGCATCGTAACTGCTGACATTACCCTCGATCCGGCCATCGGCACTCAGTGCCAGCAGGCTGTGCGTTCCAGGCTTGTGGCACACGTTGCCTGTCACCGTGCCGCTGATTTTCAGCCCTTCTTCGAACGCCATATCGCCGGCCAGCGAGACATTGCCGGAAATTAGGCTGGAGAACTGGTCGACGGCGACTTTCGGCACCGGCTTCTTCTTGTCGAACATTGCTATTCCTCGGTATTAATGGGCTTTCTTCTGCTGGCGGAAAAAAGCCAGGTCTGTCTGCAGTCGCTCGATTTGCTCGGACAGCTTGGCGATGCGCCCGAGCAACTGCTCCTGCGTCGCTTCGGCTTCCTGGCGTTGCAGCCGACTCTGCTCGAGCGCATCTCGGAGCGCCTGATTTTCAAAGTCCAGCGCAGCGACCTGCTCCTCGTAGGCGCCATGCTCGATAACGCGCAAATAGAGCAGCGCTCCAATTACGCACAGCATCGCGACGATCAACCAGAGCCACGAACGCGAGCTACGCCGGGCTTGTAAACGATGCTCGGAACGTAGCAGCTCGCGGGTATCGAGCGTTCTAGTCTTGAGCCTGAACATCGCTGTCCCGCTCTAGATCGCCAAGGGCGAGGAAGCGCTGAGGATCGACGAATCGCCCCTTGTGCAGCACCTCGAAATGAAGATGCGGACCAGTGGAGCGCCCGGTGGAACCTACCGCCCCGATCCGCTGCTCAGGCGTTACCACATCGCCCGCGCGCACGTGCAGACGCGACAGATGTGCGTAGCGAGTCACCAGCCGATTGCCGTGATCGATTTCCACCAGCTTGCCGTATGCGCCGCGATTGCCGGCAAAGCTCACCCGACCACCCGCCGCAGCGACTACGTCGGAACCGGAGCGCAACGCGAAATCTACGCCGGAATGGAAGGCTGGTTGCTTTCTGAACGGATCGATACGGTTACCGTAGGCCGATCCCAAGCGCGCCTCGCCGACAGGGCGGCGGGACGGAATCGCCATGAGAGCCGCGTTGCGTTCTGCCACACGCTGAAGCATGCCGTCCAACAACACACGCATGCAGTGCGCAGACGTCTCGGTGCGCTCCAAATCGTCGAGCGATACGCTGTCGACCTCCAATGTCAGCTCACTCGAGCATCCTCGTGGCGGTAGCAGCACGCCGCCCTGCCCTTCGCTGCCACGAGCCGGCTCCGGCGCCAGCAAGGGCAACAGGGCTGGATCGAGTGCCGAAAGTTGCTGGCTCAGAATACGCTGCTCACCGAGCATGTCCTGCAATGCGAGCACATCGGCCTCGATGGATTTCAGCCGACCCACCACTTTTCCGACACGCGCAATAGCGAAGCGATCTTCGCTCCCGAGGGCTACCTCTTCCTGACTCGCGGCCTCACGCTGGGGCTCTAGATCCCGTCCGATCCAAATGCCACCGGCAAAGGTTCCGAGATTGAGGAGCAGCAGCAACGCTAGACCTGGACCGAACAGGCGGTGCTGGTTGACGACGCGATTGGCATCACGCGTTAGCGAACGGCTCGAAGGTGTGAAAAACGACATCGTCAATCCTCAGAAAACAAGGCGGCCCGCACTGATAGAAACGCCATCGACCGTCCGAGGCAATGTGACGGAAACCGGTGTTTTTTTCTGAGGCCTATTGAGCGATTACGACTATTCCGCTGAATTTCTTAAGCTGGGAAAGAGGACATCGATCACAACACGGGCAAGCGGCGCCTAGAGCCACCCCAGCCAGCCGAGCAATAACAGCCCGAGGTTGATGCTCAGAGCCGCCATCAATGTGGTGATCACGATGATGATCGCCGCTAGCTGATGATTGGCGTTGACCGCTCGCGCCATGACGAAGCTTGCCGAAGCCGTAGGACTGGCGAAGTACAGGAACAGGATGCCCAGCTCCGCGCCGCGGAAGCCGACCAGCCAAGCCCCCGCTGTAGCCAGCGCGGGAAGCCAGACCATCTTCATCAGACTCGCGCTGATGGCCATGCCGCTGCTCTCGCGCAGGACCGAAAGCGACAGCGTGCCGCCGATGCAGATAAGCGCCAGCGGCAAGGTCATCTGTGCAAAATACTGCCCGGAAGTCATCAACCAGTCCGGCAGCGGAATCTGCCAATAGGCAAAGGGGATGGCCGCCGTCACGCCGATGATCAACGGATTGCGCAGGATGCTGAGCAGGATCGATCCAGCACTGGCGCGCGCGCCTGGGCTGTAGATCGCCAGAATCAGCGCCGACAAGCTGTTGTAGAGCAGTATCACCACACCCGCCAGAACACCGCCCAGCGACAGGCCGTAATCGCCATAAAGACTGGTTGCCAGCGCCAGGCCGACGATACCGTTATTGCCGCGAAACGCGCCCTGAACGTAGACGCCACGATCGGCAGACGGACAACGCCAGAGCGCCCAGGCCCAGGCGAGAAAGAAGGTCGTGACAGTGGCGATGACGTAATAGATCAACAGGCTCGGCTGCAACGCCGCATCCAGATCGGCCTTGATGATCGAGATGAACAGTAGGGCAGGCATGGTGGCGTTGAACACCAGCGCCGATGCCGTCTGAATGAACGCAGCGTCGATCCAGCCCAACCGCTTGAGCGCTATACCGATGAACAACATGACGAACACCGGGGCGGTAACGCCCAGGGTCTGAACGGCAACGGAAAGCATGATGGGCTCGATGGCGAAGGGGCCGCTTATGGTAATCGCTTAAGAGCTGGAA
>NZ_JAMOIH010000017.1 GCF_024448955.1 Stutzerimonas stutzeri
ATTCGGTAGTAAAAAAGGGCCCCCTGGGGCCCTTTTTCTATTATTGATCATTTATTGACACCCCCTGGACGCATCCGTACAATTGCGCCTCCTTTTACCGGGCGTATTGCGTTTGGTAGGGATGGCTAATTGGAGTCTGAGGTCAAAATGCAAAACCAACAAATCCGTATTCGGTTGAAGGCTTTTGACCATCGCCTGATCGATCAATCAACCCAGGAAATCGTGGAAACCGCGAAACGTACTGGTGCTCAGGTGCGTGGTCCGATTCCACTGCCGACCCGCAAAGAGCGGTTCACTGTTCTGGTTTCTCCGCACGTCAACAAGGACGCGCGCGACCAGTACGAGATCCGTACTCATAAGCGTGTGCTGGACATTGTTCAGCCAACCGACAAAACCGTCGATGCGCTGATGAAGCTTGATCTTGCGGCTGGCGTGGAAGTGCAGATCAGCCTCGGCTAAAACCTTGAGTTTTAGTCGTGTAACGCTCTGAAATGGGCGGCCATAGCGGGTGAAAGCCCCGTACACTCAAGAGGTTACAACATGACTATTGGTGTAGTCGGTCGTAAGTGCGGCATGACCCGCATTTTCACCGAAGATGGTGTCTCTGTTCCGGTTACGGTCATTGAGATCGAGCCGAATCGTGTCACCCAGTTCAAGAATGAAGAGAGCGATGGCTATCGCGCCGTGCAGGTCACTGTCGGCGAGCGTCGCGCCTCGCGTGTCTCCAAGGCTCAGGCTGGTCACTTCGCTAAGGCGAATGTTGCTGCCGGTCGTGGAGTCTGGGAATTCCGCCTCGATGGCGAAGAGTTCCAGGCGGGCGATCAGATCAATGCCGAGATTTTTCAGGCTGGACAGATGGTGGATGTCACCGGTCAGTCCAAGGGTAAAGGCTTTGCCGGCACCATTAAGCGCTGGAACTTCCGTGGTCAGGACAATACACACGGTAACTCCGTATCCCACCGCGTTCCGGGTTCGATTGGCCAGTGCCAGACCCCGGGTCGTGTTTTCAAGGGCAAGAAGATGTCCGGGCACATGGGCGCCGAGCGCGTAACCGTGCAGTCCCTGGAAATCGTGCGTGTCGATGCCGAGCGTAACCTGCTGTTGGTTAAGGGCGCAGTGCCCGGCGCCACTGGTGGTGACGTGATCGTGCGTCCGGCTGCCAAGGCTCGCGGGTAAGGGGGAGTTCACATGCAATTGAATGTTAATGGCGCACAAGCCATAGAAGTCTCCGAGCGTACCTTTGGTGGTGAGTTCAACGAGACGCTGGTGCATCAGGCTGTCGTCGCCTACATGGCTGGCGGTCGTCAGGGCAGCAAGCAACAAAAGACTCGCTCCGATGTGGCTGGTGGTGGCAAGCGTCCGTGGCGCCAGAAGGGCACTGGACGCGCTCGTGCCGGTACCACTCGTGGTCCGATCTGGCGTGGCGGTGGCGTGACCTTCGCTGCTCGTCCGCAGAACCATGAGCAGAAGCTCAATAAGAAGATGTATCGCGCCGCGCTGCGTTCCATCCTCTCCGAGCTGGTTCGCTCCGAGCGTCTGGTCGTTGTTGAAGATTTCGCCGTCGACAGCCCAAAGACCAAGCTGCTTGCCAACAAGCTGACTGGCATGGGTCTGAATGACGTGCTGATCGTTTCCGATGCTGTCGATCAGAACCTTTATCTGGCGGCTCGCAACCTGCCGCACGTTGACGTGCGTGATGTTCAGGGTTCCGATCCCGTCAGCCTGATCGCCTATGACAAGGTGTTGATCACCGTGTCGGCCGTGAAGAAATTCGAGGAGCTGCTGGGATGAACCAGGAACGCGTATTCAAAGTCCTGCTTGGTCCGCATGTCTCCGAGAAGGCAACCATGCTGGCAGACAGCAAGAGCCAGTTCGTTTTCAAGGTTGCAACCGACGCAACCAAGCTGGAAATCAAGAAGGCCGTCGAAAGCCTGTTCAACGTGAAGGTCGCCAAAGTCAGCACCCTGAATGTTCAGGGCAAGACCAAACGCACCGCTCGTGGGCTGGGCAAGCGCAACGACTGGAAGAAGGCGTATATCGCGCTTCAGCCGGGCCAAGATATCGATTTCTCCGGCAGTGCTGAGTAAGGAAGGGGTGCATCATGGCAATCGTTAAATGCAAACCGACTTCCGCGGGCCGCCGTTTTGTGGTCAAGGTGGTCAGTCAGGAGCTGCACAAAGGCGCTCCTTATGCTCCGCTGCTCGAGAAGAAGTCGAAGTCTGGCGGCCGTAACAACAACGGTCGTATCACCACTCGTCACGTTGGCGGTGGTCACAAGCAGCATTACCGCTTGGTCGATTTTCGTCGCAACAAGGATGGCATTCCCGCCGTCGTTGAGCGCATCGAATACGATCCGAACCGTACTGCGCACATTGCGTTGCTGAAGTATGCCGACGGCGAGCGCCGCTACATCATCGCCCCCAAGGGCGTCAGTGCTGGCGATCAGTTGGTGTCTGGCATCAATGCGCCAATCAAGGCTGGTAACAGCCTGCCGCTGCGCAACATTCCGCTGGGTTCTACCATCCACGGTGTGGAGCTGAAGCCGGGCAAAGGTGCCCAGATCGCTCGTTCCGCTGGTGCGTCGGCTCAGTTGGTAGCGCGTGAGGGTGCATACGTGACGCTGCGTCTTCGCTCCGGCGAAACACGCAAGGTGCTGGCTGAGTGTCGCGCCACTCTGGGTGAGGTTTCGAACGCCGAGCATAGCCTGCGTTCGCTGGGTAAAGCCGGTGCCAAGCGCTGGCGTGGCGTTCGTCCGACCGTTCGCGGTGTGGCGATGAACCCGGTCGATCACCCGCATGGTGGTGGTGAAGGTCGTACCTCTGGTGGTCGTCATCCGGTGTCGCCGTGGGGCTTCCCGACTAAGGGCGCGAAGACTCGCTCGAACAAGCGCACCGACAACATGATCGTCCGTCGCCGCAAGTAACTAGAGGGATACGACAGTGCCACGTTCTCTGAAAAAAGGTCCTTTTATCGATCTTCACCTACTGAAGAAGGTCGAGGTGGCAGCGGAAAAGAATGATCGCAAGCCGGTGAAAACCTGGTCGCGTCGTTCGATGATCCTGCCGCAAATGGTCGGTCTGACCATCGCTGTGCATAACGGCCGCCAACACGTCCCCGTTCTCGTGAACGAAGACATGGTCGGTCATAAACTCGGCGAGTTCGCTGGTACCCGCACCTATCGCGGGCACGTAGCGGACAAGAAAGGCAAGCGCTAAGGGGTAAGGAAAGATGGAAGTAGCCGCTAAGTTGTCGGGCGCTCGCATCTCCGCCCAGAAAGCCCGCCTGGTCGCCGACCAGATCCGCGGGAAAGGGGTGGGCGAAGCGCTCAACCTGTTGGCTTTCAGCAGTAAGAAAGCCGCCGAGATCATGAAGAAAGTGCTGGAGTCGGCCGTGGCCAACGCCGAGCACAACGAAGGCGCTGACGTGGACGACCTGAAGGTTTCCACCGTTTTCGTCAACGAAGGGCGTTCGCTTAAGCGCATCATGCCGCGTGCCAAAGGCCGCGCTGATCGCATCGTCAAGCGGTCTTGCCATATCACTGTCAAGGTTGCGGACAAGTAACGGAGTCGATCAGATGGGTCAGAAAGTACATCCCACTGGCATTCGCCTGGGAATCGTCAAGGAGCACACCTCCGTCTGGTACGCAGACGGTCGTACGTACGCCGATTATCTGCTTGCAGATCTGAACGTGCGCGAGTACCTCCAAGACAAATTAAAAAGCGCGTCCGTAAGCCGTATCGATATCCATCGCCCGGCTCAGACAGCACGCATCACCATCCACACCGCTCGTCCCGGCATCGTGATCGGCAAAAAAGGTGAGGATGTAGAGAAGCTGCGTCAGGACCTGACCAAGCAAATGGGTGTGCCTGTGCACATCAACATCGAAGAAATCCGCAAGCCGGAGCTCGATGCAATGCTGGTAGCACAGAACGTTGCTCAGCAGCTGGAGCGTCGTGTGATGTTCCGTCGCGCCATGAAGCGCGCCGTACAGAATGCGATCCGCATTGGTGCCAAAGGCATCAAGATCCAGGTGAGCGGTCGTCTGGGTGGGGCTGAAATTGCCCGTACGGAATGGTATCGGGAAGGTCGTGTGCCGCTGCACACCCTGCGTGCCGATATCGACTACAACACCTACGAAGCACACACCACTTACGGTGTGATTGGCGTCAAGGTCTGGATCTTCAAGGGTGAGGTCATTGGTGGCCGCCACGAAGAGCTCAAGCCGCAAGCGCCTGCGCCTCGTAAAAAAGCTGCCAAGTAAGGAGTACGCCAAATGTTGCAACCAAAGCGTACAAAATTCCGCAAGCAGATGACTGGCCACAATCGTGGTCTGGCTCAGCGCGGTAGCAAGGTCAGCTTCGGCGAATTCGCTCTGAAGTCTGTTTCCCGTGGTCGTCTGACGGCCCGCCAGATCGAGTCCGCACGTCGTGCGCTGACTCGTCACGTCAAGCGTGGCGGCAAGATCTGGATCCGCGTATTCCCCGACAAGCCTGTCACCAAGAAGCCTCTGGAAGTCCGGATGGGTAAAGGTAAGGGTAACGTCGAGTACTGGGTAGCCCAGATTCAACCGGGCAAGGTGCTCTACGAGATCGAGGGTGTTTCCGAAGAGCTGGCGCGTGAGGCTTTCGCCCTGGCTGCTGCAAAGCTGCCGCTCGCCACCTCCTTTGTTAAGCGGACGGTGATGTGATGAAAGCGAATGAGCTTCGTGAAAAATCCGCTCAGCAGCTGAACGAGCAATTGCTCGAGCTGCTGCGCGACCAGTTCAATCTGCGTATGCAGAAGGCAACTGGCCAGTTGGGGCAGTCTCACCTGCTCTCACAAGTCAAGCGCGACATCGCTCGTGTCAAGACTGTGCTCAACCAGCAGGCAGGTAAGTGATCATGGCTGAAGTTGAAAAGACTGTCCGCACGCTGACTGGCCGCGTCGTCAGCGACAAAATGGACAAAACCATCACCGTATTGATCGAGCGTCGCGTCAAGCACCCGATCTACGGTAAATACGTGAAGCGTTCGACCAAACTGCACGCACACGACGAAACCAACCAGTGCCGTATCGGTGACAAAGTCACGATTCGCGAGACTCGTCCTCTGGCGAAGACCAAGTGCTGGATGCTGGTTGATGTCGTTGAACGTGCCGTCGAAGTCTAAGGGCTAGGGGTCGGAGAAATTATATGATTCAGACTCAATCAATGCTCGATGTGGCGGATAACAGCGGCGCGCGCCGTGTTATGTGCATCAAGGTGCTCGGCGGCTCTCACCGCCGTTACGCCGGCATCGGCGACATCATCAAGGTTACCGTCAAGGAAGCGATTCCGCGTGGCAAGGTCAAGAAAGGCCAGGTGATGACCGCTGTTGTGGTCCGCACTCGTCACGGTGTTCGCCGCCCAGACGGTTCCATCATTCGCTTCGATGGCAACGCTGCTGTTCTGCTGAACAACAAGCAGGAGCCTATCGGTACCCGTATTTTCGGGCCGGTGACGCGTGAGCTTCGTAACGAGAAGTTCATGAAAATCGTCTCGCTCGCGCCTGAAGTGCTCTAAGGAGTAGCCGCATGCAAAAGATTCGTCGCAACGACGAGATCATCGTCATCGCCGGCAAGGACAAGGGCAAGCGCGGTAAGGTGCTTCGGGTTCTCGCTGACGACCGCTTGGTTGTTGGTGGTATCAACCTCGTAAAGCGCCATACCAAGCCGAACCCGATGTCTGGCGTTCAGGGCGGTATCGTCGAGAAAGAGGCGCCTTTGCACGCCTCTAACGTCGCTATTTTCAATGGTGAAACCAACAAGGCTGATCGCGTTGGTTTCAAGATTGAAGACGGCAAGAAAATTCGTGTCTTCAAGTCGACCCAAAAGCCGGTTGAAGCTTGAGACTGCTAGGTAGATAACCATGGCACGACTAAAAGAAGTTTATCGGAAGCAAATCGCTCCCAAGCTGAAAGAAGAACTTCAGCTTGGCAACGTGATGGAAGTTCCGCGCATCACTAAGATCACCCTGAATATGGGTATCGGCGAAGCGATCGGTGATAAGAAAATCATCGATAACGCTGTTGCCGACTTGGAAAAGATCACCGGTCAGAAGGTCGTAGTGACCCATGCTCGGAAATCCATCGCGGGTTTTAAAGTTCGCGAAGGCTGGCCGATCGGCGTCAAGGTTACGCTGCGCAATGATCGCATGTACGAATTCCTGGATCGTCTACTCGCTATTTCTCTGCCTCGGGTTCGCGATTTCCGCGGCCTGAATGCCAAGTCCTTCGATGGTCGTGGCAATTACAGCATGGGTGTAAAAGAGCAGATCATTTTCCCGGAAATCGATTACGACAAGATCGATGCCCTGCGTGGTCTGGATATTACGCTGACCACTACTGCTCGGACGGACGAAGAGGGGCGCGCGCTGCTGCGTGCTTTCAACTTCCCGTTCCGTAACTGATAGGAGTAGGACATGGCTAAGCAAAGCATGAAGAACCGTGAGCTGAAGCGTCAGCAAACGGTTGCTAAGTACGCCCAGAAGCGTGCCGCGCTGAAAGCTGTCATCGCTAATCCAGAGTCGTCTCCTGAGGCGCGTTGGGAAGCCCAGGTCGCGCTGCAGAAGCAGCCGCGTGATGCCAGCGCTTCGCGTCTGCGCAATCGCTGCCGTCTGACTGGCCGTCCGCATGGTGTATATCGCAAGTTCGGTCTCGCACGTAGCATGCTGCGTCAGGCTGCTATGCGTGGCGACGTACCAGGACTGGTGAAAGCCAGCTGGTAACGATGTTCCGGTGACGCTGCCGGAATTGCTGTCATCGAATCAAGCCCCTCATGGGGCTTGATTCGTTTCTGGACTGTCTCTAGAATGTCCGGCTCGCCCGAGTCACGCCTTTCGAGGTGCGTTCATCTAGCAGGCGACACGAGCCCTTGCGGGCTTATTTTTTAGAATTAGGAGCCAAGAGCCCATGAGTATGCAGGACCCGTTAGCGGACATGCTAACTCGTATCCGTAATGCCCAGATGGCCGAAAAGTCCGTCGTAAGCATGCCGTCTTCCACTTTGAAGGTGGCTGTAGCCAACGTTCTTCAGGGTGAAGGCTATATCGCAGGATACAACGTCAGCAGCGACGCCAAACCGCAGCTGTCTATCGAGCTGAAGTACTTCGAAGGCCGTCCGGTTATCGAGGAGCTGAAGCGCGTAAGTCGTCCTGGCCTTCGCCAGTACAAATCCGTTGATCAGTTGCCGAAGGTTCGCGGCGGTCTGGGTGTTTCGATCGTATCCACCAATAAAGGTGTGATGACTGATCGGGCTGCTCGCGCTGCTGGCGTCGGCGGCGAAGTGCTCTGCACAGTGTTCTAAGGGGGGATAAGCATGTCTCGCGTTGCTAAGAACCCCGTCAAGCTGCCCGCTGGTGTTGAATTCAACATGTCTGGCCAGCAGCTTTCGGTGAAGGGTGCCAAGGGCGCTCTCGAACTGAATGTGCACTCGTCTGTGGAAGTAATCCACGAGGCCGGTGAGATCCGTTTTGCTGCGCGCAATGGCGATCAGCAGAACCGTGCCATGGCCGGTACCACCCGTGCGTTGGTTAACAATATGGTGATCGGTGTCAGCCAGGGATTCGAGCGTAAGCTTCAGCTGGTTGGTGTTGGTTACAAGGCGCAAGCCAAAGGTCAAGTGCTGTCCCTGGCTCTCGGCTTCTCGCATCCGGTGGAATATGAACTGCCGCAAGGCGTTACCGCTGAGACCCCCAGCCAGACCGATATCCTGATCAAGGGTGTCGATAAGCAACTGGTTGGTCAGGTGGCTGCTGAAATCCGTGACTTCCGTCGCCCTGAGCCTTACAAGGGCAAAGGCGTACGTTACTCGGACGAAGTGGTCCGTCGTAAAGAAGCTAAGAAGAAGTAGGGCATAGCAAATGAGCGTAAAGAAAGTTACTCGTCTGCGTCGCGCTCGCAAGGCACGCCTGAAGATGCGCGAGCTGGAAGCTGTACGCCTTTGTGTGTATCGGTCTTCCCAGCACATCTACGCCCAGGTCCTTTCGGCCGACGGCGGCAAGGTCCTGGCCAGTGCCTCGACTCTCGACAAAGAACTGCGCGGCGGTGCCACCGGCAACGTCGACGCTGCCAAGAAAGTTGGTCAGCTGGTCGCTGAGCGTGCGAAGGCCGCAGGTGTCACCCAGGTGGCGTTCGACCGTTCTGGCTTCAAGTACCACGGTCGTGTCAAGGCACTGGCTGATGCTGCTCGTGAAGGCGGGCTGGAGTTCTAAGTTATGGCATATAACGAGCAAAAGCGCGACGAAGGTTACATTGAGAAGCTGGTTCAGGTTAACCGCGTCGCCAAGACTGTAAAAGGTGGTCGTATCTTCACTTTCACCGCGTTGACTGTGGTGGGTGATGGCAAGGGCCGTGTAGGTTTCGGTCGCGGCAAGTCCCGTGAAGTGCCTGCCGCCATTCAGAAAGCGATGGAAGCGGCTCGCCGCAACATGATCCAGGTCGATCTGAACGGCACTACGCTGCAGTACGCCACCAAGGCTGCCCACGGCGCTTCCAAGGTCTACATGCAGCCTGCTTCGGAAGGTACCGGTGTCATCGCCGGTGGCGCAATGCGTGCGATCCTTGAAGTGGCTGGCGTGCAGAACGTTCTGGCTAAATGCTACGGCTCTACCAACCCGGTCAACGTGGTTCACGCTACGTTCAAGGGTCTGAAGGCCATGCAATCGCCTGAGTCGATCGCAGCGAAGCGCGGCAAGAGCGTTGAGGAGATTTCCTGATCATGGCTAATACCGTCAAGGTCACGCTGATCAAAAGCGTCAGCGGTCGTATTCCTAATCACAAGCTGTGCGTCAAAGGTCTCGGCCTGCGTCGCATTGGTCATACCGTAGAGGTTCAGGACACTCCTGAAAACCGCGGCATGATCAACAAGGCTTATTACATGCTCCGTGTGGAGGGCTAAGCCATGCAACTGAACGATCTGCGTTCTGCGCCAGGCGCCCGTCGCGAAAAGCTGCGTCCGGGCCGTGGTATCGGTAGCGGCCTCGGCAAGACCGGTGGCCGTGGTCATAAAGGTCAGACTTCCCGTTCTGGTGGCAAGATTGCCCCCGGCTTCGAGGGTGGCCAGCAGCCTCTGCATCGTCGTCTACCGAAGTTCGGCTTCGTTTCCCTGAAAGCCATGGATCGTGCCGAAGTACGCACCTCCGAACTGGCAAAGGTTCAGGGTGACGTAGTTTCCCTGCAGAGCCTCAAGGATGCCGACATCATCAATCAGAACGTTCAGCGTGTGAAAGTCATGCTGTCGGGTGAGGTTGGTCGTGCGGTAACTCTGAAGGGCATCGCCGCCACTAAAGGTGCGCGCGCGGCTATCGAAGCAGCTGGCGGCAAGTTCGAGGAATAAATGGCTAAGCAAGGTGCTCTCTCCGCTCTGAGTAATGGTGGGCTGTCCGAACTCTGGGCTCGTCTGCGTTTTCTGCTGATGGCGATCATCGTCTATCGGATCGGAGCGCATATCCCGGTGCCGGGTATCAATCCCGACAGGTTGGCCGAGCTGTTCCGTCAGAACGAAGGGACCATCCTTAGCCTGTTCAATATGTTTTCCGGTGGTGCGCTGGAGCGCATGAGTATCTTTGCGCTGGGGATCATGCCGTACATTTCGGCATCGATCATCATGCAGCTCATGACCGCGGTCAGCCCACAGCTGGAGCAGTTGAAGAAGGAAGGCGAGGCCGGTCGCCGCAAGATCAGCCAGTACACGCGTTATGGAACGCTGGTGCTGGCGATCGTTCAGGCGATAGGGATGTCTGTCGGCCTAGCCGGGCAGGGCGTCGCGTTCAGCAATGATTTCGGCTTCTACTTCGTGGCAATCACCACCTTCGTGGCTGGTGCGATGTTCATGATGTGGTTGGGCGAGCAGATCACCGAGCGGGGTGTCGGTAACGGCATTTCGATGTTGATCTTTGCAGGTATCGTTGCGGGTCTTCCGGGTGCGCTGGGGCAGTCCTTCGAGTCCGCACGGCAGGGTGATGTGAATATCATTGCACTGCTGGCGGTTGGGCTGGTAGCTGTTGCCATCATCGGTTTTGTGGTCTTCATCGAGCGTGGGCAGCGGCGTATTGCCGTGCACTATGCCAAGCGTCAGCAGGGTCGCAAGGTCTTCGCTGCGCAGACGAGCCACCTGCCATTGAAGGTCAACATGGCTGGCGTTATTCCAGCCATTTTTGCCAGCAGCATTCTGCTGTTCCCTGCTTCACTGGGGCAGTGGTTCGGTCAGTCGGAGAGCATGGGTTGGTTGGCTGATATTTCTCAGTCGATCGCTCCTGGTCAGCCGCTGAATATCTTGTTGTTCAGCGCCGGAATCATCTTCTTCTGCTTCTTCTATACGGCTTTGATGTTCAATCCGAAAGATGTTGCGGAAAATCTGAAGAAGTCCGGTGCTTTTATTCCGGGGATTCGGCCTGGCGAGCAGTCGGCGCGCTATATTGATGGCGTGTTGACTCGCTTGACCATGTTCGGCGCCCTGTACATGACGGCTGTATGCCTGCTACCCCAGTTCCTTGTGGTTGCTGCAAATGTGCCGTTCTACCTTGGCGGGACATCGTTGCTGATTGTGGTCGTGGTTGTAATGGACTTCATGTCTCAAGTGCAGTCGCACCTCATGTCTCACCAGTACGATTCCCTGATGAAAAAAGCCAACCTGAAGGGCTACGGCAGCGGAATGCTCCGCTGAAGGTAGTTCGTAAGGTTCCAGGAGTTGTCATGAAAGTTCGTGCATCGGTCAAAAAACTGTGCCGCAACTGTAAGATCGTCCGTCGCGAAGGCGTCATTCGGGTGATCTGCAGTGCAGAACCGCGTCACAAGCAGCGCCAAGGCTGATTGTGAGCTAAGGCTCGAGCCCGGTAGCTAGTGCGCTGCCGGGTTGATTATTTGTTATTACAGCGTTAGTATCTCGCGCCCTTTTCTTGGCTTCCGGGGCGTTGGGTAGCTGTCAATTGGAGTTTCACTGAATGGCCCGTATTGCAGGCGTAAACATTCCAGATAACAAGCACACTGTTATCTCGCTGACCTACATCTATGGTGTTGGTCGCACTCGCGCGCAGACTATCTGCGCAGCTACCGGCGTAAACCCGGCAGCGAAAATCAAGGATCTCTCCGACGAGCAGGTCGAACTGCTGCGCGGCGAAGTGGCAAAGTTCATCGTTGAGGGTGATCTGCGTCGCGAAGTCAACATGAAGATCAAGCGCTTGATGGACCTGGGTTGCTACCGCGGCCTGCGTCATCGTCGTGGTCTGCCGGTGCGCGGTCAGCGTACCAAGACCAACGCCCGCACCCGTAAGGGCCCGCGCAAGCCGATCCGCAAGTAATCGCGTAGGAATTTAAGTAATGGCAAAACCTGCTGCTCGTCCTCGTAAAAAAGTCAAAAAGACAGTGGTTGATGGCATCGCCCATATCCACGCGTCTTTCAATAACACCATCATCACGATCACCGATCGCCAGGGCAACGCATTGTCCTGGGCTACTTCCGGTGGCTCGGGCTTCCGTGGTTCGCGCAAAAGCACCCCGTTCGCTGCTCAGGTAGCTGCTGAGCGCGCGGGCCAGGCTGCTCTGGAGTACGGTCTGAAGAACCTTGACGTCAACGTCAAGGGTCCAGGTCCGGGTCGTGAATCCGCCGTTCGTGCTCTGAACGGATGTGGTTATAAAATCGCCAGCATCACCGACGTGACGCCGATCCCGCACAACGGGTGCCGTCCGCCGAAGAAGCGTCGCGTGTAATCAGGAGACAGTGAAGAATGGCTCGTTATATTGGTCCCAAGTGCAAACTGTCTCGTCGTGAAGGCACCGATCTCTTTCTGAAGAGTGGTGCGCGCGCGCTCGAATCGAAATGCAACATTGAAACCCCGCCAGGTGTTCACGGCCAGCGCCGTGGGCGTCTGTCTGATTACGGTACTCAGCTGCGTGAAAAGCAGAAGGTCCGTCGTATCTATGGCGTGCTCGAGCGTCAGTTCAGCGGTTACTACAAGGAAGCGGCCAGCCGCAAGGGCGCTACCGGCGAGAATTTGCTGCAACTGCTGGAGTGCCGTCTGGATAACGTGGTTTACCGCATGGGCTTCGGCTCCACTCGTGCTGAATCGCGTCAGCTGGTTTCCCACAAGGCAATCAGTGTAAATGGCAAGACCGTGAACGTTCCGTCCTACCAGGTCAAAGCTGGTGACGTGGTTGCCGTTCGCGAGAAGTGCCGTAACCAGCTGCGTATCGCCCAAGCCCTGGAACTGTGCGTACAGCGCGGTCGTGTTGAGTGGGTCGAAGTAGATGCCGACAAGAAATCCGGCGTTTTCAAGAGTGTTCCGGCTCGCAGTGATCTGTCCGCCGACATCAACGAAAACCTGATTGTCGAGCTCTACTCCAAGTAAGGGCTAGAAAATAGGTGTATCCATGCAGATTTCGGTAAATGAGTTCCTGACCCCCCGCCATATCGATGTGCAGGTGGTCAGTCCGACCCGTGCCAAGATCACGCTCGAACCTCTCGAGCGTGGTTTCGGCCATACCCTGGGCAACGCGCTGCGTCGTATTCTGTTGTCCTCCATGCCCGGCTGTGCTGTGGTCGAGGCTGAGATCGACGGTGTGCTCCACGAGTACAGCGCTATCGAGGGCGTGCAGGAAGATGTCATTGAAATCCTGCTCAATCTCAAAGGTATCGCCATCAAGCTGCACGGCCGTGATGAAGTGACCTTGAGCCTGGTGAAGAAGGGCGCGGGCGCTGTTACCGCTGCCGATATCCAGCTGGATCACGATGTCGAAATCGTCAATGGCGATCATCTGATCGCCAACCTGGCGGCTAATGGTTCGATCAACATGAAGCTCAAGGTCGCTCGCGGCCGTGGTTACGAGCCTGCTGATGCGCGTCAGAGCGACGAGGACGAAAGCCGTAGCATCGGTCGTTTGCAGCTCGACGCCACCTTCAGCCCGGTCCGTCGCGTGGCTTATGTGGTCGAAAACGCTCGTGTCGAGCAGCGTACCAACCTGGACAAGCTGGTCATCGACTTGGAAACCAATGGCACCTTGGATCCCGAAGAGGCGATCCGTCGTGCCGCGACTATTCTGCAGCAGCAGCTGGCCGCATTTGTCGACCTCAAGGGCGACAGCGAGCCGGTTGTAGTCGAGCAGGAAGACGAGATCGATCCGATCCTTCTGCGTCCGGTTGATGATCTGGAACTGACCGTTCGTTCGGCCAACTGCCTCAAAGCAGAAAACATCTACTACATCGGTGATCTGATTCAGCGCACCGAAGTCGAGCTGTTGAAAACGCCGAACTTGGGCAAGAAGTCTCTGACCGAAATCAAAGACGTTCTGGCCTCTCGTGGTCTGTCCCTGGGCATGCGTCTCGACAATTGGCCGCCGGCAAGTCTCAAGAAGGACGATAAGGCTACGGCCTGATCGCCCATAGTCACCGAACTGATCGTTTGGTAAGGAATTTCAATCATGCGTCATCGTAAAAGTGGCCGTCATCTCAGCCGCACAAGCGCACACCGCAAGGCCATGTTCCAGAACATGGCGGTGTCGCTGTTCGAGCACGAACTGATCAAAACAACCCTGCCTAAGGCCAAGGAACTGCGTCGCGTCGCCGAGCCGCTGATCACCCTGGCCAAGGAGGACAGCGTCGCCAACCGTCGCCTGGCTTTCGACCGTACTCGCTCGAAGGCTATCGTTGGCAAACTGTTCAATGACCTGGGTCCGCGTTATGCCACCCGCCAGGGTGGTTACCTGCGTATTCTCAAGTGCGGTTTCCGCGCTGGGGACAATGCGCCCATGGCCTACGTCGAGCTGGTGGACCGTCCGGTTACCGGTGAAGTCGAAGCAGCTGAATAAGCTGGCCTAAAAAAGAAAACCGAGCCTGAAGGCTCGGTTTTTTTTCGCCTGAAGATTTTGGCTATCGCTTGCGTTGATCTTGATCATTAGAGCCTATCGGTTTGGATTCATATGATGGCGCTCAACCAGCCGGTGATGTAACCGACACTGGATAGTTCTCGAATTGCCAAGGAGCAGTAGCCATGACTGATCAGCCCAAACTCACTACCGTCGCCGGTGCCCCGGTAGCCGAAAACCAGAATTCCATGACCGCCGGCCCGCGCGGCCCGATGTTGCTGCAGGACGTGTGGTTTCTGGAGAAGCTCGCACATTTCGATCGTGAGGTGATTCCTGAGCGGCGTATGCATGCCAAAGGCTCCGGCGCCTTTGGTGAGTTCGTTGTCACTCACGACATTACGCGCTACACCAAGGCGGCGATCTTTTCCGAAGTTGGCAGGAAGACCCCAATGTTCGCCCGGTTTTCTACCGTTGCCGGCGAGCGCGGTGCTGCCGATGCCGAACGTGACATCCGTGGCTATGCCCTGAAGTTCTATACCGAGCAAGGCAACTGGGACATGGTCGGCAACAACACGCCAGTGTTCTTTTTCCGCGATCCACTGAAATTCCCCGATCTGAACCACGCGGTCAAGCGCGACCCGCGCACCAACATGCGTAGCGCCAACAACAACTGGGACTTCTGGACCGGCCTGCCAGAGGCGTTGCACCAAATTACCTATGTGATGGGCGACCGTGGGATACCGGCCTCCTACCGACACATGCACGGTTTCGGCTCGCATACTTACAGCTTCATCAGCCCCGATAACCAGCGCTACTGGGTCAAGTTCCATTTCAAGACCCAGCAGGGCATCAAGAACCTCACCGACGCTGAAGCAGCGGCCATCGTTGCCGGTGATCGTGAAAGCTCTCAGCGTGACCTGTTCGAGGCGATCGAGCGTGGCGATTTCCCGCGCTGGACGATGTATGTGCAAGTGATGCCGGAAGTCGAGGCGGCAAGCTATCGCTTCCATCCGTTCGACCTGACCAAAGTCTGGTCGAAGAAGGATTACCCGCTGATCGAA
The DNA here is from genome assembly GCF_024448955.1 of Stutzerimonas stutzeri. Classification (GTDB taxonomy): domain Bacteria; phylum Pseudomonadota; class Gammaproteobacteria; order Pseudomonadales; family Pseudomonadaceae; genus Stutzerimonas; species Stutzerimonas stutzeri_AQ. Next base: position 14,875 of record NZ_JAMOIH010000017.1, read on the forward strand.
GTGGGTTACTACGAGCTCAACCGTAATGCCGACAACTATTTCCAGGATGTCGAGCAGGCGGCATTCACGCCCGCGAACGTGGTGCCGGGCATCAGCTTCTCACCGGACCGCATGCTGCAAGGGCGCCTGTTCTCCTACGGCGATGCGCAGCGTTATCGCCTGGGTGTCAATCATCACCAGATTCCGGTAAACGCGCCGCGTTGCCCGGTGCATAGCTTCCATCGCGATGGTGCGATGCGGGTCGATGGCAACCATGGCGGCCGCTTGCATTACCAGCCGAACACTTACGGCGAATGGCGTGAGCAGCCGGACTTCAGCGAGCCGCCGTTGGCGCTCGAAGGCGCCGCCGCCCGTTACGACTACCGGGTGGACGATGCGGACTACTTCACTCAGCCGGGCGATCTGTTCCGGTTGATGAAGGCGGACGAGCAGCAGCGTCTATTCGAGAACACGGCGCGGGCGATGGGCGATGCGGCGCGGCATATCAAGCTGCGGCATATCAAGCACTGCTATTTGGCTGATCCAGCCTACGGTACCGGTATCGCCAAGGCGTTGGACCTTCCGGTCGAGGAGGCGCTGGCCTAAGCCTTCTGTGACGAAATAGCCCGCAGCATGCTGCGGGCTATTTCGTATTGGCCGGGTTACGGTAGGGCCCGGGGCAAACCGGTAGTGGTCATTCGTTCCGGGCTTGGTCACGCTCCAGCAACGGCTTGAGAAAGTGACCGGTATGCGACTGCGGCATCTCGGCAACGTCTTCAGGAGAGCCTGTCGCGATGATCTGGCCGCCCTTCGAGCCGCCCTCGGGGCCGAGGTCTACAAGCCAGTCCGCCGTCTTGATCACATCCAGATTGTGCTCGATGACCACCACCGTATTGCCGTGATCGCGAAGGCGGTGCAACACGTCCAGCAACTGCTGGATATCGGCGAAGTGCAACCCCGTGGTGGGCTCGTCGAGGATGTACAGCGTCTTGCCGGTATCCCGTTTGGACAGCTCGCGTGATAGCTTGACCCGCTGTGCCTCGCCTCCCGATAGCGTGGTCGCGCTTTGCCCGAGCTTGATGTAGGAAAGCCCCACATCTATTAGCGTCTGCAGCTTGCGCGCGACGGCTGGCACCGGATCGAAGAATTCCCGCGCCTCTTCGATGGTCATGCCCAGCACTTCAGTAATGCTCTTGCCTTTGTACTTCACTTCCAACGTTTCGCGGTTGTAGCGCTTGCCCTTGCACACATCACAGGGCACGTAGATATCTGGCAGGAAGTGCATCTCTACCTTGATGACGCCGTCGCCCTGACAGGCTTCGCAGCGTCCGCCCTTGACGTTGAAGGAGAAGCGTCCAGGACCGTAGCCACGCGACCGGGCTTCTGGCACGCCGGCAAACAGTTCGCGGATCGGCGTGAACAGTCCGGTATAGGTCGCCGGGTTCGAGCGCGGTGTGCGTCCAATCGGGCTCTGGTCGATGTCCACGACCTTGTCCAGATGCTGCAGGCCATCGAACGAATCGTGAGGCGCCACCTCTAGCGTCGTCGCGCCGTTCAGGGCCGTGGCGGTTATTGGGAAGAGCGTGTTGTTGATCAGCGTCGACTTGCCCGAGCCAGATACTCCAGTGATGCAGGTGAGCAGCCCAACAGGGATTTCCAGATCGACGTTGCGTAGATTGTTGCCGCGTGCGCCCTTGAGCCTGAGCAGCTTGCTCGTATCGCGAGGGGTGCGTTGCGCGGGATAGAGAATATTTACCCGGCCGGAAAGATAGCCGCCAGTCAGCGAGGCGGGGTCGTTCATCACCTCGTCCGGTGTGCCTTGCGCCACGATCTGCCCGCCATGCACGCCGGCACCGGGACCTATATCGACGACGTAATCGGCGAGGCGTATGGCGTCTTCGTCGTGTTCGACAACGATCACCGTATTGCCGATGTCGCGCAGGTGACGCAGGGTGCCGAGCAGGCGTTCGTTGTCGCGCTGATGCAGGCCAATAGAAGGCTCGTCGAGGATGTACATGACTCCGACCAGTCCCGCGCCGATCTGGCTGGCTAGGCGAATGCGCTGAGCTTCGCCGCCGGACAGCGTGTCGGCGCTGCGGTCCAATGTCAGGTAGTCGAGCCCGACGTTGACCAGGAACTGCAGCCGTTCGCGGATTTCCTTGAGAATCTTGTCGGCGATCTCGCCGCGGCGCCCGGTGAGCGAGAGGCTGCCGAAATAGTCGGTGGCATCGCCGATCGGCAGACCGGTCACCGCCGGCAGGGTTTTATCGCCGACCCATACATGGCGTGCTTCACGGCGCAGTCGCGTGCCGCGACATTCGGGGCAAGGCTGAGTGCTGAGATATTTGCCCAGCTCTTCGCGTACCGAATTGGATTCGGTTTCACGGTAGCGCCGCTCGAGGTTGGGGATGATTCCCTCGAACGGGTGCGAACGTTTGACGATATCGCCGCGATCGTTCAGATAGCGGAAATCCACGTTCTCCTTTCCGCTGCCGCGCAAGACCACTTTCTGCTGCTCTGCTGGCAGAGAGTCGAATGGCTCGTCGAGGCTGAAACCATAATGCGATGCGAGCGAACCGAGCATCTGGAAGTAATAGACGTTGCGCCGATCCCAGCCGCGAATGGCGCCCTCGGCGAGGGTCAGCTCGCCATTGACCAGGCGTTTGGCGTCGAAGAACTGTTTGACGCCCAGGCCATCGCAGGTCGGGCAGGCGCCGGCCGGGTTGTTGAACGAGAACAGCTTGGGTTCGAGCTCGCTGATCGAATGTCCGCAAATCGGGCAGGCGAAGCGGGCGGAGAAAATCATCTCCTCGCTGTCACCGTCGTCGTCCATCGAGGCGACCAGCGCGATGCCGTCGGCAAGCTTGAGCGCCGTCTCGAAGGATTCGGCGAGACGCTGCTGCAGGTCGTTGCGCACCTTGAAGCGATCCACCACGACATCGATGGAATGCTTTTTCTGTTTGTCCAGTTTCGGCAGCTCGTCGAGTTCGTAGAGCCGCCCGTTGACCCGCGCCCGCACGAAACCCTGCGCGCGCAGTTCGTCGAATACCGCCAGATGCTCACCCTTGCGCTCGCGAATGACGGGGGCGAGCAGCATCAGCTTACTGCCTTCCGATAGTGCCAACACCTGATCGACCATCTGGCTGACCGTCTGGGCTTCCAGTGGTGCATCGTGATCCGGACAGCGCGGCGTACCGACGCGTGCATAAAGCAAGCGCAGGTAATCGTAGATCTCGGTAATGGTGCCGACGGTCGACCGGGGATTGTGCGAAGTCGACTTCTGCTCGATGGAGATGGCCGGGGAGAGGCCTTCGATGGTGTCGACGTCGGGCTTTTCCATCATCGACAGGAACTGCCGAGCGTAGGCCGAGAGCGATTCGACGTAGCGGCGCTGGCCTTCGGCATAAAGCGTATCGAAGGCCAGCGAGGACTTGCCGGAACCCGACAGGCCCGTGATCACGATCAGCTTGTCACGTGGCAGTGTCAGGTCGATGTTTTTCAGGTTATGGGTACGAGCCCCACGAATCAGAATCTTGTCCAAAGCAGCCTCGCGTCGCGGGCGAAAACCCGAAATTATACGGCCAGGTGCGACACAGCGGCAAAGTAGCGAGCCTGTGCCGAACCGCGGGATGACTGTTAGAATCGCCGCCGGTTCATTCAGGCGAGACCCCACATGCAGGATCCCTACAGCGAGCGCATGAGCGCCAGCGAAACTCGCGCAGCATCTGGGCTGGCCCTGGTTTTCGCGTTTCGCATGCTCGGCATGTTCATGGTGCTGCCAGTCCTGGCGACCTATGGCATGGAGCTGCAGGGAGCCACACCGGCACTGATTGGTCTCGCTATAGGTGCCTATGGTTTGACCCAGGCGGTGCTACAAATTCCGTTCGGCATGCTTTCTGATCGAGTTGGCCGTCTGCCGGTGATCTACTTTGGCTTGCTGATCTTTGCCGCGGGTGCGGTACTCGCCGCGACGGCTGATTCCGTTTGGGGCGTCATCGCCGGCCGCGTGCTGCAGGGCGCCGGTGCCATTTCAGCAGCGGTGATGGCGCTGCTTTCGGATCTCACCCGCGAGCAGCATCGCACCAAGGCGATGGCGATGATCGGTATGAGCATTGGTGTTTCATTCGCGGTGGCGATGATTCTCGGGCCGCTGCTGACGCGTGCGTTCGGTCTGTCCGGCTTGTTCTGGACGACGGCGGGGATGGCGCTGCTGGGTGTGCTGGTCGTTGCCACGCTGCCGCGCGCCCATCGTCATCTGCGCCATCGTGAGTCGGGTGTAGCCAGGCAGGCGCTCGGCGAGACGCTGCGTCATCCGAGCCTCCTGCGCCTGGATTTCAGCATATTCGTATTGCATGCGATTCTCATGGCCAGTTTCGTCGCATTGCCGCTGGCCTTGGTGGACGAAGCGGCGCTGCCCAGGGATGAGCACTGGTGGGTCTATCTCACCGCCCTGGTGGTCGGATTCTTCGGCATGGTGCCCTTCATCATTTATGGCGAAAAAAAGCGACAGATGAAGCGCGTCGTCTTGGGCGCCGTGGGGGTTCTGCTATTCGCCGAGCTGTTCTTCTGGTGGCTCGGTAACGGACTCTGGGCATTGGTCGTCGGCATGATCGTGTTCTTCATCGCATTCAATCTGCTGGAAGCATCTTTGCCTTCGCTGATCAGCAAGGTGGCGCCGGCCGGTGGCAAGGGTACGGCGATGGGTGTTTACTCCACGAGCCAGTTTCTCGGTGCCGGTATTGGCGGCGTCCTGGGTGGATGGTTTTACCAGCAGGGCGGCCTTGCGCTGGTTTTCGCCGGCTGCGCCGTGCTTTGCGGGTTGTGGCTGATAGTGGTTTGGGGCATGCGCGAGCCGCCTTATGTCACCGGCTTGCGGCTGCCATTGTCGACCGATGCGCTACGTAACCCCGCGCTCGCCGAGCATATGTTGGCGGTGCCTGGAGTGTCGGATGCCGTGGTGATTGCCGATGAGTCGGCCGCCTACGTCAAGGTCGACATGCAGGTGCTGGATCGGGAAGCGCTCGACCGCCTGGTCGCCTGAACGACCTTTCGCTGATGCTGGCCGGGCGCGCTTCTCGCTGCCGACTATGCCTCCGCTTGAGGCCATCCCGGTTGGCCGGCAAGGGGTGGTGAGGTAAGATTCACGGCCATTGGCTTTCGCCCCGTCACGGAGCGCTCTCCAGTGAGCCAACCCAAATTCATGTTCAAACAAAGGAGTTACCCATGGCCAGAGGGGTGAATAAAGTCATCTTGATCGGCAATGTCGGCGGCGACCCGGAAACCCGCTACATGCCCAATGGCAATGCGGTGACCAATATTACGCTGGCCACCACCGACAGCTGGAAGGACAAGCAGACCGGCCAGCAGCAAGAGCGCACCGAGTGGCACCGTGTCGTGTTGTTCGGCAAGGTCGCTGAAATCGCTGGCGAGTACCTGCGCAAGGGCTCGCAGTGCTACATCGAAGGCCGCCTGCAAACCCGCGAATGGGAAAAGGACGGCGTCAAGCGCTACACCACCGAGATCGTGGTTGATATGGGCGGCACCATGCAGCTGCTCGGCGGCCGTGGTGGCAGTTCCGACGATGCGCCGCGTCAATCCCAGCCGCGTCCGCAACGCGAGCCGCAACAGCAGTCGCGCCCGCAGTCTCAGCCGCAGCCAGCTCAGCAGCCGGCACCGGACTACGACAGCTTCGACGACGATATTCCGTTCTAGAGTTCTCTCCATGCGAATGCGCCTGATGCTGTTGGGCGGCGGCAATGCCCTGGGTCAGGCGCTCATCCGCCTCGGCGCCGAGGAAGATATAAGCTTCCTCGCACCGCGCCCGCCCGACCAGGGTTGGGACGCGCCCAGCCTGACCAAATTGCTCGACGACAATCGTCCGGATGTCGTGATCAACCTCGCCTATTATTTCGACTGGTTTCAGATCGGCCATGTCGATGAAGCCGTGCTTGCCCATCAGGAGCGAGCGGTAGAGCGGTTGGCAGAGCTGTGTCAGCATCACGAGTTCGTACTGATGCAGCCGTCCAGTTACCGCGTGTTTGATGGGGCTCGTACCACCGCTTACAGCGAGAAGGACGAAGTGGCGCCGCTGGATGCGCGCAGCCGTGCGCTCTGGCGTATTGAGCAGAGCGTTCGCGCGCTCTGCCCGCGACACGTTCTGCTGCGGTTCGGTTGGTTGCTGGACGATAGTTCGGACGGTTTACTGGGGCGGTTTCTGCAGCGTCTCGAACAGGACGAGGAGCTGTGTCTTGCTGATGACCGCCGTGGCAATCCGACCCCTGTCGACGATGCGGCGCGTGTCATCCTCGCCGTGCTGAAGCAACTAGACTGTCGGGCGCCGCTGTGGGGCACCTATCATTATGGCGGGCACGAGGCGTCGACGCCGTTGGTGGTCGGCCAGGCGCTGCTTGCCGAGGCGGCCCACCATCGTCAGTTGAAAATCGATAGCCTGACCGCGGTCGCGCACGCAAGCTGTCCAGACGCTCAGGACGAGCCGCAGCATGGTGTGCTGGCCTGCAAGAAAATATTCAATACTTTCGGAATCAAGCCGCGCGCCTGGCGTACCGGATTACCGAGCCTGCTGGAGCGATACTATCGTCATGGTTGAGTCACCGATTCTGGTTACCGGGGGCGCCGGCTTCATCGGCTCGAACCTCGTCGATGCATTGGTTGCTCGCGGCTATGCGGTACGGGTGTTGGACAACCTGTCCACGGGCAAACGCAGCAACCTATCGGACGCTGCAGGCTTGGACTTTATCGAAGGCGACGTCGCCGACGCGCAGGTCATGCGGAGGGCTGTTCGTGGCGTCCGAGCCGTGGTGCATCTGGCTGCCGTGGCGTCGGTGCAAGCATCGGTCGATGACCCTGTGGGCACGCACCAGAGCAATCTGGTCGGCACCTTGAACCTGTGCGAGGCAATGCGCGAGGAAGGTATTCGCCGCGTCGTCTTCGCTTCGAGCGCTGCCGTCTACGGCAACAATGGCGAAGGGCAAGCCATCGATGAAGAGACGCCGAAGGCACCGCTGACGCCCTATGCGGCGGACAAGCTCGCCAGCGAGCACTACCTGGATTTCTACCGACGCCAGCATGGGCTGGAGCCGGTCGTCTTCCGGTTCTTCAACATCTTCGGTCCTCGCCAGGATCCTTCATCGCCGTACTCCGGGGTGATCAGCATTTTTACCGAGCGTGCGCAGAAAGGCCTGCCGATCGCGGTGTTCGGCGACGGCGAACAGACCCGCGATTTCCTTTACGTCGGCGATCTGGTCGAGGTGTTGGTGCAGGCGCTGGAGAGCACGGAACTGGAGGCGGGTGCGATCAATGTCGGACTCAATCGCGCCACTTCGCTGAACGAGTTGCTGGCAGCTATTGGCGATGTACTGGGCGGTCTGCCGCCGGTCAGTTACCAGGCGGCGCGAAATGGCGATATCCGCCACTCGCGAGCCGACAATGCACGCCTGCTGCAGCGCTTTCGGTTGCCGGAGCCAGCCACCGATATGCGGATGGGGCTGGCGAAATTGCTGGATCGCTAACAAAGGATCACGAAATGACAAAGGCGCCCTAGGGCGCCTTTGCTTTGTTCAACGATCCGGTGGTTCCGGTTTCGTCAGAACTTATAGCCGAGGCCGACCATGTAGACCATCGGGTCGACATCTACGTCGACCTTCACCTTGGCTCCGCCATAGCTCGTTGTGCCAGTCGTGTCGATATCAATATAGCGAACCTGAGCGTTGATCATCACGCTCTCGGTCAGCATGTAGTCCATGCCCATCTGGGCCGCCAGGCCCCATGAATCTTTCATGTCCAGCCCGTTGAAGCCTTTGCCTTCAGCCTCGCTGGTGAGTTTGTCGTCAAAGAACCATGTGTAGTTGATCCCTGCGCCGACATAAGGCTGGAACGCGGACTTATTGTCGAGCGGGTAGTAAATGACGCTGAGGGTTGGTGGCAAATGCTTGAGTTCGCCCAGCTTTCCGTTCAAACCTGCAAACGCGCCAGGCATTCCTGAAACACCAACGTCGTGGGTGAAGGGGCTTGCAGCGAGCAGCTCAATACCGATTCTATCGGTCACCATATAAGCGAAGTTCAAGCCCAGTTGGGTGTCGCTATCGAGGGTGGCCTTTGTTCCCGCGACGCTAGTCGAAAGCGCACCTACATAGATATCGCCACTGTCTTCACGCGGATCAACGGTGATCGCGCCGGCGCGCAGGATCACATCGCCTGCCTGATGGGCCTGGGCGAAGGGGGCGGCGAGTGCGACGGCCAGCACTGAAGCGGTAAACAGGGTCTTGCGCATAATGAGCTCCATCGAGACGTGATCTGTTGCGTTGGAGCCATGGTAGGGCGCGATGCGCTGCCAAATTTGATCCAGCTCAACGAAACGCTCCGCTTTGTCTGGGCTGCGACGTATTGCCCTGGGTTGCCTTCCTTTGTGCACCTAGATGATAATGTTTCTCTTTCGAGTTTGACCTTCGTCTGCAAGGATCCATTAATGCAAGCCCTTATCCCCCGCCTCTTGGCGGTCGCCGTGTTGCCATGCTGCGTTCAGCTTCACGCAGCTCCGCTGGATGCTGCACTGGACGAAAGTCAGCGTCTGGCAGCGGAGGCCAAGGCATCTCAAGCACGCATCGAGCAGCTCGACGATGCCACCCGGCAGATGCTCAACGACTATCGCAACGCTGTGCAGCAGGCGGAGGCGCTGGAAGCCTATAACAAGCAGCTGACCGAACTCACCGCGGGGCAACGTAAGGAACTCGAAGGATTTCAGCGTCAGCTGGACAGCATCGAGCGCACCCAGGAGGCCGTTGCGCCACAGATGGGGCGGATGATCGATGTGCTCGAGGAATTCATCGCGGCGGATCTGCCGTTCCTTCCCGACGAGCGCGCCGACCGCTTGGCCAGCTTGCAGGACATGCAGGCGCGCGCGGATATCAGTCTGGCCGAGAAATACCGTCGAATCCTCGAGGCTTATCAGATCGAAAGCGATTACGGCAGAACGCTGGAAGCCTGGCGCGGTGAGCTGCCGGTCGAGGGCGGCAGCCGTAGCGTCGAATTTCTGCGTCTGGGACGGACGATGCTCTATTACCAGACGCTCGATGCGCATGAGAGCGGCTGGTGGAATCCCCAGGCCGGTGCGTGGGAGACGCTTGATGCAAGCGCACGCCGGCCAATCACCAAGGCAATAGCTATTGCGCGCCAGCAGCAAGCGCCCAGCTGGCTCGAGCTGCCGGTGAAGACCCTGGCCAAGGAGGCGGCGCAATGAAACGTTTATTGACTCTTTTGCTGATCGGCTTGTTACCGGCGCTTGCTCAGGCAGCCGAACCGCTGACCCCGGATCAGCTGCTGCAACGCATTCGCAGCGAGCGCGCCGCGGAAGTCGAAGCCATGCAGGCGCGTGAGCAGGCGTTTGTCCAGAATCGCAGTGAGCAAGCGCAACTGCTGGCGCGTGCAAACGCCGCGCTTGAGAAGCAGAAGGCCGAAGCTGAGCGTCTGAAAGCCGAGTTCGATCGTCAGGAGGCCGAACTGGCCGAGCAGGAAACACTACTGGCACAGCGGGTTGGCCATCTCGGCGAGCTGTTCGGCGTGGTTCGCCAGAGCGCAGGTGATGTCGCTGGCCAGTGGCAGGACAGCCTGCTCAATGCCCAGTATCCGGATCGACTGGCGCGGCTGAAGGCGCTGGCCGAAAGTCGTGCGCTTCCGTCCGCAGAAGATCTGGATGGCTTCTGGATGACCTTGCTCGAGGACCTCGCCGCCAGTGGGCGAGTCGAGCGTGTTGAGCTACCGGTCGTGGGCGCCGACGGTCAGCGCAGCGTTGAATCGGTGCTGCGGATCGGTGCTTTCTCCGTCTTCACCGATGATGCCTTCCTGCGTTACGACAGTGATGCCGGCGAGCTCCTGGCTCCGGCACGGCAACCTGCCGGGTTGGGCTTGGTCGATGATTACCTGAGCAACAGCGACGCGCTGGCTACCCTCCCGATCGATCCAACCCGCGGCTCGTTGCTTGCACAGCTGCAGCGCCAGCCGCAGCTATGGGATCGGGTACAGCAGGGCGGTCTAGTCGGCTGGGTCATTTTGGTGCTCGGCGCCATCGGCCTGCTGTTGGCGATCTGGCGCATGTTCTACCTGACTGGTGTCGGGCGCGCTGTGGGTCGGCAGATGAATGAGCTGAACAAGCCGCGTGATGACAATCCGCTGGGCCGCATCATTGGCGTCCTCGGACCTAAGCCGCAACTGTCCGATCTGGAAACCCTCGAACTGAAACTCGACGAAGCGATTCTTCAGGAAACGCCGCCGCTGGAGCGTGGGCAGCCGCTGCTCAAATTGTTGGCCGCCGTCGCGCCGCTGCTCGGGTTGCTGGGTACCGTGACCGGCATGATCGTGACCTTCCAAGCCATCACCCAAAGCGGTGGCGGTGATTCGCGGCTGATGGCCGACGGCATCTCCCAGGCGCTGGTGACTACGGTGCTGGGGCTGGTCGTGGCGATTCCGCTGTTGTTTCTGCATAGCTTGCTGGCCAGCCGCAGCAAGGCGCTGATTCAATTGCTGGAACAACAAAGCGCCGGCCTGATCGCGCTGCATCTGTCGGGAACACCGCGTCGTGACTGATCTGCACGGTAGCTGGCTGCGTCTGGTCGACAGCGGACACGCGCTGCTCGACTTCATGGCTGCGGGTGGCGTGGTGATGTGGGCGCTGGCCGCCTTGTGCGTGCTCTACTGGACGCTGGTGTTCGAGCGCCTGTGGTTCATGCGCCGGGTCTTTCCGCGCTGGGCCGAGACACGTCGCCAGGCTTGGGCGCGGCTGGGCGATGAGCCCGGCAGCTGGCAGCGCGCGGTACGCAGTACTTGGCTGGCTCAGGCCCAGCAGCAGCTGTCTGGCCCTTTGCGGATGAGTAAGACACTGGTGGCGATGTGTCCGCTGCTCGGCCTGCTTGGCACCGTCAGCGGCATGATCGCGGTATTCGATGTGCTGGCGCTCAACGGCACCGGCAACCCTCGTGGCATGGCTGCGGGCGTCTGGCAGGCGACCCTGCCGACAATGGCTGGCATGGTGCTGGCCATCACTGGACTGTTCAGCCTGGCGCGCCTCGAGCGAATCGCGCGACTGGCTCTCGACCGGCTGGCCGACCAGCTGCGTCACGATTGAGGATTACTGGATGCGTATGCGTCGTCACCACCAGCAGGAAGAAGACACCGGCATCGACCTGACGCCGATGCTCGACGTGGTCTTCATCATGCTGATTTTCTTCATCGTCACCAGCTCCTTCATCAAGGAGTCCGGTGTCGAGGTTCAACGCCCGCAGGCCGATACCGCCAGCGCGCAGGACAAGGGCAACATCCTGATTGCGGTAACGGCTGAAGGTCAGGTCTGGATAGATAAGCAGGCGGTGGATGTACGCAGCGTGCGTGCGCATGTCGAGCGCATGCGTGTCGATCAGCCTGAGGGCGCCGTGGTGGTGCAGGCCGATCAGGATGCGCGCACCGGGCTCGTGGTTCAGGTCATGGATCAGGCGCGTCTGGCCGGGGTCCGGGACGTGGCGCTCGCTGCCAGTTCGGGAGTGCAATGATGGTCCGCGGGCTGGGCCGGGTCGGGTTGTCCTTCGTCGCCGCTTGTGTGGTGGCGCTGCTGTTGTTCGCCTTGATGTTGAGTATGGTTACCCCGCCGCGCAGTGAGGTGGCAGACGATCCTGTGGCGATCGCCAACTTCGTGCGCATGGACAGCCGCAACGAAAGCGCCTCGACTCGTTCGCGACAGCAGGCTCCAGAGCCGCCGCAACCGAAGACACCACAACCGCCAACCCCGCCCACGCCGAGCACGGCCAGCCCAAGTGCCAACCTGCCGAAACTCGACCTGCAATTGCCGAACATCGACAGCGGACTGTCCGTCGCCAGCGCGCCAGCGCCGAGCCTGAGCGGCCTGACCGCGGCGGCACCGGCCGCAACGCCGGCTCCTGCGCCCACTGCGGCCGCGGTCGCGGATACGGCGGCGCAGTCCGGCGGCCCAGAGCAGGAAGTCATGCCGCTGAACGATGTCCGCCCCGAATATCCGTACCGCGCGCGCCAGCGTGGCATCGAAGGGCATATCAAACTCGCCTTCACCATCACGGCTGCGGGCAAAGTCGAGAACATCCGTGTTCTGGAGGCCTCGCCACGCAATGTGTTCGATCGTGAAGCGCGCCGTGCCGCCGCGCGCTGGCGTTTCGCGCCGCGTACCGAAAACGGCGCGGCGGTATCGCGTGAAGCGGTAAAAACTCTGCACTTCCGCCTGCAAGGAGAACGCTGACATGCCTCGTTTGCTGCTGTTGATCTCATTGTTGTTCGCGGTCTCGACGCAGGCCGCCCAGACCATCGACCCGCTGGTGTTCAAGGCGCTTGAGCGCGCGCAGACCGCGCAGGAAAAAGGCGATTACAGCGCCGCGCGAAACGCGCTTACGCAAGCCGAGGCCAAAGTCGGCAGTGTCGAAGAGGCGCTGTTGTGGCGCAGCCGGGCTTATCTGGCCTGGGCCGAAGGCAACAACCGCCAGGCGCTGGAGTTGCTCGACAAGGCGATCACGAGCGGCAAACTGGACGAGGCGATGCTGCCCAACGAGCGGCTCAATCTGGCGAAACTCAATCTAATCGAGCGACGTTATGCCAAGGTGATCAGCCTGCTGGGTTCGCCGGCCCAGGCAAGCGAGGAAGTACTGCAAATGCTGGTGCAGGCCTATCAGGGTCTTGGCCAGCACAGTAAGGCGTTGCCGCTGGCCGAGCGCTATGTGCAGGCCAACCCCAACGCGGCGGATACCTGGCTGCAATTCCTGGTTGCTGGCAATGCCGAACTGAAGCGTTACGAGACAGCCGAGCGTTGGCAGCGCAAGTTGTTGTCGCGCCATCCGGACGAGGCCAATATCTGGCGTCAACTGGCCGGGCTGCAGCAGATGGCGGGTGATGAGGACAAGGCGCTTGCCACGCTGCGTGCCGCGCATGCCAAGGGTCTGCGTTTCAGTGAATCGGAGCTGGATAATTTGGTGCTGCTTGCCAGCGCTGCGGATCAGCCCTGGCAGGGTGCCAAGCTGCTTGAAGGCATGCTTGAGTCGCGTTTGTTGGCGAGCAATGCCAGCCGTCAGGAGCGCTTGGGCATGCTCTGGTGGCAGGCGCGCGAGCGCGCGGCCGCTGTGACGATCTATCGTCAGCTGGCCGCGCAGACGGCGAGCGCCAAGTTCTGGATGAATGTGGCTCAGCTGGAGCTTGAGCAGGCCCGCTGGCAGGCCGGGCTCGATGCGCTGAAGCAGGCCGAGCGTGCTGGGGCAGAGCGGCGCCAGGTACGTGCCTGGCGTGAATGGGCCGAAGGTGAGCTGAGTTTCGAGCGCGAGCGTCAGATCGCACGCGTCAACTGAGGCATAAGCGGGTTATCTAGTAGGGTGCGCCGCGTCCCCAGGAAGCGGATAGCGCTGCTTACTTATTCCAGTTCGTAGAAATAGATCTTCTCTGCCGACATCCGATACCCGGCTTCGGCCAATTCGCTGCTGGCGTGCTCGACGCTAAGCGGACCTTCGATCCAGAAGGGCTGATAGAGCTGATCGACCTTCACACCCAACTCGCTGGTGGCATGCACGATCTGGTTCGAAGGTGGCGGTGGGACGTGGATGCACGCACCGAAATAGGGCACCAGTAGGAACTCGGTAACGCGACCGTCTTCACTCATGTCCAAGGGCACGATATAGCCCGGCAGCTTGGCCTGAATGCCATCGAGCGCATCGACTACCGGTGCCGCAGGTGACTGTTGCGCAGCGGCTGGACCGGTTTCGGCAGCCAGCGCATCGGCCAGTTGCGACATGTCGTGCATCGCGACGGGAGGCGGGGGTGGGGGTGCGTCGGCGGGAATTAGGTCCGACCACTGCAACTCGCGCACCTCGGCGATTGCGAGATTGGCCGCAAGGGTGAGCAGGACAGCAAGCAGCAGATTTGGCACGGGCATCCTCATAATCGTATCGACAGGCCATCGGCCAGCGACTGCCGGTAAGCACGCCAGGCCGGCACGCTGCCCATCAGCAACCCGGCCAGCAGTATCGCGGCAAGCAGCGACCATTCATAGGTGCTGGGCCAGGCCAGCGGCATGTAAAGACCGTATTCGGCTTGCAGTGGCGTTTGCGCCACGGCGATGGCCACATAGAGCAACAGCAGCCCGAACAGCACACCAGCCAGCGCCAGGCTGAAGGCCTCGGCGGCCAGCAGGCCGCCGATATGCCAGGGCCGAGCGCCCACCGAACGAAGGATTGCCATCTCCCGGCGCCGCTCGTTGAGGCTGGTCAGGATCGCCGTCAGCATTCCGATGAGCCCGGTCAGCACGACGAACAGCGAAACCACGAACAGTGCCTTTTCCGCCGTGCCCATCAGGCTCCAGAGCTCTTGCAGGGCCACGCCGGGCAGGATGGCCAACAGCGGCTCGCCGCGATACTGGTTGATCTCGCGCTGCAGGGTAAAAGTCGCGATCTTGCTGTTCAGGCCGAGCAGAAACGCGGTGATCTGTTGGGGTTGCAGCGTGAGCTGGCGCGCCTGGTCGGCATCGATGCGGGCAGCGCCCCGCGCCGGCATGCCGTTCTGCCAGTCGACGTGCAGCGCTTCCATACCGGCCAGGTTGATGTGCAAGGTGCGATCAACCGGTGTCCCAGTGCGTTGCAGGATGCCCACCACACGGAACGGTTTGTCGTCGTGCTTGATCAGGCTGACCGTCGCGACTCCGTGTGCCAGCACCAGCTGTTCGTCCAGCGTGTAGTCCAATGCACGCGCGACCTCGGCGCCAAGGACCACTTCGAAGGGATCGTCGGCAAAGGCCCGGCCTTCGGCAAGTTGCAGGGGGTGCTTGCGGCCGTAGCGGTAATGTTCGAAATAGTCGGCGCTGGTGCCCATCACGCGATAGCCACGGTGGGAGTCACCCAGCGAGATGGGAACCGCCCAGTCCACCTGGGGATGCTCGGCGAAATGCTCGAAGCTGCCCCAGCGAATGTTGTTGGTCGCGTTGCCGATACGAAACACCGAATACAGCAATAGATTCACCGAGCCGGAGCGGGCGCCGACGATCAGATCGGTGCCGCTGATGGTGCTGGCAAAACTGGCGCGGGCTTCGGTGCGCACGCGCTCGACAGCCAGCAACAGGCACACCGACAGGGCGATGGCGAACACCGTGAGCAGGGCGGTAAAGCGGCGATTGATCAGGCTCGCCAGGGCCAGGCGCAACAGGTACACGATCAGGTCTCCGCGGCGCGGCTGGCGCGGTTGAGGTCGCTCAGCGACAGGCTGCGGTCGAACAGCGGCGCCAGGCTTTGGTCATGGCTGACGAACAACAGGCTCGAACCGGCTTCGCGGCATTCGGCGAACAACAATTGGAGAAAGGCCTCGCGGCTGTCTGCATCCAGTGCCGAGGTGGGTTCGTCGGCGATTACTAGCTCGGGTTGGCCGATCAACGCACGCGCAGCAGCAACACGTTGCTGCTGTCCGATGGATAGTGCTTCGGCGCGTCGTTCGAACAACGCTTCGGATAATCCAAGATGCACTAACAGGCTCGCAGTCGCCTGCGCAACGCTACCGTGACGCTGACGGGCACGCTCGGCACGCAGTGTCGAAAAGCGGCAAGGCAGACTCACATTTTCAGCGACCGAAAGAAATGGCAGCAGATTGAACTGCTGAAAGATATAGCCGGTGTGATCGACTCGATAGCGATCCCGTGCACCGGAAGACAGCGTGGCGAGATCCGAACCGAGCAGGCGAACCGTTCCGCGCTGGGCTTTCTGCACGCCGCCTATCAGGCCGAGCAGTGTAGTTTTGCCGCTGCCGGACGGTCCTTTGAGAAACAAACTCTGGTTTCGCCCCAGTTCGAATTTGGGAATGTCGAGCAGCTCCGCTTGGTCTGGCCAGGCGAAACCGAGTTCGTTGAGTTCGAGCAGTGGAGCGGTCATTGAGTGTCTGGGTCGTTACGGGCGATTCGGGAGTTTACTGGCTCATGATCGGGTTGCGGCAGGCCGCGCCGGGTCAGAAGTCCAGCTGTGGATGTTCAGTAGTCAGCTGCGCGCCGCGCTGGCCGTTCGGACCGATCAGTTGTGTCTGGATCTGCTCGGTAGCCGGAAAGGCTTCAAACAGCCTCTGCAGATTTATTCCCTGCAGCGCCTCGGGATTCGAGCAGTCATAGCGGTAGCGAGCGTGAATGTCGCTGTGCTGGCTGTCATGGTCGTGATGTTCATGCGCGTGCTCAGCCGTTTCGGCGTTTGAGTGGAACAGCGGGCTTTCCAGCTCGACCGTTTTCAACGCGCAGCTGGCGGACGCAGGTAAACCAAACAGTGCGGCTGGCTGTTCCAGCTGCTTGCGCGCGTCAGCAACCTTGCGATCGTCCGCTGCGCTGCCCGGCGCATGCTCGAAACCGACCAAGTTCATTGCCGGGCTGCGCAGTTCGATGTCCAGCTCAGCGCGTTCCAATGCGACATCCAGCTCCGCCGCGCCGTGTACATGGGCGTCCAGGTTGCCGTGTTGATGATCAGGTGCCGGATGTGCCTGGGCGAGGGTGGATAAAAGGATGAGGGGTAGTGCGAGTGAAAGGCGATGCATGGCAAGCTCCCGGCTTTGAAGTGGTTACGTTATAACAAATGCGTGCCAAGACTGGCCAGCCCGTCGAAAGTCATGTGACCATGCCGTGGCTTTTCGGGAGATGAAAGATGATTCGAATTCGTGGGCATATCGGTGAGTTGCCGGTGGATCTGAGTGTGGAACTGGATGAACAGGATTGGGCGCAGCTGGCGCGGCAGCTGCCGGCGAGCGCCAATGTGCAGAGTATGCAGGCAGCGACCGAAGACGGCATCGATCCGCACTGGCTCGGCGCTCAGCAATTGTTACGCGATGTGGGGCGGATGGAGGGGCCGCAGCTGTTGGCCGAGCTGGAAGCCCTGAGCGGCAGCGCGCAGGCGGCGAAGCGCCTGCTGGTGCGCCTTCGCCACAATGCTCAAGTCAAGGTGCAAAGCAGCGCCGACGCACCGATCTACAGTTGGGTGGGCGAGGGGGATTGATTGCTCAGAGACGACTTGCCTGAAAGGTGTCGCAGCGGCCCGGCTCGCCACTGTCGAAGCCGGTACGGAACCACTTCACCCGCTGCGCCGAGGTGCCATGGGTGAAGGCATCCGGCACGACGCGTCCCTGGCTCTGTTTCTGCAGGTTGTCGTCGCCGATGGCATTGGCCGCGTTCAGCGCTTCCTCCAGATCGCCTTCTTCGAGCCAATCATGGCGCTGCTGCGCATGGTACGCCCAGACACCCGCGAAGCAATCGGCCTGCAGCTCCTGGCGAACCAGCAAACCGTTGTCGCCTTCCATGCGGGCACCACGCTGGCGTGCGGCCTGCATCTGCTGTGAAACGCCTAGCAGCGTCTGCACGTGATGCCCCACTTCGTGAGCGATGACGTAAGCCTGGGCGAAATCCCCTGCCGCGGAGAAGCGTGAGGCCATCTCGTCGAAGAATTGCAGATCAAGGTAAACCTGACGGTCGCCCGGGCAGTAGAAGGGTCCGACCGCAGAACTGGCGAAGCCACATGCCGAATTGACACCGCCACGGAAGAGCACCAGCGTCGGGTCGCGGTACTGCTCGCCGGATTGCTGAAACAGGGCGCGCCAGGTGTCTTCGGTATCACCGAGGATCGCCTGGACGAAGGCCACTTGCGGATCGTCGCCGCGCGCCGGTGTGTCGCTCTGCTGAGTGGGAGCCTGACCTGCCTGGTTCGCCAGCTGGCCAAGAATCTGCAGCGGATCCTGGCCAGACAGCAATCCGATCACGACCACCACCGCCACTCCCGCCAGACTCAGACGGCCGCCACCGATGCCGCCGCGTCGGCCGCGGGCATCCACCACGTTGTCACTGCGCCGTGCTTTCTTCCAACGCATACATGAGTCCTTCTACCAGACAGTGCTGGTGGATAGACCCCTCGTGCGGGTCGCTAATTCAGCCGGCAGCTTGCGCTTCGTCTGTTTTCGCTCAGCGCACCGGGTAGTGGGTGAGCACCGATTCGTCGCCGCTTTTGCTCAAGCCGATCACCTTGTAGGCATCCTTGCGGTCGCCCATTTCCATACCTGGAGAACCCATGGGCATGCCGGGCACGGCCGCGCCGATCAGATCCGGCTGAGCGCGAAGCTTGAGAATATCGCTGGCGGGCACGTGGCCTTCGACGAATTTGCCGTCGATCACGCCGGTGTGGCAGGAGCCCAATCGGTGCGGAACCCCAAGCTTGGCTTTGACCGATGCCATGTCGGTTTCGACGTGATCGGTCACTTCGAAGCCGTTTTCCTCCAGATGCTTGATCCAGGACTTACAGCAGCCGCAGTTGGCGTCGCGGTGCACATCGATGGCAATGGGCTCGGCTGCCTGAGCGAGGCTGGCGAAGAGAGCGGTAGCGAACAGGAGACGGCGCATGGGGAGTTCCTCCGGGCGGGATTCGCGGCAGCATACCGCCAAGACGTAGCCGTGCCCAAGTATCGGCCTGTGTGCAAATGTCGCAGTTTCGAGCGCATTGGTTTAGTTGTGGGGCGAACCAAAGCGGGGCGTTTCGGTCCGATGACCACTGTGGTGCGCAGTCGCGATCAGGAGAGCTTTCGATGCGTTTTGCCCGTTTCGTTCTGATTGTTCAGGCCGTGGTCATGATTGGTTTGAGCCTGGCTTATTGGCTGCGGCCTTATGAAATGGCCAATCTGAACGGGATGCTGCTGATGGAGACCGCCTCGGTCAGCCATATGCGCGTCTATTACGGTGGGTTGCAGTTGGGACTGGCGCTGTTTCTGCTCTGGGCCATGCGCGCGCCGGAGCGTGTCCGGGCGGCGCTGACGATGCTGGTGATCACCATGCTGGCGCTGGTTGCAGGGCGGCTTGGATCGTTGTGGCTGGACGGCGGTGAGTTGATCGGTTTCGACCTGGCCTCGTTGATCTATCGGGTAGGTGCCGCGTTGCTCGCTGCAGTCGCGTTGCTGCTGATGCGCGAACGCTCGGTGGGTGTGCCTGTTGCCGAACCAGAATTGGACCCCCGGCCCAAACGGCCCCCGATCGATGACGGGCCGCCCAAGCCGTTTCGCCTGGGTGACGGACCAGCGGCGCCAGCCGACCCTGAGCCTGCGTCAGGCCTTGAGCCGTTTCGGCGGGGTGATCCAGACGGCCCATCGCTGGAAACGACGCCGGATTCGCCCGTCAGATAACCAGTCCGCAGCGTTGCTGCTGGGTTCAGGCGTCAGCCGCGGCGCACCAGCAGCACGCCCGATTCCATATGGTGGGTATAGGGGAACTGGTCGAACAGCGCGCAGCGTTCGATGCGATGAGTGTCGTGCAGCTGGGCGATGTTCTGCGCCAGCGTCTCTGGGTTGCAGGAGATGTAAAGGATGCGCTCGAAGCGACGAGTCAGCTCACAGGTATCCGGGTCCATGCCGGCGCGCGGCGGGTCGACGAAGACGCTGCCGAAATTGTAACTCTTCAAATCGATGTCGGCCAGCCGGCGGAACGGGCGTACCTCGTTCAGCGCCTGGGTCAGCTCTTCGGCGGAGAGGCGCACCAGGCTGACGTTGTCGATGCCGTTATCGTCGAGGTTGTGCAGGGCGGCATTGACCGAAGACTTGCTGATCTCGGTGGCCAGTACCTTGCGCACGCGGGTGGCCAGCGGCAGGGTGAAGTTGCCGTTGCCGCAGTAGAGCTCCAGCAGGTCCTCGTCGCGCTCGCCCAGGGCATCAAAGGCCCAGTTCAGCATCTTCTGGCAGACCTCGCCGTTGGGCTGGGTGAAGGCGCCTTCCGGTTGGCGATAGCGGAAGGTGCGACTGGCCACCACCAGTTTCTCCTCCACGTAATCGCGACCGATGACGATGCGCTTGCCCTTCGAGCGGCCAACGATGCTCGCGCCCAATTCCTCGCTCAACTGCCCGGCTGCGGCCTGCCAGGCCTCGTCCAGCGGCCGATGATAGGCGAGGGTGATCAACGCGTCGCCGCTGAGCGTGGTCAGGAACTCTACCTGGAACAGCTTGAAACTCAGCGTCTCGCTGGCCATCCAGGCGGCTTTCAGTTGCGGCATCAATTCGTTGATGCGGCGGCTGGCGATGGGAAAGTCGTCGATCAGGATCGGCGTGCGGTTGTCGCCCGGCTCGAACATCGCGTAGTGGCGCTGGCCGTCTTCACGCCACAGGCGAAACTCGGTGCGCAGCCGGTAATGCTCGCGCGGTGAGTCGAAGACCTCCGGCGCTGGCGCTTCGAAGGGCGAGAGTAGCTCGACCAGCCGGGCGGTCTTCTCGGCGAGTTGGGCGTCGTAGGTGGCAGAGTCGAAGCGAAGATGAGTCATGGTGGCGGCCGTTGCGTGGTGGCCGCGGCGTGTCCGCGCGGCGATCAATGACGAAGGCTGGGCTCGCGCCCACCGATGGGGGCGCCGATTGTACGGTCGTAGGGCGGTGTTGTCAGGCGCTGCACGGGCTCCGGTTACGAGTGGAAGGTGGGCTGAAGCCCACCCTACTGCCTCCGGAAGACGCTCGTAGCTCGTAGAACGACCTACGCATATGCGGCTGGTACTCAGCCGTTGAAAAAGCCGAGCTTGATCACGAACAGAATCGACAGGATCCACATTGCCGGGCTCAGTTCGCGCCAGCGGCCGGCCAGCAGTTTGACGGCGGTCCAGGCGATGAAGCCGAAGGCGATGCCGTTGGCAATGGAGAAGGTCAGCGGCATGGCCAGGGCAGCAACCACGACCGGCGCGGCGACGGTCATGTCGTCCCAGTCGATGCCGGCCAGGCTGCTCATCATTAGCACCGCGACGAACAACAGCGCGGGCGCCGTGGCATAGGCAGGCACGGCGCCCGCCAGCGGCGCGAAGAACAGGCTAAGCAGGAACAGCAGAGCCACCACGCAGGCGGTCAGGCCTGTGCGTCCACCGGTACTGATGCCGGCCGCCGACTCAATGTAGCTGGTGGTGGTGGAGGTACCCAGCGCGGCACCGGCCATGGTTGCGGTGCTGTCGGCCAGCAGCGCGCGGCCAAGGCGCGGCATCTTGCCGTCCTTGTCCAGCAGGTTGGCCTTCTGCGCCACGCCTATCAGGGTGCCGGAGGTGTCGAACAGATCGACGAAGAGGAAGGCGAAGATCACGCTGATCAGCCCGATGTCCAGCGCGCCGGCGATATCCAATTGCATGAAGGTCGGCGCCAGCGATGGCGGCATCGAGACCACCGCATCCAGCTCCGACAGTCCGAGCAGGATCGACAGTCCAGTGACCAGCAGAATGCCGATCATCACCGCGCCGGTGACCTTGCGATAGGCCAGCGCGGCGATGACGAAGAAGCCCAGGCAGGCCAGCAGCGGGCCGCCGGCGCTGAGGTCGCCCAGGCCCACTAGGGTGGCTGGGTTGTCGACGACGATGCCTGCATTCTTCAGCGCGATGATTGCCAAGAACAGGCCGATACCTGCCGCGATGCCAGCGCGCAGGGGCAGGGGAATGCTGTGGATGATCCACTCGCGGATCTTGAAGATCGACAGCAGAAAGAAGATCACACCGGAGAGGAACACCGCACCCAGCGCCGTCTGCCAGGTGTAGCCCATGGTCAGCACCACGGTGTAGGTGAAGAATGCATTCAGCCCCATGCCCGGCGCCAGTGCGATCGGGTAGTTGGCCAACAGCCCCATGATCGCCGAACCGATCGCACCCGCCAGGCAAGTCGCGACGAACACCGCGCCATGGTCCATGCCGGCTTCGGCAAGGATGCTCGGGTTGACGAAGAGGATGTAGGCCATTGTTAGAAAGGTGGTGATACCGGCCAAAAACTCGGTGCGCAGCGTAGTGTTGTGCGCTTTGAGTTGGAACAGCTTCTCCAGCATGGTGAATCCCCTTGTGTGCCGGTCGTGGCCTGGCGGTTGGGTGATGTCTGCCTCTCGGGGCAGTCTCGCTACAGCAAAGCCTATAAGCGGGTTACTCGCCAAGGCGGCGCATCTTACACCGGCCCCGCAGCGGGTTGAATTTCCCATTGCATGACCCGCGGGTTCCCAGCTGGCGCATCGATGCCGTTCACCCTTGCGGGCATTCGCTCACGGGTCACTCCGTCATTGCTGAACGTTCTTCCCGCCCGGGCAGTCGTACCTCCTAGGCGCACGGACAGCGCACCAGATGCCTGAAGTCTCGGCGAACCTGCACAGAACAGGTCGCGGATGACTCCCAAACCGTGAGGCTGCCATGAGCGAAACATCTACCGCAGGTGGGATTGCCGCCTGCTCGATCACCCTCGAATTGAATGGCGCCCGCCGCCAGGTCGATGTGTATCCCTGGACCACGCTGCTCGACCTACTGCGCGAGCAACTGTCGTTGACCGGCACCAAAAAGGGCTGCGACCACGGTCAGTGCGGCGCCTGTACGGTGCTGCTCAATGGCAAGCGGATCAATTCCTGCCTGACGCTGGCGATCATGCACGACGGTGCGGAACTGACCACCATCGAGGGGCTGGCCCGGGACGAAGAACTGCACCCGATGCAGGCTGCCTTCGTCAGCCATGACGCCTTTCAGTGCGGCTACTGCACGCCTGGGCAGATCTGCTCGGCTGTCGGCCTGGTTGCCGAGGGCCATGCACAGACACGTGACGAGCTACGCGAGCAGATGAGCGGCAACCTGTGCCGCTGCGGCGCCTACCCGAACATCCTCGCGGCCATCGAAGACGCGATGCCGCAGACTCGCGATCGCCTGACCGCCGTGCGGGAGGTGAAGCCATGAATCCCTTCAGCTATGCGCGCCCCACCGCAATCGACGAAGCCATCAGTCTGTTTCGCCCGGACAGCCGCTATATCGCCGGCGGCACCAATCTGCTCGATCTGATGAAGGAAAACGTCACCCGTCCGGCGCAGCTGATCGACATCACCCGGCTGCCGATGAGCGATATCGAGGAGACTGCCAACGGCGGTCTGCGTATCGGTGCGCTGGTGAGCAATTCGGAGCTGGCCTGGCATCCGCTGGTGCAACGACGCTATCCGCTGCTGTCCCAGGCGATTCTCGCTGGCGCCTCGCCGCAGCTGCGCAACATGGCCACCACCGGCGGCAACCTGTTGCAGCGCACCCGTTGCTACTACTTCTACGACAGCACCACGCCGTGCAACAAACGTGAGCCCGGCAGCGGCTGTTCGGCGCGTGGCGGCCTCAACCGCATCCACGCGATTCTTGGTCACAGCGAGGCCTGCATCGCAGTGCATCCCTCCGACATGTGCGTGGCGCTGGCAGCGCTGGATGCCGTGGTGCATGTCCAGGGCCCGCAGGGCGAACGGCGTATCGCCTTCGCCGATTTTCACCGCTTGCCCGATGAGACGCCGGAGCGCGACAACACCTTGGTCGACGGCGAACTGATCACTGCGGTCGAACTGCCGGCGCAGGGCTTTTCCGCGCATTGCAGCTACCTCAAGCTGCGCGACCGCGCCTCCTATGCGTTCGCCCTAGTCTCGGTCGCAGCCGCGCTGGAAATGGATGGCGGCACCGTTCGTGACGCCCGTCTTGCCATGGGGGGCGTGGCGCACAAGCCTTGGCGCAAGCAGGAAGCCGAAGCGCTGCTGGTCGGCAAGGCGCCGGACGCATCCACCTTCACCGCCGCGGCCGATGCCTTGCTCGAAGGCGCCAGCGGCTTCGAACACAACGCGTTCAAGATCGAACTGGGCCGGCGCGCCATCGTTCGCGCCCTGACCGACGCCGCCAAAGGAGCCGCCCGATGAAACCCGCCACTTCCCCATTCGGCCAGCCCATCGATCGCGTCGACGGACCGCTCAAAGTTACCGGCCAGGCACGCTATGCCAGCGAGTTCCATGTGCCGGGGCTGCTCTATGGCAGCTTGGTCAACAGCAGCATCGCGCGCGGCCGGATCGTCAATATCGATGCCAGCGCGGCCGAGGCGGTGCCTGGCGTGGTGCTGGTGCTGACCCACCAGAACCGCCCGCCAATCGCCAGTTATGACGAACCCTACGAGGACGACGATGCGGCTGAAGGCTCGCCGTTCCGTCCGCTGTTCAACGACCGCATTCTCTACAGCGGCCAGCCGATCGCGCTGGTGGTGGCGGAAAACCTCGAACTGGCCCGTTACGCCGGCAGCCTGGTACAGGTGGAATACGAACGCGAGCCGCACCGGACCGATCTGCTAAGTGAGCTGGACAGCGCGCACAAGGCACCGGCCGAATTGCCGTCGCCACGTGGCGACGTGGACGCAGCCCTGCGTGGCGCGCCGCTCAGGCTCGATCTGGAATACAGCACGCCGGTGGAACATCACAACCCGATGGAGCCGCACGCATCCACCGTTCACTACCTGCCCGAAGGCAAGCTGGAAATCTACGACAAGACCCAAGGCGTGCAGAACTGCATGCGCTATGTGGAAGGCGTGTTCGGCATGGAGGGCAAGATTCGTATTCTCTCGCCCTTTGTCGGCGGCGCTTTCGGTTCCGGTCTACGCCCGCAGTATCAGCTGCCACTGGCGGTAATGGCAGCGCTCAAGCTCAAGCGCTCGGTGCGCGTCACGCTCAAGCGTCAGCAGATGTTCACCTTTGGTTATCGCCCTCGAACCGTGCAGCGTATTGCCATTGGCGCAGCAGCCGACGGCCAGTTGCAAGCGCTGACGCATCAGGCGATCGGCCAGACGTCTTCGTTCGAAGACTTCACCGAACATGAAGTCGAATGGTCAGGGATGCTTTATCAATGTCCCAACGTGAAGCTGGATTACCAGCTGGTGCCGCTGGACGTCTACACGCCGCTGGATATGCGTGCGCCAGGCGCGGCCATCGGCGTATATGCTCTGGAATGCGCCATGGACGAGCTGGCCTATGCGGCCAAGGTCGACCCGCTGACGCTGCGCCTGATCAACTATGCCGAGCGCAACGGTAACGAAGACAAGCCCTATTCCAGCAAGGAATTGCGCCAGTGCTACGAGCAGGGCGCCGAGCGCTTCGGCTGGTCACGCCGCTCGATGGAGCCGCGCAGCATGCGTGACGGCAATCAGCTGATCGGTTGGGGGCTGGCCACTGGAGTCTGGGAGGCGATGCAGATGCCGGCCAGCGCCAAGGCCTGCATCGAACCGGATGGCCGGCTGGTGGTCAGCAGCGCCACAGCGGATATCGGCACCGGCACCTACACGGTGATGACGCAGATCGCGGCGGCCGCCATGGGGCTGCCAATGGAGCGCGTGGAGTTCCGCTTGGGCGATTCGAACCTTTCCCAGGCTCCGCTGGAAGGCGGATCGGCGACCGTTTCATCGGTGGGTAGCGCTGTGCAGCAAGCCTGTGAAGCGCTGCGCCAGAAGATACTGGATACGGCTCAGCAATCCCCGGTGTCGCCGTTCACCGGTGCAAAGCTCGACGACGTGGAATTCGTCGACGGTCAGATGCGGCTGAAGGCAGCGCCGGCGCATAGCGTCGAGATCGGGCAGGTCGTCGCCGTCACGGGCGTGCTCGAGGCCGAGGTGAGCGTCAAGCCCGGCGAGAAGCGCAACGAATATGCCACCGCCACGCATTCGGCCGTGTTCGTCGAAGTACGGGTGGACGAGACCTTGGGCACCGTCAAGGTGAGTCGCGTGGTCAGCGCTGTAGCAGCGGGGCGCGTCGTCAACCCTAAAACCGCCGGTAACCAGATCGCGGGCGGTGTGGTCTGGGGCGTCAGTCAGGCGCTGCATGAGGAAACCATGATCGACCACGCGCTAGGCCGCTACATGAACCACAACCTGGCTGAATATCACGTGCCGGTGAATGCCGATATCGGCGACATCGACGTGATCTTCGTCGAGGAGAAGGACGAGATCGTCAACGCGCTCGGCTCCAAGGGCGTCGGCGAGATCGGTAACGTCGGCGTCGCGGCGGCGGTGGCTAATGCCATCTATCACGCCACGGGCAAGCGAGTGCGGGACCTGCCGATCACGATGGATAAGTTGCTCTAGGGCGGCTGGAAGCTGTAAGCGTCTCTGGTGGGCTGAAGCCCACCCTACATTGGCGGGCGCGGAACGCTACAGCCCGTAGGGTGGGCTTTAGCCCACCACCATAGAGTGATTCTGGCGCCATCTTGGTGCTGAAGCGGAGCGCCGCCCGGTCCACCCCGCATGCTCAGGCGAACCGGTGCCTCGCTCACGCCTTGATCGCCCGTAGGATGACGAACTTGGGCGTGGCCGCGACTTGCTCGACCTTGCCAAACAGTCGCTTGAGCTTCAGGTGATAGCCCAGGTGGCGGTTGCCGACGATCCATAGCTCGCCGCCCTTGCTCAGCGCGGATTTGGCCTGGGTGAACATGCGCCAGGCGAGGAAGTCGCCGACCACCTGTTGCTGGTGGAACGGTGGGTTGCATAGCACCAGATCCAGTGAGTCCGCCGGCTGTTCGGCCAGACCGTCACCGGCGCGAATGTCCGCGGGGCGGTTGCCGTGGATCGCCTTCCAGTTTTCCTGGGCCGATTGCACGGCCATGTAGCTTTCATCCACCAGTGTCAGTTGCGCCTGCGGGTTATGCAGCGCATAGACGATGCCGAGCACGCCGTTGCCGCAGCCGAGGTCCGCCACGCGCAGATCGCCGAGCGCCTTGGGCAGGTGCGGCAGAAACGCGCGGGTGCCGATGTCCAGGTCTTCGCGGCAGAACAGGTTGGCGTGGTTGATCAATTCGATGGCTGGCTGAGCGAGGCGGTAGCGCGTGGGGTAGGGCGATACGGGTGCTGGTTTTTCAACGGGGGTCGCGGTTAGCAAACGGGCCTTCTTCATCGCCAGCGAGGCCTGCACCGGGCCGATGTATTTTTCCAGCAGATCGCCCGCCGCGCGCGGCAAGTGCTTGATCATCGCGGCGGCGATCACCTGAGCGTCGGGTGCCAACCGACCGTGCAGGCGAATCAGCTGTTCCTCCAGCAGCGCCAGGGTCTTGGGGATGCGGATCAGAACGATATCGAACGGGCCGCTGGCGGTCTGGCTGGCGGGCGCGAAGGTGACGCTGTCGCTCGGCAGGCCATTGCGTGCCAGGTTCTTCTGCAATGCCAGGTGCGCCAGATGGGAGTCGCCACTACTGATCACCTGCGCATGAAGCGCCAGCGAGGCGGACAGGGCGCCGAAGCTGTCGTTGAGTATCAGCACCCGGCTGCTGGCCGGCAGACCCTGCTCATGCGCTTGCTTGAGCAGATACTCGTCGGCGGCATCGAACGCCTGCAGTGGCTCGTTCGGTTGTTCGGGCTGGCGGATCAGGTCGAGGCGCGCGTAGGTGGATTCGAGAATAGGCATAAGAACTGGCGGTGTTTGTCGGCGTCGGAAAGGTGTATCAAGGGGTTTACCCTCGAATCCGCAGATGTCCGCGAAGGGAGCGAAGTATGACCGTCAGCGAAGAGAAGTTCACCCGCCAGCGCCTGCTCGAGGTGCAGACGCTGACGCCCAGCCTGTTTACCCTGCGCACCACGCGCGACCCGGGCTTCCGTTTCACCGCCGGCCAGTTCGCCCGGCTGGGCGTGCGCAAGCCCAGTGGCAGCATCGTCTGGCGCGCCTATTCGATGGTGTCGGCACCGCACGACGAGTTTCTCGACTTTTTCTCAATCGTGGTGCCGGACGGCGAGTTCACCAGCGAGTTGAGTCGGCTCAAACCCGGCGATGAGTTGTTGATCGACAAGCAGGCGTTCGGCTTTCTGACCCTGGACCGCTTCCCCGACGGGCGCGATCTCTGGCTGCTGGCCACCGGCACCGGGTTGGCGCCGTTTCTGTCGATTCTGCAGGACTTCGAGGTTTGGCAGCGTTTCGGGCGCATCGTGCTGGTCTACAGCGCGCGCACCGAATCGGAACTGGCCTATCAGCAGCTGATCCGCGAACTGCCGGAGCGCGAATACCTGGAAGGACTGGGCGGCAAGCTGACCTACCTGCCGGTCGTCACTCGCGAGCAGGTGCGCGGCGCGCTGAGCGGGCGTATCACCGCGCTGATCGAAAATGGCGAACTGGAACGCGCCGCCGATTTGAAGCTGGAGCCCGAGCACTCGCGCATCATGCTCTGCGGCAACCCGCAGATGATCGAAGACACCCGCGCTATCCTCAAGACACGCGACCTCAACCTGGCGCTGACCCGCAGGCCGGGGCAAGTGGCGGTGGAGAATTATTGGTAAGGGGCTAGCTGGAAGAAAAAGCGACGTAGGTAACGCGGGATGGTCGCCAATAAGTAGGGTGGGCTTCAGCCCACCGATGTTTTTCAAGTCCGGCCCTTGCTGCGGTGGGCTAAAGCCCACCCTACGGGCTTCGCCTCAACCTCTTAAACGAAAAGCCCCCGCCGGATAGTCCGGTGGGGGCTTTTGCTTTCAGCTTCAGGCGTCCCGCTTCAAGCTGCCGTTAAACGACACCTTGAGCCAGCATGGCGTCCGCAACTTTGACGAAGCCGGCGATGTTGGCGCCTTTGACGTAGTTGATGCGGCCGTTCTCTTCGCCGTAGGCGACGCAGGCGTGATGGATGGACTGCATGATGCTGTGCAGCTTGGTGTCCACCTCGCCAGCGGTCCAGTGCAGGCGCATGGCGTTCTGGCTCATTTCCAGGCCGCTACAGGCCACGCCGCCGGCGTTGGAGGCTTTGCCTGGCGCGTAGAGAATGCCGGCCTCGATGAACAGGTCCACCGCTTCCAGGGTGGACGGCATGTTGGCGCCTTCGGCCACGCAGATGCAGCCGTTCTTGAGCAGGGTGCGCGCGTCTTCGCCGTCCAGTTCGTTCTGGGTGGCGCAGGGCAGGGCGATGTCGCACGGCAGGCTCCAGGGACGTTGGTCAGCCAGGTAGGTCACGCCGAAGTGGGCGCCCATTTCTTCCAGGCGACCGCGACGGACGTTCTTCAGGTCCATCAGGTAGGCCCACTGCTCTTCGGTCATGCCGTCGGCGAAGTGCAGGGTGCCGCCCGAGTCGGACAGGGAAATGACTTTGCCGCCCATCTCCATGACCTTTTGCGCAGCGTATTGCGCCACGTTGCCGGAGCCGGAGATCGACACGCGCTTGCCTTCGAAACCGCTGCGCGTGCTCTTGAGCATCTCCTCGGCGAAATAGACGCAACCGTAGCCGGTGGCTTCCGGGCGAATCAGGCTGCCGCCGTAGGCCAGGCCCTTGCCGGTGAGAACTGAGGTGAACTGGTTGGACAGGCGCTTGTACTGGCCGAACATGAAGCCGATTTCACGGCCGCCGACACCGATGTCACCGGCCGGCACGTCCAGATCTGCGCCGATGTGGCGGTACAGCTCGCTCATGAACGACTGGCAGAAGCGCATGACTTCGTTGTCGCTCTTACCCTTGGGGTTGAAATCCGAGCCCCCCTTGCCGCCGCCCATGGGCAGCGAGGTCAGGGAATTCTTGAAGACCTGCTCGAACGCGAGAAATTTAAGAACGCCAACGTTGACCGAAGGGTGGAAGCGCAAGCCGCCTTTGTATGGGCCGATGGCGCTGTTCATCTGAATGCGGAAACCGCGGTTGACCCGTACCTGACCCTGATCGTCGACCCAGGGCACCCGGAACATGATTGCCCGCTCGGGCTCGACCATCCGCTCCAGAATGCCGGCCTGCATGTAGCGCGGGTTGGCTTCGAGGAAGGGCCAGAGGCTGCGTACGACCTCTTCTACGGCCTGGTGAAACTCTGGTTGATGGGGGTCGCGCTGCTTAACACGGGCAAGAAAGGCGTCAACGGATTCGATCATTTAAAGAGCCCTCGTCGGACCGCTAGCAGCAGTCATTAAAATTTTTTTGGGCGGCGACTCTAACAAACAACTTTTGCACCGTGAAGGTGCCACATGGTCCGAAGTGTCGCATCCTGGTGCATGAATGATCCGGTTCGGCTGTGAACTGCGCGTCGCGAAGCAAGGAACTTCGGTGCGCCCGTATGACCGAAAAAAGGAGGCGTGCGCGCCCTGGCACGGCGTCGGAGGTTTGCTGCAGGCCTCGAATTCTTAACTGCCGGAAGAAAACCAAGGGGTGCAAGTGATAGTCGTGATCATGGGTGTATCTGGAAGCGGCAAAACGACTATTGGCGAGCAGTTGGCCGCTCGTCTGGGGTGTGGTTTCTCGGATGCCGATGAGTATCACGGACCTGCCAACAAGGCAAAAATGGCCGCCGGAATTCCTCTCACCGATGAGGACCGCCAGCCGTGGCTGCAGGCGATGCATGAAGCCATCGCTGAGCGGGCGAGTCAGGGCAAGGATCATGTGTTTGCCTGTTCAGCGCTCAAACGTCGGTATCGCGACATACTGCGTGGTGAAGTCGCCGATGTGAGGCTGGTTTTTCTCGAGGGACCGCGGGACGTGCTGGAGGAGCGCATCGCCAATCGTCGCGGACATTTTTTCGCCTCTGCGCTGCTGGATGATCAGCTCGCCAATCTCGAGCCGCCAGAGAAGAGCGAGGCGCTGATCATGGATGTCCGCCAGACACCGGAAGAGGTCGTCGAGCAGATCGTCAAGGCACTCGCTGCGGCAGGATGCGATCAGGCCTAGCGCCATGGCTCGCTTGGTCGCATCGAGGCTCGGCGCTTCCGGCCACAGGAAAGCCGATAGAAGAACGGAGCCTTTCGGCTCCGTTTTCGGTCGTGTTACTGGGCCAACTTCTTGTATTTGACGCGATGCGGCTGAGCGGCGGCGTCGCCCAAGCGCTTCTTGCGGTCGGCCTCGTACTCGGTGTAGTTCCCCTCGAAGAAGACGATGTCGCCGTTGTCCTCGTAGGAGAGGATATGCGTGGCGACCCGGTCCAGGAACCAGCGGTCGTGGGAAATCACGATCGCCGCGCCGGGGAAGTCCAGCAGCGCTTCTTCCAGTGAACGCAACGTTTCCACGTCGAGGTCGTTGGACGGTTCGTCGAGCAGCAGCACGTTGGCGCCTTCCTTGAGCGTCAACGCCAGATGCAGGCGACCGCGCTCACCGCCGGACAGGTCCTTGACGAACTTCTGCTGGTCACCGCCCTTGAAGTTGAAGCGCCCCACGTAGGTGCGCGACGGGACTTCGTAGTTGCCGATGCGGATCATGTCGGAGCCATCGGACACCGCTTCCCACACCGTCTTGCTGCCGTCCAGATCCTCGCGGCTCTGGTCGACGCAGGCGACCTGTACGGTATCGCCGATCTCGATGCTGCCCGAGTCCGGCTGCTCCTTGCCCATGAGCATGCGGAACAGCGTCGATTTGCCCGCGCCGTTGCCGCCGATCACACCGACGATGGCGCCCTTGGGCATGCTGAACGAAAGGTCTTCGATCAGTACGCGATCGCCGTATCCCTTGGTCACGTTCTTGAAGTCGATGACCTTATCGCCCAGGCGCGGTCCGGCCGGGATGTAGATTTCGTTGGTTTCGCTGCGCTTCTGGAATTCCTGCGACTGCAGTTCCTCGAAGCGCTGCAGGCGTGCCTTGGACTTGGCCTGGCGGGCCTTAGCGCCTTTGCGCACCCACTCCAGCTCTTCCTTCATGGCCTTTTCATGGGCCGACTGCTGTTTGGATTCCTGAGCCAGACGGTTGGATTTCGCTTCCAGCCAGCCGGAATAGTTGCCCTCGTAGGGAATGCCCGCGCCGCGGTCGAGTTCGAGAATCCAGCCGGCGACGTTGTCGAGGAAGTAACGGTCGTGGGTGATCGCCACCACGGTGCCGGGGAAGTCGTGGAGGAAGTGTTCCAGCCAGGCCACCGAGTCGGCGTCCAGGTGGTTGGTCGGTTCGTCCAGCAGCAGCATGTCGGGCGCCGAGAGCAGCAGACGGCACAGGGCCACGCGGCGCTTTTCGCCACCGGACAGGTGCCCGACCTTGGCGTCCCAGCGCGGCAGACGCAGGGCGTCGGCGGCCACTTCCAGCTGGCGCTCCAAGTTATGGCCGTCGCTGGCCTGCAGGATAGCTTCGAGCTTGGCCTGTTCGGCGGCCAGCTTGTCGAAGTCGGCATCGGGTTCGGCGTAGGCAGCGTAGACCTCATCGAGGCGCGCCTGCGCGTCCTTGATGCTGCTGACTGCTTCTTCAACCACGTCGCGAACCGTTTTGCTCGGGTCGAGCTCGGGTTCCTGGGGCAGATAACCCACGTTCAGGTCGGGCATCGCCCGCGCCTCTCCGTCGAACTCCTTGTCGACGCCGGCCATGATTCTCAACAGCGTGGATTTACCCGCGCCGTTGAGGCCGAGCACGCCGATCTTGGCGCCAGGGAAAAAGGACAGGGAAATGTTCTTGAGAATCTCGCGTTTCGGCGGAACGACCTTGCTCAGCCGATGCATGGTATAGACGTATTGAGCCATGGAAACGAATGCCCGTGACAAAGAATAGAGGAAGGAAGACCCCGTCGCAGGGACGGGTCAGAACAGTTCGGCAAAGCTACCGGAATGCTCATGACAGGGCAAACCACCGGCCATGCCTCAGCGTGATGGCATTTTGCCGCTTAACGGGGCATCATTGCGTTCTTTTCGCGTTAGCTGTATGGCTTTTCTCGCCTTATCACATAGGTCCGATCCGCTTGGCCGATACTGATCCCCTTCAGCCGCGCTCGTCCCGTTCCGAGTGGTTCACCAGGCTCGGCCAACTGGCGGGCCGGGTGTTTAGCCGCTGTCTGTCGCCCCGGCGTTCTGTTTCCCGTTGGCAAGCGTTGCGTTATTCGGACTCCATACTGGACGCCATCGAAGAACGTATCCTCATCAGCGACCTCACCGGTCGGCTGCTGTATCTCAACAGCCAGGCCGGGTCGATGTTCGGCCTGAACAATCGAGACGTGGGACGTTATCGATTGCAGGAGCTGCTGCCGACGCTCTGCCGCAATGCATTCGAGGCCGGCGATCCGCGCTCCGATCTCGATTTGGAGCCCGTGCGACGGCTGCAGGATGGGGAAACACACCTATATTCCATGACCCGCCGAGCACTGTGCCTGGACGGCAATGCGCAGCCTTCCGGTTTCGTCTGGGTCATGCGCGACATCACGCGTGAACAGCAGGCGCAGACAGCGCTGGCGGAGCGGGAGCGCTTCTGGTCCGAGGTGCTGCGTGCGGTGCCCGACACGCTTTATGTGCAGGATCTGGTGGCGGGCAAGCTGTTGTTCAGCAATAACAACCTGGCCTCGCGCCTGGGTTACAGCGAAGAGGAGCGCGGCGAAGATGCCAATTTCTTCTGGCAGCGCATCAGTCACCCCGACGACCAGGAATACATCGCGCGGCTGCTCGCCCTGCGCGGCTCGATTACCGACGGTC
Source organism: Stutzerimonas stutzeri (assembly GCF_024448955.1). Lineage (GTDB taxonomy): Bacteria > Pseudomonadota > Gammaproteobacteria > Pseudomonadales > Pseudomonadaceae > Stutzerimonas > Stutzerimonas stutzeri_AQ. The sequence continues at coordinate 47,978 of NZ_JAMOIH010000017.1, forward strand.
AGAGCCAGGAATCTCTGCTGCGTTGGCGCCACCGTAACGGCAAGTGGCACTGGTTTAGCGTTTCCGAACAGGTGCTGGCGCGCGATGCGCAGGGGCGGGTGCAGCGGCTGATCGGCGTAGCCCGGGATGTCACCGCCAATATCGAGCACAGCCATTCCCTGCGTGTTAGTGAGCGTCGGTACCGCATGCTGGCCGACAGCCTGCGCGATCTGATCTTCACCACTGACAGCGCGGTACGCATCAATTACATCAGTCCGTCGGTGCAAACCATGCTGGGCTACAGCCCCGAATGGGTGGCCCGTCATGGTCTGGATCGGGTGGTGACCAAGCCGCGTCAGGCCGCTGGGTTCTACGATTTGATGCGCCGAGTGCGCAAGGCTTCGGCTAATCCGGCAGCGATCGCCGAACTCGGGGAGAGCCTGCAAGGCGAAACGTTGTACTTCGATTGTGTTGCCGCCGACGGTCGAACGCTCGCGCTCGAGTTGCGAGTCATGTTGCTCTGGAACGAAAACAATCGTTTCGACGGCGCATTGTGCATCGCCCGTGACATAAGCGAGCAGCGCCAGGCGGAGAAGGCGCTGCGCCGCGCCGCGACGGTATTCGACCATTCCACCGCCGCTATCGTGGTTACCGATCCGGCTGGCCAGATCGTCCAGGTCAACGCGGCGTTCCAGCGCATCACTGGCTATCGCACCGACGAAATACTGGGCAAGCTGCCGACGGCACTCAGCGCGGATCGACAGCAAGCCAACCAGATGACCTTCGTTCGCGACAAGATTCTTCAAGCCGGAACCTGGGAAGGCGAGTTCTGGCTCAAGCGCAAGACGGGCGAAACCTATCCGTGCTGGGTCGGCATTACCGCCGTGCGCGACGCTGAAAACGACTTGGTCAGCTACGTCTGCTTCTTTAGCGACATGAGCGAGCGCAAGGCCAGCGAGAAGCGCATCCATCGCCTGGCCTATTACGATGGCCTGACTCAATTACCCAACAGGACGTTATTCCAGGATCGCCTGCACAGCAGCCTGCAACTGGCCGCGCGGCGGGGTGGCTGGGTGGCGCTGATGTTTCTCGATCTGGATCGGTTCAAGCCGATCAACGACTCGCTGGGCCACGCTGCGGGCGATCGGATGCTCAAGGATGTCGCCGCGCGTCTGGCTTCATGCGTCGATGAAGACGATACGGTGGCGCGCATGGGCGGCGACGAGTTCACCTTTCTTCTGCGCCCCAGCGGCGACCGCGATGAAGCCCTGAGCCGTGCGATCCAGGTTGCCGAACGCATTCTGGCCAGCCTGACCGAGCCATTCGTGCTGTCGGGTCGGGAGTTCTTCGTCACCGCCAGCATCGGCATCGCCCTCAGCCCGCAGGATGGCAACGACCTCAGCCAGTTGATGAAGAACGCCGATACGGCGATGTACTACGCCAAGGAGCGCGGCAAGAACAATTTCCAGTTCTACCAGGCCGAAATGAATGCCCGCGCGCTGGAGCGTCTCGAACTGGAAAGCGATCTGCGCCACGCGCTCGAGCAGCGGCAGTTCGTGCTGCATTACCAGCCGCAATTCCTCGTCGATGGCCACACCCTGACCGGCGTCGAGGCGCTGTTGCGCTGGCAGCACCCACTGCGTGGCCTGGTATCGCCAGACGATTTCATCCCGGCGCTGGAAGAGCTTGGGCTGGTAGTCGAAGTCGGCGACTGGGTGCTCCGCGAAGCCTGCCGGCAGATCGTCGAGTGGCAGGCGCAGGGGCTTGTCGTGCCGAAAGTCTCGGTGAACCTTTCCGCCAGGCAGTTCGCCGACGGCCGGCTCGGTCAGCGCATCGCTGCGATTCTGGCGTCCAGCGACATCCTGCCGGGCCGACTGGAGCTGGAGCTGACCGAAAGCATTCTGATGCAGGATGTCAATGGAGCGATGCGCACCCTGGATTCGCTCAAGCGTCTCGGACTCTCCCTTGCGATCGACGATTTCGGTACCGGCTATTCATCGCTGAATTATTTGAAGGCGTTCCCCATCGACGTGCTGAAGATCGACCGCAGCTTCGTCGACGGCGTGCCGGCGGGCGAGCAGGATACGCAGATCGCCCACGCGATCATCGCCATGGCACACAGCCTAAGGTTGTCTGTAATAGCCGAAGGCGTGGAAACACAAGCTCAGCTGGACTTCCTGCGCGAGCATGACTGCGACGAGGTGCAGGGTTTTTTCCTCGGCCGACCGATGCCGGCCAACGGGCTGTCGACCTATTTGGGTGAGGAGCGGACGATCGACACAACTGTCGCAGGCTAAGCGTGGTGCGCGGAACGCCGATCGTATTTTTTCGCAACGACCAGCTTTCCAGCCTCCAGCGCTTTTTTCCGTCTCAGCATTCATGTTGCCCATGACCACAGTTCATACCCGCGATCTGGTGGATGGGGTAGAATCCGCGCCTCTCTTTTATCCAACGCCAGCTGATTCTCAGGGGACCGCCATGTTCAGCCGTGATTTGACCCTCGCCAAATACGACGCCGATCTTTTCGCTGCCATGGAGCAGGAAGCCCAGCGCCAGGAAGACCACATCGAGCTGATCGCCTCGGAGAACTACACCAGCCCGGCAGTGATGGAAGCCCAGGGTTCGGTGCTGACTAACAAATACGCCGAAGGCTATCCGGGCAAGCGCTACTACGGTGGTTGCGAGTACGTCGACGTGGTCGAGCAACTGGCCATCGACCGCGCCAAGGAGCTGTTCGGCGCCGACTATGCCAACGTCCAGCCCCACGCTGGCTCCCAGGCCAACGCTGCGGTCTACCTGGCGCTGCTCAGCGCTGGTGACACCATCCTCGGCATGAGCCTGGCCCACGGCGGCCACCTGACCCACGGCGCTAGCGTTTCGTCCTCCGGCAAGCTGTACAACGCCGTGCAGTACGGCATCAACGACCAGGGCCTGATCGATTACGACGAAGTCGAGCGCCTGGCCGTCGAGCACAAGCCGAAGATGATCGTTGCCGGCTTCTCCGCCTATTCCCAAGTACTGGATTTCGCCCGCTTCCGCGAAATCGCCGACAAGGTTGGCGCCTACCTGTTCGTCGATATGGCCCACGTGGCCGGTCTGGTCGCCGCGGGCGTCTACCCGAACCCGGTTCCCTTCGCCGACGTGGTCACCACCACTACCCACAAGACCCTGCGCGGCCCACGCGGCGGCCTGATTCTCGCCAAGGCCAACGCCGAGATCGAGAAGAAGCTCAACTCCGCCGTATTCCCCGGTGCCCAAGGCGGCCCGCTGGAGCACGTGATCGCGGCCAAGGCGGTGTGCTTCAAGGAAGCGCTGCAGCCCGAGTTCAAGGCTTACCAGCAGCAGGTCGTGAAGAACGCTCAGGTCATGGCCGAAGTGTTCATCCAGCGCGGCTTCGATGTGGTCTCCGGCGGCACCCAGAACCACCTCTTCCTGCTCAGCCTGATCAAGCAGGACATCACCGGTAAGGACGCCGATGCGGCCCTGGGCAATGCTCACATCACCGTGAACAAGAACAGCGTGCCGAACGATCCGCGCTCGCCTTTCGTCACCTCCGGCCTGCGTATCGGTACTCCGGCGGTCACCACTCGTGGCTTCAAGGAAGCCGAGTGCCGCGATCTCGCCGGCTGGATCTGCGACATCCTCGACAACATGGGTGACGAGTCGGTGATCGAGGCGGTGCGCGGCAAGGTTGAAGCGATCTGCGCCAAGTTCCCGGTCTACGGTAAGTAATATTCAGCGCAGCATGGAGAAGCCCGGTTATTTGCCGGGCTTTTTCGTTTTTACCAGATGACGATCTTGCAGCGTTCAGCAAGATTCGTGTTATCCGGAGACGCTCAATGCAGCTCAGGCACAAGATCGCCGCACTCAGCATCCTGCCACTGCTGCTGGCCGTGGCGGTGGTCTGCGCGCTGGTGCTGTTCCAGAACCAGCGCCTCGGTGAGCAACAGGCGCAACTGATCGAAAGCAGTATCCTGGCGAGCAAGCAGGCCGAGTTGAAGAACTATGTCGAAATGGCCCTCAGCACCATCGCGCCGCTCTACGACGCTGGCCTCGACGATGAAGAAACCCAACGGAAGGTGCTCGCCGCGTTAGGACGCTTCAGTTTCGGCAGCGACGGTTACTTCTTCGTCTACGACCGCAACGGGCGCAACCTGATGCATCCGCGGCAGAGCGAGCTGGTCGGCAAGGACCTGTGGAATATGACCGACCCCAACGGTCTGCCGGTGATCCAGGCCTTGATGCACAGCGCTCAGACCGGCAAAGGCTTCCAGCGCTACGTCTGGCAGAAGCCCTCGACCGGCCAGTTCGCGGCGAAACTGGCCTATGTGGTGATGCTCGAACGCTGGGGCTGGATGCTAGGAACCGGCATCTACCTCGAGGATGTGGATCAGGCGATTCTGCAAGTGCGTGAAGAGGTCGCCAGCGGCATCCACACCACCATGCTTGCGATTGCTGCCGTGGCGTTGGTGGCCGTATTGCTGGTATTTGCCAGCGGGCTGACGCTGAACGTCAGTGAGCGACGGTTGGCCGATCGCAAGCTGCAGCTGCTGACTCAGCGCATCGTCAGCCTGCAGGAAGAAGAGCGCTCGCGCGTCTCCCGAGAGTTGCACGACGGCATCAGTCAGCTGCTGGTGTCGATCAAGTTCCAGTTCGAGCTGGCCAGCCATGAACTGGCCAGCGGCAACCCGAAGGCGCAGACGACGCTTGATATGGGTATCGAGCGACTGGCTGGCGCGATAGGCGAGGTGCGGCGAATCTCTCACGACCTGCATCCCTCACTGCTCGACACGCTGGGATTATCGGCGGCGATTGGCCAGCTCGTGGCCGAGTTCGAGCAGCGCAGTGGGCTGAAGATGCGATACAGCAACGCGCTTGGCGACGGAGAACCGGACGATTCGGTGGCCGTCGCGCTGTTCCGGGTCTTGCAGGAGGCGCTGACCAATATCGACCGGCACGCCGCGGCGCAGTCTGTTCATATCAGCCTGGACGGGGACGAAGCCTCTGTGCGCTTGCGCGTTCGAGACGACGGCATCGGCTTCGACCCGCGTCGGCTCGATAGCATCAAGGGCAGCGGTATCGGCTTGCGCAACATCCGTGAACGGGTGGAGCACTTCGGTGGACGTTTCAGTCTGCTATCTGCCGCCGGCGGTACCGAGCTGGACGTGACCTTGCCGGCACGGGCCGGCTGACAAACATCGATCCAAATAATAAGAGGCTCGCTCAATGAACCCGAAAGCTCGCATTAAGGTGGTACTGATCGACGACCATGCCTTGGTTCGGGACGGCATCCGCGCGTTGCTGATGGCCGTGCCCGAACTGGATGTAGTAGGGGAGGCCGGCTGCGGTGCCGAGGCGATCGACCTGCTCGAACGTGTGACAGCAGACGTGGTGCTGATGGACATCGGGCTAAAGGACGTCAACGGTCTCGAACTGACGCAATCGCTCCGCGAGCGCTTTCCAAGGATTCGCGTGCTGATTCTGAGCATGTACGACAACCAGGAATACGTAACCACCTCGGTTAAAGTCGGCGCCCACGGTTACGTGCTGAAGGATGCGCCATCGCGCGAAATCATCGTCGCGATCGAAGCGATTGCTGCCGGTAACACCTACTACAGCGAAGGGATTGCCGAGAAACTGGCCAGCCGCGGCGGCGAAGAGCGCGAACTGACGCCACGCGAGCGCGAGGTGTTGCTCATGCTCGCCCAGGGGCATAACAACAAGACCATGGCGCGTACGCTGCAAATCAGCGTGCGGACGGTGGAAACCCATCGGCTGAGCATCCGCCGCAAGCTCGATATCGATCGGCCGGCGGATCTGATGAAGCATGCGATGGTGCATGGCTGGTTGCCGGGACAGCACTAACGGCGGCTGTCACGCTCAAACGCAGGCGGTGTGGTCTATTGGCCGTGGCGCTGCCACATCGAATGCAACCAACAGTCTCCGGAATCTGCATGACTGACAAATCACTCGGAATGAGAGCTCCGCCTCCCTTGGTCTACCTGATCTTCATCGGCGGTGCCTGGGGATTGGCGAGCGGGGTGCCGCTCGACCTGCCGGTACATGAGCTGGCGTCCTGCGCCGGCTGGGCTTCGATTGTACTGGGCGTCCTGCTGATGGTCTGGGCGGCATGGGAGATGTTTCGTCATCGCACCACCATCAATCCCTATGGCAAACCGAGCAGCCTGTTGCAGAGCGGGCCGTTCAGCTTTACGCGCAACCCGATCTACCTGGCCGATACGATGATCTATTGTGGCATTGCGCTGCTGCTCGCCAGTCTCTGGCCCTGGCTGCTGCTACCCTTGCTGTTTCTCTGCATGCAGCGCACCGTGATCGTTCACGAGGAACATTTGCTGACGTGTCTGTTTGGCGACGAATACCGCGCTTACCGGCGGCGAGTACGCCGTTGGCTCTGAGCCCGCTTTGGTTGGGGCGGGCTCGTCTTGTCAGTTCACAGAAGTTTACCGGGAGCCGAAATCATGACCGAAAACACCCACGACCGTCGGCGCTTCCAGCGTATCGACTTCGACGCCGTAACGGAGCTCGTCCAGGGCCAGAACCGCTGGCCGGTCGAGCTGCACGATCTGTCATTGAAAGGATTGCTGGTCCATCGCCCGTCGAGCTGGGATGCCGACCCCACGCAACCGTTCCACGCGCGGATTCGTCTATCCGACGATGCGGAAGTGCGCATGGAGGTCGAGATGGCGCATGCCGAAGGCGAACTGATCGGCCTGGTCTGTCGCCATATTGATGTCGAATCGATCAGCCATCTGCGGCGTCTGGTCGAACTCAATCTGGGCGATGAAGCGTTGCTCGACCGCGAGTTGGCTGCGCTCGGCGAGCGTGACGACGCGAGCCGATAAAGCAAAAAGCCAGAAAACGCTGGAAGGCTGAACGAAAGACGCCTGGGGTTCGACAGACATGTGGGGGCGTGACCTTAGTGTTCTCCAGCGTTCAGCACTTTTTGAACAGCGCGTCCAGCGCCTACCCGAACCGCGCACCTTGCAGCCCCGTCAGCGCATGCTTTGACGCGTCGCCCTTGGGCGCGATGGCGCGCTTGGAATTGTGCTGACGGTCTCCGTCCAGGCACTCAGGGGCGGGCGATTCTCGCCGGACTAGCCTGCTCGCCAAACAGTAATAAATCCGTAAGGAACGCCCGGACTCAGCCGACGAGCCGGGGTCGGTTGCTGCAACGTGCGCTGAAGCGCCTGGCGATCGCGATTTCTCATCGCAGCCGTCAAGCGAGCCATGGGGAGTGGGTGGGCTCGGTTATCTGGTAAGACCGGTCAGCTCAATTTTCAGATTATCCCTTGACTTTACGCTTTAGGTCGCTAGAGACTGGCCTCGCATTGGACATACCGGTAAGACCACAATAATCAAGTTCTGGCACCGTACGCAGATCGCGGAAGCTGGAACGCCGACTAGAGATCCTTCCCATGCTCAAATGGTGCTCGCGTTCGATATTCCTTCAAGTTGTTCTGGGGTTGATGCTTGGCATCGCCTGCGGACTCAGCTTTCCTGAATTTTCCACTCAGCTCAAACCTTTGGGCGATGGCTTTATCAAGCTGATCAAGATGCTGATCGGCCTGATCGTCTTCTGCGTTGTCGTCAGTGGTATTTCCGGTGCCGGTGACTTGAAAAAGGTGGGCCGCATAGGTCTCAAGTCGGTCATCTATTTCGAGGTGCTGACCACCATCGCGCTGGTGATCGGGCTGGTGCTGGCATTCAGTACCGGTGTCGGCAGTGGCGCCAATATTCATCTGGATGAACTGGCCGCTGCCGATATCGCCGGGTTCGCCGAGCGTGGCCAGCAGATGCAGGGAACGACCGACTTCCTGTTGGCGCTGATTCCTTCGTCCGTCGTCGGTGCCTTTGCCGAGAACAATATTCTTCAGGTGCTGCTCTTCTCGGTGCTGTTCGGTAGCGCATTGAATCTTGTGGGCGAGCCGGCTGCCGGCATTTCGAGGCTGATCAATGAGCTGAGCCACGTGATCTTTCGCATCATGGGCATGATCGTGCGCCTGGCGCCGATCGGCGTGTTCGGTGCCATTGCCTTCACCACTAGTAAATACGGCCTGGAGTCGCTGCAGCATCTGGGCGGCCTGGTTGTGCTGTTCTATGTCACCTGCATCGCCTTTGTCATGCTCGTCCTGGGCTTCGTGATGCGCTTGTCCGGGCTGAGAATCGTGCCGCTGTTCAAGTATCTGCGTGAAGAACTGACCATCGTCCTCGGAACGGCGTCGTCGGATGCGGTGTTGCCGCAGATCATGCGCAAGCTTGAGCATCTGGGTATCGGCAGCTCGACTGTCGGACTGGTCATCCCGACTGGTTATTCATTCAATCTGGACGGCTTTTCCATCTACCTGACACTGGCCATCGTGTTCATCGCTAACGCAACCGGAACGCCGCTGGCGACCTCCGATCTGTTGACGATACTGCTAGTTTCTCTAATTACCTCTAAAGGCGCCCACGGCATTCCCGGTTCGGCTCTGGTCATCCTCGCCGCAACCCTGACGGCCGTGCCGGCAATCCCGGTGGTGGGGCTGGTGCTGGTGCTGGCAGTGGATTGGTTCATGGGCATCGGCCGTGCATTGACCAACCTGATCGGCAACTGTGTCGCTACGGTGGCTATCGCTCGCTGGGAAAAGGATATCGACCTCGATCGGGCGAACAAGGTACTGGCTGGTGATGAGGGTTACGGCTTCCAGGCTCTCAAGGCTAGCTCACCGCTCCAGCATTGAGGGGACGGCAGCTCAGGGCTTGAGTCTGTCAGCGTTGGGCTGACAGACTCGGTTGGCCGATACTTGGAATTTTCATGGAGCGAACGGTGATTACCTCGCGGACAGTTGTCGATTCAATTGTAGAGAAGCTTCGTTCCGCGCTGGCCCAGGGGCAATGGCGGTCAGGTGAAATGCTGCCCGGGCAGCGTGAACTCGCCGAGCAGTGGGGCATCAGCCGTCCGAGCCTGCGCGAGGCGATCATCGTCCTGGAAACCCAGGGGCTGTTGCGCACCATGCCCGGCAAAGGGGTCGTCGTGCTCGATGCGCCAAGCGTACCGGCGGCCCAGGGGAACGTCGCCGTCGCCAGCCTGGAACACGTTCTGCAGCTTCGCTACTCCCTCGAACCCTTCATCGTCGGACTCGTGGCGCAGGCCATCAGCAGCAAGGAGGTTGGCCAGTTGCGGCTTATCCTGATGGACATGCGCGAGGCCCTCGACGCCAGCGACAGTGAGGCGGGCGCCAACGCGTACATCGCTTTTCACGAAGAGCTGTTTACCCTGACATCCAACCCGATTTTTCAGAATGTGGTGCAACAGACCAGCATTGCGCTCAAGCAGAGTGCGGACATGCTGCGCAATTCTCCCGAGCATCTGGCCGAGCGGCTGGAGGAAAACGAGGCAGTAGTGCGCGCCATACGCAACAAGAACAGCGCCGTGGCCAGCGCCGCGATGCGCCGGCACATTCTCATGGAGGGAGCAAGGATGGGCGTTCAGCTGAACATCCCCGACGAACAGCCGGTGCTGTAGTCCAAAGCCGACTTAGGCACGACCGGCCTCTTGGCGTGCATGCTCGGCGTCAGCTCATGGGGCGCAGCCGAGCAACAGCCGGTGCTGACCGGTACCTGAGTCGTTTCGCTACTCAAACAGCGCATCCAGCGCCTGCTCCAGACGCGTCACGGCGATGATCTGCAGTCCGGCTGGCGCTTCTTTCGGCGCGTTGCCCTTGGGCACGATGGCGCGCTTGAAGCCATGTTTGGCCGCTTCCTTCAGTCGTTCCTGGCCGCTGGGCACCGGCCGGATCTCACCGGACAGGCCCACCTCGCCGAATACCAGCAGATCGGTATCCAGCGGTCGATTGCGCAGGCTGGAAATCACCGCGGCCATCAGCGCCAGATCCGACGCTGTTTCCAGCACTTTCACGCCACCCACCACGTTAATGAACACGTCCTGATCATAGGTGGGAATGCCGCCGTGGCGATGCAGCACCGCCAGCAGCATGGCCAGGCGGTTCTGGTCCAGGCCGAGGGTGACGCGTCGCGGATTGGCCATATGACTGGTGTCGACCAACGCCTGCACCTCCACCAGCATCGGCCGGGTGCCTTCCCAAGTGGCCATGACCACGCTGCCGGGCACCGCTTCCTGGGCGCGGGTGAGGAAGATCGCTGAGGGGTTGGTGACTTCCTTGAGGCCCTTGTCGGTCATGCCGAACACGCCGAGTTCGTTGACCGCGCCGAAGCGATTCTTTACCGCGCGCAGCAGCCGCAGACGGCCGTCGGACTCGCCCTCGAAATACAGCACGGTGTCGACCATGTGCTCCAGCACGCGCGGCCCGGCCAAGGCGCCTTCCTTGGTTACGTGGCCGACGAGGAAGATCGCCGTGCCGCTCTGCTTGGCAAAACGCACGAGCAACGCCGCGCTTTCGCGCACCTGGGCGACGCCGCCTGGGGCCGATTGCAGCTGCTCGGTGAAGATGGTCTGGATCGAGTCGATGACCATCACCTTGGGCTTTTCCAGCCGTGCGGTGGCGATGATGGATTCGATGCAGGTCTCGGTCATCACCTTCAATTTGTCCTGCGGCAGGTCCAGCCGCCGTGCGCGCATGGCGACCTGCTGTTGTGATTCTTCGCCAGTGACGTACAGCGCCGGGAAACGCTGGGCGATGGCGCACAGCGTCTGCAGCAGAATGGTGGATTTGCCAATGCCGGGGTCGCCGCCGATCAGCACCACCGAACCATCCACCAGGCCGCCGCCGAGCACACGGTCCAGTTCACCGGATGCGGTGGAAAAGCGCGGCACTTCCTCGACGCTGACCTCGGCCAGGGTTTTGATATTGGCCTGTTCACCCGCCCAGCCGGCACGCCCGGACGGCGGTGCGGCGCCGTCGATGATCGTTTCGACAAGGGTGTTCCAGGCGCCGCAATCACCGCACTGGCCGGCCCACTTGGGAAAGGTCGAGCCGCACTCGGTGCAGCCGTACATGCGCTTGGCCTTGGCCACGGGGAACTCCGCGTCGGGAAAATGGAGTCGCATGATAACGGCTGGCTTGATCGGCATCAGCCACAAAGGGCGCAAGACGCGCCAGACTGCATGAAACCGTCCCGGAGTGAGACCTATGCGCCATCTGCTGTTTCTTCACCTGCTCGGTGCCAGCGTCTGGGTCGGCGGCCATCTAGTGCTGCTGTTCAGCGTCTTGCCCAGTGCGTTGCGTGGTCGCGATGTGCAACCGGTGCGCCATTTCGAGCAGCTTTACGAACGGGTCGGCATTCCTGCCCTGTTGCTGCAGATCATCACGGGAGTTTGGCTGGCCGGGCGCTGGTTGCCGCATTCGCAGTGGTTCGGCGACTCACCCATCGCTCAGCTAGTCCAGGCCAAGCTGATCTTACTGGCGCTCACCGCGGCGCTGGGCGTGCATGCGCGGCTGGCGCTGATTCCGAAGCTGGACGCGCAGCGCCTGCCGCAGTTGGGCGTGCATATTGTGCTGATTACTCTGACGGCGGTGGCGTTCGTCTGGGTCGGGTCGGGATTCCGGTTTGGTGGGTTGTTCTAGCAGGCCGTCAAAACCCACCGCCAACGGCCACCCAGCAGGCATGTGCGAGCACGCGGCTGGTCGTACGCTAGGGGCCGAACTTGTTCGGCCTTTGTGAATCGGTGGCCGAATGAATTCGGCCCTACGGTTAGCAGGCGGTTGAGCCCGTCGTGGCGGCGGGCTTGGTTCTTGGACGGCTTAGCCGCAGCAGCCGCCACAGCAACTGCCGGAGGCACGCTTGAGGTCGCGGGCGATATCGCCCTTCAAAGTCTCACGCTCCTGCTTGAGCGCCTCGAGCGACGCGTCGTCCAGGTTTGCGGCGCTGCTGATGCGCTTGTCCAGCGCTTCGTATTCCTCAGTCTTACGGGCGAAGACTGGGTTTTCCATGCGCAGTTTTTGCAGCTGCTCGCGCTTTTCTGGGAAGTCCTTGATCAATGCGTGATGTTCGACGTGCATGGAGCTGCTCCGGGAATGTACTGGGGAGCCGCTACCTTAGCGTTGCGGCCTATTTACCCGGTTGACGGCGATCAAGCGATCAATAACCTCGCGCTCCAGCCGTCGGAGTGTGGCCGCTCTGGTATGCGATCCGAAGGGTGCCTATGCTCTACAACGGTTGTTACGCCGTATTACGACGGCATTCCGATGCAAGCCAATTACCGTAAGGATTTTTCGATATGAGTCTGATCAGCGAATTCAAGGCGTTTGCCGTCAGGGGCAATGTGATCGACATGGCCGTGGGCATTATTGTCGGTGCAGCCTTTACCAAGATCGTTTCGTCCTTCGTGGCGGACGTGGTCACTCCGCCGCTGGGATTGTTGATCGGCGGTGTGGACTTCTCGGACTTGGCCATCGTGCTCAAGCAGGCTGTGGGTGATACGCCGGCAGTCACCCTGAGCTACGGACGCTTCGTCCAAACGGTATTCGACTTCGCCATTGTGGCGTTCGCCATCTTCCTGGCGGTCAAGGCCATCAACCACCTCAAACGCAAGGAAGCCGAAGCGCCATCGGCCCCGCCAGCGCCTTCCAAGGAAGAGGTGCTGTTGACCGAAATTCGCGATGCGTTGCGCGCGCAGAACCGGTCCTGAGTCGCCTCCCAAGCGCCCGAACAGCCGCCGCCCCCTGCTCGGGCCAGGTCGGTGGCGGGGAGGAACCGTTCAAGGCGGCGAGCTGAGCGGTTCGCTCACTGGGGTGGTAAAGGGATACTGAAAGGAGCTCCCGGCCCGGGCGCCGGGAAGCGAGTGGCTTATTCCGGCTTCGGCGTGGTCGCCGTGCTAGCCGGTAGTAGCGGATAGGCCACCTGCGGTAGCTCACCGGTCAGGCTGTGCAGGAAGGCGGTGATGGCCTTGACTTCGTCATCCTTGAGCTGACGGCCCAGCTGACTGTCGCCCATGATGGCTACGGCCTGCTCAAGGTCCCAGACCTCGCCGCTGTGGAAGTACGGCGGAGTCAGCGCGATGTTGCGCAGCGGCGCGGCGCGGAACACGTACTCGTCGGCGGCGGTGTTGGTAACGGCGAAGCGGCCCTTGTCATCTTCCGGCAGGATCTCGGCCCCCGGCTTCTTGATCACGCCGAAGGGGAAGTAGCTCTGGCCACCGACGTTGACGCCGTTGTGGCAGGCGATACAGCCGGCGTCCATGAACAGCGCCAGGCCTTCTTTCTGCTGCGCATCCAACGCGTTGTCGTCGCCCTTGAGGAAGCGGTCGAACGGCGAGTTGGGCGTGGTCAGGCTGATTTCGAAGGCCTCCAACGCGTAGGCCATGTTGTCGAAGCTGACCGGGTCCTTGTCGTTGGGAAACGCCTTCGTGAACTCGGCAACGTATTCGGGGATGCTCTGGAGCGTCGTTTCCACTCGCTCCGGCGTACTGTTCATCTCGACGCTAGCCTGGACAGGGCCCTTGGCCTGCTCCTGCAGATCCTTGGCGCGGCCATCCCAGAACTGCGCGGCGTTGAATACGGCGTTGAGCACGGTCGGTGAGTTGCGCGGACCCTTCTGCCAGCCATGGCCGATGGAGGTGGTGACGTTGTCGCTGCCGCCGATGCTGAGGTTGTGGCACGTGTTGCAGCTGATCACATGGCTGCTGGACAGGCGTGGATCGAACCACAGCTTGTGTCCAAGGATTGCCTGGTCTTCATTGATGGTCTGTCCACGGACTTCGGTGACCTTGTCCGGGATCGGTTGGAAGATGGCGTTGGCGCGGTCGCGCAGTTCATCGGCATTGGCGGTGCCGGCGATCAGCAGCAGGCCACCGAGCAACAGGGGAAGTGGGGCGCTCATCAGGGGGCTCCTTATAGGATGTTGGCAGGTTCTAGGAGGCCTTTTTCCGTCAAGCGAAGGGTTGATTCAGGTCAAGCGGAAGCGAAACTTTAGATGCGTGCTATCTATTAGCTTGCTACTAAATATTTCGATAAGACTTGGATGCCGGCGCGTCATGATCCAGTCGAGAGATACCTGTCCGATCTGTCAGCCACTAGCCCGCACGCTTGTTGTCCGCCGCCTCGGGGCGTATGTCCGCCAGCTTGCAGCAGGGCAATGGCAGCGCCAGAATGGCGGCATCAATCGTGGCCATAAGACCACTCCAGCAAGGATTCCCGATGCCCCAAACTGACGCTGCCGGCCTGCGCCTGGCGCCCGATGCGCTGACCCGCCCCTTCGAACCCAGCCAGTTCGACTTCAAGACCACTGATGAACTGGAACCTTTTCTAGGGGTTCTCGGCCAGGAGCGAGCCGTCGAGGCCCTGCAATTCGGCGTGGCGATGCCGCGTCCCGGTTACAACGTCTTCGTGATGGGCGAGCCGGGTACGGGGCGTTTCTCCTTCGTGCGGCGTTACCTCAAGGCTGAAGGCAAGCGTCTGGATACGCCGTCGGATTGGGTGTACGTGAATAATTTTGACGAGCCCCGTGAGCCGCGCGTAGTGGAACTGCCCCAGGGCGGCGCGGGGGAATTCATCGCCGACATCGGTCAACTGATCGACAATCTCATGGCGACCTTCCCGGCGGTGTTCGAACATCCGAGCTTCCAGCAGAAGAAGAGCGCCATCGACCGCGCCTTCAATCAGCGCTACGACAAAGCGCTCGATGTGATCGAGAAGCTCGCGCTGGAGAAGGAAATCGCGCTTTACCGCGACAGCAGCAATATAGCCTTCACGCCGATGAAAGACGGCAAGTCGATGGACGAAGCCGAGTTCGCGCAACTGCCGGAGGCGGATCGCGAGCGCTACCACGAAGATATTTCCGCGCTGGAAGTGCAGCTGAACGAGGGGCTCGCCAGCCTGCCGCAGTGGAAGCGCGAGTCGAGCAACCAGTTGCGTCAGCTCAACGATGAAACCATCAGCCAGGCATTGCAGCCGCTGCTGGCGCCGCTGTCGGAAAAATACGGTGAAAACGCGAGCATCGAAGCATATTTGCAGGCCGTGCAGGTCAACCTGCTGAAGACCGTGGTGGAGCAACTGGTCGACGAGAATCGCCCGGACGCCCAGACCCGCCAGCTGCTGGAAGAACAGTACAGCCCAAGCCTGGTGGTCGGGCACCCGCTGGACGGCGGTGCACCGGTGGTGTTCGAACCGCACCCCACCTACGACAACCTGTTCGGCCGCATCGAGTACAGCACCGATCAGGGCGCGCTTTACACCAGTTATCGGCAGCTGCGTCCGGGTGCGTTGCACCGCGCCAACGGCGGCTTCCTGATGCTCGAAGCGGAGAAAATGCTCAGCGAGCCCTTCGTCTGGGAAGCGCTCAAGCGTGCGTTGCAGTCGCGCAAGCTGAAAATGGAATCGCCGCTGGCCGAGCTGGGGCGTCTGGCCACCGTCACCCTGACGCCGGAAGTCATCCCGCTCAACGTCAAGGTGGTGATCATCGGCTCTCGGCAGCTGTACTACACCCTGCAAGACCTGGATCCGGATTTCCAGGAGATGTTCCGTGTGCTGGTTGATTTCGATGAGGAGATTCCGCTGGCCGAGGACAGTCTCGAACAGTTTGCCCAATTGATGAAGACGCGCACCTCGGAAGAGGGCATGGCGCCGCTGACCGCAGCGGCAGTGGCGCGTCTGGCGACCTACAGCGCGCGCCTGGCCGAGCATCAGGGGCGCTTGTCGGCGCGTATTGGCGACCTGTTCCAACTGGTCAGTGAAGCGGATTTCATTCGCCAGTTGGCCAAGGACGAGGTGACCGATGTCGGCCACATCGAGCGAGCGCTGAAAGCCAAGGCGACCCGGACCGGTCGTGTCTCGGCACGAATTCTCGAGGACATTCTCGCTGGGGTTATCCTCATCGACAGCGAAGGCGCGGCTATCGGCAAGTGCAACGGACTCACCGTTCTGGAAGTCGGCGACTCAGCGTTCGGCATGCCGGCGCGCATCTCCGCCACCGTCTATCCGGGTGGCTCGGGGATCGTCGATATCGAGCGCGAGGTCAACCTCGGCCAGCCGATTCACTCCAAGGGCGTGATGATCCTGACCGGCTTTCTCGGCAGCCGCTACGCGCAGGAATTCCCGCTTGAGATCTCCGCCAGCATCGCGCTGGAGCAGTCCTACGGTTACGTCGACGGCGACAGTGCCTCGCTCGGCGAATGCTGTGCGTTGATCTCAGCCATTTCACGTACGCCGTTGAAGCAGTGCTTCGCCATCACCGGCTCGATCAACCAGTTCGGTGAAGTGCAGGCGGTTGGTGGGGTGAACGAGAAGATCGAAGGCTTCTTCCGTCTCTGCGAAGCGCGCGGCCTGACCGGCGAGCAAGGCGCGATCATACCTTTCGCCAATGTGACCACATTGATGCTCGATGAGCGTGTGCTGGAAGCCGTACGTCAGGGGCGCTTCCACGTATATGCGGTCCGCCATGTGGATGAGGCGCTTTCGCTGCTGGTGGGCGAGCCGGTAGGTGCGGCGGACAAGGACGGAAACTTCCCCCGAGGCAGCGTTAACGGCCGGGTGGTGGAGCGCTTGCGCGATATCGCCGAGATCGAACTCGAGGACGACAGCAAAAGCGATGCGGCGTCTCCGGAGGAGGTGCTGGCACAAGCGAAGGGGGGCGAGCAGAACTGACCGGTTCTGCATTGAGCAAAAACCGGACGGAACGATACGGCCGGCGGCGGGTCTGCAGTGGACGAGAATTCCCACTCTCTGTCCACATGGTTATCCACAACTTCTGGGGATAAACAGGTTGGCCCGCCCATTCGTCCTGGATGACGGTGCGCAACCGAGCGCGAGGATCGCCGTCATGTCGCAAACACTCTGTCTGAATCGTCAATGCCTGGGTCTGGTTACCCGTATCGAATGCATCATTCGTCCACTAAACGGCGGACAAGGCTTGTGGACCTTGCTTTGTGCGGCCGGTATCGACGCCGGCCAACCCACCGCGATCAAGGCGCAGGGCCCATTCCACGGGCCTCGCGAGGCCGAGACGGTGCTACAGGCGATCGCCAGCAATCTTCACGGGCAGGGTTATTGTGAATCCGACTCGCCGTCGATCTGGCAGCTGCACATGCACGCCGAGTTGCGCAAGATCAACGCCAATCAGGCGCGCTATCTGAGCGGTTGGGAATCCAGAACCTGATTCCTGGCGACGCTCGTGCTGGGCTAGCAGAGCTGACTTTGCGAATCGAGCCGGCGCTCAAGATTCTTATCCACACGAAAATCTGCTGTCATAAAGGCATTCTTGAAGGCGCTGTGGCGCTGCGTATACTCGCTGCCGATATCAGCTCCTCATAGTGAGAACAGATGGAACGCTTCGTCGAGAACACCATGTATGCGGCCCGCTGGCTGCTTGCGCCTATTTACTTCGGCCTGGCATTCGCCCTGCTGGCCTTGGCGATCAAGTTCTTTCAGGAAATTTGGCACATCCTCCCGGCCGTGCTCTCGCTGAGCGAAGGCGATCTGATCCTCAAACTGCTTTCGCTGATCGACATGGCGCTGGTCGGTGGCCTGCTGGTCATGGTGATGCTCTCTGGTTACGAGAATTTCGTATCGCAACTGAACGTCGATGAGGGCAAGGAAAAGCTAGATTGGCTGGGGAAGATCGATTCCGGCTCGTTGAAAATGAAGGTCGCGGCATCGATCGTGGCGATCTCATCCATTCATCTATTGCGCATGTTCATGGACGCTCAGCAGCTCGAGAGCGAGCAATTGATGTGGTACGTGATCATTCATTTGACGTTCGTCTTCTCCGCCTTCGCCATGGGTTATCTGGACAAGATCACCAAGCACTGAGCGAAAATCTTCCAGCTGCAAGTCGCACGTTTAGGCCACGAGGTGAGTGAACGGGCAGGCCGGGCCGCAAGCTGTGCTAGGCTAGCCGCCCTTTTTTCCAGCGGAGCTCAGGCATGACCGACCTCAACCTAACCACCGACGAAACGCGCGTGAGCTATGGCATCGGCCGCCAGCTGGGCGATCAGCTGCGCGAGAATCCGCCGCCCGGCATCAGCTTGGATGCGGTCATCGCTGGGATCCGCGACGCCTTTGGCGGTGTGGCCAGCCAGGTCAGCCCGGAAGACCTGAACGCCAGCTTCGCCGTGATCCGCGAGCGCATGCAGGCCGAAGCCCAGAAGAAGGCCGAAGCCGCTGCCGGCGAGGGTAAGGCGTTCCTCGCCGAAAATGCCAAGCGCGAAGGCGTCATCACCCTGGCCTCGGGGCTGCAGTACGAAGTTCTGACAGCCGGCGAAGGCGCTAAGCCGAGCCGTGAGGATCAGGTCCGTACGCATTACCACGGCACCCTGATCGACGGCACTGTATTCGACAGCTCCTACCAGCGCGGCCAGCCTGCCGAGTTTCCTGTGGGCGGCGTGATCGCCGGCTGGACCGAAGCGCTGCAACTGATGGGCGTCGGCAGCAAGTGGCGTCTCTATGTGCCGAGTGAACTTGCCTACGGCGCCCAGGGTGTCGGCAGCATTCCGCCACACAGCGTGCTGGTTTTTGATGTCGAGTTGCTGGCCGTTCTGTAACGGCAACCAGTTCGCTACGGGCGCAACGCCCGGGCGTAGGAGAACAGGAACAGGTTGCGTACCTGTTCCTTGAGCACGCAGGGTTCACTGGTGCTCAGCTCCTGCAGATCCAGGTCGCCCTGGTCACGAAGCTCGTTCAGGGCGTCTCCCTCCAACGAAATGCACACCGCACCGGTATCGCGATCGAGTATGCGCAGGTAGGGTTGTGGGCGGTCCAGCCATGCATCAATCAGATAAGTCATGTTCGGCTCCAGTTGATTTCCTTAATGAGAATAATTGCTATTTGCAAAGATGCAAGCGCAATATGCTCTCCGGGATCAATGGCGGATTGGACTGTTGAAGAAGGGCGAGGCGGGCGGATAAGAACTGAAGGGTGCCAATTGCACCCTGTTTGCTGGATCAGTGCGTGCGAGCGACGGCGAAGCGGCTGAGTTCTACCAGTGCATCGCGATACGCGTTGGCCGGAAGCAGTTCAAGACAGTCGATTGCTCGATCGGCATAGTCGCGTGCCAGGCGTGCGGTGTATTCCAGCGCGCCGCAGGCCTGTACGGCGCTGCGGATGCTTTCGAGGTCTTCGATACCGCCTTTCTGGATGGCCTTGCGCACCAGTGCGGCCTGCTCATCGGTGCCTTCGCGCATGGTGTAGATCAGCGGCAGGGTCGGCTTGCCTTCAGCCAGGTCGTCACCGACGTTCTTGCCCAGGGTTTCGGCATCTCCCTGGTAATCGAGCAGGTCATCGACTAGCTGGAAGGCAATGCCAAGATAGTCGCCAAAGGTGCGCAGCGCTTCGCGTTGTTCCTCATTGGCCTCGGCCAGAGTGGCGGCGCTGTGGGTGGAGGCTTCGAACAGCATGGCCGTCTTGCCGCGAATGACCTCCATATAGATTTCTTCGGTGGTGCTGGCGTCGCGGACTTTGGACAGCTGCAGCACCTCGCCTTCGGCAATCACGCGCGTGGCCTGGGAAATGATGCGCATGACTGGCATCGAGCCCAAGTCGACCATCATTTCGAACGAACGTGCATAAAGGAAGTCGCCGACCAGTACGCTTGGGGCGTTGCCCCATAGTGCATTGGCGGTGGAGCGGCCGCGGCGCATGCCGGACATGTCGACCACGTCGTCATGCAGCAGGGTCGAGGTGTGCAGGAATTCGATGATGGCGGCCAGTAGGCGCAGCTGATCACCCTTGAGGCCGAGCGCGTTGCCGCTGAGCAGGACCAGCAGCGGACGCAGGCGCTTACCGCCGGCGGAAGTGATGTAGTCCCCGATCTTTTCAACCAGCGGTACGCGAGACGTCAGCTGGTTACGGATGATGCCGTCGACTGCGGCAAAATCGTCAGCCACTACTTGGTAAAAGGACTGGGGGTGCATCGGGGACGAGTACTCCTCGGAGGTTGCGCGGCATGCTATGGGGCGGGTCTGGTACTGTCAAGGCGAGGCCAGGCGGCTATTGCGCCGGGTCTGGCGGATGCGTACAATCGCGGACCCTGAACATTCCCCCTGGGCATTTCCCTGCCTTACGCAATTGCAAGAGCGTCCCTCCGGACCTTGAGCAGCCATGCCAGCCACCAACTATTTCACTTAAGCGCTGGGTGAGCAGGATCAACGGAGATACAAGATGTACGCAGTTATCGTTACTGGCGGCAAGCAATATAAGGTCGCCGAAGGCGAATACCTCAAAATTGAAAAACTCGAAGTTGCCACTGGCGAAGCAGTCACTTTTGACCGCGTTCTGCTGGTTGGTAACGGCGATGATGTCAAAATCGGCGCTCCGGTGGTCGATGGTGCCAAGGTCACTGCTGAAGTGATTGCTCAGGGCCGTCACGACAAGGTCACCATCATCAAATTCCGCCGTCGTAAGCACCACATGAAGCGTCAGGGCCACCGTCAGTGGTTCACTGAGGTCAAAATCACCGGTATTCAGGGCTAATCGGGCCTGAATCCCCTTATAGGAGTATTGAACTCATGGCACACAAAAAAGCTGGCGGTTCTACCCGCAACGGTCGCGACTCAGAAGCCAAACGACTTGGCGTGAAGATGTACGGCGGCCAGGTCATCAAGGCCGGTAACATCATCGTGCGTCAGCGCGGCACCCAGTTCCACGCCGGTTACGGCGTTGGCATGGGCAAGGATCACACCCTGTTCGCGAAAGTCGAAGGCGTGATCAAGTTCGAAGTGAAGGGCGCTTTTGGCCGTCGCTACGTGAGCGTCGTCGCAGCCTAACTGCGGCGTTGCTGGAAAAGCCCTGTCATGCGACGGGGCTTTTTTGTTTCTGTATCCTCTATAGGGCTCTTGCAAAACACTGCTTTGCTCTAGTTTTCGCTGGGTTCTGCAAGACCCTTATATTCCTGTTTTCTAGCCCGTCCTTGCGGCGGGAGGCGTTCCCATGAAATTCGTCGATGAAGTATCGATTTTTGTAAAGGCCGGTGACGGTGGTAATGGCATGATGAGCTTCCGTCGCGAGAAGTTCATCGAGAAAGGCGGCCCCAACGGCGGCGATGGTGGTGACGGCGGCTCTATTTATCTGATGGCCGACGAAAACCTCAACACGCTGGTCGACTACCGCTACACCCGTCGCTTCAATGCGCCGAATGGCCAGAAAGGTGGCAGCACCGAATGTACTGGTGCCAAGGGTGAGGATTTGATTCTGCCGGTGCCGGTCGGCACGACCGTGATTGATGCGGCAACGCAGGAAGTCATTGGCGACCTGACCAAGGCTGGTCAGCGCCTGCTGGTCGCGCAGGGTGGCTGGCATGGTCTGGGTAACACGCGCTTCAAATCCAGCACCAACCGGGCGCCTCGGCAGACCACGCCGGGCAAGCCGGGCGACGCGCGCGATTTGAAGCTTGAGTTGAAAGTACTTGCTGATGTCGGTCTGCTGGGTCTGCCCAATGCCGGCAAGAGCACGTTCATCCGCTCCGTGTCGGCTGCCAAGCCGAAGGTCGCGGACTACCCATTCACCACGCTGGTACCGAACCTTGGTGTAGTCAGCGTGGGGCGCTACAAAAGCTTCGTGATTGCCGACATTCCGGGCCTTATCGAAGGTGCATCGGAAGGTGCGGGGCTGGGGATTCGCTTCCTCAAGCACCTAGCGCGCACTCGTTTGCTGCTGCACTTGGTCGACATGGCGCCGCTCGATGAAAGTGATCCTGCCGATGCGGCCGAAGTCATTCTCAACGAGCTTGAGAAATTCAGCCCCGCGCTGGCTCAGCGTGATCGCTGGCTGGTGCTGAACAAAGCTGATCAGCTACTCGACGAGGAGCGCGAGGAGCGCATGCGTCAGGTGGTGGATCGTCTCGAGTGGACTGGGCCGGTTTTTGTGATTTCCGCGTTGGAGCGGGAAGGCACCGAGGAATTGAGCCAGGCGATCATGCGTTATCTGGATGAGCGAGCGCTGCGTATTAGCGAAGAGCCGGCCTATGCCGAGGCGCTTGCCGAGCTGGATCAGCAGATCGAAGACGAGGCGCGTGCCCGTCTGCAGGCGCTCGACGATCAGCGGGCGTTGCGCCGCGCTGGCGTCAAGCCGGCAGATGAGGTGGATGACGACGACTTCGATGATGACGACGATGACGAGGACGGCGCGGAAATCTTCTACGTGCGTTAAGACTTGTTGAATGGTTTGCGGATCTTTGTGCGGGTGCTCGGTGGGCTGGCTCGTCCGTTGCCCGCCGGCATGGTTTTGGCCGGATATTGGATAGAAGGCGGGATCGATGCGGGACAAGGTGAGCGGCGCGCGGCGCTGGGTAGTTAAGATCGGCAGCGCCTTGCTGACCGCTGATGGTCGCGGTCTCGATCAGGCGGCTATGGCTGTCTGGGTCGATCAGATGGTGGCGCTGCGGCAGGCCGGGGTCGAACTGGTGCTGGTTTCTTCTGGCGCGGTCGCTGCCGGCATGAGTCGCCTTGGTTGGGCGGCTCGACCCAAGGCTGTTCACGAGCTGCAGGCTGCGGCTGCGGTGGGGCAGATGGGGCTGATTCGCGCTTGGGAGGCCAGTTTCGGTCGTTGCGAGCAGCAAACTGCCCAGGTGTTGGTGACCCATGACGATCTGTCTGACCGCAAGCGCTATCTCAACGCGCGAAGCACGCTGCGTACGCTGATAGATCTAGGTGTGGTGCCGGTCATCAATGAGAACGATACGGTCGTCACCGACGAGATCCGTTTTGGCGACAACGATACCCTTGGCGCGTTGGTGGCTAATCTGGTCGAGGCCGACTTGCTAGTTATCCTCACCGATCGCGACGGTATGTTCGATGCCGACCCGCGTACTAATCCTGACGCCAACCTTATCAGTGAGGCGCGCGCCGACGATCCCTCACTGGACGCGGTGGCGGGCGCGACGGGCGGCGCGCTGGGTCGTGGGGGTATGCAGACCAAGCTGCGCGCGGCGCGCTTGGCGGCGCGTTCCGGGGCGCATACAGTGATTGTCGGAGGGCGCATCGAGAGCGTGTTGACGAGGCTGAAGGCCGGAGAACAGTTGGGTACCCTGCTGGCGCCGGAGTGCGGTCGTCATGCCGCACGCAAGCAATGGCTTGCGGGGCATTTGCAGACGCGAGGGTCGTTAACGCTGGATGCTGGCGCGGTGCAGGCGCTCAAGCAGGGGAATCGCAGCTTGCTGCCTGTCGGCGTCAAGGCGGCGCAAGGCGGGTTTCGGCGGGGTGAGATGGTGGTCTGCGTGGGGCCGGAAGGGCAGGAGGTTGCTCGCGGTCTGGTCAACTACAACGCTGCTGAGGCTCAGCGGATCCTGGGGCATTCTTCCGACGAGATCGAGAAGCTATTGGGTTATGTCGACGAGCCCGAGCTTATTCATCGCGACAACATGATTCTGGTATGAGGCGCTCGATGCGATTGGCAAAGGCTTTGATGGTGCTGCTGGCTTGTCCTGCAGTAGGCATGGCGCGCGAAGTGGGTGAAGTCGACACGGTATTCAAGTGGCTCGGACCGAATCACAAGATCGTGGTGGAGGCGTTCGATGACCCTAAGGTCGAGGGCGTTACCTGCTATCTGTCGAGAGCGAAGACCGGTGGCATCAAGGGTGGGCTCGGCCTTGCCGAAGATCGCGCCGAGGCGTCGATTGCCTGTCGCCAGGTTGGGCCGATTCGCATGAGTGATGAGCTTGAAGATGGCGAGGTTGTGTTCAGGGAGCGGACTTCGCTGGTGTTCAAGACCATGCAGGTGGTGCGCTTCTTTGATGAGGCGCGTAACACGTTGGTCTATCTGGTTTACAGCGACCGGGTGATCGAAGGCAGCCCGCAGAATGCCGTAACGGCCATTCCGATACTCCCTTGGGTGCGCAATCCATAGCTGCGTAGACTCAAGCTTCGCGCCGAGGGCGGCCCTTCACAACAATCTAAAGATCGCGCCGCGTCTTTTGTAGGCGGCGCGCCGC
Source organism: Stutzerimonas stutzeri (assembly GCF_024448955.1). Taxonomy (GTDB): domain Bacteria; phylum Pseudomonadota; class Gammaproteobacteria; order Pseudomonadales; family Pseudomonadaceae; genus Stutzerimonas; species Stutzerimonas stutzeri_AQ. The sequence continues at coordinate 71,795 of NZ_JAMOIH010000017.1, forward strand.
GCGACGAATGCAGGCGACAGCCTGCATCAAAGCCCAAAAGCTTCGCGCCGGGCCGACCCTCCCGCAGAAAACAAAAGCCATACCGCGTGGCCTTGCAAGTGCGGCCCATGGCAAATGAAGGCCAGAGGCGCTGCCTGCAGTGCAAGGCGCTATACGAGCCTTCGCTGTGTGGCTTGCTCAAAAAACAGGCACAAAAAAACAGGCACAAAAAAACCGGCGCTAGGCCGGTTTTTTTCAAGAACCTGCAGTTTAGGCTGCAGCAGCTTCGCCGAGGGCCTTGATGTGGCCGTTCAGGCGGCTCTTGTGACGAGCGGCTTTGTTCTTGTGGATGATGCCCTTGTCGGCCATGCGGTCGATTACAGGCACGGCTGCGGTGTAAGCAGTACGAGCTTTTTCCAGATCTTTTGCATCAATGGCCTTGACCACATTCTTGATGTAGGTGCGGACCATGGAGCGCAGGCTGGCGTTGTGGCTGCGACGCTTCTCAGCCTGAATTGCGCGTTTTTTGGCGGAAGGGCTGTTGGCCACCGTCGAACTCCTCGAAAACGTGGGATTACAAAGCAAATAAGGCCGCGAATCATGCCGATGCGGCGCGGGCTTGTCAAGCATGACTGAAGATTGATGACGCTGGCCGGACAGAAGGGCTACCGCTAAACTCGCGGCCTCTTTATCTGTCGTAATTGCCCATCGATTCCGGCGGCCATGCCGGCCGGAACCTCTGCCGCAACCTCTGGGAAAACAAATGTCCGATACATCCGGCAAAAGCGGATTACTGCGTTCTAGCGCGGTAGTCAGCGTGATGACGCTGCTGTCCAGGGTGCTGGGCATGGTACGCGATATGGTCGTGGCCAGCTACTTCGGGTCCGGTGCTGCGGCGGATGCATTTTTCATCGCCTTCAAGATTCCCAACTTTCTGCGGCGCCTGTTTGCCGAAGGCGCTTTCGCCCAAGCGTTCGTGCCGGTGCTATCGGAATATCGAACCAAGCGGACGCTATTAGAAGTCAAGCTGCTGGTTGATCGTACGGCCGGCATGCTTGGCTTGATCCTGACTGGCATCACCGCCATCGGGGTGTTGGCCTCGCCTTATGTAGTGATGCTCTTCGCGCCCGGATTTCATGATGAGCCGGCAAAAATGCAGTTGGCCGGCGAGTTGCTGCGCATCACCTTTCCCTACTTGCTGTTGATTTCTCTGACGGCCTTCACGTCCGGCGTGCTCAACAGCTATGGACGCTTCGCTGTGCCGGGTTTTACGCCGGTGCTGCTCAACGTCTGCATGATCGCTTCGGCAGTGTTTCTTACGCCTTATTTCGATCAACCCATCATGGCGCTGGCCTGGGGCGTATTCATTGCTGGATTTGCTCAACTGGCTTTCCAGCTTCCTTATGTCGCTAAGTTGGGACTGTTGCCGCGGCCTCGGGTGAAGTTCGGTGACGAGGGCGTGCGACGGATCATGCTACTGATGGTTCCGGCGCTGTTCGGCGTGTCGGTCAGTCAGATCAATTTACTGCTCGACACGGTGCTTGCCTCGTTCCTGCAAACCGGCAGCGTGTCATGGCTTTATTACGCGGACCGGCTTTCGGAACTGCCGCTCGGCGCATTCGGTATTGCCATCGGTACGGTCATTCTTCCGAGCCTGTCGCGTCAGCACGCCGGCGCGGATCCCAAGGCCTTTTCCGACACGCTCAACTGGGCCCTGCGAATGGTGTTGTTGGTGGGAATCCCGGCGGCGCTCGCGCTGGGTATTCTGGCCGAACCATTGATAGCCAGCCTGTTCTTCTATGGCGCGATGAGCGAGGAGGCTGTGGTGCAGTCGGCCCGTGCGCTCGAGGCTTATTCGCTTGGGGTGCTGGCATTCATGCTGATCAAGGTGCTCGCGCCCGGCTTCTTCGCTCGCCAGGATTTGAAGACGCCGGTGCGGGTCGCGATCATCTGCATGGTCGCCAATATGGTGATGAACCTGATCCTGATCTGGCCGCTCAAGCATGTCGGGTTGGCGCTGGCGACTTCGCTGTCATCAATGCTCAACGCCGGACTGCTGTTTTGGGGCTTGTACAAGATCGGCGTGTTTCGAGTTGCGCCGGGCTGGAGCGTATTTCTCCTGCGACTGGCGGGCGGTTGTGCCGCCATGGTGGCGACGATCTGGTGGCTCAACGCGCCGTCGGTCGAATGGTTCGCCTGGGCGTGGCAGCAGCGCGCGTTGCAGCTGGGGCTGCTGGTGGTGGCTGGGATCGGGGCGTTCGTTGCAGGGCTGCTAGTGCTCGGTTTGCGACCGCGTCATCTTCGTCACTGACTGGCCGGCCATGCTCACGGCAAACCTGTCCGCGACTGGCGCCTCATGCGTATAATCGACGACTTTTCAAGCAAGAAGTGCGGTATGCAGCTGGTTCGAGGTCTTCATAACCTGCGCCCCCGGCATCGGGGTTGCGTCGCCACTATCGGCAATTTCGACGGCGTTCACCGGGGGCATCAGGCCATTCTGGCCCGCCTGCGCGAGCGTGCCGCCGAGTTTGGCTTGCCCAGCTGTGTGGTGATTTTCGAACCCCAGCCGCGTGAATACTTCGCCCCGGACAAGGCGCCCGCACGGCTGACGCGGCTGCGCGAAAAGCTGCGGTTGCTGGATGAGCAGGGCGTCGATCTAGTGCTGTGCCTGGCCTTCAATCGTCGTTTGCGCGAGATGAGCGCCGCTGAGTTCGTCCACGCGACGCTGGTCGAAGGGCTTGGCGTTCAGCATCTCGAAGTCGGTGATGATTTTCGCTTCGGCTGTGATCGTGCCGGCGATTTCAATTTTCTCTTGAAAGCGGGCGCTGTCGAGGGCTTCAGCGTCGAGGCTGCTACCACCATCGAGGTGGACGGTGAGCGCGTCAGTAGCACGCGGCTGCGCCAAGTGCTTGCCGATGGCGATCTGGCGTCGGCGCAGAAGCTACTCGGTCGACCGTTCAGCATAGCCGGACGGGTCATGCATGGTCAGGCGCTGGGACGTCAGCTTGGCGCGCCGACTGCCAATATTCAGCTCAAGCGCAAGAGCACGCCGCTTAGCGGCGTGTTTGTGGTGAGCACAGAAGTCGACGGCATGCAGCAGCCGGCGGTGGCTAACATTGGCATGCGTCCATCGGTCGAAAGTGACGGTAAGCCCCATCTCGAAGTGCATTTGCTCAATTACCAGGGCGATCTCTATGGTCGCCTGCTGCGCGTGACCTTTCACCGCAAGCTGCGTGACGAGCAGCGCTTTGCCTCGCTGGAGGCGCTCAAGACGGCGATCGAAGCCGATATCGCCGCGGCTCGCGAATACTGGCGAGCTTCACCCTTTACCACGAGTCAGGACTGAAATGACCGATTACAAAGCGACCCTCAATCTGCCGTCCACGGCATTTCCGATGAAGGCCGGACTGCCACAGCGCGAGCCGGAGACCCTGCAGCGCTGGGACAGTATTGACCTTTACGGGAAGCTGCGGCAGATCGGAGAGGGCCGCCCGAAGTTCGTCCTGCATGACGGCCCGCCGTACGCCAACGGCAGCATTCACATCGGCCATGCAGTGAACAAGGTCATCAAGGATTTCATTGTCCGCTCCAAGACCCTGGCGGGATTCGACGCGCCTTATGTACCGGGCTGGGATTGCCATGGCCTGCCAATCGAACACAAGGTCGAAATCACCTACGGCAAGAACCAACCTGCGGACCTGACCCGCGAGCGCTGCCGTGCTTATGCTGCCGAGCAGATCGAGGGACAGAAGGCCGACTTCATTCGCCTCGGCGTACTCGGTGAATGGGACAACCCGTACCGCACCATGGATTTCGCCAATGAGGCAGGTGAAATCCGCGCGCTGGCGAAGATGGTCTCAGGTGGTTTCGTCTTCAAGGGCCTGAAGCCGGTGAACTGGTGTTTCGACTGCGGCTCGGCATTGGCCGAGGCAGAAGTTGAGTACCAAGATAAGAAGTCCGATGCTATCGATGTGGCTTTTCAGGTCGAGGACGCGGACAAGCTGGCAGCAGCTTTCGGCGTGGCGGCGTTGGCCAAACCGGCCAGTATCGTCATCTGGACCACCACGCCCTGGACCATTCCGGCCAACCAGGCACTCAACGTCCATCCCGACTTCGTCTATGCCCTGGTCGATACCGGTGAGCGTCTGCTGGTGCTGGCCGAGGAACTGGTTGAATCCAGCCTGCAGCGTTATGGCCTGAGCGGTGAGATTGTCGCCCGTTGCGAAGGCAAGGCACTGGAACTCATCCGCTTCCGCCATCCGTTCTACGAGCGCTTCGCACCGGTCTATCTGGCTGACTATGTGGAAACCGGCGCCGGTACCGGCATCGTTCATTCCGCGCCCGCGTATGGCGAAGACGACTTCCGCTCCTGCAAGCATTACGGCATGGAGAACGACGACATCCTCAGCCCGGTGCAGAGCCATGGCGTCTACGTCTCCGACCTGCCGTTCTTCGGCGGCCAGTTCATCTGGAAGGCCAACCCGGCCATCGTCGAGAAATTGCGCGAAGTCGGCGCGCTGCTCAAACATGAATCCATCCAGCACAGCTACATGCATTGCTGGCGCCACAAGACACCGCTGATTTACCGCGCCACCGCGCAATGGTTCGTCGGTATGGACAAGGTTGCTCACGACGGCAGTTCCTTGCGTCGCCGGGCGCTGGATGCCATCGAGCAGACCGAATTCGTCCCCGCCTGGGGCCAAGCGCGACTGCACGGCATGATCGCTGGGCGTCCGGATTGGTGCATTTCCCGTCAACGTACCTGGGGCGTGCCGATCCCGTTCTTCCTGCATAAGGAAAGCGGCGAATTGCATCCGCGTACCGTCGAGTTAATGGAAGCTGTAGCGCAACGCGTGGAGCAGGGCGGAATCGAAGCTTGGTCGAAGCTGGACGCTTCCGAACTGCTTGGCGAGGAGGCGGCGCATTACGAAAAGATCAGCGACACCCTGGACGTTTGGTTCGATTCCGGCACTACGCATTGGCACGTGATGCGTGGCTCGCATCCGATGGGGCACGAAAATGGCCCCCGTGCGGACCTGTATCTGGAAGGCTCCGATCAGCACCGTGGCTGGTTCCACTCGTCGCTGCTGACCGGTTCGGCAATCGACGGTCATGCGCCATATAAAGGGCTGCTGACCCATGGTTTCGTGGTCGACGAGAACGGCCGCAAGATGTCGAAGTCGCTGGGCAATGTGGTTGCGCCGCAGGAAGTCACCGACAGCCTGGGCGCCGATATCCTGCGTCTCTGGGTGGCGTCCACCGATTATTCCGGTGAGATGGCGGTTTCTAAGGTCATTCTGCAGCGCAGCGCGGACTCCTATCGCCGCATTCGCAACACTGCACGCTTCCTGCTCTCCAACCTCGACGGTTTCGACCCGGCGCAGCATCAGGTTCCGGCTGATCAGCTAATCGCGCTCGACCGCTGGGCCATCGATCGCGCTTTGTTGTTGCAGCGGGAAATCGAAGAAGCCTACGGCACCTACAAGTTCTGGAACGTCTACCAGAAAGTGCACAACTTCTGCGTACAGGAGCTAGGCGGTTTCTACCTCGACATCATCAAGGACCGTCAGTACACCACTGGTGTTGACAGCCTGCCGCGGCGCTCCTGCCAGACCGCGCTGTACCACATCGCCGAGGCACTGGTGCGCTGGATCGCGCCGATCCTATCGTTCACCGCCGATGAGATCTGGCAGTACCTGCCGGGCGAGCGTAACGAATCGGTCATGCTCAATACCTGGTACGAGGGGCTGGCCGAGCTGCCAGACAATGTCGAACTGGGTCGTGAGTTCTGGGACAAGGTCATGGCAGTCAAGGCTGCGGTGAACAAGGAACTGGAAACCCAGCGCGCGGCCAAGACCATCGGCGGCAACCTACAGGCCGAAGTAGTGCTCTACGCCGAAGACGCCCTGGTGGCGGATCTGGCCAAGCTGGGCAACGAGTTGCGCTTCGTGCTGATCACCTCGGCGGTGAAGATAGCGCCTCTAGCCAACGCACCTGCCGAAGCCGTCCAGAGCGAGCTGTCAGGTCTCAAGCTGCAGGTCAGCAAAACTGACTATGCCAAGTGCGGCCGCTGCTGGCACCACCTGCCCGACGTCGGTGGTCACGCGGCGCATCCAGAGATCTGCGGCCGCTGTGTTGAAAATATCGAAGGCGCTGGCGAGGTGCGTCACTATGCGTGACAGCGCACGTGATCGTAGGGTGGGTTCCCACCGTGGACTTTTGCGGTCTTTCGCGAGCGTCGGCTTCGTAGGGTGGGCTTCAGCCCACCGTTGGCAGAACGGACGCAATCTCGGTGGGCTGAAGCGGAGCGCCGCCCGGCCCACCCTACGATTTGACCCGACGGCGGGCGCAACCCGCCATGCTCTTTCGAGGGTAGAAGCATGACGTCGCGTTTCGGCAAGCTGTCATGGCTATGGCTTAGTGTGTTGGTCATCGCCCTCGATCAGGCGACCAAGCATTATTTCGAAGCCAACTTCAGTCTGTACCAGAAGGTCGATGTGATCCCCGACTACTTCGCCTGGACGCTGGCCTATAACACTGGTGCGGCATTCAGCTTTCTGGCCGATCATTCCGGCTGGCAGCGATGGTTGTTCGCGGCGATTGCCATTGGCGTCAGCGTCGTGCTGGTGGTCTGGATGAAGCGTTTGAAGCCCGGCGAAACCTGGCTAGCGGTTGCCCTGGCCCTGGTGTTGGGCGGCGCGCTCGGTAATCTCTATGACCGCGTCGTACTGGGCCATGTCGTCGACTTCATCCTGGTGCATTGGCAGAACCGCTGGTATTTCCCGGCATTCAATATTGCCGACAGCGCCATCACCATCGGCGCAGTGATGCTGGCGCTGGACATGTTCCGTAGTAGTAAAACGGGAGAAGCGGTAAATGACTGAACAACGCATCGCGCAGGATATGCAGGTCACCCTGCATTTCGCGCTGAGTCTGGAAAACGGCGAGCAGGTCGATACAACTTTTGACAAGCAGCCGGCGACCTTCAAGGTCGGTGATGGAAATTTGTTGCCGGGGTTCGAACAGCAGTTGTTCGGGCTCAAAGCCGGTGATAAACGCACCTTCCAGATCGCACCAGAGCAAGGCTTCGGTCAGCACAATCAACAGAATGTCCAGACCATGCCGCGCAGCCAGTTCGAAGGTATGGAGCTGTCCGAAGGCCTGCTAGTAATTTTCAACGATGCCGCCAAAACAGAGTTGCCAGGTATCGTCAAAGCCTTCGATGAGCGTCAGGTGACCGTGGATTTCAACCATCCACTGGCTGGCAAGGCGTTGACGTTCGAGGTGGAGATATTCGAGGTCAAGGCGGTCTGAGTGGATTTCCGAAGTAGGCTGCTGTAGAGGCAGTTTGCTGGCGAACCGACGTTAGCCCGTCAACACCACAGGTTTTGCTGATATCCGCTTCGCTTCATACCGCTGCCATGCGTTACACCTAATACTCACCTGCTTCGCGTGCCGAGAATTCATATGAAAATCAAACTCGCCAATCCGCGTGGTTTCTGTGCCGGTGTTGACCGTGCCATCGAGATCGTCAACCGTGCACTGGAAGTATTTGGGCCGCCGATTTATGTGCGCCATGAAGTGGTGCACAACAAGTTCGTGGTGGAAGATCTGCGCGAGCGCGGCGCGATTTTCGTCGATGAGCTCGATCAGGTGCCGGATGGCTTCATCGTCATCTTCAGTGCCCACGGTGTTTCCCAGGCGGTGAAAATGGAGGCGGACAGACGTGGTCTGAAGGTTTTCGACGCGACCTGTCCGCTGGTGACCAAGGTTCATCTGGAAGTGACCAAATACAGTCGCGAAGGGCGAGAATGCATCCTCATCGGTCACGAGGGCCATCCGGAAGTGGAAGGCACCATGGGACAGTACGACACCGCGAACGGCGGCTCGATCTACCTGGTTGAGGACGAGGAAGACGTCGCCCAGCTACAGGTGCGCAACCCCGAGTCGCTGGCGTTCGTGACCCAGACCACGCTGTCCATGGACGACACCAGCCGCGTGATCGACGCCCTGCGCACACGCTTTCCCAGCATCGGCGGCCCGCGCAAGGACGACATCTGCTACGCCACCCAGAACCGCCAGGACGCTGTAAAGCAACTGGCCGGTGAGTGCGATGTGGTCCTGGTCGTCGGCAGCCCCAACAGCTCCAACTCCAACCGCCTGCGCGAACTGGCCGAGCGCATGGACACCCCCGCCTACCTGATCGACGGTGCCGAAGACCTCAAGCGCGAATGGTTCGCCGAAAACGCCCGCATCGGCATCACCGCCGGCGCCTCGGCACCTGAAGTGCTGGTGCGTGGAGTGATCGACCAGTTACGTGAGTGGGGCGCAACAGGGATGGATGAGCTAGAAGGGCGGCCGGAGAACGTGACGTTTTCTATGCCGAAGGAGTTGCGGGTAAAGCAGGTATGAGCCGGTCTCGCAGGTTTTGGAAATGAAAAAGCCGACCCGCATGGATCGGCTTTTTCGTTGGTCCTGGCTTAGCGCCGCCAGCATTCGGCGAGCGTTGCCCCCGCTTTTTGGCCTTTAGCGCCCGTATTGGCCAGAGTCAGCGTGCCGCAGCTATCGTTTGCCATTGAGCCTGTAGGTGTAGCCTCAAGCACGTAGCTGTTTGCTGTAGGGCTGTTCTCGGCGAATGCCAAGTCATAAGACTTGTTGCCGCCGTCTTTGGGCGCTACATCGAAGGGGAGGTCGGGCGCATTGCCATCTGACTTAAGGTAACGACCGTTACTGGTGTAGTGGCGCTCCATAAACTGCGAAAGCTCCATCAGTGCAGTCTGGGCATCGGCGCGCTTGGCTTTGCGTACATGCTCCTGATAGGACGGGTAGGCAATCGCCGCCAGGATGCCGATGATAGCCACGACAATCATGACTTCAATAAGGGTGAAGCCGGCACTCGATTTCTGAGCAGGCGCCATCATTTGCTTTCCCATCAGTTACTCCTCACTTCACGCCAGGAGTGGCGGCCAAAACGCTGCGACCCTGCAACTGGAATGCATTGGGGGGTAGTGCCGCTGGAGCCGGCGAAGCACAGCCACTTGAGTAGTGGGGTTACACCTTTGACCACGCCATCATCGGTGTCGGAAATTCCTGACCATGGAATATTCTCATCATCACCAATGGTGGTTGTGTCGTCATCGTCCGGTGTTCCATCGGCATTGGTATCGAAATAGACATAGTTCAGACGCGATCCGCTGGAAAGATTCATTGCCATGATGAAGCTTGTGCCACCGAAGGCGCATGGGTCGGCAGAGGGTGTCATGGTGCTAAAAATCACTCGATCAGTACGCAGGGTGGCTTTGGCAACAACGCGCTCGCCTTTGGCGCCGGTATTCCCCGTCCCTTCCAGCCAGCCAAGGTCAAGGTACCAGCCAGACTCAGTGGACAAGGCATTGTCGGTGATTGCCCGTGCGTTGACTCCACTTGCTAATGTCTCCTCCTTGATAACTGCTTGTTTTAGCAGGGAGTCACGGCCATCGATAGCCACGCCTCTATCGATGATGCCGTAGAAGGTATCGACGGATGGAGATTGCGGTATTTCATTATCACCGTTGCGATAAAAGCTACCGGTCCCGAAGAAGACCATGTGTTCCCCCTTGTCATTGAAGGCTGACGATAGCGGAGCAGTGATGGCTTGGAGATTGTTGCTGCGATCCTTGGCTATGAACAGAGGGTTATCGCCCAGACTGTTGGGAATGTCCCAGTTGGACGGACTGCCGCCGTCCAGGTCAATGCGCCATACATTGCCCAGCGTATCGGCCACGTAGACGCGGTCTGCCACCATGTCGAAGTTGGTATCCGAGGCCAGCGGAGAGCCCAGGTTGCCGGTGCTCGGCAGTTCGATCTCGCGAATGATGCTGCCGTTTGCGGCATCCAGAATCCAGACTTTGCCGTCTTGCGGCGCATTGTCGTGGTAGCCGCTGCTGACGATGACGCCAAACTTCTCATTGGGCAGGGCGACCAGTGCTGGTTGGCCCATGGTGTAGCCCATCTCGGGGTGGCTAAACTCCCACATGACGTTGTCGTTGTTCATGCTGCCGGGGTTGGTTACGTCGAGGGCAAAAACGCTTTTGCCGCCTGCGCCAGTGGTGCCGACCACCATAGTCTTCCAGCCATTGATATACACATCCGATACACGCGGTGTGCCATCTACGTAATAGCGGTGCGAGTAGGCCGGGTCGGTCAAGTTGATCAGGTTGCCGAATACGCTGTTGGGCACATAGGCGAAGAGCTCTCTGCCACCATTGGTTTCAGCTGTCTCTCCGACGCGCGCATCGAAACCGTGCAGCATGCCGTCATTGGCACCGACGATAACCATGGGGGTGCGGCTTTGATAAGCGCTGCTGGCACGGAAGGTTGTATAGGCGTTGCCTACGGCACCGTTAGTTCCCCAGCTCAGGCGCGAATAGCCGAAATCCTGATTGTGAATATACTGCGGGTCAGAGTTGACGATATCGCCCAAGCGGCTACCGCGTTGGCGAAAATCCTTGGTGCGGTCTTCTGTTGTGATTTCGTTGGTACGGTCGCCACGAAGGTAAGCCAGACGCTTCTGTGCGTTTGCGGAGTCTGCTTCGGCAGCTAGCTGCAGCAGTGCTTGCTGATCGCTATTAAGGCTGTTCCAAGTGAAATCCGCGCCTTGCGTAGCAATTGTTTCGCCAGAACGGCCCGAAGTAGTGGCGGGTGTGATGGTAAATATATTGCGGGAATCGATAGAGCTCAGACTGTCGAGCTTTTGTGCGGCGCTCCAGGCAGTATCCTCTCCAACCACACCATTGTCAGTGACTCGCCGAGCGAGTAGATCGCCGCTCCAGAAGCGGCTATCCAGACGCGACTGAAAGAGTGCGGTATCAGTTTCTAACCGAGTAGAGTTAGTGGCCAGAGATGCCGTAGTGCTCTGTACTTCATTGGATATCTGTGCGAAGGCCTTCCTCAAACCCTCGACCATGTTGTTGGCGTCACTGGCGACGAAGAAGTTATCGGGTCGTGGGTCTTTTGTATCCAGCACGTCTGTGGTTGTGTGCCACCACTCTTCATTAAGTGCGTCGGTGCGGTTAAGGGCTATACCAAAGTCACTGGGCACTTTGAAACCACCATACTTAGCTGCAAGCCAGTATTGGTTGCTGCCTTTCCCCAGCAAAGTACGCCCTTCGCGCACATCAACCCAGTAAGTAGAGATGGTTTGTTTTCCGGCTAGATCACCTCGAATGTCTGTGGTGTTGGCGTAGTAGGCCAGGCCGGCAATATGGGCCGAGTTCCCACGGCCGGTAAACTCGCTGGTTGCACTTTTGTTTATACCTTCAAGGTCGAATACCTTTTGGGTGTAACTGCTGACGGCCAGTGTGTCACCAGTGTATGGGACGTTGCGGTCTTCGTGAGTGTTTACGTCGCCGATGCCCAAAATCACGTTTTTCTGACAGGCATATTGCATTGGATCTTCCCAGTCGGTGATGACTGGGAAGTGATCCTTTTCAGTATTGTTTGAGGTGTTGGAGTAAGAGTCTATATCGCCTTGAGCCTTGAAGTAGCGCAGGGCTGTGTAGTAAAGCTCACTGACCGGGTCGTTAGACTTGTGCTGATTTGTTAGTTCGCCAAACTTATTGATGTAGTTGATGACACCGCTGTTTCCGGTTGTGTCGTTGTGGGGGTTTTTAATAAGAACTCCCGTTGCTTCATCCCATTCCTTGGCTGAGTTGGGAGTCGCTCCTGCCGTGCCGGGCTCAGTCATGGTCGGACCTACGTACTTCTGCGGAGCGCGAAGTACGCCGCCGTTGCGATTATTGCCATCAATGTTTAGATAGCTGAACGCGCTATAGCGGATCGTATCGGCATAGCGCTGGATGAGCCCCTCAGGCTTCCAAGCATTTCCATATTGAACGCAGTTGCTCTCAAGTAAATCAGCGTTTTTGCAGACTTCTACTCGTACGGAATAAAAAGTAGTTTCGTTGTCATTGATAATGCGAAGAGTTTTGTTCTTTTGGTAGTTCTGAATTGCTGAGCTCTTGCGGCTATCTGAGCTTATTACAGAGCTGGCTAATGTTCCTTTGGTATAAGGGGCGATGCTTTTTATCAATGTGTTTCCGGTAACGGACCTGTTGTCAAAATAATTGCTTCGGTTAGCTCGGGTGGCCTTTTCAATGATCGTTTTGCTGATGGTGTCGACTACTCTGTAGCCGCCGGTTAGCGCCAGGCGGAAGGGGTCAATAGTCTGGGTGGTGGCCCAGTTTAAATAATTCCCGCTCCATTCCTTGCTACCCGTGCAGTCCTTAGCCTTTCTGGTTGGGGTGAAGTATCCGCCGCCATCGTTGCCATTGATTTTGCCGAAAACGATATGGTCAACTTCTTCTTTTATATATTCGTAGCATTTTTCACTGTCAAAATTTCCAACATAGTTTTTCGTATGTGCGTAATTGGTGTCGATGTTTGCAATACTAATTACGGTTGGGAATTCAACCGAGGGTACAAGCGCCAAGTTTCCAGGTACGTTGCCGCCACCCAGAAGCAGGGGAGTTTGTGCTATTGAGGCGTAACTCGGCGTTGCAGCGGTGACAATACAAAGCGATAGCATAAAGCCGGAGCTGGCTTTAAGTGTGGAAAGGGTTAAATGGCGAGACATTATGTTGGCACTCCCAAAAAAGGATGATCATGCAATAAGGCTTACTGCTCAACTAGAAAGGTGGAGCGGAGTTGGACTTTAGAGCTGGGCTTGTCATCGCTATTTGTGTTGATTCCGAAGCCATCGGACTCGACGCGTACCAGTGCACCTTCATCCTCGATGGGCGCGCCCGCCTCGGTGCTGGTTCTGATATTTGCCAGTAAAATGATTCTGTATTCAGGGTCTTTTTTTGTGTTTGGAAAGTTCGTATAGCTGACAGGGGTGGTGTCAGCGGAGCTATCTTTCAAGCTGCTGAGTGTGCCTGCTATAAAGTGTGCAGCAACTTGTTCTTCGCCTTTGCGGAGAGCGGCTTCTGATGCTTGTAGTGCGAGGTTGCTGTCGCGCATATTGCCAGCCATGTTTTCTTGCAGCGACGTGCCACGCATGCTGCTTAGGCCAATAATAGTAAGTAATAACAGCATGATCAGTGCGACGATAAGAACTGCGCCGCGCTCTGCTTGCGGTATGGAAAAGTTAGAGGTCATGGCAGGCGATTCCTGATGCCTATAGTGGAGGTGAACACTTGGGCGAGTCGACGTTCTGCTATAGCGACATCCTCGCCATCAAAATGGATGGTTTGCTGTTCCTGAGTGACATTTGTGTCCGAGCTAACCACTAATAGTTCGATGCGAACTGATGCGACACTTTCCCACTCGGTGGTGGTGATTTCGTCAGCGCTCTTGTATTCGGTGACTTGTCTGCTTGGGCCACTGGTGATGCCATACGTGATCTGCATGTCCTGTACGCCCTCAACAAGTTCTTCGTCTGCGTATTGCGCGTTGGAGGCGTTGGCTTTAAGGCGATTGCGTACCAGAGAAGGGAGACGGTCAGCATGTTCACGAATGTAGTAAAAGCTGTTCTGGAGAGTAAGAACCTCCATTTCGCTGGTGTATTTGTGGCTCCAATCTTGACTCTTGTTGCCTGGGGTTACGTTCGAACCGCTTTTTTGAAGATTTTTTGACTCGGCGTTGTTAGCGCTTTGGAATAGATCGCAGCCTAGAGCATCGGATACCAAGATGATGTTGCCGGCCGTTATACCGGTTGCTTTGTCAATGCCTAGCTGAGGGGTGTGAGTTTGATTTCCAGAGCCGCCATGGAAGTTTTCTTCGCCACCGGCGAACTTTATGAATATTGAATCGGTTTTCGCAAGGCGCCCCTTGCCGTCTAGGTGGGCATGTTGCTCATCACTAGAGCCTTTTCCTTCCCAGCCTTCAATAGGATTTTTGAGTGTAAATAGCTCGTCAGTAGTATTTAAATGGTTGCGGGGTTCACCCAAACACTGTCCTTTGTAGCCTGTGTTGCGGATATCGGAAATCAGAAATTCCATTGCAAAGCGACCGTTTTCCTGCACGCGGGATAAGGCGCTATTGGTGCTATAGGTCTGTTTGCTACTCAGAAATATTTGTATGACGCCCAGCATGAGCAGCAAGCTCAAAGCCATGGCGACCATCAACTCGACAAGCGAAAGCCCGCGTTGCCGTTGGAATGACATGAACATCATATTTCGGTCCGATAAGCGAAGGTTTCGTCGTGGGTGTTGTTATCGTCACTAGCTTTGATTTGGCCGCGAGTATCGTTCCAGCGAATGGATATAGTGACCAAAGTGCCATTCTTCTCCACTTTTCCGGTGCCGTCGGGCAGGCTCAGGGCCAGTTGGTTTAACCATTCGGCGACATCCTTTTGTGCAGATGTACCGCTAACGCTGTTTTCCGTTGAGGAGGTAGGAAAGTCGATCAGATAGGCATCTGTTAGCGCCTCGGTGCGGTTGGCCCGCATACGGTCGGCCAGGTCGCCGGCAAGCAATGTCGCCTGTGATCGGTAATAGGCGCTGTGATTGCTCTGGATGCTGGTAGCCTGGAGGCCGGCCAGACCTAAAAGGCCGATGGCAAGGACCACCATTGCAACCAGTACCTCGATAAGGGTTGCCCCGGTTTCTTTGCGGAAGGGATGGTTAGGTATTGGCATCTTATGGACATCCTGTCTTGGCGGCGGTCGCGTTTCCGGACCGCGAAATCTCAATCGTATATTTGGCTCCGCTAGTGCAGCTTGATGTGGTCGTGGTGAAATTGGTGACTGCATTTGCCATGCCGTTGCTGCGAAACACCGCTCCGGTAATCGGCCCGGTCAATGCCATTCCTGTAACGGAGTCCCAAACCTTTACCACGTCGTCGCTGGTTACATCTTTTACGATCCAGCCCACCGTCCAGTCGGCTCCATTGGCACAGTCTTCCCGATCGTCCGATCGGCAGACGATCACCTCGGTGCGGCGCTTTACGGCTTCGGACCTGGCGAGCTGTAAGGCACCAAGGATTTCATGGTGCAGCGCTGTGGTGCGATTGCTCTGGAGGACGGATGTAAAGGACGGAGCCGCAATGACGATGACTATTGCCAGTACGGCGATAGTGACCATCAGCTCAATCAGGGTGAAACCACGATTAATTTGCATGTGCGCTCTTCTGGCGTTTTGACGAGTGAATCATCCCAGCTTCGCTCGAGGGGCTCGAATGCCAAGGGACGCCCGGTCGCATTGTGAGGACATGCGGTTCGCTAGTTACAGGCGTTATGATTTTCCGGTGATTCGGTTCTCAGACGCCCTGTGATGTTCATCACAAGCTGTTGTATGGCTTCGTTGCCGCTGCAGAGGGTGTAGGTGCCGTTCAGACTATCCGTCATGCCGTTAGCCTTGAATGTCATGAATGTCCTGCTACGGAAGTTGTTCCAGTTCCAGCGGTAGCGGTCTGGTAGTGTCACGACACGATGAAGGTGCTCCCCAGCGTCGAATTGGCCGTTTTGATTCGGGTCGCTGAATATGAGAATGCTCTGCTCCCAATTGGCCGACGCGTTGCAGTCATTAATGCCTGCGCAAAGACTGACGAGTTCGCGGCGAGTAATTGCCAATCCGCGAGCATGATTGAGCGCGGCGAGTAAATCGTGGGTGGCGGCTGTTTGCTGATTACGCTCGATCAGGGAGGCGAAGCTGGGAACGGCGATGCCCAGCAGGACACTGAGGATCGCAATGGTGGTAAGTAGCTCGATGAGCGTAAATGCCCTTTGAGAACAGGGGTTCATGGTGCGCTTCCTTTTGCACGTATGATTCGGCCTTCCTGGCCGGGGCCCTGTTTTAACTTCGTGTGGCTCAAAGTCAAGGCATGGGCGTGATTTTGCTGATCCTTTGGAGATAAGTGTGGGCGACGTATCAATAGTTGTGGGCGGCGGAGTTATAGGCCTCCTTTCGACCTTCCTGCTGGCGAATGCAGGGCAGAACGTGATTTTGCTCGAATCGAGCGCGACAGGCACCGAAGCCTCCTGGGCCGGTGGCGGTATCGTTTCTCCGCTTTATCCATGGCGTTACAGCCCGGGGGTTACGGCTCTGGCCCATTGGTCGCAGGATTTTTATCCGCAGCTTGGCAAGAATTTATACGAGCAGACCGGAATTGATCCTGAAGTGTACGAGACCGGACTCTACTGGCTGGATCTTGAGGACGAAGACGAAGACAAGGCGCTGGGCTGGGCCGAGCGCCAGGGGCGTCCGCTGCATCGAGTACCGATGGAGCAGGTTCGTACCTCCGTCCCATCGTTGGGAACGGGCTTCTCACGCGCGGTGTTCATGCCGAATGTCGCCAATGTGCGCAACCCGCGTCTTTTGGACGCTCTGCGGGTGGCGCTCTCCAGGCTGCCGAAAGTCCAGGTGATCGAGCATTGCCCGGTTACCGGTTTCGTTCGTGACGGCGAGCGGGTGGTTGGCGTCGAGACGGCGCGGGGCGAGATGCATGGGGATCGGGTCGTCGTTGCGGCAGGGGCATGGAGTGGTGATTTGCTCGCCACGCTGGGGCTGGAATTACCGGTCAAGCCGATGAAAGGACAGATGATCCTGTTCAAGTGCGCCGACGATTTTCTGCCGAGTATTGTCTTGGCCAAGCGGCGCTATGCTATCCCTCGTCGTGATGGACATATCCTGGTTGGCAGTACTCTTGAGGACGTCGGTTTTGACAAGACGCCCACCGGCGATGCCCTCGAAAGTCTTAGAGCGACGGCAATCGACCTACTTCCCGCCTTGGCTGATGCCGAAGTAATCAAACACTGGGCAGGGTTGCGTCCCGCCTCGCCTGAAGGCATTCCCTACATCGGGCCGGTGCCGGGACACGACGGGCTTTGGCTCAATTGCGGACACTTCCGTAACGGTTTGGTACTGGCGCCCGCTTCGTGCCAGTTGCTAACGGATCTGATGCTTGAGCGCACTCCTGCTATCGATCCAGAGCCGTATGCGCCTGCCGGTCGGTTCTGATTTTGTAAATGGGGACGGAACACAATGCGGTTGTCCTTCTTGCCTGACTGGTGGATAAGCGGAGCGTTATCCACCCTATTTACTAGAAGATGGTCGGTTGGTGGAACAGCGGATGTTTAAGACGGCGGGGGAGCTAGACAGCATCAGCAAGAGAGAAGCGCTGACTTCATACCCCGCATCACTTTCTCGAAATGACTCGATGCGGAATTTTGGATTGCTTTTGGGTGGCGGCCATTCTCTGGTAATACTGGTTATAGGCTTTCTGGGCCTGAGCTCGCTTGCCCAGTGCCCAATACGCGTCCGCTAGGTTCAGGTAGGCAACGGCTCTGTCCGGGTGTTTCAGGGTAATGTGTTTCAGGAGTTCGGCGGCCTCCGGAAAATAGCCCGCCTGCTCGAACAGAAAGCCGAGATCGTTTGACCAGCCGACCTGTTGCGGGAAGTAGTATTTTTCGACGATGTAGTTCTCAGGATCGCATGCGCCATCCTCATCCCCTGCCATGAAGTAGCTGACGAGGGTCTTCAGTTTTTCGTCGTTACCCGCTTTGTAGTTCTTCAGAGCGGCGTCGAAATTGCTGGACGCCATCTCCGGCATTAGCTTTTCCGCCGCCAGCCCCGAGGTCTGGTGCGCAAAGCGCAAGTCCTTCAGGGCGCCGAAGGCGCGGGCACCGTCGAAATCGGCGATCGACGTGAAGGCGAGGGCGCTGCTGTCGATTGCATGGGTGCTCAGCAGGGACTGGTCACACTCGGTGTTGTTTTCATTCAACAGGATCTGCGTCAGGTCGAACGACTTCGCGGCGCCGTCATATCTGAACTTCAGGTTGAAATTATAAGCACCATTTCCCTCTTCTCGAGTGATGAGCACCAGGTAATCCCCCGCCTGGGCCGCGGGCGAAAGCAGGGTATGGCGCTCACCCTGCAGATCGGTCACCGCCAGCTTTCCCTGCCGTTCAGAGATCAGGTTGGCGATATAGCCATCGTAGCTCTGAGGGAAATAGGCGTTCTCGATGCGCGGCAGCACCTTGTCCGTATCGAGCACTGTAGCGCCCGTGCGGTTGGTGATCTGCAGGCGCTGAGCACCTCCGTCGTCACCGTCTGCGATGCGCAGCTCCTGAAGCGAGGACAAGCCTTCATGCCGTATCGTTTCCGCCGTCGCTACAGCACCGGCCAGCACCAGGGCCGAGGTCAGCAAAAAGCGCAAAGCGGTGAATTTACTGTGCATTTTTCAGAATCCCGTAGATGAATTCGAAGTTCTCTCTGCGCTTTGCGTAGCTCTTCGTGTGCAGGTTCACGACCTTAGTGATCTCATCCGTATGGGTTGTGCTGTTGCCCGACTTCCCGCCCAGGCTTTGCCACTCCCAGAAGCCCAAGGCGGTCAGAAGGCCGTATTTGGTTTCCAGCACCTGATTCGGGTTGGCGACGATATTAATGTTCTCGTTCGGAATTTTAGCTTTCAGCAGGCGCTCGACCGCCTTGTAGTTCTCTTTCCAGGTGAGCTGGATGAAGCCCTTGCCCTTGTAGGACAGCCCTTCCGCGCAGCCTCCAGGGGTCAGATGGAAGTTCTGTCCGGGCACGCTACAGCAGTAGATGCGCTTGGCGATTTCGTCTTCCTGCGGCAGCTGCGAGTAGGCGTAATTCTTGATGATCCTGTAGCCGCTCTTCGCGCTGGCGGGCAGGGCCTTATATTGCTGCATGGATATGCGTTTGTACCCCAGCTCATCCGCCTCCTGTGGGTATTGGCTGAAGTACCTACCAAACAGGTTGCGAAGCGCTGTCGTCGAGTACCACAGGTCTTCTTCCTTGCCCACGAGAGCGTCGCCCACTTCGGCTTTCACTTGGGCAAAGAACTGAGACATCCGCTCTGGCGTGTTGACTTCGAACTGCCCGGCATATTTGTTGAACAGCGTCCGGACTTCTTCTCGTACGGCCTCTTGCGAGGACGGGAAGATCTTCTTCATGTTTTCGGCGCTGATCAGCTCGGAAGCCGGGGCGGGCGAAAGGTTCTGCATCATCACCAGGTTGATCGGCTGGAAGTGCCAGGCCTTGCCCGATGCATCCAGCTTTAGGCTGCCGGCGACATCGCCCCACCAGTTCAGGGCCTTGATGCGGTTCTTCTCTTCGACCCAATCCTGATTGGGATCATCGGGACTGTGGCCCATCAGCTCGTCGAGCTCGTCCCAGCGCGACGCATCCCAGAACCACTCGCTTTCATGCCGCGTGACGAGCTGGGAGATGGATTGAGCGTGCCAGGGCTTTTCTAGCGCCGCCTGGATCTCTTCCGAAGTCATCTTACCGTCGCGGTTGGTATCGATGATGTCGTAGAGACGGCTACGCACAGGGCCGTTGTCGGACTGGTCGATCGCGCCCTGGTAGCTGGCCTTCTCATCGTCGGACAAGCGGCGAGCGGCGTTGAGGTAGTAGGCCAGCCCCGCGCTGGGGGTATCGGTATCCTCAAGAAAATCGAAGCCTTCCCATTCCCACGGGCTGTGACGGGTGGTGATGAGCTCCTGCTCTGCCAGCCAGCCGTTGATGGGTTGGCCATCCTTGTCGGCCAGCAGGCCATCGAGGCGCCACCAGTTGGTCTCGGGCGAGCAGCCGGTTGCCGTGTTGCTGGTGGGGATATTGATCTTGGCCTCGGCGGGTAACGCATCCAGCAGGCTCTGCGGCAGGATCAGGTCAACGCCTATCTCGGCTCCGTCGTCGGTCAGTTTCGGCGGATTTCCGGCCTTGATGTCATCACGATGGGGGATCAGTTTGCTGGCGCCGGCGTGGACCTTGAGCAGGGTCTTTTCCTCCTCCGGCAGGTGCTGCGCCCAGGTACGGCTTTCGCTGATGGACGTCGGCACGTCTTCACAGCTGAAGACCTCCAGGTGCAGTAGGTCCTGGGGCGAGCCGTCGCTCTGGTTCTGGTACTTCCCTACATGCCCGATCAGGTCGCCCGCCTTGATCGGCAGGGGCGGATCCAGCAGCACCACGGTGCCCATGGTCTTGGGTTGCGATTGAGCCGTCAGGAAGGACGAGGAAACATAGCCGGGAAGGCTCCCGTCGTCCCCGGGTGTCAACGCCGATTCATTGTTGCCACTGATTACCTGCTCGAGCTTGAGGAACGCCCCTTCACCCGAGGCGCGGATATGGGCGCCTTTGCTCAGCTTGCCCACAATCGAGGCATCGCTTTGAGCATCGGCGCGTACGTTGAGTTCGCTGCTGCGGGTGTTGACGGTATAGACGCCGGATCCCCAGAACGCCGGACGCTCCAGTTTTTCGTCCTGGCGGTAGTCTTTCCAGCACTTGAGGTGCATGTACAGGCTGTAAATCGTCAGCGCGGGCGGCTTGGGTTTCGACTCGTCAGCGGTGGCAGGTGCCTTGGCCTGGAGCCTATGCCTGACCAGGACGAAACCGGTAGAAAACGGTGCCCGTATCTGAAACGGTGGTCTGCCTGCATAGGTGCTGACGGGGTATTCCTCATCAATCCGGTAAGCGACCACTTCGCCGTGGGTCATGCAGTTGATACGGCTCTGGTCGAAGGCTTCGGAGGTGCCCTTGTCCAGGTGAATGCCGCCATGCCACAGGCCGTTTCCGCCGATGGGGTAGAACCCGGCCTTGGCCTTGCTCAGGGCGGTCAGGTGCTGAAGTGAGTGACCCGCAGACGGCGTGTACGGATAGCACCAGTCACCCTTGGCAGCGCTTTTACCGTTCTCGGCAACGTCTGGCTTTGCATCGTCCGGGTTCAGGGTGCCGTTCACCATGTCCGCGATGTATCGTCTGAAATCGCCTTCCTCAAGTTCGGCGTGAACGTGGATGGCGTAGCTCTGTGCACCCGCCCGGTCCGTGCCGGCCTGCAGGCCGATGTGCTGGCCGTAGGTGATGGCGTCCCCGTCGTTGACCTTGAAGGTGGGGTGGAGGTGCAGGATCTGCCCGATCAGTTGGCCGTTGGTGGGGGCGTCATAAATCTTCAGCGTTCCGTAGGCGCGGCTGGTCTTGGCATAGCCTGCCAGCGGACTGGGGACCGGGATGGAGCGGTTGCTGCCGTCCACCAGCAGCACAAAATCCTTCTTGATGAGCGTGCGACCGCCGACATGGCGCACCTCCTCGAGCTCGCCACTGATGGTTTCGTAGTCCCTGTTGGGTTCACGGCCGGCTGAGGGGTGGTGCTTGGCCAGGTCCTCGTAGCGGTTTACGTCTTCGATGCGGCTGCCAACACTTTCAACGATTTTGAAGCGACGCCCTGTCATGACTTGTCCTGTGAAAAGGTTGTAATCGTACTCAACGCTCAGAGGCCGCAGGCCGCTCCGAAGGTCTTGTAGGTGTCCGTCTTGCCGGCTGATTCGAAGGTGAGGTCGACGTGGCGGTCATCCGATTCGTTGTACTCCGAATGATTGAACTGGCTGACCGTGGTGAGCGTGGCGCTCATTCCCTCGTAGGCGTAGGCCGTACGGGTCGCGTCGATGTCGGTCTGTTGCAGTTCATGGACGGTGCCGGCGATCTTGACGAAGAGCACGTCATCGAGTTCAACGGCGATCGGCTGGGCGTCATCCAGGGCCTGGTACTGCTCATCGGCCGGCACCAGTGCGCAGCGGTAATTCTCGATGCCGCCGCCCTCCTGATATTGGGTGACGGCTTCCTGGTAGGTGATGGACTCCAGTTCGGCGGCCGCGCAGCCAGTCAGATACCCACAGGACAGGATGAATAAGAGTGCCTGGGCGACGAGGTGACGGCCCATGGTTGCTTGCTTCTTTGTCATGACGTTCATGGTTCGACTCAGCCTGAAAAATTCATGGTTCTTTTGACTTTCTTTTTGGGTTTGATCAGGCCAGATGGCGCCTGCTCCAGCTGATTTCCCGCCTTGTCCTTGTCCGCTGTGCCCGGCAGCACCGGCAGCTTGACACCGATTCCCGAACCCTTGCCCGGCGCTCCGCCTGCGTTGATCTTGGTCATGGGGCCGCTGACTGTGATGCCGCCTGGATCGAGCTTGATGAAGCTGCCGCCGGCAGTGAGGGTCAGTTCGATGCCGGCTTCGATGACCATCTTCTGGCCAGCCTTAAGGTGAATTTCGCGGCCGGCCTTGGTCAGTTGGGCGGTGCCGAGTTCGATGTGCTGGGTTTGGCCCACGCTCAAGTGATCGTCCGGGCTGACTTCCACCTTGCGGTCGTCGACGACGGTCAAGTGTTCTTCGGCTTTGAACTCGCTGTAGCTATTGGCCTCGACGGTGTCATGGCGTTCGTGCCCGACGCGGATCTTCTGATCGTGCTCGATGTTCTGGTCCCAGTTGCGCTGAGCATGCATGTAGATCTGCTCGGCGCCCTTGTGGTCCTCGATGCGCAGCTCGTTGTAACCGCCGCCGCCCGGTGAAGTCAGGGTCTTGAATACTGTGCGGGTCTTGTTCGCCGGCAGGTCATAGGGCGTCTGGTGTTCTGCGTGGTAGAGGCAACCACTGACGAGAGGCTGATCGGGGTCGCCTTCGAGAAAGGTAATCAACACTTCCATGCCGACGCGCGGGATGGCGATGCCGCCGTAACGATCACCCGCCCAGCTGCTGGAAACGCGCAGCCAGCAGCTGGTCTTGTCGTCGGCGGTACCGATGCGATCCCAGTGAAACTGGACCTTTACGCGACCGTGTTCGTCGCAGTGGATTTCCTCGCCGGTGGGGCCCGTGACGACGGCGGTCTGACTTCCGAGAACCCTAGGTTTGGGGTGATGCAATGCCGGGCGATAAGGGATGTTCCAGGGAGTGGCGGTGAAGTGGTTGCGGTAGCCCTGGGTGAATGTGTTGTCTGCTCGATCCAGCCCCTCACCCCAACCCTCTCCCCGGAGGGTGGAACTAGTGATCGACTCTTCCAGCACCTGTGGCTGCTTGCCTTCGTGGATCACCTCGGTGACCAGCCAGAGATCGTTCCATTCCTGGCGCGGGTGGTCGGAGATTTCCAGCAGATGACCGCTGACCAGCTTGTGCTGGTCGCTGTTGCCTTCGGCCAAGCGGTAATCGGCGCGATGGCGCTCCAAGGCGCGCAGGGACAGGTGTTTGCCGCGTGTGCGGTCGGTGAAACGGCCGGGGTAGTCGTAGTCCTCCAGGTTCGGCTGCGCCGTTGTCGGCTGTCCGGATGGGCCGTTATGAGCGGCTTCCATCAACAGGCGCGGTTGTTCGAAATCATAGTCGCGCCGGCTGACGCCGTTGGTGCGGGTTTGCAGACGTACGGAGAAGCCTTTGATCACCGGTTCGTCGGCGACCAGGCCGCTGTTCTGAAGATAGGCCGTGGGTTGGCCGAGTCTGGGAAAGCTGGTCTGGTCATCGCCGAACACCAGGACGTGGCCGTCTGAGGTATGTTCGAAGTGGTAGTGAATGCCTTCTTCCTCGCACAGGCGCTGGATGAAGTGCAGGTCGGTTTCGTCGTACTGCGTGCAATAGTCGCGCTCGGGATAGACCGTCGGACCGAGTTGAAAGCGATAGGCGTTGGCCTGGATGCTGTGACCTTCGAGCACCTGGGCGACGATCTGCGGCACAGTCAGATGCTGGAAGATGCGCTGATCGGTGCGGTGGGCCAGATAGGCGAGTTGCGGGACGATGGCCAGCCGGTAGCGGGTCAGGCGCTTGCCGGACTCGCCCTGGGCGACGCGGTGGATCAGCCCATGGATGCCGTTGCCCGATGGCGAGAGGGCGAGAAAAGCCGGCTGGTGAAGCAGGCTGTGCAAGTCGAGATCGGGGCGCTCGCTGACCAGCTCCAGGTCGAAGCGATAGGGTTGGCTGATGGCCTCGCGACCGGTGAACGCGAGCACTTTCAGATCGTGCTCGATGCCTTCGATGGTGATACTGAAATGGGTGTCATTAGCCGCGTTGAACATCGCGCTTCCTTGTCCTTGTGTCATCCATGGGTGCGCCCGAACCAGCGCTGCATCCGGCTGGGTGCGGGGCGGCGGAAGATATCCAGTAGCTGGGTCACGCTACTCGTTCGCTCGTCTACATCGAAAGCGAGTGTCCTAAGCAACGAGTGCCAAACATGAGTAGGCAGCTTCGGCGGGCAGCGCAGCTCTTTTTCCAGCGCCATCGCTTTGGCCTGCTTGGCGCTCAAGCGGCGGAACGGGTGTTTGCCGCTCGCTAATTCGAACAATAGGCAACCGAGCGCGTAGATATCGCTGGCTTCAGATGGCTCGTCGCCGTCCAGCAGTTCAGGAGCTGCATAGCGCGTCGTCCACGCCTTGAAACGGTTGCGCGAGAGGCGCGGTAGATTTTTGAGTACGCCCTCGAGTGGCTGGCCGAGCCCGTAATCGAACAGGCGTAATCCGTCCTCTGCGAGTATCACATTGCTCGGTTTGAGGTCTCCGTGAATGACGCCGCGGCTATGTGAATACGCGAGCGCTTCGAGCAGCGGCAGGGCGATCTCGCGCAACTCATTCCAGGCGAGCCCTTCGGGGTGCTCGCCGAGCAGCTGGTCGAGCGTCGGGCCCTTGAGCAATTCGAGGGTGATGAAGGCACGCTGGCTGGCGGTGTCCACGTCGAAGCCGAACAGGCGCACGACGTGGCGATGACTCAGCCGGGCAGTTAGTGCGAATTCGGTATAAAGCAGCGCATGGGCGTCGGGGTATTCGGCGAAATCGTCGCTCAGGGTCTTCAGCGCGACGTAGGGTTCCGGATCGCCGAATTGCTCGCGCAATAGATCCCGCGCCCGGTAGACCGCGCCCATGCCACCGACCCCGAGCAATCGTTCGATCCGGTAACGCCCGCCAAGCACCTGAGGCAGCTCCCCGGTTGTAACGGTTGCAGGCGTTGGTGCCTGCCCCGGCGCAGCAGTAGCGGCGAAAGCGAAATAAGTCAGATCCGAGGCCGGTTCGGCGCAAAAAGGTTGGTTCATCGACGCACCACCACGGCGCTGAGATTGTCCCGCGCCGGACCGTCCATGGCCTGGTCGAACAGGCGCTGTAGCGCAAGTCCAGGCGACGGCGAGTTCAGCGCCGCGCTCAGGGCATCCGGCGACAAACTCTGGTAGAGCCCGTCGCTGCACAGAAGCAGAGTGTCGCCGGGGTGGACGTCGAACTCGAGGATATCCAGCTCCAATTGCTCGCTGGCGCCAACGGCACGGGTGAGCGCGTGCGCTGCGGGGTGGCGTGCGGCCTCCTGCGGGCTGAGGTTCTGCTCGTCGATGAGTTGCCGCAGCAGCGAATGGTCGCGCGAAAGCTGATACAGACGGCTGCTGCGCAAGAGGTAGCAGCGGCTGTCCCCGGCCCAGACGCAAGCGGCGCGTTCGCCTTCCATCAGCAGGGCGACCACGGTACTGCCGATGACTGGGTCGGGACGTTCGGCGGTGACGGTCAGCTCCTGTCCGAGGCGGCGATTGAGTTCGTGCAGACAGCGGCGCAGGCTGAGCAAACGCTCGGCCAGACTGCCTTCGGGCAGCTCGGCCAGCTGCTCGACGATCAGGCGGCTGGCCAAGGCGCCGTTTTGGTGGCCACCCATTCCGTCCGCGACGACCCAGAGTCCTTGCTCGGGGAGGTCGAGAAAAGCGTCTTCGTTGCGTGCGCGGACCTTGCCCTTATCGGTCCGCGCCGCGCTTCGCCAGCTGTAGACCTGACTCGGCGTCCCGGTCATCACAGGGTCGCCGGCAGCTTGAAGTCACGCAGCAGGGCGATGTCGAACGGGTTCGGCGAGCGCTGGCTATGCAACAGGTAGTTGGCGTGGCGCCCGCCGAGGTTGGCCTTGAGCATCAATACATCACGCCCGCTGTGGTAGTCGACCTGCATCAGATCCAGCAGGCGGAACAGCGACCAGGGGCCTGTGTTTTTCTCGATACCGACGCGGCGTCCACCGAGCTCCTCGACCACCAGGCTGGTGCGGCCATCGTCTGCGGTAGCCGGCCAGCTGAAAGCGGTCTGCACGATCGGCCCATGGCGGTATTCCATCTGCTGATTGCCAAAGCGGAAGTCGGCGCGACCCAGGCTCGAGTCCAGCGAATAAGGCTCTAGCTTGAAGCGGATCTGTGGCTCGTTCGGGCTCTCCGCGAAAAAGCTGCGGCGGATGGTCTGTGCATGCCCCATCTGCGCCAAGAATTCGCGCGACAGCGGCAGGCCACGACCATCAACGCGGCGCAGCTGGTACTGGCCGGCGCTGCCGCTGACGAAAGGTTTGAGGTAGCGATCGAAAAAGCCGTCGGCAACGCCTTGTGCCTTGAAGAATTCACGAAAATCAGCGATCGCGACGTCGCTTTCACTGTGAGCGCTGAACGGATAGCGCTGACGCAGCGACGTTTTGTAGAACGCATACAGTTCGCCCTGGTAGCGCCGATTGAGGTAGTGATAGGCGTCGTTCAAGACTAACGTCCAGCTGTCCTCGGCGAGCAGACCGAGCCAGTTGCCGATGGGGTGCGGCAGACGGGCCGCGCTGGTGCGCAACTGGTTGATCACGTCGCGCTGTCCGCCCATACGCGCCTTGGCCAGCTCGAACGCGGCCTGATCCGGCGCGCTGGCGTGGGCCAGGCTCCCCAGTTGCAGCTGCAACGCGTCGAGCGCCTGCAGCGTCGGGATCAGCTCGGCGCTGGCGCCCGCCTGTTCGTCGAGCAGGCGATGCAGCGGTTCGAATCGACGCTCTAGCATCTTGCGCGCGGTGTCCGGCAGATTCTTGGCCAGTGCGGCCTGGGTTTGTTCTGCGGCGGCCGAGGCCAGTTTGGCAGCCTTGCTCAGTTCGCCATCGGCATCCTTGAGCGCATCTGCAGCATCACCTGCGGCGTCCGCTGCGCCGGCAAAGCGGGTGTTGTCGCGCACTTCGACCAGCAATTGCAGCAGCGGCGAGTTGGCGGCGCTCAGCCCGCTTAGTAGTACGGCACCCTGGCCGGCGCCAGCAATCGGCTCCAGCGACAGCTGTGCTACGGCTTCGCCCCAGTAGTTGGCGTAGTCGCGAAAGTAGAGCTGTTCCATTTCCACCATCAGGCGCCCAAGGTCCTTCAGGCTCAGACTGTCGCCCTCGCCGAGCACCCAGTTGTCGTGAAGGATCTCGCGCACCAGATCGCTGCCTTGAGCGACGTAGAACTTCTGGTAACCGTTCTGGGTGTAGAGGCCGGGGATGGCGTAATCGCCGCCGTTGAACAGCGCGCCTTGGGGGCCGAGGCGCTGGCTGAAGCGGTAGTCGGGCAGGCTGCGGGCCTGATCGCGCAACATGCGATAAACCACGTTGGCCAACGATTCGCTGCGTAGCACCTGCCGCGCCTCGGCGACAAGCTGATCGTTGAGCGCGTAAGGCGCGAAGCCTTCTTCGAGAAGGCGCTCGAAATGTGTGTTCAGACCGTTTTGCGCCACGGCATTGCCGGCATAGCGCAGCGACCAGTCGGCTGCCAGCCACTCCTTGAGAAAGCCTTCGTCGCGTCGCTGCGCCAGGTTGAGCATGAGGTAGGCGCGTAGGCTGCCGAGCAGACGCTCGCGATCGGTGAGGTTGGCACGTATCTGAGCTTCGAGCTGGCGGCCGACGCGCGGCAGCAGCAGGTTTTCCAGCTCGCGGCGATAGGCCTGACGCAACGTCGGATCGACGTCCTCGCCCTGGTAGAGCCCGCCGCGCTGCAGGTAGGACATTTCGGCCTTGTCCGGGAATACCTGGGTGGCGGCATAGCTGGCGTCCAATGCCTTGAGCGTGCGTAGCGCGTCGTCCTGAGCGGTGATTCCCTGGTGCTCGTCTCCCAGCCGATCGGCCAGGCTGCGCAGCTGTTCGAGCCGCTCATGATTGCCGGAGAAACCATTGGCCCAGAGCGCGCCGAACAGCGCCAGGCAGGCGAAGCTCGCGGTATACAGGGCGCGCTGGCCCCAGTCGATACGGCGCACTTCCTTCTGGTCCAGTCCGGCCAGGTCGGCCTCGGGGAAAATCACTCGGCTGAGCAGGTGATTGATGAAGCGCGCTCGGCCACTGCGCAAAGTCGGCAGTGCGTTGCTGGACAGCCCGAGATTACGGCCGATGCCGCTGGTCAGCGGATCGAGCCCGCCTTGCAGTTGCGGCGCGCTGGTCAGGTAGAAGCCGCGCAGCTGGCTGGCGCGCTGGTAGCGGTTGCCGGAAAACGCCAGCTCGATGAACAGGCAAAGGCGCTCGCCGATCTGACCGAGCTGATGAGGAAAGTCGAGAATGCGGCCGCGACGTTGGGTATCGCGCTCCTGGTGCATACGTAGAATCACCTGGCTGTTGAGCCGGCGCAGCAGCTCCTCGAACTCGCCTCGGATCACGTTGACGTCGGTGCCGTCCTGCTCTTTGCGGAAGCTGGCGCCAAGCACCTGATCGCTTTCTTCGCGCGACAGCTGGTCGAAGAATTCGTCGAAGCCGAGCACCTTGTCCGCCTTGCTCAGGACCAGATAGACCGGTACATCGGCGCCCAGGCGCTGGTGGATCTCGTGCAGGCGCTGGCGGCTTTGACGCGCCAGGGTTTCGAGCTCCAGTTCGCTCGACTGCAACAGTTGTTCGACTGGAATGTTGACCAGCACACCATTGAGCGGACGCGCACGGCGGCGGCGTAGCAGGCCGAGCAGCGTGTCCCAGGCCTTGCCGTCGACGGCGGCATCGGGCTGGGTCAGGTAACGGCCGGCGGTGTCGATCAACACCGCGTGGTCGACGAAATGCCAATCGGCGTAGCGAGTGCCCGAGACATCCTTGGTCAGGCGCTGGTTTTCGCTGCGGTTGAGCGGAAAGTCCAAGCCGGAGAAATCGAGCAGCGAGGTCTTGCCGCTGCCTTGCGGACCAAGCAATAGATACCACGGCAGATCGTTGCGCCATTTCTCGCTGCGCCCGCGGTACAGGCTTGAGCGCTTGAGAGTGCGCAGGGCGTCCCGATAGCGTTGGCGCAGGATGCTCTGCTCTTCGCCGACCAGACCTTCGCGGCGCAGGCGTTCCTGCAGTTCGTCATCACTGGCCTCGGCCTGCTGACGGCGGGTGCTGCGCCAGCTGGCGAAGACCATGAACAGGCCCCAGGCCAGGCATAGACCGGCAATGGTCAGCAGGCGGCTGGTCGAGGATTCCCAGAATTTGTAATCGTCCACCGCCAGCAGCGGTCCGACGAACCACACCAGCAGGGCCAGTACCAGCAGGACGCATAGGCTCCATACCCAGGTCTTGCGGAAAAACGCGGCAAGCTTGCCGAAAAAAACCTTCATGGCATTACGTCCTTGTTACGACTGAGGCTCGATCTGAACGGTTGGATCGACGGGTTGGTACGGCTGCAGTACGGTGTCGCGTTGCTCGCCAAGTACCCAGGCAAAGCCTGCGTACAGCATGCCCAGGCAGACCAGCGTGAAGAGAGCGACCAGCCACCAAGGCACGATGCGCACCAGGCGCCGACGCGTGTCGCGCAGGCCTTGCCAGTGCGGTGAAACCTCACGCGGCACGTCGCCACGCAGCTGGCGGATTTGCCGGTACAGGCTGTCGCGTACCGCTTCGAGTTCAAGCATGCCGCGCGGCAGTACGCGGTACTTGCCCTCGAAGCCCAGCGACAGGCAGAGGTACATCAATTCCAGCATCGGTAGATGCTTGACCGGGTTGCGCGAGAGGCGCTCGAGCAGCTGGAAGAACTTTTCGCCGCCGAAGGTCTCGTTGTGAAAGCTCGACAGCAGGCTCATCTGCGACCATTCGCTCTCGTTGCCCCACGGCGTGGTGACCACCGCTTCATCGATGGCGGTGCACAGGACATAACGCGCAGCCATCACCTGGCTGCTTTCGGCGCCGTCGTGCAGAGCGCGGTGTTCGAACAGTTTGAGTTCGCTCGATAGGCGCTGATTCAGCGCATGCATGTCCTCGCCTTCGAAGCTGTGCTTGAGCCGCACGACTTCGGAGAGCAGCGAGGAGGCCGCTGCTACTAGCGGGTTGAGGCTGATGTTGAAGGTTTCCGCCGGGCGCAGGCGAGCGGCGTAGATCATCCGCTCCTCGAGCTGCTCGAATTTGGGCGGCGCGCTGAAGTCGGTCAGCGGGCTTTGTGCCGGGGCGTCGCCGTGGCGATTGAGGATGACCGTCTTGTCGTCCTGTCCGTAGTCCATTTCTCTGATCATGTCGGTCAGTTCCTGATCGCCCAGAATTTCAGCTCAAGCCCGGTGAATTCGCCGGACACGTGGAAGGCGAAGCCGCCGGAGCGCTCCAGTTGCGCCA
This sequence comes from Stutzerimonas stutzeri, assembly GCF_024448955.1. Taxonomy (GTDB): domain Bacteria; phylum Pseudomonadota; class Gammaproteobacteria; order Pseudomonadales; family Pseudomonadaceae; genus Stutzerimonas; species Stutzerimonas stutzeri_AQ. Next base: position 101,801 of record NZ_JAMOIH010000017.1, read on the forward strand.
GCTCCTCGGAGCTGAGCTCCAAGGCGAAGTAGGTCTTGCCGGAGTGGAACGGAATCTGCCGCGGTGCCACCGGCAGCGGTTTGACCTTGATCCCCGGCAGATGCAGGTTGACCAACTGGCGGATGCGCTCCACCGGGCCGACCTTCAGGTGTGCCGGCAGGCGTGTGCGCAATTCTTCGGAGTCGCACTGGGCGCTGGCGGCCAGCACGAACGAGGCACTGCCGAGCAGTTTGTGGTCGTGTAGCGGCGAGACCTGGATGCCGTACTGGCGTTGCTGTAGCAGCAGTTCGATGGCGTGTTGCTCGAGCACCATCGACAACACCTGGCGGATCGCATCCATCAGCTTGCGGAACGACAGCCCCTGGTCGTTGTGCAGATAGCGGCCGTCGAGGCGCGGGCGCTTGGTCTCGCTGGAGAAGGTGGCCAGTTCGCCGAGCAATCCCAGTAGCTCACGATAGATCTGTTCGGGATGCACCCGGTCGATGCCTAGGTAATGACGCAGCACCGGCTCGTAGCGGTTGATCAGCTGCAGCATCATGAAGTCGCCAACCTCGGCACCGCCAACCTTGCCGGTAGCGCGGATGCGTTCGGCGAGGATGTCGCCGCGATGGCCGAGCATGCTGATCACTTCCTTCAGACAGGACAGCAGATAGCTCGATGCCTGGAAGTCGATGAAGGTCGGAATGTATTCGGGGTCGAGGCTGATGACGCCATCAGGGGTGGTGTCGAGGATGTCGCAGAGCTTGAGCTTCACATAGGCCTGATCACTCTGCTGCTCGCCGAGCAGCAGGCGAAAGTCCGGACGGGCGGTGCTGACCTGGCTGCTGCTGGCGTCACCGGCGTTAGAATCGGCGACCTCCTCGTCGACGGCGGTGTAGCGCGCCAGCACGTCTTTCTGTTCCGCTCGACGGCTCTCGATATGGTTGCCGGTGACCAGCGGCAGCGCCAGATAGACCGGGGTATTGCTAGTGTTGGGCGACACGTCCACGGCCAATGGCTCACGCTCGGCGCCGATCTCGAACAGGCTGCCATCAGGAAGGAGGCCGCTGGCCTGGCTGAGTACTAGCTTGCCCATGTTGAGAAACTGACGGTCAATCTCCAGCCCGAAGAACCCCCAGGCGTAGTGGCCGAGTTTCTGCGTACGTAACTTGAGCTGCGCGTCGTAATGACGGTCGTTTTGCTGGAAGTGCTGCGGGCGCAGCAGCATGCCCTCCTGCCAGACCACTCTGTTCAGGCTCATTAATCAGTTCCCCTTCGCGAGTGGGTCGACGGTCTGGATGCCCTGCTCGTCGAGGGTCAGCTCGATGCGGTTCTGCGCCTTGTGCTGCAGCGGGATGACGAAACGCCAACTGGCTTCCGGCAGGTCGCGGTAGGCGGCCAGTACACCGACATAGCGGCTGTGTTCTTGCACGAATAACTTGAGATCGCGCTGCTCGCCGGGGCGTAGTTCCAACTCTTCCTGAATCACCAGGTCCGGTGACAGGGCTTCCTTTGGGCGCTGGTAGAGCGAGAAGAAGTCAGCGTTCTCGAAGGCCACCGGATGCGTGAGTTCGATCAGGCGTATCACGATGGGCGATGGGCGGCCGTTGAGGTCGGGATTGAGCCGGTCGCTGCCCTGCAACGACAGGTCCAGCTTGGTCAGATGGGAATTGGGCGAGAGCGCCGAGCAGCCAGCGAGCGCGGCCAGCGCAGCAAGCACCGCAGCGGAAAAAAAGCGAGACATGGACATCATCCTTGAAGGTCGGTGTTGAGCGTCGCGATCAGGCGCACCTGCTCCTCGTAAGCCTGGGCAAAGTCGCGTGTAAATTGCCGTTCGCTCCAGTCGTCGTCGCGCTGCATGGCTTGATGCAGTCGCCGATAGGCGCGCCAGCGGCCGCCGGAGGTGGTAATTAGTGGTTTATTGTCACGCTCGAAACGCAGTGCCAATTGCTCCGGTGAGAGTTGCTCGAACATGCCCTTGATGGCGGCCCGGCTGGCGGCCAACATCGCCACCTGATGCGCCTGCAGATCCCGATAGGCACGCCCTACGGCTTGCTCTGCCGGCAGCTGGCCGGCTTTGCCGCCGCGCAGCAGAAGGCTCAGCGCTTCGCCACTGTCGATGCTGTGCTTGAGCGGGTTATTGCCGGCGCTCTGCATGGTGGTCAGCGACAGACGCAACTCGTTTTTCAACTCGCCACGGGTGCGCAGCGCCTGCTGTAGTCCGCCGACGCTCTGCTTGAGCAGGCTCGCCGCCTTTAGCGCCAGCGCTTGGCGTGCCTGCTCGTCGAGATCGTGCAGGCTGACGCCTAGCGCCTCGCCGAATCGCGTCCAGAAGTCCGGCGGCAGACGTTCGAGTTCGGGCGCGGCCTTGGGTTGGGCGGCTGGGGCTGGCATCACCAGTTCGGGAATCTGCAGATTTTCTTCGTCGATCTGTGCGTAGTCACGTTGTTGCGCCTGGGCTCGAGACGGGGCGAGCACGGCGGTAAGGTCGTCCACCTCGGCGTATACGCGCTCCTGCTGGTCCATTGCGGTCAGCGGGTCGAGGTCGAGAAAGGCATCGTCGGGAATGATGCTGCCGGCTGGCTGCGGGCGCCCGATGTCACCTGCGAAAGAGGCTGGATCCTGGATCAACCGAGCGCGGATCTCGAAGTCACCCAGGCAGTAAACGCTGCCGTGCTCGATTCGCTGCGCCCGGCCCTTTTCCAGGCTGGCGCCGGTGTCCTTGAGCTGAATGCCGTTGCTGCTGGTGTCGGTGAGGAAGAACGCGCCGTCCCGGTAGCTCACCTCGGCGTGGCGGCTGGATAACACGCGCTTGCGGTCCGGGATTACCCAGTCGCAATCCTCGGCACGGCCAATGATGCCGCCGGCCTGCTTGAAGGTTTTGCTGCTAATGAGGCCCGGTACGAATTGCTGCGCACTGACCATATCGAAAACCAGTTCCATGGCTTTTTTCTCCTGGCAGATCAGTTGCCGCGAGACGATGCCTGCGGATCACCCAGCGGGCGATACTCATCGTCGTTGAACTTGTAGTTGCCGGAGCAACCGGTAAGGGCGAGGGATGCAGCGAAAAAAACGAGGGCGCAATAGCGGACTAGCACGCGATTTCCTCCTTGAAAGCGTGTGGGCGGACGGCCCCGCTAACGCAAATGGCGAGGCGGGACGGAGGCCGTGCATTAAAGTTCACCCGCCTGCTCGCGTGGGTGAACAAGGTCACGAAAAAGGGCGGGGTTGGCTTGGAAACGAGAGCTATGACTAATAAGCGCTGCATCATCCACGCCGGACGTTTGTTCAGGTTGGTATCAGCGATCTGAAGGGCCTGGTTTCTTTAGCTCAGAGATCGCTGACGCTGACGCCCAGCCGGTCCATGCGATAGAGCAGCGTCCGGCGCGGCAGGCCCAGTTCGCGGGCTGCCTGACTCTGATTGCCGCCATTCTTGCGTAGGGAATCGATCAACAGGCTGCGCTCGACTCGCTCCAGCCGCTCGCGCAGGTTGAGGGTGCTGTCGAGCGCGTTTTCCACAGTGCGCAGGTTGAAATGCTCCGGCAGCAATTCCCCGCCATCACAGAGCAGTACTGCGCGTTCGACAAGCCCCTTGAGTTCGCGCACATTGCCCGGAAAACCATAGCCGGCGAGCTGCTCCAATGCGGAGTCCGACCAACGCACCGCATCGCGCTGCAGGAAGCTGCAGGCCTTTTCTGCAAAATGCCGGGCCAGGCGCAGGATGTCCTGGTCGCGCTCGCGCAGGGGCGGCAGTTCGACGGGGAACAGCGAGAGTCGGTAATAAAGGTCCTCACGGAAGCGGCCCTGCTCGACGCGCTTGAGCAGATCCTGATGCGTTGCGGCGACGATGCGCACGTCGACCTTGTGGATGCGCGTGCTGCCCAGCGGTCGGACTTCGCCCTCCTGCAGGACCCGCAACAGCTTGGCCTGCAGGGTCAGCGGCATGTCGCCGATTTCATCGAGGAACAGCGTGCCGCCGTCGGCTGCGTCGAACAGACCTTCGTGGTCGCGCTCGGCGCCGGTGAAGGCGCCCTTGCGATAGCCGAACAGCTCGCTTTCGAGCAGATGCTCGGGCAGCGCCGCGCAGTTTTGCACGACGAATGCCTGGCTGCGGCGTGCACCGCAATCATGGATGGCACGAGCAACCAACTCTTTGCCGGTACCGGTCTCGCCAGTGAGAAGCACACTGACCGGATTGTGCAGGACCTTTCCGATCAGCCTATAAACGGCGCGCATGCGCGGACTGTCGCCGATCAGTCCGTAATCGCTGGCGCACGGTCGTGCTGTTGGGATTTGCGCGAGGGAGGGCTGTGTCGCACCGTGCAAACGATGCAGCAGCTGCACTTGGCCAAGCGCGAAGCGGCCCAGGTTGGCGAGGCTTTGCGCCGCGTCACTGAGATCGCGGTCCACGGTATTCGCTGCCACCAGCAACCCGGCGGCATGGCCCTGTGCATCTTGCAAAGGTAGGCACAGCAGGCTGCGCCACGGCCGCGCTGACTCGGGTAGAAATCCGGTCTGGTGCAGGCTGGTGTCGAGCGTAGCGAGGCTCAGTGGACGATTCTGATTGAGGCAATATTGCAGCAGCTGTTCGCCGTCATAGTCGCTTGGCAGGCTCGCGGCCTCGTGCCGCTGCTGTTTGCCTTCGAACCATTCGGCCGACAGCATCAGGCGGGTATGGGTTGCATCGAGCAGATACAGTTGGGCGAGCGGGCAGTCGGTCAACTGCGCCGCGATCTCAACCAGCCCATCCAGCCAATCGTTGGAATCGGACGTGCAGGACAGCTGGGCGAAGCGGCCCAGGAGCGCATCGGCGTCCAGCGAGGATGGCGATTCGGCGAATACCGCCTTAAGCGAACTCACAGACGACCGTCCCATCAGCGTCGAGCGTGGCGTGCACTTGAGTAAGCGCTTCGCCGCCGGCCATCGCATCGAGCAGGCGATCAACGACCTGCGGCTGCAGGTATTGGTCGATCAGATGATCGATCAGGCGCGCGCCGCTGTCGCTGTGGGTGCAGCGCTCGGCCAGGTCGTTCACCAGTGCTTCGCAGTGGCTGAAGCGCAGTTGGCGCCGGGCCAGGCGCTCGCCGAAGCGCGACAGCTTGAGCGCCACCAGTTCTCTGAGTATCTCGCCCTGCACCGGGTAGTAGGGTACGACGCGCATGCGGGCGAGCAGCGCCGGTTTGAAGTGCTGGGTCAGGGCAGGGCGGATGGCCAGTTCCAGCTCTTCGGCCGCCGGCTGCTGGCCGCCCTGGCAGAGGTTGGCGATACGGTCGCTGGCCAGGTTGCTGGTCATCAGAATCAAGGTGTTGCGGAAGTTGATTTCACGGCCCTCGCCATCATTGGCTACGCCCTTGTCGAAGATCTGATAGAAGATGTTCATCACGTCCGGGTCGGCTTTCTCGACCTCGTCGAGCAGCACCACCGAGTAGGGTTTCTGCCGCACCGCCTCGGTCAGCATGCCGCCTTCGCCATAACCCACGTAGCCGGGTGGCGCACCGATCAACCGGGATACGCTGTGCTTTTCCTGGAATTCCGACATGTTGATGGTGGTCAGGAAACGCTCGCCGCCGTACAGCAGGTCGGCCAGCGCCAGGGCGGTTTCGGTTTTGCCGACCCCGCTCGGGCCGACCAGCAGGAACACGCCAACCGGCGCATCCGGCTTGTTTAGACCGGCGGCGGTGGCGCGCATCGAGCGGTCCAGCGCTTCGATGGCTTGCTCCTGGCCCCGTACGCGTCGGCGCAGGTCGTCGGCGAAGCTGAGTACCTTGCTGTTGTGCTCGCGCGCCAGTTGAGAAAGCGGCACGCCGGTCCAGTGGCTGATCACCTCGGCCACCAGGCGCGGGCAGACTTCGTAGCTCACCAGCCGTTCGGCGACCTGGGCGCCGGCGAGTTTGGTCTGGATAACACGCAGCTCGGCTTCGAGCTGTTCGAGGTCGGGTCGCGCTTCTTCGTCGGTCTCGATTTCGGGGTTCAGTCGAGCGGCAGCGCATTGCTTGCGCAACTCCAGCAGGCGCTCGGCGAGGTTGCGTTGAGCTGACCAGCGGGTCTCCAGCTCTTCGAGTTCGGCGCGGGCACTGGCCAGGCGGGTTTCCAGACAGTTCAGCCCATCGGTTTCGATCTGCAGACCGGCGTCCAGATCGCGGCGCAGTGCCAGCCCCTGACGCTCACCTTCGGCGATTTCGCCACGCAGACGTTCCAGCGCTTCCGGCGCGGCCGCCAGGCTGATACGTACCCGGGCGCAGGCGGTGTCGAGCACGTCCACCGCCTTGTCCGGCAGCTGGCGCCCGGCGAGGTAACGGGCCGATAGCTCGGCGGCGGCGACCACGGCGTCGTCGCGCAGGTAGATGCCGTGGCTCTTTTCGTAGACCGGCGCGAGGCCGCGAAGGATGGTCACGGCTTCGTCGACGGTGGGTTCGTGCAACTGGACGGGTTGGAAGCGGCGGGCGAGGGCGGGGTCTTTCTCGAAGTATTTCTTGTATTCGCTCCAGGTGGTGGCGGCGATGGTGCGCAATTCCCCTCGCGCCAGGGCCGGCTTGAGCAGGTTGGCTGCATCGCCACTGCCGGCCTGACCACCGGCGCCGATCAGGGTATGGGCTTCGTCGATGAACAAGATGATCGGCTTGGGCGAGGCCTTGACCTCGTCGATCACTCCCTGCAGGCGGCGTTCGAACTCGCCCTTGACACTCGCGCCGGCTTGTAATAGGCCGAGGTCCAGGCACAGCAGCTCGACGCTCTTGAGCGCGTCCGGCACCTCTCCGTGGGCGATGCGCAGCGCCAGGCCTTCGACGATGGCAGTCTTGCCGACACCGGCTTCGCCAACCACGATCGGGTTGCTCTTGCGGCGACGGGCGAGGATGTCGATCATCTGGCGGATCGCCGCGTCGCGACACAGTACCGGGTCTAGCTTGCCGTCGCGTGCCTGTTGGGTGAAGTTGTGGGTGAAGCGCGACAGGTTGGATTCGCCCGCTGGCGCTGCCTTGCCTGGAGCAGCCTGCGGCTGCTGCGCCAGCGCGAACTCGCGTAGACGCTCGGCATTCAGGCGCGCCAGCAATGGCTGGTAATGGCTGCCGGCGTAGCGCATCGGGTTGCGCAGCAGCGCTAGGATCAGCGCGGCCTGGTCGATCTGGCTCTGGCCCAGTTCGAGATTGCCAACCAACAGGGCGTCTTGCAGCCACTGCACCAGTTCCGCGGAAAACACCGGGTTGCGCGATTCACTGTGCTCACCGCGCGGCTGCAGTGACTGGGCCAGCGTGCCCGGTTCGATGCCGGCGTCTTGCAGAGCACGCGCGAGCAAGCCTTCGGGGCGTTCCAGCAGGCCCAGCAGCACATCTTCGACCAAGATCTTGCTGCCGCCCCGCGTTACACAGCGTTCGGCTGCGACTTCCAGGTCGCGCTTGGTCTCGGAATCGAGGGCCTGGACCAATTGTTGGAGATCTACATTAATCATTTCATCTTCCTTAATGAGTCTGGCCGCCCAGGGTGACCATGCCGTCGGCGCGTTCGCTGCCGAGCCAGCTGGTCCAGCCGAGGCGGCAGGGATTTTCGGCACCGATGCGCAGGTCGCGGATTTCGTCCCGGCGCAATTCCAGGCGGATGTCGTAGTCGAGCGGGTCACGCAGCGTGAAACGGACCAGCGCGCAGAGCGGCTGGTAACCGCTGCCCACGGGCAGAAATTCGTGGAAACGGTCCCAGCTCAGCTGACGGATATGGATACGGAACTTGCCGCCGCGATCACGTACTCGCTCGCCCAGCACCAGGCTTTCGCCGAGCTGGCTGTTGGCTAGGCCGAGGCGGTTCTGCTGCTCGGCAATGATCTCGACCTGGCGCTCTAGACACTGCTCGATGCGTAGGTCGGCGTGTTTGAAGTAATAGCGCAGCACGGATTCGATCAGGGCGGCCGAATGTGCGCGCAGGCTGAGCAGGCCGAGATAGGGCAGCAGGCGCTTCCAGTTCAGCTCCGAGGCGGCGCGGATCTGCTCGCCGCCCAGCCCGATCAGCGCGAACAATTGCTCGGACAGCGGATCGCGCGCGCCGCTGGAAAAGCGCGCGTGGTAGCGATATTTCTGCCAGATCGGCAGCATCAAGCGCTGCAGGCGATTGTTGAACAGGTCAAGGAATTCACGCGTCGGGTTGCCCTCGGGGCTGTCACCCAATGCCTGATCGGCATAAAAAGCGGGTAGCGGCGAGCCGGCCCCGAACAGGCTGATCAGATTGATCCGCAGGCGTGCTCGCAACTCGCCGCGCTCTTCGAAGAACTCCACGCGATCAACGTCGCTGCCGGGAAAGCCTAGGCTCGGGTTGGCCTGGAACTCCAGGTGTTCGTAGAGCGACTCTTCGTCCAGATCGGGGTGTGCAGTCTTCAGGCGGTCCATCACTAACAGCACACCCTGGAACAGGCTGTACTCGCGAATGCCCCGGCTGATCCGGTTTACAGCAGGGGCTGTTGCCCCATACGCGGCGTCCATTGGTACACCTCTCCCTGTGTGCTCCTGACGCGCAGCTCATGGTACGAGTTGAGGCTGGCGTACAGCGCGAAGAATTCATTGAGTATCGAGGCGAAGAGGAACAGATCGCCCTCGCCGAGATAACCTTCGAGGTCCATTTCGAGTTCGGTGCGCACACCGCGTACCGGCAGCCCGCGGTGCAGTCGATCGACGTGTTGATGCCCGATCTGCTTGAGCCCACCGAGCAGGCGCTCACTGACCTTTTTCGCGTGCTGGTCGTAATGGCGCGGCAGGTCGTAGGTCTCAAGAATGACCTTCAACGCCTCGACGTTGGCCAGCGACAGGTAGTTGAGCGACATGTTGCTGATCAGTTTCCAGAGAAAGTCCCGGTGCAACGGCGGCGCGTAGCTCGGTGTCACGGCGCTGATATTGCGGAACGTGAGGAATTCGGGCGTGTCTTCGCTGGGTATGCAGATGTCACCCAGGCTCAGCTGGTGCGGCAGGTTCTGGTTGGTGCAGGTCAGTTCGATGGACAGCGTCTCATGCTGGTCGAGGTTGCGCAGACCGAAACTGAGGTAGGTATCCAGGCCATCGCCGAGCATCGAGGGTTGCTGGCGGACGCTGTAGTGTGGACGCGCCAGTGGTACGTCGAAACTGGGGTCGTGTTCGAACGACTCGAACGGGACGTACTCTTCGTAGCCCATGCCGCCGGGTTTCCAGCCGGTGACGCGATCGACCGAGAAAACACCACACTGGCTGCTGTCGAGCTCCGAAGGCAGCAGCAGATATTGGTCCTGTTTGCCATCGAGACGGATAGGGACGGCGTCGTGTTCGAACAGATTGACCACCGGCGTGCAGTACAGGCGGACATTGTCCAGCGTCGGGCGAATGCGCTGAACGCCGGCCTTGTGGATGTCGAAGCGCAACTCGAAGCCCCGGGCCTGCTTGAGTAGTTCTTGCGGTAGGCGCTGTAGAGCGTCGAGGCCAGGCAGATCGACAAACAGGAATTTTTCCTGGAACGCGAAATATTCTTGCAGGTAGCGATAGCCGCGAAAGGTATTGAGCGGGTAGGGAATCAGCGCCTGGTCTTCGGCAAAACCCACTGGCTGCAGCTTCGCTGGATCGAGCCGCAAGCCCTGCAGTGGGACACCGAAATCGTCGGTGAACGGCTTGCCCTGAGCGTCCAGCGCGACCAGTTGCACGCCGTTGAGGTGACGCAGCAGGCTCAAGTAGAGCATCTGGCTAATGTACCGTTCGCCGGCCAGATGCAGGCGCAGTTGCTTGAGATTCAATTCGCCGAGCTGGCTGCCGGCCGTCATCTGCAAGCGCAGGCTGAGCAGCGCGCCGTCGCCTTTGACCGAGTAATCCAGCCCTTCGAGTGCCAGTGGCAATACTTCTGTGGCGTAGGCGGTTCGGAACCGGCAGGTCACGCCCTGGATCGGCTTGGACTCGACCGGCGTGTTGCGCGGCACCATCAGCGCTGGGCCGGGCTGTTTGAGCGGATCGAACTGGAGCATGCTGAACGCCGGCAGCGGCCGCATGTAGTTCGGCCACAGCAGGTGCATCAGTGAATGGGTCAGCTCTGGCAGCTCATCATCGAGCTTTTGCCGCAGACGCCCGGTGAGAAAGGCGAAGCCTTCCAACAGGCGCTCGACATCCGGGTCGCGCCCGCTCTGGCCGAGGAACGGCGCCAGCGCCGGGCTGCGCTCTGCGAAACGCTTGCCGAGATGGCGCAGGGCGGTGAGCTCGCTCTGGTAGTAGTGGTTAAACGACATGCTGTTTGCTCATCCCTGGGCTTGACGTCGCGGGCACAAAGCCGTGTCGCGGATCGTCCATATGCTTATGGCGCGGCTTTTACGTTCAATCGATGAGTGCTCCAGCTGCGCAAGGAGGTGCTCTTTATCGAGCAGGATCGACTCGCCGTGCGCGGCGATGTCCAGACGGTAGCCGGGCGGGAGGCTCTTCTCGATGCTTTCACTGAACGAGATATGGGACAGCACCTCGACGGATTCGCCTGGCATCAGCCGTTGACCAGGAGCGAAAGGTGCCTTGCCATTGGAGTACTCGCGGACGGACACCTCGACGGGGTAGGCGCACGTGTTCTCGAAGTTGGCAATGAACGCTGTTTTCGATTGCGTACTGCAGCCGACAACAATAAACGAGCAGAGCAGTAGGCTTCGCTTAAGCATCGAATTTCACCCGGGACAGCCACAGCAGTCCCTTGACGTCGTTCTCCGAGGCCACGGAGCGCGCCCAGTAGTCCTGCATGTTGCTGGGCCCCTCAGAGTGGTAGTGCATAAGGTCAATTTCTCCGCTGGCAGGTACCGGATTGTTGTCCAATGGCTTCTGGGTGAGGATCGTAGAGGTCGACTTGTGACTCCAGGAGTACTCGGGAATCACTCCTCCATCGCCACACTCGTTAAGGATCAGGTGGCCCAGCTCATGGGCAGCGGTATGCTCGAACTCCTGATCAGCGAAACTGACCGGATAGTTAGCAGCGGCCCACCAGCCCTGGTTGTGGTAGATCTTCTTGAACATGGCGAAGCTGGTGGAACGGCCGAAATCGTTACTAATCGAGGCAATCAAAGGAAAGTCCTTGGTGCCAGGGTTTTCATTTACCTGCGCCAATACCTTGACTTGGAAAGCGCCGTTGTCGGTCTGGATGGAGGCACCAACGGCACCGCGACTTCCATCACGCGACCAGTAGCGCTCGACACCGGCCGTGGCCAGGGTCTTAAGCTCCTCGAACGTTCTGGCTGTTCGTTGATCGTTACTGCCGGCGACCCCACCGTCCGAAAAGCTGGGGCGGACGGTGAGCTCCACTGTGCCGCCGTTGCGATGAACACGCGCATCGACCCAGGTCGCTTCTTTCGCAGAGTTGTTCAGGCGCAACTCCGTCACCTGTTCTTCAGCATCCTTACGGGCTGTTAGCCGTACCAGAAGCTGCTCGCTCTTCAGCACTCGTGTATCAAGAATCCCGCTCTGGTCATAGCCATCCCACTGCCAGAGGTGCTCACCTTCATGTAATAACGGTGTGGTATCGGTCTCGCTGTAAAGCAACGTTTCACCATCGAAAATCTTTAGGGTCAGACTGTCAGCTACCTGCTTGCGGTTGCGTATCAAAAAATCGATGGTTTCTTGATTCTTCGTCGTGCCTTGAGCCAGTTCCTCGTAATCGGGAATCATCAAGGGCGTCAGCACACGATTGCCTCCTCGTTTCAGGCTAATGCTGTAACCCAGTCCCGTCTGCTCAGCCGCTTGTGCCGGAGGAACAAGGGCATTGACGAGAGTTGCTGCTGCCGCTGCGGCCAGAGAAAGGGGGGCAACCGGGCTGAACGCAGCCCTGCCGCCACTCGTACCGATAATCACCGTGCCGGATCCTTCCACCACTACATTGCCATGGCTGCCCACACTGCCGACCACCGCCGCCGGCTTGCCATTGATCAGCACGGTGGGAATAACCGCACCAGTCATGGCACCGCCACAGGCGGAGGCATCACCCATGCGCGCGGCCGGCATGCCGTCGAACAACACGTCGGAAGTACCTGCCGCTATCGGGTTGGTGCCGTGGCCCTTTTTCGGGCAGTCGGTGGGGTCGCCCAGGCGGGCTGCGGGTTTACCGGGCATTGGCTTTCCTTAGTGGACTTTGACTTGTCCGCTGCCATCCAGACTTGCGGAAAAACTCACTTGACGCTTGGTGCCGTCCAGTTCCAGCAGGCCTTCGATGGCGAAAGACAGGCTCAGCGGGTCGTAGTCGCGGGGTAGGGATATCACCCGCACTTGGCTCAAACGGGGTTCGTACGCTTCTATAAAGCGTTCGATGGCGATACGCGCCTGTTGCAGCGAGTCATGCAGCGACAGGCGCATATCGTTCAAATCGGGCAACCCGTAGTCAGGCAGCGTTTGCACGCTGCCTGCTCGGGTGCTGAGCATTTTGGCGAGATGGGCAGCCACCGAAGCCATCGCCGCGACTTCGCGGCTCCAGCCGGCGCGCTTGTCAGCGTCCCCGCCGAGGCGTTCGAAAAGACTGCCGTATCCGTTCAAATGCTTATTCCTTGTCCAGCTTGCCAACCAGCGACAGGGTGAAATCGGCACCCATGTACTTGAAGTGCGGACGCACGTTTAGGCTGACGCGGTACCAGCCCGGCTCACCGTCCACATCGCTGACGACGACTTGTGCGGCGCGCAGCGGACGACGGCTGCGGACTTCGGAGCTTGGGTTTTCCTGGTCCGCCACGTACTGGCGGATCCACTTGTTCAGTTCCAGCTCCAGGTCGGTGCGCTCTTTCCAGGCGCCGATCTGCTCGCGCTGCAGCACCTTAAGGTAGTGCGCCAGGCGGTTGACGATGAACAGGTAAGGCAGCTGAGTGCCGAGCTTGTAGTTGAGTTCAGCGTTCTTGCCTTCCTCGCTGTTGCCGAAGAACTTCGGCTTTTGTGCGGAGTTAGCAGAGAAGAATGCGGCGTTGTCGCTGCCCTTGCGCATGGTCAGGGCGATGAAGCCTTCTTCGGCCAGTTCGTATTCACGACGGTCCGAGACCAGTACTTCGGTAGGGATCTTGGTTTCGATCTCGCCCATGCTCTCGAAGTGGTGCAGGGGCAGGTCTTCCACCGCGCCACCGCTCTGCGGGCCGATGATGTTCGGGCACCAGCGGAACTTGGCGAAGCTGTCGGTCAGACGGCTGGCGAAAGTGTAAGCGGTGTTGCCCCACAGATAATGCTCGTGGCTGTTCGCTACGTTTTCCTTGTAGACGAAGGATTTGACTGGGTTGTCTTCCGGGTCATAGGGGTTACGCAGCAGGAAGCGCGGGACGGTCAGGCCGACGTAACGGGCATCTTCCTGCTCGCGGAAGCTCTGCCACTTGGCGAACTGCGGGCCTTCGAAATGATCCTTTAGATCCTTCAGGTCTGGCAGGCCGGTGAAGCTTTCCAGTCCGAAGAACTTCGGGCCTGCCGCGGCGATGAAAGGCGCATGAGACATGCTCGCTACCGAAGCCACGTACTGCATCGTCTTGACATCCGGTGCGCTCGGATCGAAGAAGTAGTTAGCGATCAGAGCGCCGACCGGCTGGCCGCCGAACTGGCCGTACTCGGCGGTGTAGATGTGCTTGTATAGGCCGGACTGGACCACTTCCGGACTGTCTTCGAAATCTTCCAGCAGGTCCTGCTTGGACGCGTTAAGGATCTCGAGCTTAATGTTCTCGCGGAAATTGGTGCGATCGACCAGCAGCTTGAGGCCGCGCCAGGAGGATTCCAGGGCTTGGAATTGCTGGTGGTGGAGGATCTCGTCCATCTGACGGCTGAGTTTGGCGTCGATCTCCGCGATCATGCGGTCGACCATCGCCTTCTTGACCGGCTCTTGCTCGTTCTGCGGTTTGAGCAGTTCTTCGATGAACGCGGAGACGCCGCGCTTGGCGATGTCGTAGGCTTCGTCGTCCGGCGTCAGTTTGGTTTCAGCGATGATTCGGTCGAGAATGCCGAGTTCGGCGAGGTTCTTGCCGCCTTCGACGGTTGCTGCACTAGTGCTCATATTGGCGTTCCTTGTCGGGTTTAAGCGTCCAGTTGTTCTTTTGCCGCGAGGCCCAGTTCACCGAGTACACGCTCGCGCGAGTCGTCGTCGGCCAGTACGCTCTCGATGGCCTTGCGGAAGGCTGGAGCGTTGCCCAGCGGGCCTTTAAGGGCGACCAGGGCGTCACGCAGCTCCATCAGCTTCTTCAGTTCCGGCACTTGCTCGACCAGGTTGGCGGGGTTGAAATCCTTCATCGAGTTGATGCTCAGCTGCACTGCCAGCTCTTCATCGGTGGCTTCGTCCTGCAGGCGGTTTGGCACTGCGAAGGTCAGGTTCAGTTCCTGCTTGGCCAATACTTCATCGAAGCTATTTTTGTCGATGGCGATCGGCTTGCGGTCTTCGATCTTGCGATCGTCGGCGCGCTGGGTGAAATCGCCGAGCACCATCAGCTTCAGTGGCAGCTCTAATTCTTCCTGGGCGCCGCCGGTGGAGGGCTTGAAGGTGACATTGATGCGTTCCTTGGGGGCTACCGAGCCTTCTTTGGCCATGGGTCTTCTCCTTTACGTTTACGGCCCGGGGGCCTAATCGAGTACCACTTCGAGGTCGAGGTGGCACAGCCTGCGGTAAATCTCATCCTTGCTTTCACGCACGGCGTGGTTCTGAGGCAGCAGCTCACAGCAGTTATGCAGCAGACGCAGAACCTCGAGTGCGAGATCGGGTTCCCAGTCACCGAGCCCGGAGGCTTGCAGCGTCTGATCGAGGGATTCGAGCTGGGTCTTGGCCAAGTCGTATTTCTTGGCTTGGAAGCACAGCCGTGCCAGAGCCAGCTGCCAGAAGAAGCGCTCGCGTCCGCCGCGAGCCTGGTTGAGACCCGGCTTGAGGCTCTGTACGGCGCTTTTAAGGCCATCCTTGCGCAGCTGCGGAAGGACGTCCTGGAGGGCTTCCTCCCAAGCGGGGGTGGTGCCGGTTTGGCTAGTGAGCGATTCGCTCGGCGCCTGGGCGGGTTGCACGTGGGGCATCACCCTGGCGCTGATCCAGGCGCGAGTTTCCGCGTCGGCAAAGGGCGTGCCGTCATGGAAGCGCAGCTCGTCGAGACCCGGCATACGCTGCAGAAACAGCGCAAGCTGGATTTCAACCTCACGCATGGCCTGCTCGGCGTCGAGCTCATTCAGGCATTCCCAGGCCAGGCGCTGGCCGTCGAGCCAGAAAGGTGCGCGAACGATACTGGCCTCCAGATCAGCCAGCAGATCGGCGTAGAGGCCTTGGGCGAAACGTTCGCGATAATTGGCCAGCTTGTCTGCTGGGATGCCTCGCAGAGTGGTGACTTGCTCAGCGTTGCGCTCGGGTAGGCTGTCGATCTGCAGCCACAGTAGGGTGCGAGCCAGCCGAAGCGGCTTGAGGTCGGTAGCTTTTTGCTTCAGCCACCAGCTGCACAATGGTCGTGCCTGGTCCTGCATACTGCGCAAGCTTTTGTGCGCGTCCTTCTCATGTTCGATCGGAGTGGTTGCAGTTAAGACCTGCGCGGCGGCCTGTTTGACCTGGGCGATGGCTGCGCCGACGGGACCTGGCTGGGGGTGGGCGATTCCGGCACGCTTGACCATGTCGTCGAGCCGCCGGCAGAGGGGTAAAAGGAGGGGGGCCTGAGCACCCAAATGGGACGCCAAGCTATTTTCAAGGCCCCGGAGCTCCAGTGCGATGTGTTCGAAAAGCGGTAGCTGCTCTCCCATGGGCACGTGATCGGCCAGCACATCCTCCATACGGGGCACTAGCCAGGATATGGCTGCTGAGCGAGTGCGTGACTTGTGAGGATGGAGCTCGCCCCAATGAGCTCCGCAAAGGTAGCTGAGCATGGCGACGCCGGCATGGAGTCCTGTGAACGAATCGCGCTGATACAGGCTCCACGTTAGCCATGCGGCTATCCGCAGATCTTTTGTCTGGGTAGTTAGCAGCCGTTCGCTGCCTTCGCGCACGAGTTCCCAGTCGATGGTTCCGGCGATGTGTACCGCGGCGGCCTTTCCGAGTTCCTGTTCAAGAGCTTCGTACTCGGCAGCGTAGCGGAGGTCATCGCCTGCGAAACAGGTTGCTGTAATCGGAGATTTCGCTACCGCTAAATAGTGCGCGGCTAGCTTGGTAGAAAACGTCATTCCGTGACTCGATTCGTTCCTGCTTAGCAGTGCTGCAGGGCGCTTCATGCGCTAGAGATGCTGCGTGCCTATGCGGGCACGCCTGATGAGGTGCGCATCCTATGCGTGACGCACTGATGCGACTGTGAAGTGGTTTACAACTATGGGGGGGCTGCGTCATGGGCATGGTCGCTCATGCCCAAGATGAGCACTGGTTAGCTTCTTCAGAGCGTTTTGCGTTGAACCGCAAAGCTTATATATGGTCTCGCTGCGCTATTGATGGTCGAGGGTTCGCCCTCGGTCTTGGGTTTTCTATATATGTACAGTTTGCTCTTATAAATTCAGAAACACCGTTGACATGAATTTCTGGG
>NZ_JAMOIH010000018.1 GCF_024448955.1 Stutzerimonas stutzeri
ACGGTCTGTAACTGCGGGCCTTTTCGTTGATGGTAGGGAGTCCCACCTGGGCGTGATCAGACCAGATCCGTTCCCTTGCGCTTGGCCTCGCGCATGTCGTGTAGGAGGCCGGCGCAGAGCAGGCCGAGGACAAGGGTGGCCAGGGCGGGCCAGATGAGGACATAGGCGGTCAGAGCGATACTGGACATGGGATGTTCTCCTTCTCTTTGGTCTTGGGCTCGGGTTGTACGGTCTGGAAGGCGACGACCTTTTTGCTGATCTGGTCGAAATCGAAGCGTTGCTGGTTGCGCAGGCTGACCGCCACGCAAACCACCATGCTGACCCCATAGGCGGTCAACGAGCTGAGCAAAACCGTGTAATCACGCAGGAAGCCCACGGCGAACGGCGCCAGCGCCAGCGTTGCAAGTACGCCGAGCAGGATGCCGGCTCGGCGACCAAAGAAGCCGAAGGTCATGAGGCCGATCACCACGCCGCCGCCGACGGAGGCGCAGAGTTCGAAGAACACCGCCAATACGCCGTCCAGCGGCACCAGTTCGAAGCGGCAGACAATGAACATGGCGAAGGCCGCGATCACCGCGCTGGTGAAGGCCTTGTTGGTAACACGATCCCAGAACAGGCTGGCGATCACCGGAAAGACGATGGAGCCCCAGAGCGCACCGACGAAGATCAGCATGGTGAGGATGTCGAGCTTGAGGCTGGCGAAGGCGACGCCGACCATGGTCGCGACGATCATGGTCAGGCGTCCGACCCAGAGCATCACGGTCGGGTTGGGTTTGTTCTTGGCCAGCGTCTTGCCGTAAATGTCTGTCATGACGATAGACGACAGGGCGGAGAGGTCAGAGTCGGCTGTGGACGAGAGCGAGCCGATCACCATGATGAACAGCAGCCCGATCATGAACGGTGGCAGGTAGTTGGAGGCCATCTGCGGGATCAGGTTGTTCAGATCACCGTCGATGGGCTCGATACCGGCCAGCAGCGCTAGCAGGCCGAGCATGCCGAGGCCGATGACAATGGCGCCGTAACCGACGGTCGCGGTGAGGAAGGTTGGCTTGATCAGGTCTTCGCGCACGGCGAATAGGCGCTGGGCGATGGTCTGATTGCCGATGGCATAGGCCAGCACCGCGACGAAGAAGGGTGCGCCCTGCTCGAGGATCGCCGTAGGCGAGTAGAAACTCGCTTGTTCCGGCGCCAGACGCGGCATGCCTGCCTCGAACAGTTCCGGCCCGCCCAGTTGAAAGAAGATCATCGGAATGATGATGACCGCCGCGAGGATCATGGCCACCAGCTGGCCGAAGTCGGTCAGCACCGAAGAACGGAAGCCCGACCACAGCGTGTAGGACAGCACACCAAGGCCGGCGAACAGGACGCCATGCACGAAGCTCAGCGGCGAGAGCACTTCGACCAGCGCGCCAGCGGCGGTGAAGTTGACCGTCAGGCTGATGCAGCTACCGAGGATGTTGGAGCCTGCAAGGATCATCTGGCTGGAGCGACCGTGGCGCGCCTGCATGATCTCGCCGAGGGTGTGGGCCTTAGGCGCCAGCTGCCGGAAGCGCTTGCCGAAGGGGTAGATGAACAGAATCATCAGCGCGCCCCAGAATCCGTAATGCAGCGCACCGGAGAGGCCGTACTTGTAACCCGCGCTTGCTGCGGCGTAGAACGAGGCGGCCCAGATCCAGGTGGCGGTCATGCTGGCGGCAGACATGCCGAAACCCACCGAGTTGTTGGAAACCATGTAGCTGTCTACGTTCTCTTCCTTCTGGCCGATGCGGGTCGACAGAAAAAACGTCAATCCATAGAAGCCCAGCAACAGAAGCAGAACGGTGGGTAGGGCGAGTTGGTACACAACGTCTCCTTTTTATGAGCCTCAAGCATCGCTGGCACGACGCAGGGCCGTATTCACGGCATGGCGTTATGGCACCCGAATCACTGCGCGAGGCAGGCATGATCGAACCGGTGTTCGAGGGGTGCGGACTGGAAGCTGACAGGAGGGAGACCGACAAGCGCGATCCGAAAGCGTCACAAGCGGCACGCACATGGGCGGCGATCGCTGTGATCCTGCAGCGGCGGTGCCGGGTGCGTTCCCGGCAGAATGAGGTTGCGTCTTTGCTGAACGGCGACGCAACGGCGCGCAGTCTACCATCATCAGGCGGTTAGCGGGGGCTTCGCTTCTATTCTTGCGATAAATGCAATAGGTGACGACGAAAATAATTCGGCTTGCCGAACGCCTGAGCCGCCCGCTCAGAGAGCCGGAAAGAGATCGGTTTCGAGCGGATCGAGGCGGCAAAAGCGACTCGCCTGCTGACATCCGAACGAGTCATGACATGGCGCGCCGCGCCAATCCGGAGAGCAATGCCAAGGGGTCAGATGCGCCTTGCCAACAGCTGTGTCGCAATCGTCCCGCTCAGCCGAGGCGCCAAGTCCGCTGCCGAGCAGAGACAAAAATTAGCAGTGCGTCAGCCGTTCAGATAAGCGCTGAAAGCTCTGTAGGAGCGCACCATGCGCGTGAATCGCAGGCGCGGCCCGCTCCTACGAAGCCCTGCATCAGCACTAAGTGACAGGTGGTTAGTCAGTGCCGAGGACTTTCTTCCGGCAGGGTCAGCAGCTGCCTTTCCATGTTCCAGTCGAAGGGCTCTTCGTTTTGCTCGGCTTCGTAGCGGCGCTCTTCCAGTCGCTGGAAGATTTCGATCTCTTCGTCCGGCATGAAGTGCAGGCAGTCACCGCCGAAGAACCACAGCAGATCCCGTGGGACCAGATGAGCGATCTGCGGATAGCGGTGGAAGACCTGACAAATCATGTCCTGACCTATATGCCGCTCTTCCGGCACGTCTTTGAGATTCATGATCAGCTCGTCGAAGCGCTCGAGAAACAGCGCATGGCTTTCTTCCGATACCTGTCCGGTTTCACCCATGGCAAGCAGAATGCCACGCAGATGGGCCAGAAGAGCCAGGTTGTGATCGTGATAAGCGTTGGCCATTGGTTCACCTGTGTCGGATTGGGCGCGCGATTATAGGGCGGCGCGCAGTCATTGGGTCGTATCCAGTGGACTCATGACCCAAGCATGGGTTCGATTGAACCGCCAGAGGGCTAGATAGACGGCTCGCCTCGGCGTGAAGCGTTTGCGTTGCCGAGGCGGGCCGAGCTGCTATCGAATTCGTCCTGGCTCCAATGCAAGCGCCTCTTTGCTGAAGTCGTCCACCTCGATGACTTTACGTCTGGCGGCTTCGGCGCTGCGCAGTTGTGCCGCTTCGCCCTCGTCGAGCACGCCCGCTGCCACAGCCGCAGTGATGGGGTCTTGCGCCGCGGTCGGTTTGAACTCTCCATGCTTGAGCGCTTTATGCAGCTTCTTCTGCAGCGGCTGAGCAGCGGCCAGCGTGTCGAACGCATCGCGCAGCGCGCCAAAGGCTTCCTCGCTGCCGAGCGGGCGATAAACGCCATCAAGAATCTGCTCCAGCGCCGCGTCGCCTTCCGGCCGTCCGAGGATGGCGGCGACTTCCGCGTCGAGTTCATCTGACGGCCCCCGGTGACGCGCGCCGAAGGGGAACACCAGCACCTGCAGCACGCCGCCAAGGAGCCGGTTGGGGAAGTTGGCCAGTGTGCCGGCCAACGCTTGCTCGGCTTTGCATAGGCAATCCTCCAAAGCCCAGCGCAGCAGCGGCGCCTGCTCCACGGGATGACCCAGGTCGTGGTAGCGCTTGAGTGCGGCGGACGCCAGATACAGATGGCTGAGCACATCGCCGAGCCGGGCCGACAGGCGTTCGCGGCGCTTCAATTCACCACCAAGCAGCATCATGGACACATCGGCGAGCATGGCGAATGCCGCTGCGATGCGGTTCAGTGCGCGGAAATAGGGGCGGGTGAGGTCATTGCCGGGGGCGCTGCCGAGCAGGCCGAAGGTCAGCCCGAGCACCAGCGTGCTGGCGGTGTTGCTAACAGCGAAGCCGATGTGCTGCATTAGCAGTTTGTCGAACTTCTTCACCGCGGCATCGCGGTCCGGCTCATGGACCAGTTCCATCTCGCGCAAAACGAACGGATGGCAGCGAATCGCGCCCTGGCCGAAGATCATCAGGTTGCGCGACAGGATGTTCGCGCCTTCGACGGTGATGGATATCGGCGCCGACAACCACAGGCGACCGAGGTAATTGTTCGGACCCATGATGATGCCTTTGCCACCGTGAATATCCATGGCGTCGGTGACGCATTCGCGGCCGCGTTCGGTCAGGTGATATTTGAGGATGGCCGAAAGCACCGAGGGTTTTTCGCCCAGATCTACTGCATTGGCCGTCAGGATTCGCGCGCTGTCCATCAGCCAGGCGTTGCCACCGATGCGGGCGAGGGGCTCTTGGATGCCTTCGAAAGCGGCCAGCGGCACGTTGAATTGCTCACGAATCTGCGCGTAACGGCCGCTGACATAGCTGCATGCCTTGGCGGCACTGACGCCGGTGGCCGGTAGCGAGATGGAACGACCGACGGATAGGCAGTTCATCAGCATCATCCAGCCTTTGCCGATCATGTCGCGCCCGCCGATGATGGCTTCCAGCGGGACGAATACTTCCTTGCCCCAGTTCGGCCCGTTCATGAACGCGGCGCCTAGCGGCAGGTGGCGACGACCGATCTCGACGCCGGCGGTGTCGGTGGGAATCAAGGCCAGGCTGATACCGAGTTCTTCCTCGTCACCCAGCAGGTGATCGGGATCGTAGGTCTTGAAGGCGACACCCAGCAGCGTCGCGACCGGGCCGAGGGTGATATAGCGTTTCTCCCAATTCAGGCGCAGACCGATGACCTCTTCGCCTTGCCATTGGCCCTTGCAGATCACGCCGCTGTCGTTCATCGCACCGGCGTCGGAGCCGGCGTAGGGGCCGGTCAGGGCGAAGCAGGGGATATCCGTACCGTTGGCCAGGCGCGGCAGGTAATGGTTACGTTGTTCGTCGGTGCCGTAGTGCATCAGCAGTTCGGCCGGCCCGAGCGAGTTGGGCACCATGACAGTGCTGGCGAGGTCGCCGCTGCGAGTGGCCAGCTTCATCACGATCTGCGAGTGCGCATAGGCCGAGAAGCCTTTGCCGCCGTATTCCTTGGGAATGATCAGGGCGAAGAAGCCTTCGGCCTTGATGTAGTCCCACGCCTCTTGCGGTAGATCCAGACGCTGGCCGACATCCCAGTCGTTGACCATAGCGCAGAGCGTTTCGGTGGGGCCATCGACGAAAGCCTGTTCTTCGTCGGTGAGCGTAGCTTTGGGATAGCCGAGCAGGGTGTCCCAATTCGGCCGTCCGCTGAACAGCTCGCCATCCCACCAGACGCTGCCGGCGTCTATGGCATCGCGTTCGGTGTCGGAGATGGGTGGCAGGACTTTCTTGAACCAGTCGAACATCGGCCCGCTGAAATGCTTGATGCGCAAATCCTCGACCAGCAGGAAGACGGCAACGCCAACGAGCAGAAGCCAGAGGATGACCATCAACCAGGCCGGCGTTTCATCGGCGACTCCCATGAACACCAGGTACGTGGCCACGATGGCCAGCGCGGGCACGGGCGAAACCCGTAGATGGGCGATCACGGCGATGCCGAGCAGTAACACGAGCAGCCAGAGCAGGGTCATGAGGTTTCCTTTGTTGGGCGAAGGGCGGCCTACTTGAGCATAGGCGTTGGACGCGAATCGATCAGCGAACGCTTGATGCGTTTGGTTTCAAGTAGTGACCGGACCGGGCAAGGTGAGTTCTGGAATGACTATCACTAGGTGCGGCGTGGGAACGATCCTTCCTGACGCGTTCATCTCTCCGGTTAGGGGCTGTCTGTAGGGTCGAATTTATTCGGCCGCAGGTTGCGATGGCCGAACAAGTTCGGCCCTACAGCTCCGATCCGAAAGAGTAGGCCCCCGTCGCGACCGTGGCGAAACGGAACAGGCCTTAGGCTGCGGCAGAGCCAGAAGCTTCGCGCCGAGGGGCCCTTCCACAACGCAAAGCCGCGCATCGTATCGGTTCTTTGTGGAAGGCCCGCCTCGGGGCGAAGCTTTGGTGCGGCTGCGGTCAGGCGGCGCGGTTGCAATTGCCTCACCGCGCCCTTATCTAGTCTGAATCTCTCTGCTTTGCGTGCATGTTCATATGAGTACCGCTCTGTCCATTCGGCAGTTGACCAAGGTTTACGGAAACGGCTTCGAGGCCCTCAAAGGGATCGATCTGGATGTGGCCGAAGGCGACTTCTTCGCGTTGCTGGGCCCCAACGGCGCTGGCAAATCCACCACCATCGGCATCCTCTCCACGCTGGTGAACAAGACAGGCGGCACGGTCAATGTGTTCGGCCATGATCTGGATCGCGATCCCGCCAGGCTCAAGCGTTGCCTGGGTGTGGTGCCTCAGGAGTTCAACTTCAACCAGTTCGAGAAGGCCTTCGATATTCTCGTCACGCAAGCCGGGTACTACGGCATCCCGGCCAAGGTGGCCAAGGAGCGCGCCGAGCAGTACCTGAACCAATTGGGCTTGTGGGACAAGCGCGACGTGTCCTCGCGAATGCTGTCCGGCGGCATGAAGCGGCGCCTGATGATTGCCCGCGCGCTCATCCATCGCCCGCGCCTGCTGATTCTCGACGAGCCCACCGCAGGCGTGGACATCGAGCTGCGCCGCTCGATGTGGTCGTTTCTCACCGAGCTCAACCGTGAAGGCATCACCATCATCCTCACTACGCACTATCTGGAAGAGGCTGAGCAGCTGTGCCGCAACATCGGCATCATCGACCACGGGCAGATCGTAAAGAACACCAGCATGCGCGAACTGCTCAAGCAGTTGCATGTTGAAACCTTCCTGCTCGATCTGAAGGAATCGCAGCTGGTGCCGCCAGAGCTGGGCAACTACCCGGCGAGGCTGGTCGATCACCACACGCTCGAGGTGCAGGTGGAAAAGAGCCAGGGAATAACTGACCTGTTTCGCTTGCTGGCGGCGCAGGGCATTGAGGTGCTGAGCCTGCGTAACAAGACCAATCGACTGGAGGAGCTGTTCGTTTCGATGGTGGAGAACAATCTGCCCAAGGTGGCCAAATGAACGCGGAATTCCGGCCCAATCTGGTTGCGCTGCAAACCATCGTTCATCGCGAGATCCGCCGCTACACGCGCATCTGGCCGCAAACCCTGCTACCGCCGGCGATCACCATGGTGCTGTACTTCGTCATCTTCGGGAATCTGATCGGCGCGCGAATCGGCGAGATGGGCGGCTTCAGCTACATGGAGTACATCGTGCCGGGCCTGATCATGATGTCCGTAATCACCAACTCCTACAGCAACGTGGTCTCGAGCTTTTTCAGCAGCAAGTTTCAGCGTTCTATCGAAGAGCTGCTGGTCTCGCCGGTTTCACCACACGTGATTCTCATCGGTTTCGCGCTGGGCGGCATCACGCGGGGCCTGGCCGTTGCGCTGATCGTTACCGTGCTGTCGATGTTCTTTACCGACCTGCAGGTTCATCATCTGGGCGTCACGCTGCTGGTCATCACCCTGACCTCGACGATCTTTGCGCTGGGCGGCTTCATCAATGCGGTGTTTGCGCGAAATTTCGACGATATCTCGATCATTCCGACCTTCGTGCTGACGCCGCTGACCTACCTGGGTGGCGTGTTCTATTCGATCACCTTGCTGTCGCCGTTCTGGCAGACGTTGTCGCTGGCCAACCCCATCCTGCACATGGTCAATGCGTTCCGTTACGGCATCCTTGGGGTTTCTGATATCCAAATCGGCGTTGCCATCAGCTTCATGGCGGTGGCGGCCGTGCTGATGTATCTGTGGTGCATCCGCCTGCTCAAAAGCGGCCGCGGAATGCGCCAGTGAGACGTTGAGCGCGAGCCATGCGGAAGGACGGCAAGGCAATTTCGCGATGATAAACACGGCGGGAACCGATACACTTGCGGTCATTTTTCGTACAGGTTCCCGCCATGCAACACCCCGCCGAACTCTCGCCGCTGGGTAAAACCAGCGCCTATGTCGCGACCTACAGTCCCGAGCAATTGTTTCCGATCCCGCGCGCGCCGAAGTGGGCCGAGCTGGGGCTGACGGTCGACACCCTGCCTTATCGAGGCGTGGACATCTGGAACTGCTACGAGCTGTCCTGGCTGCTGCCGTCCGGCAAGCCGGTGGTGGCCATCGGCGAGTTCAGCATCCCGGCGGATTCGCCGAACATCATCGAATCCAAGTCGTTCAAGCTCTATTTGAATTCGCTGAACCAGTCGGTCTTTGAAAGCCGCGAAGCGCTGGTTGAGGTCATGGTCAGAGATTTGTCGGCCGCAGCGGGCAAGCCGGTCGGTGTCCGTCTAAGGACGCTGGACGAAGTTGCTCAGGATGGGATTGCACCACTGGCGGGACGCTGCATTGATGAGCTGGATATAACCATCGAGACCTACGACTCCCCGCGTGCCGATCTGCTGAGCAGTGATCCGAGCCGCCAGGTCGAAGAATGCGTCTATAGCCATTTGCTCAAGTCCAACTGCCCCGTTACCGGCCAGCCGGACTGGGGCACGGTGGTGATTGAGTACCGTGGTGTTGCGCTGGATCACGGCAGTTTGCTCACCTATCTGGTGAGCTTCCGTCAGCACGCCGACTTCCACGAACAGTGCGTTGAGCGCATCTTCCTCGACTTGCAGCGGCTGCTGAAGCCGGAGTGGCTGACAGTATATGCGCGGTATGTGCGTCGTGGCGGGCTGGATATCAATCCGTACCGCAGTACCGAGGCCGTCACCGTAAACAACGGGCGTCTCGTCAGACAGTGAGTGCAGCGGCAGGCCGGAGGCGTTTCGTTCAGCCTCCAGCCGCTTTGTCGGCTTCCTGCTTATATTCCCATGTTCGCCAGCGTCTGCATGATGTTACGCAGCGTCATGGCGGTATTCGGATGGCTGACTTCGAAACGCTCTACTGCCAGGTTGACGCCATCGACCAACGAATCGTTCTGTTCGACTATGCCTTGGTTCGCCAAGCGAAGCTCGATGTCCTGTGCAATGGCCTGTAGCGATGCGCGCTCCTCTTCGGTCAGCGGCGTGTCTTGGGCCAGCTGACTACGTAACTCTGCTAGCTGCGACTGCAGATCATGTTCCGGCATATTCCTTCCCTCTTATTTCAGACTACGAATTCGCCAGCTCGATGAAGATGGAGTAAGCCAGCGGCCCGGGCTTGTCCTCCTTGGAGGGCGAGTCGTGCAGCGAAGTTCGCTCGCAGCCGCATGTCTGTTCGCTGCCGCAATCTTCAGAATGGATTTATACTGTTGCGCTTTGTTGGGCACGCCACCATTCGGGATAAGAGGAAGGCCGCGATGCAAATGATCGGCAAGGATTGGATCGGATATGTCAGGGTCACGCTCGTCGCAGCGCTGACGGTATTTGGCGCGTCTTCGTTGCAGGCCGCCGAGGAGGATCCCTGGGAAGGCGTGAACAGGGTGGTGTTCAACTTCAACGACAAGCTCGATACCTACACGCTCAAGCCGCTCGCGCAGGGCTACCAGAAAGTCACGCCGAATTTCCTCGAAGACGGCATTGGTAACGTGTTCAGCAACCTCGGCGATGTCGTGGTGCTGACCAACGATCTGCTGCAGGGCAAGGTTCGCGATGCTGGCATCGACACGAGCCGCATCCTGTTCAATACCACCTTTGGCGTTCTCGGCTTCTTCGATGTGGCGACCCGCATGGGCCTGCAAAAGAACGACGAAGATTTCGGCCAGACGCTGGGTGCCTGGGGACTTGGCAGCGGACCTTATGTGGTGCTGCCGTTGCTCGGGCCGAGCACCGTGCGCGATGCGGCAGGGCGTGTGCCTGATGCCTTCCTGCAGCCTTATCCCCACATGGACCATGTACCGACCCGCAACGTGACGCGAGCGGTGAATGTGGTCGACCTGCGTGCCGGTCTGCTCTCGGCAGAGAAGATGATTACCGGTGACAAGTACATCTTCGTTCGCAATGCCTATCTGCAGAACCGCGAGTTCCGCACGCAGGACGGGCAGGTCGAAGACGACTTCTGATCATTGTCGGCGACGCCACGGGGATGACGTGGCGTTCGCAGACCTCCGGCGCTCGTCAGCGCCGAGTGCCTTTTAGCTCATCAACAGGATGGCCAGCCCAAGGCTCTGCCGACCATCTTCATGCGTGCCGACTCGCACCACTTCGGTATCTGCTTCCAGTCCCTGCAACTGTTCATGCTCTGAAGGGATATTCACCCGTACCTTATCGCCCATCTGCAGGCTAGTCGGGGCCAGCACCTGCATGCCTGTGCTCGAAAGGTCCATGCAGATCGCGTCGTAGCGTTGGCCGTTATGGATAAGGGTGATCGCCGTCTCAATCTGCATGCGGATGAAGTCGCGTTTCTCGCTGTAGTCCCGATCACTCTGGCTCATTTTTCTTCCTCTGAGTTTTGGTTGCATCAGTTCTTATAACGCCCGTTAATTAAGCCTGTAAAGCATAGGCGGGGCGGCAGCGCCTGGCTTGAAACGCAGATCGTATGGGAGTACCGTCTGCGCCTTGAAAAGATCCCTTGCTCCAGCGTTCGCGCGGGGGCCGATGCTTTCGCCAATCATCCTGGCGATACCGCCTGGTAGGAACATGCACAACCCAAGCGCGACGCTGCTGATCATAGATGACGACGATGTGGTACGAGCCAGCCTGGCCGCCTATCTGGATGACAGCGGTTTCAAAGTCCTGCAGGCACCTAGCGGGCCGGTAGGCATGGAGCTGTTCGAGGCCGAACAGCCGGATCTGGTGATCTGCGACCTGCGCATGCCGCAGATGGACGGTCTGGAGCTGATCCGCCAGATCAGCGAGCGCCAGGCCGACCTTCCGGTCATCGTGGTATCCGGTGCCGGCGTGATGAGCGATGCCGTGGAAGCCCTGCGTCTGGGGGCGGCCGATTACCTGATCAAGCCCCTGGAAGACCTGGCAATGCTCGAACACTCGGTTCGCCGGGCGCTCGACCGGTCACGGTTGCGGATGGAGAACCGGCGCTACCGCGAGCAATTGGAAACCGCCAACCGCGATCTACAAGCCAGCCTGCATCTGTTGCAGGAAGATCAGAATGCCGGTCGCCAGGTGCAGATGAACATGCTGCCTGTTACGCCCTACAGCATCGATGATTTCCAGTTCGCTCACCAAATCATTCCCTCTCTTTATCTGTCCGGGGATTTCGTCGATTACTTCCGCGTGGACGAGCATCGGATCGGTTTCTATCTGGCTGATGTTTCGGGGCATGGCGCGTCTTCGGCGTTCGTCACGGCCTTGCTGAAGTTCATGACCACTCGCCTACTGTACGAGTCTCGACGGGGAAGGGGAGCACCGCGTGCGTTCAAACCGTCCGAAGTGCTCGATCACATCAACCGAGGGCTGATCAATTGCAAGCTTGGCAAGCATGTCACC
This sequence comes from Stutzerimonas stutzeri, assembly GCF_024448955.1. Lineage (GTDB taxonomy): Bacteria > Pseudomonadota > Gammaproteobacteria > Pseudomonadales > Pseudomonadaceae > Stutzerimonas > Stutzerimonas stutzeri_AQ. The sequence continues at coordinate 11,359 of NZ_JAMOIH010000018.1, forward strand.
ATGCTGGGCGGGGTGATCGATCAGGAGCGCAACGTGCTGCATTACAGCATTGGTGGGCATCTGCCGATGCCGGTGCTGTACTCCGGTGGGGCTGCGGCCTATCTGGAGGGACGGGGTTTGCCGGTTGGCCTGTTCGTCGAAGCGACCTACGATAACTATGAAATCGAGCTGCCCGAGGCTTTCAGCCTCACACTACTTTCCGATGGCATTCTGGACCTTTTGCCAGGTGACACGCTCAAAGAAAAGGAAGCAGGATTGCCCGGACTGGTTTCCGAAGCAGGGGGGACGCTGAATGGTCTTCAGCGAGTGTTCGGCCTGGCCGATCTCGAGGATATGCCCGATGACATCGCGTTGCTGGTATTGAGCAGGAACCTTGCATGAGCACTGGTAAGATCCAGTTCGCCGAGCAGGACGGCACGTTCGTTCTCAAGTTCGTCGGCGAAATCCGGCTGACGCTTTGCTCGGCATTGGACGCAACGATCGAAAAAATCTTCTCATCGCTGAATTTCTCGGCGATCGTCATCGACCTCACCGAAAGCCGCAGCATCGACAGCACGACATTGGGGCTGCTGGCCAAGCTGTCGATTCTGTCCAGCCAGAAGATCGGCATGTTGCCTACGCTGGTTACGACGCACGCTGATATCACGCGTCTGTTGCAGTCGATGGGCTTCGATCAGGTATTCAATATCGTCGATCAGCCGCTGCCGTCGCCAGAGCAGCTTGCCGACCTGCCTAGCCAGGATCAGTCGGAAGACGTGGTGAAGAACAAAGTGCTCGAGGCCCACCGTATTCTGATGAGCCTCAATGAATCCAATCGCGAGGCCTTTCGCGACCTCGTGACGGCGTTGGAGCGCTCCTGACCTAGCGTTTAGCTTCCAGCAGAGCTTCGAGTTTCTCCTGATCACGAGCGAACTGGCGGATGCCTTCGGCCAGCTTTTCGGTCGCCATCGGGTCTTCGTTCAAACCCCAGCGGAAACTGCTCTCATCCAGCGTGACGCGCGGCTCAGATGCGCGGCCTGGCGACAACTTACGTTCTAGTGTGCCGTCTTCCTGCGCCAGCTGGCTGAGCAGCTCCGGGCTTATCGTCAGACGGTCACAGCCCGCCAGGGCTTCGATCTGCCCCGTATTGCGGAAGCTCGCTCCCATTACCACCGTGTCGTAGCCGTGGGCCTTGTAGTAGTCGTAGATGCGACTGACCGACAGCACGCCTGGATCTTCGCTGCCGGTGTAATCACGGCCTTCGTGTTTCTTGTACCAGTCGTAGATCCGGCCCACGAACGGTGAAATGAGGAACACACCGGCCTCGGCACAGGCGACCGCTTGGGTGAAGGAGAACAGCAGCGTCAGATTGGTCTGGATGCCGGATTTTTCCAATTGCTCGGCGGCGCGGATGCCTTCCCAGGTGGAGGCCAGTTTGATCAGCACGCGATCCCGCGAGATGCCGGCCTGCTCGTACAGGCCGATCAGGCGTTCGCCGCGCTGCACCATCGCCTGGGTATCGAACGAAAGCCGCGCGTCGACCTCGGTGGAAATCCGCCCGGGGATCAGCTTGAGCACTTCCTGGCCGACCGCGACGGCAAATAGATCGCAGCCCAGCCCGATGTCACCGCCACAACGGGACATGGCGGCCTGCAGATGTTCCGCGTAACGGGGCAGGGCGGCGGCTTTGAGCAACAGCGAAGGATTGGTGGTGGCATCGACCGGCTGCAAGCGGGCAATGGCATCGAGATCGCCGGTGTCGGCGACGACGGTGGTGAACTGCTTGAGTTGTTCCAGCTTGGATGTCATGGGGGCGCTCTATCCTCTGAGTTGGCATGACTGAACCCGAGGCCACCGAGCCACTTGATGAGTGGATGGTCCGGGCGGACAGCACTTGGATTGGAAATGGTCCCGCGTGTTCCGCAAGACTATATCAACGTCCTTCGAGCAGGCCGATCGCCTGATCGAGAAGGATTAACGGCTCCTTCGTCTTATGGATATCGACCGATAACAACTGACGGAAACGTCGCGCACCTGGAAAGCCCAGACCCAGCCCCAACACATGGCGCGTGATGTGATGCATCGAGCCGCCCGCCCTTAGATGTTGCTGGATGTAAGGTCGCATCCGCGTCAGCGCCTCGGCGCGGCTGACGCTCGATTCATGGCTGCCGAACAGCCGAGCGTCCACTTGCGCGAGCAAATACGGATTGTGATAGGCCTCGCGTCCAAGCATCACACCATCGAAGCGTTGAAGGTGCGCCTCGCATTCGTCCAGCGTCTTGATGCCGCCGTTGAGGATGATTTCCAGGTCCGGGAAATCGTCTTTGAGCTGCGCGGCAATGTCATAACGCAAGGGTGGAACCTCGCGATTTTCTTTGGGCGACAGCCCCTCGAGAATGGCAATGCGCGCGTGCACAGTAAAACTGCGGCAGCCCGCTTCGCGAACCTGACCGACGAAATCGCAGAGTTCGGCGTAGCTGTCGCGCCCGTTGATGCCGATTCGATGTTTGACCGTCACGTCGATGCCGACGGCGTCCCGCATCGCTTTCACGCAATCGGCCACCAGCGCCGGATGGGCCATCAGACAGGCGCCGATCATGTTGTTCTGCACGCGATCACTGGGGCAGCCGACGTTGAGATTTACCTCGTCGTAGCCCGCCGCTTCGGCCAACTTTGCGCAAGCTGCCAGCTCCGCCGGCACGCTGCCGCCGAGTTGTAAGGCAAGGGGATGCTCCGCTTCGTCATGGCGAAGGAAACGCTCCGCATCACCATTGATCAGCGCACCCGTCGTGACCATTTCGGTGTAGAGCAGGGCGTGTTGGGACAGTTGACGCAGAAAATACCGGCAATGGTGATCGGTCCAATCCATCATGGGCGCAACGGAGAAGCGGCGCGATGGAGAGCGGGGCGTGGTTATCGGGGCAGGACGGTTTTCCATCGGGTTCCGGAGTGTTGAATAGATACTTGATGACTGGGGCACTTTTAGCGTCTAAGAACGTGATGTACCAGAGGCCATTTCAGCTCAAAAAGCTGATGAGGCGGCCAGATGAGCCGCTTGGAATGCGCGCAAGTTTATCAGGAGAGCTGCGCGCAAGGGCGGCTCAGGCGCGGGAAGTGTCGGAGTTGAGGGGGATCTGGTAGGCCTCAAGGCATCTCGCGTCCATTCAGATCCTGCCCATACGCCTCGTGCACATGGGCAGGATCGGCTCGCCGTTGGGGATGCGCCTATCGCTGAGTGACGTTGGCGATGTTGCCATTTCCGTTCTGGATAATGCTGGCGGAGTTGGTGGTATACGTCAGCGTATCCTGCCAAAGGGACGCTTGGTTCCCGTGCCCCGTCTGGTTGATCAACGCTTCGTGAGCATGGAACCCTTGGTAGGCTTCGATCCGGTTGTCAGAGCCAAGTTGAGCAATCTCAATGCTGTTGTCGTCGCCCACTTGGGCAATATCGACAACGTTATAGTCGCCCTCCGAATAGCCGGTAATGCTTGAGCCTTGTCCGCCGAAGGACGCATATAGCTCGTTTCCAACGCCTTGCTGACGGTAATCCAAGACGCTGTAGCCGTCGCCGGACCTGATCTGTGCATTGTTGGCGTTGCCGATCTGCTGAAGGAAAACGTCTCCAGCAGGATAGCGACTGGAAACCTGATAGATGTCTGCCTGGTTGGCGGTACCGTCCTGATCGACCACGGCAAAACCACCGCCAATCCCGAAGCTCACTTGTTGCAGCTGAACCAGGTTATCGCTTCCCTGCTGTTGCAGGTCTGCGGTGCTAAAGCCGGATTGGTCCACATGGATGACGTTGTCCTGCCCCACCGACACCGCGTCGAGCTGGTTGCCAACCCAGGACTGCGTTGCGTCGAGACGATTGCCAGTGCCCTCTTGGTGAACCGCCGCGGTCGATGACAACTCGCCGAGGTATTCACGTTGCTCCACCTGAGCGCTGTTTGAGTCGCCTGTTTGATGGATCTCGATGCTGGCCATGCCCGACCGGTCGCCATGTATCTGATAGACAGTGGCCGAGTTCAGCGAGCCCAGCTGGTCGATGCTCGCCTCGCTTTCTTGGTCATTAATACCGGTCTGCTCGGTGAGTGCGCTGTTCTCGGCACCGTTTTGCATAATGTATGAGCGTTGTAGCCCGCCGCTCTGTTGCTGCTCTGCGACATTGTTAATACCGGTCTGGCTTATTTCGGCGATGTGTTCGCTGGCGATTACGCTACTGCTTGCCGCCAGCAGCAATGCTGCTGCGAGAGGAGTCATACGAGTCACGGGAATCTCTCCTGTTCATGATGGATGGGCTCCGTACATCACAGGCGAAGCAATGAGATTGTTGTCGGTTCGTTTATCTGCCGGTATAGATCGAAGGGCTCAAATTCCGATGGCCTGGGATTAGTACCTGAGATGAAGGCTCATCTCGTATCGTTCGACCGGCAACCATGTCTCGCTGGGTTCCGCTAACCGCCGCTAATCGCTGACAGCATTCCAATCACACCGAGCAGGGCGCCGAGTGGCACGACCCACCGCTGGCGCCATGCGAGCGTCAGGCCGACCGTCACCCCAGCAAACATCAGCTGTGTCAACGCAATCACCAGGCCAATCGCTAGCCCTGACGATGCGGTATTCAGCAGAGCTGCGCCGAGGAACAGTCCGGACGCTGTGGCACGCAGCCAGCGCTGTCGTCTGGGTGTCGGGGCGGTGTTGAACACCGCTCGATGGTGTCGAGCCATTGCCAGGCAGAGCGCCAGCATCGCCAGGTACGCCAGTGCGAATGCGAGCAGGATCATGGTGCCAACTCCTGTTGCCGAGTAGCCGGGCGTGTCTCCTCGCGTGCCGGTTTCTTCGTTTGTGGGCTGCGAAGCGAGTACCAGGCACATAGGCTGCCGACGAGCAACAACACTGCATCGATACCCGCCAGCATCAGGTCCCCACGGGCGAGGCTTGCCAGAAGATGCCCCTCCGGTGTCGTCAGGCCGTTAAGCAGCGGCAGGCCCAGCGCGAGTATCGCCAGCAAGGCGGATAGCCAGCGAGACAGTCCGAGCGGTTGCCGACGACTCAGGTAGGCGAACACCGCGACGGCCAGCCAGGCCAGGGAGAAGCACCAGGCCTCGGCAGCGCCACGCTCAGCCAATGTGTCGGGTAGGAGACGATTCGCCCAAAGCAATGCGAGCGAGGCGATAGGCATGCCAAAGAACACCGCGCCGTTGAGCGCGCGCACGATTTCGATGCCTCGAATTTGCCGTCCCTCACGCTTGCGTAGCCATACGCCGGTGCCGGCAATCAGCATGGCGCAGCCGGCCAGTCCGAGCAGGCCGTATAACAGCCGCACGATATGCCCGCCGAATTGCGCCATGTGCAGTCCCACCAGCCATATGTAGGCGCGATAGCCGGCCGGAGCCTGCTGCTGATGAAGAAGCTCGCCGGTGAATGCGTCGTAACTCAGGGCGTCCTGTGGCGAGCCGATGCGCGATGGATCGAAGCGACGCACGCTGACCACGGCGGATGCATCGGATGGATGCTCGACGATGATCCAACCGATCCCTGCGCCATCCCAACGCTCGCGGGCGTCGGTCAGCAGCGTCTCGAGCGGGGCGAACTGACCCGGTGGCTGGTTCAGTTCGTTGCGGTGATAGCCGCCCTGCACCTCTTCATAAAAGGCGAGCGGGTCGCCTCCGTACGCCACCATCGCCCCGGCGGGCATGTAGGATGCAACGAACACCGCCACACCGGTGTACGCCAATATCAGATGGAAGGGCAGGCCGATGACTCCGAACAGGTTATGCGCGTCGAGCCAGGCGCGTTGACCGTTCGCTTGTGGACGCAGGGTGAAGAAGTCCTTGAATATCCTGCGATGCACGATGATGCCCGACACCAGCGCCACCAGCATGAACATGCCGGCCAGGCCAACGATGTACATGCCGATCGTTCCGGCGTGCAGGTTGTAATGCAGTGTGAAGAAAAACTCGCCGCCGACTGTTTCGGGCATGGGCCGCCCGGTGCGAGGATCGAATGCGACGCGACCGCGGGTCCCGGATTCATCTTCTTCCCAGCCCAGCCGCCAGTAAGGCTCGCGTTCGGTTGGACCATGCAGCCAATAGGCATGCAGAGGTGCCTGCACGTTTGCCTGCACCCAGTTGCCGACGTCGGTGGCGGTCATCGCGGTCGCTGCAGGCGTATGCAGGGCGGGCCGCATCCAGCGCTCCAGCTCCTTGTCGAAGCAGGCCAGCGTGCCGGCGAAGATGATCACGAACAGCAACCAACTGGGCAGTAGACCGCCCCAGGTGTGCAGCCCGGCCATGGATTGACGAAGCGTCATGGCCGGGTCCTCCACTCGACGGACAGGTACGCGCCGAGGAACAAGAGGGCGGCCAGCACGGCGATCAGCAACCAGGCGGCGAGAGCGCTACGAGCGGCGAAGGCGTAGATGACTGCCGCGACCCAGACGGCGAAGCAGAGCAGGCTGGCCGTCACGACCCGGTCAGGACGCGGTAACGGCAGATACACAGAGAAAAATGCCGTGAAACCATAGGCCAACGCATAGCCACCGAAAAGCGCGGCGGAAATGCGCCCGGCCAGATTGGCGAGGCGGGACGATGCGAGTGTAGTCATTTGTGCAGACTCCGATATTCGTCCATCAGAAGCTGTAGCTGACGGTGCCGACCACTGTCCGGCGACTGCCGAGGAAGCAGTCACCGCGCGACAGGCAGCTGGTGTAGTAGGTTTCGTCTTCCAGGTTGGTGGCGTTGACCGTGAACGCCCAGTCCTGATAGCGGTAGCCGAGCATGGCGTCGAACAGGGTTGTGGATGGCGTTTTTAGCGTGTCGGTGCCATCCCAGCTCGCGCCGACGTAGCGCACACCGGCGCCTGCGCTGAAGCCGGGAACGCCAAAGAGTTCGAAACGATGCTGGGACCAGAGCGAGGCCATGTCTTCCGGGATCGTCGCCAGCCGAGCGCCTTCCTCGCGCGGTGTTCCCTTGAGTACTTTGGTGTCGAGATGGGTGTAGGTCGCAATCAGATCCCAGTCAGGGCGGACGGCTACCATCGCTTCCAGTTCGAGGCCCTGCGTGCGCGTTTCACCTGTCTGGACAGTATTCGATGGATCGTTCGGATCGGGCATCTGCCGGTTCTGTTCGCGCAGATCGAACACCGCAGCGGTGTACAGACTGTTGCTATCGACTGGCTGATACTTGATCCCTAGCTCCCACTGTTCCCCTTCCAGCGGCTTGTAGGGCTCGCCGGTCGAGGTGTTCAGTCCAACGATCGGTTGGAAGGATTCGCTGTAGCTGATGTACGGTGCGATTCCGTTTTCGAAGAGATAGGTGAGTCCAACCCGTCCGGTGACGGCATCGTCCTTCTGCCGTGTACCGCCTTCGGTGCGGTTGTCGACCCAGTCCTTTCGCAGCCCCAACGTCAGCATCCAGCGTTCGTACTTGAGCTGATCCTGCAGATAAAGGCCTTGTTGCGCGACCGTCTGCTCGGGGTCGGCAGTGAGATCGATAACGGAGGGGTCGAAGGTGCCGTAGACGGGATCGTAAAGATCCAGCGCTGTGGTCGCGCCGCCGGCTCGTTTACGGTTGGTGGTGGCGTGCTGGTAGTCGCCGCCGATCAACAGCGTGTGCTGCACCGGACCGGTGTCGAACAGGGCCTGAGCATTGTGATCGGCGACCCAGACGTCAACTTCGGGTTTGGCTACGTGGTAGATGCGATCGAGGGTTCGGTTATCGGCGTTGAGCACTGGTGGCCAGCCATAGATCTGCTGGTAGCTGACTTCACTTTCCTGGTAGCGCAGGTTCTGTCGCAGCGTCCAGGTCTCGTTCAGCCGCCAGCTTAGCTGTGATGTGAGCGCGATCTGCTCGGTATCGTATTCGTCAAATCCCGGCTCGCTGACGAACAGATCGGTGTCGTAGTGTCCATAAGGCGCATCGAGAACGGTGCCGCGGTGTGGGAGAAACTGCGATGTGGAGCCGCTGTCGTCCCGCTGTATGTTCGCCAGCAACGTCCATTCGATGTCGGCGGTGGGGCGCCAGGTAATCGAAGGCATCAGCAGCAGCCGGTCATCCTCTACGTAATCGACCTGCGAGTCGCTATCACGCGCGATCGCCACGACTCGATACAGGAGTGTGCCTTCCTCATTCAGCGGGCCGGTGCTGTCAATCGCGATTTGTTTGCGGTCGTAGCTGCCGTATTGAAACTGCAGTTCAGTACGTTGTTCGTCGCGCGGGCGTTTGCTCACCATGTTGATCAGGCCGCCAACCGGGCTCTGCCCGTACAGCATCGACGATGGGCCCTTCAGCACTTCGATGCGTTCGAGGGTGAATGGGTCTGTGCGGGTATTGGTGTAGCTGCCGAAGGTCTGTTGCAGACCATCGAGATAAAGCACCGGAGTGCTGCCGCGAATCTTGGACGAGTCGCCGCGAGCGTCCAGTCCAAAGGCTTCGCCGCGTACGCCAGAGACGTATCGTAATGCGTCTTGCAGCGTCTGCGCGCCTTGGTCTTGTATGCGATCGGCGGTGATCACGCTGATTGATTGCGGGACCAGAAGCAGCGGCGTGTCAGTCTTAGTACCCGTCGCCGAACGTGTCGCGACATAGCCCTCGACCGGTCCGTCAGCGCGTTCGGCCTCGCTGGAGACGACCTCCTGCGCCGGCAGCTCGAACGCCGATGCGTCTGTTGCTGAGGTTCTGTCCGTTGATTGAGCTAAAGCAACGGGGCTGAGGGAGACTACCGGCAGGGCTAGACCGGCGGTGCGCAACGCCACGAAGAGAGGACGCAGGGCAGGGCGGCGTGACATGAGCATCTCCAATTGCATTTATTATTGAGATGCGGATGTTAATGCGAATACGTTGCATTTGTAACCCTTCAGGCTACGAATGATGAACGTCGAGCTGCGGAGCCTGGAAGTGGTGGAAATAAAAAACCGCAGCCGCCCAACGGGCTGACTGCGGTTTGTGCTCAGGCTGTTTCCAGCCCGGTGTCTGTCACGTCATTAACGGTTGAACGCTGCGCCGGTTCCAACGACCGATGCTGATCCCAGCAGCTGGGTGATGAAGCGGTTCCAACGAGTGATACCGGCCGGACCGACGAATACCACGTCCTGCGGCTGAAGCGGGAAGCTCTTGGCCAAGGCAAAGGCGGTCGGCGATTCGGCGTTCAGCTGGAAGACCTTGGCTTGCTCGGTGGCGATGTTTTCCGCGCCGCGGATGACATATACCGCTTCGCCGTCTGCGGTTTCCTGACGGATACCGCCAGCAGTACCGATGGCATCCATCAGGTTGTAGCTCGTCGTCTTGAAGCTGAGCGCCTGCGGTTGAGTAACTTCACCCAACACGTAGATCTTCTTCTGATCGTTGTAAGGCAGGTGCAGCTGGTCGCCGTCCTTCAGATAGACCTGATGCAACCAGGAGTCCGGGCGGTTCAGGTCATCGAGATTCAGCATGTACTCACGGCCGTCGCGCTTGAGCATCAGGCTGGACAGATCTGCGTTTTCGGTGTCGACGCTCGCCTGGCCGATCGCCTGGACAATGGTCATCGGCGCGGTGGTCACCGGTACTTCGCCAGCGGTGTTGAATGCGCCGGAAAGTACGATGCGCTGGCTGCCATAGCGCAGCAGGCTGACGTCGACCTGTGGGCTGTCAATGTAATTGGCGAGGCGGCGTGCAATTTCGGACCGCAGTTCTTCGATGGTGCGGCCCGCGGCGTTGACGTTGCCAATGTAAGGGTAGAAGAGCGTGCCATCCGGACGAACCAGACGACCGTTGGCATCGAGCTGCTGCTGCGGGCCGGACGGCGCGGTCAGTTCAGGGTGATCCCATACGGTGATGTAGAGAAGGTCGTTGGCGCCGATGCGATATGCCTCGGGTTTGAAGTCGAGCAGCTCTTGCTTGCTGGACGTGCCCCTGTCGGAAGACAGCTCGCCCTTGAGAATGTCAGGCGTGATGCGAATGAGCTGTACCGTACCGTCTTCCGATTTTGCGCCATCCTTGAACTCATCTGGATCAAGGTATTGGCCGGGCGAAAACACACATCCTTGGAGCGCCAGCACGGAAGAGAAAGCGAGAGCAAATAATGGTTTCATGGTTCTTCATCCTTGACGGAATAGTTGTTTTTACGAAGTGAAACTGCGGGATTCACTTTTTGCTTAAGGAGCGAGCGAAAATTGATTCGTCTGCCATTTGTCGGCGGTGATCCTTCGAAAATGCATAACAACGAATTCAATAACAGCTTCTCTCGGTGTCGTTACCGCAAAGCTCTTGATGCAATTTCTCGACTCCAAAGTGAGACTTTTCGGTTGAGCCAGTGATAGGTTCCGCTTAACCGCTAGCGCATCATCAGGCCGAGAAAACAGACGCTTTGCCGCTCACAGTAGCCATAGACCGCTCCGTTTACGCGGGGTTCAAGACAATGCGCATAAATGAAGCGCTGACAAAAAGAGAGGCGTAACGCACGCATTGGAACCCGTCTAAACAGGCCCAGCATCAATGGGCAGAGCTGCTGCTGATTCTGCGCGTATGCATATCGGTGCCAATGGCGGTTATGAATCGCACCTGCGTCGTTCAGTGGCGTGGAGCATTATCGAAGCTGGCAGTATTTCTCGGCGTTTTTTGCAACAGGTATTAATCCGTAGCGGGGTATTCGATCATCCAGCGTAGCGTGTCTTTTAATTCAAGCTGGGGCAGATCGCCTATAAGTGAGTCCAGTTTGGCTCTGCTGCCGAACAGGTTCTTCACGTCAGCACTACGTACGAAGGCTGGATTGACTCTGACGTCCAGGTGGTGACCGGAGATGGCCGCCGCCTGTTCCAGAACATATTGAAGCGTATACGCAGAACCTGAGCAGATATTGACGGTTTCGCCAATCGCGGCGGGCGTTTCGAGCAGTCGCCGATAGGCTTGTACGACTTGGCGAACATCACAGAAATCGCGTGCGATATCCAGGTTACCCAGTTCGATGACCTCGGCTCGGCGACGTATATGCGCGACTATTTTTGGGATGAGAAATTGTTCACCCTGGCCGACGCCGGTGTAATTGAACGGCCGGCTGATAATCAACGGCAAACGACCGCGATAGAGCCCGGCGAGGAACTCCATCGCTGCCTTGCTCACCGCGTAATCATTGGCTGGAGCAAAGGGGGCGGATTCGGGCAGAACACCCTCGGTAGCGTTTCCGTAGACATTGGCACTGCTGGCAAGGAGTACGCCTTCAAGATTCGTTGCTGAGGTGCGCAGCGCTTCGAGTAAGTGACGAGTACCGAGCAGATTGGCGTTGTAGATTGCGTCCGCATCGGTATGCGCGACGAAAGAGACTGCTGCCAGATGCACGACGTAGGTCGGGCGTATCTCCATCAGCAAGGTTCGCAGCGTCTCGTCATCGTTCAGCGAGCAGCAGTGGATGGCTGAAACAGCCGTAGGCAGCTCGCTCACGGGTTGGCGATAGCTGAGGCCGTGGACCTCGTAGCCCTGGGCTGCGAGCTCTTCTGCCATATAGCGGCCGGTAAAACCGGTGACGCCCGTAATCAGCACTTTGCGCATGATCTTTCCGGGATGAATTCCAAGTTCTGCGGAGCGCTTTATCCCTGTATAGAGGTGGGATGTTGCGTCCCGATTACGGTTGATCGAGTGACCACACGACGTGCTGTCGAACTGCGCTATGCGGGTGGTTGGCTCGGTAAGAACCACAATCGATTTATATGCCGCCTGTATCGACGGGTGGCTGGTTGGGGAGTGAATGCACAGGGCAGGTCGGTTGCCCTGTGCAGTTTGCCGGACCGAACATTCTCGTATTGCCGCTTACGGCTTCCGACATAGCTTCCCGTCAACCGGGTCGAATCACTTCAGAATGAAAAGCCTTGCTGATTGCGGCGCATGTCGGCGTCGACCATCATGCGGCAGAGTTGCTCCAGCGAAGTTTTGGGCTCCCAACCCAGTACATCCTTGGCCTTCTGGGGATCGCCGATCAGCAGGTCCACCTCCGCAGGGCGGTAGAACTTCGGATTCACCCGCATGACAACTTTGCCGGTCGCCATGTCGATCGCCTGTTCCTGCTCGCCGGAACCTTCCCACTGAAGTTCGACGTCCACTGCTTTGAATGCCAGCGTCACGAAGTCGCGTACGGTTTCGGTACGGTTGGTTGCCAGTACGAAAACGTCCGGCTCATCGGCCTGCAGCATGCGCCACATACCCTCAACATATTCTTTGGCATAGCCCCAGTCACGTTTCGCGTCGATATTGCCCAGCTCGAGGACATCCAGTTGGCCGAGTTTGATCTTGGCCACCGAGTCGGTGATTTTCCGCGTCACGAATTCACGGCCCCGTAGAGGCGACTCATGATTGAACAGGATGCCGCTGCAGCCAAAAATGCCGTACGACTCCCGGTAATTGATGGTCATCCAATGTGCGTAAAGTTTGGCGACGCCATAGGGGCTACGTGGGTAGAACGGGGTCGTTTCCGCTTGGGGAATGGCCTGGACCTTGCCGAACATTTCGGACGTCGACGCCTGGTAAAAACGAATCTTCGGATTGACGATACGAATGGCTTCCAGCAGGTTCACTGCGCCCGCGCCGGTGATGTCCAGCGTCGTCAACGGCTGCTCGAAGGAAACACCGACGAAGCTCTGTGCGGCGAGGTTGTAGACTTCGGTTGCGCCAGTGCTCTCCAGTAGTCGAATGCTGGAGGACAGGTCGGTAAGGTCGTATTCGACGAGATGCAGATCAGGGTGCTTGTCGATGCCCAACTCTTCGATTCGCCAGAAGTTCACCGAGCTGGTGCGGCGAAACGTGCCGTATACGGTATAGCCTTTTTCCAGCAGAAGCTCTGCCAGATAGGCGCCGTCTTGCCCTGTGATACCGGTGATAATCGCTTTCATTGTCTTCCCTGTATGAGGTTAGGTTTAAAGTGCATCCGCTTCGCTCTGTCTGGCGCATAGCGCTGGGAAAGTAGCGAAGCTTTATTAGATAGGGCCTGTTTCCGGTTGCCTTACAGCCACCCTGACCGAAATAGTCCAACGCCAAGCTCAATCAAGACTGCTGTTTCGCAGGACTGCCTTTTTGTCTGGAATTTTTCTCACGTAAATAAGCAGGCACGATATACATCGCGTCGATCAAATAGCGCTTGGCCAGCCGACGAGGCTCCAAACACATGCGATGGAGCCATTCGAGCTTGTACTCACGCATCCATTTAGGGGCTCGCTTGATGGTGCCTGTGGCGAAGGAAATGGACGCGCCAATACAAAATCCCATGCCTGAACGCTCATGTGATTGAGTCGCCGCGGCCAGGACCTCGCCGCGAGGCGTACCAACCGCATAGAGGACCAGGTCCGATGGGTTTTCACGCACGAACTGCAGGCAACGCTGCACTTCTTCCGGTTTTTTGATGAAGCCCATCGGCGGGTTGTAGTGATAGAGCTCGATGCCGGGATAGATTGCTCGAAGTTTGTCGGCTTCGGATTGCAGCGAGCCGATCAGAACCACGCGCAGGCGATCCTTGTCTGCCCACTTGAGTAGATCCAGCGTCAGGTCACTGCCAGGAATGGCTTCGTCGAGATGTACGCCCAGGCGGTCGAGCAGCGAGAGAAGAATACGACTATCACAAAGTCTCCAGCGTGCCTTGGCGTAAGCATCCCGTAGCTCTGCGTCATGCTCCAACTGAACGAGGTGGTCAACGTTCGGCGTTACCACAAACGAATAGGGCTGCTTGATGCCCTCGCGGATGCAGGACAATAAAGCTTTCTTATTGCCGGAATAGAAGTCTATTCCGAACGCATTAGTATCACTTGACACTCATTGCTACTCCCTTGAAGGCGCCCTTGATACCCGACCAGGCGAGGGTGGGGTTCCTGTATTCCTTGATCGTCGTAACGGCCGAAAGGAGAAACGCGGAAACGACCGCGAACATCGAACCATAGAAGCGCTTGTTGAATCGTGTGGCGGCGCGGTTGCGGTAATAGTGATAAAACGCCGAACGGTTACCGAGACTGAGTGACCCGTAATGAAACAGGCGGCTTTCGGGGACGACTTTTATGGACACTCCAAAGCGTCTGGCGCGGTACTGCCAATCCACTTCTTCGAAATACATGAAGTAATCTTCGTCCATCAATCCGATTTCTTCCGTCAGCGCCGCTGAAAATGCCAGGCTGCAACCCATTATGTAATCCGGGTCGTGTTGAAGACTCTGCTGTTGCAGCGTCTCGATGCTCTGGTTTTTGCCCAGTAGGCGAGCCTTGCCGAGGATCGGATACAGTTTTCCACCGCCATAACATTCCAGACGCCCGGTATCGGCGCTCAAAACGAGCGAACCAACGAATTGCCGGTCGTTACGCTGCAATGCTGCGAGAAGAGGCGAGAAGGCATCGCTCTCGACATAGGTGTCATTGTTGACGACCCAGAAGTGCGTCGGTTGCAGATTTGCCATTGCCCAGCGAAGGCCATAGTTATTGCCGCCGGCGTACCCGTTATTCTCAGGGTTGCAGAGCAGCGTCACCTGTGGGTACGCCTTTTCATCCAGCCACTGCTGAAAGGCAAGAGCCGATCCATCCTGAGAGTCATTGTCGACAATGACGATATGGTCGATGGTCGAGCAATGAGCGAGCAGGCTTTCAGCGCAGCTGATGGTTTCAGTAGCAGCTTTGTAGTTGAGAATAAGTGCGACGTTCATGAACTCGTTCCTTGCTGCGTAGATGGCGTGCTCTCAGAGCGTGAATAACGAAAAGCATGCAAATAACTGGCTGCACATATTCGAACAAACCGTTTAGCGGCCATATCACGAAAAACGCAAGCATTACCGAATAGGTGAATTCCATCTCCGCGTTGATGTTCCGCGCGATGCGCTGATAAATGAACAACGTCAGCGGAACCACCAGAAAGGTAAGAAAACCGAAGCGGAACAGTGTGCCGATGATTCCGATGTCGGAGAGAAAGAAATGCTCGCCGAAATAGGGAATGAAACCGTCCTGCCACATGAGCGATAGCGAACCGCTTGGGAGCCAGCTGACCAGTTCCAGATGGTTGAACACAGATGCGATTGTGTGAGGGCGCACGCCGTCTTCCACGTTGCCGTCCAGGCTGCGTCCATAGAACTCCATGTTCAATCCGAGAATTTCGAGTAATTCGGGATAGAAATAGAACGGCGATAGCAGAACACAGAGCGAGGCCGCCCAGGCGATAGCTTTGACCCTCAATGAGAAAAGGGTAAACGCCAGACACAGAACGATAAGTTGGCGAGTTTGCGTGGCGAACACCAAGGTGAGTAGCAAGATCGCAGCGATGATCAAATAGAAAATTTTCTGGCGTTGTTCACCGTTGATTGGCGACTTTCCTTTCGCCCAGATTTGAATGCAGTAGAAATAGGCAAAGCAAATCAGGAAGGGGCCGATCGAGGAGCGATCCGGGCGATCCCAAGACGTTTGCTCTTCGCGTAAATCAGGCACCAGTCCAAATTTGAAGCACCAGGACAAAAATACTGCAATGAGCGCGGCATAGATGATCGCGCGCTCGAACTGAAGAGTGCTGATGTGCTTGGTAAGCAATAACAGGGGCACGAACCCGAATGTGAACAACATTCGGCGTTCTTCGATCAGGCCGTAGGCGATCGGTTGGCCGAAGGTAAAAAAGGAAAATATGGCAGGCAGCACGGTAAATACGAAAACGCTGTAGAACGCGTAGTACATGAGAATGCGGAATTCTCTTGAGGCATCTTCCGTGCTGGCAAGAATCAAAAGAGACGCTATACCCAGGCAAGCCGCCAGGTAGGCTTCGTTGAGAAATTTGAAGCCAAGTGGGTTATGCGTACTGTCGCCGAATACAGAAAAATGCAGAACGAGCGCCAGGATAGTCAGTGGCAAATAAAAGAATTTTGAGCTGATGCTTGTCATCACCTGAGTCCTTAGGTGCGTTTCCATTATCCAGATAACTACGCCGCAACAAACTCAAGCTTTTTAACATTGCGATGTTGATGCTTTGACGCGGATTACACCCGCATGGCATCGGTTACCAAACGATTTCGATAGGCAGAGGGTCATCAAGTTCCCTTGGATTAGCTCCGCTGTGCTCGGTCGAAGCGTTTGACAACCGTGCTAGCGGTTGTGTTGCGTAGAAATCTCGGGTTTCGCCAAATTTTTATGACGGAGCTCACGTCCTGTCAGCCCGGCGTTGGCCCGTATTCAGTGCAGTCGTTAGCGATGTTTTTCTGCAGGATCTTCATTTGAGGCCTGTCCTTGCCGTCGATGGGCTCAACTGCCAGAACATATTTGCCCCAGCCCGGTCCGCCTGCCCAATAAGCGCTTGGCATGCAGTTATCGTTGAGATAGGCGAGCATATTGTCCATGGCGACGAGCATCGACTCGGAGTGGCCGGGAACGCCATATTCGCCCAGAAAGCCCTTCAGGTTGTTTTCTTTCAGCCACTCCACGAAGGGGCGGGCACGCTCGACGCCCAGCATGGGGTCAACGGTTTCGTCGTCCGCGTAGCGTCCTGAGAAATCTTTGTCTAAATAGAGATGGGCTTCGTAAATGATCTTGTTCGCCGGATCATCGATCAGAAAATCCTCGTTGACCTTGCGCCAATGAAACGAGCTCGCCCAGCGGTCGCCTTCGACGAATATCAAGGTTTTCATGTCGACCTGACGAATTGCATCGACTGCCGCCTGGGCCGCCGCAGGCCACAAACCATCGGTCGAGTGGGGTTCGTTCATGATGTCGTAGCCCAACAGGGCGGGGTGATCCTTGAACTCTTCCGCGAGCTTGCGCCAGACGCTGGCGTACGCTTCGTATGGTACTTCGGGTGAGCCAATCAGCTTGCCCTTGTATCGAGCGTAGTTGTGCATATCCAGAATGATTTTCTGGTCATGCTGCGCAGCAAAATCAAGCGTTCTTTTAAGTAGGCGTATCTGATCAAAGTTGACGCCTTTGTTCAGGTCGTGTTGTACGCGTTCCCAGATGAAGGGGAAGCGGATCAAGCGAATGTTCTTGTCTGCGTAATACTTGAAGTACTTCTTCTCGGGATAGAAGTAGTTGGTGCCAACCTTGCCCGGTGTTATATGCGGTGCGAAATTGGCGCCGGACATATTGATACCGACCAAGTCGATACCTGCGCGTTCAGTGTTGGGCTGAGCTTGGACAAGGGATACGCAACCGACCAGGGATAGGCCGGCAATCAAACGTATCGCGCCGAGCAAAGGCGAGAGAGAGCGACGTTCCATATTTCTTGAACTCCAATGAGCATGTAGCGAATGACTGCCCTTCGATCACGCGGCGTAACGATCATCGAAGGGCCGCTGCCAAGTGAGCAACGGTTCGAATGCGTGCAGGCGATTGGGCGGAGTTGTTCGAGCGCCCGATGCATATAGTCATCGGGCATCAGGCGCTCATCGCTTATTTGCTGTGTTGGTATTCGTACTGGTAGTAGCCGTAATCGCTGTAATTGGACACTTTGCGGATGACGGCGTTGAAGATCACACCTTTGACCATCAAGCCGTTCTGTTCGAGGCGGCGCTTGGCGAATTCGATTTCCTTGACCCCGTTCAGACCATAACGGGTCACCATCAGCGTCGTGCCAGCCTGGCTACCAACCAGCGCAGCGTCGGTAACCGCGAGAATCGGCGGTGTATCGAAGATCACCAGATCGTACATACCGCTGATTTCCTTGACGAAGCGAGAGAAGTTCTCGTGCATCAACAGCTCGGAAGGGTTCGGCGGCAACTGACCATGAGTGATCACGTGAAGGTTGTTGAGTTGGGTCTTCTGGATCGCATCGAACAGCGTGACACGGCCGGACAAAATGTCCGAAAGGCCTTTTTCACCCTGGCAACGCATGACTTTGTGCAAGTAGCCCTTACGCATGTCTGCGTCGACCAGCAGCACTTTCTTGCCGGACTGTGCAATTACTGCCGACAGGTTACTGGTAACGAACGACTTACCGACTCCCGGGCTAGGACCGGTAATCATCAGAATGTTGTTCTTGGCCTCGATCATGGCGAAGTGCAGGCTGGTGCGCAGGCTGCGCATGGCTTCGGTGGCCAGGTCAGCTGGGTCGTTGATCGTCAACAGATAAGACGCGCTGCTCTTGTCACGCTTGAAGTTGACCAGACGTTTTTCCAGCACCCCCTGCTTTTCGCTGAAGGGAATCGCCGCGTACACCGGGATGCCAACACGCTCGATTTCTTCTGGGTTTTCCACGCCCCGCTTGAGCGCTTCGCGGACATAGACGAAAGCGATCGCGAGGATACCGCCGAGCAGAATCGCTGCTATGACGATCAAGGGCTTGTTCGGCTTGATCGGTTGATCGATGTCCGCAGCGGCGTGGTCGACGATGCGCACGTTGCCAACGGTACCTGCACGAATGATGTCCAGCTCCTGCGTTTTGTTCAGCAACATCGAATAGGTTTCGGACGAAACCTCGACATCGCGGTTCAGACGTAGCAGTTCCTGCTGGGTCGAGGGCAGGGTGCCGATTTGCTTTTCAAGCTCGGCCTTCTGCGCCTGGAGTTGGCTGGTCTGGTTAACCAGCGCTTGGAAGTTAGGATGCTGACGGGTAAAACGACGTTCCATCTCGGTGCGCTTGAGATTCTGCTCGGAAATCTGCTTCTCGAGGTCAACGATGCGATCGAGCACCGACTGGGTTTCAGCAGAGATGTCCACCGAGCGATTACCGGTCTGGAACTTATTCAATGCAGTTTGAGCGGCGTCGAGCTTCTTGCGGACTTCCGGCACTTGCTCGCTCAGGAACTCCAGGCTCTGTGTTGCTTCGGCCGCGTTGCGCGCGATGTTCTGGTCTACGTAGCGCTGGGCCACCTCTTCCAGTACTCGAACGGCTTTCTCCGGATCGGCATCCTCGAGCGTCACGTTGAGGATGCCAGATTGCTTGCCGCGCTCACCCGCCGACAGACGATTCTGATAGTCCTCGGTGGTGGCGTAAGTGCGGTTTTTGATCACGCTGAAAGTAGTGCCCGGTCGCGCGTTCAGCTCCGCTACGGTAATGCCGTATTCTGGCGTTTCCATGGGCTCGCCAACTACGCCTTGCACAACCACTTCACCGTCGGTGTCGCGCAGGATGAAGCCATTGTTCTCTGCAGCTTCCAGCGTCAGTTCTTCGCCATGCATGTTGTCCGGAACGATCAGCCGAGTGACGCGTAGCGACTCGCCGCCCCAGGCGTAAGATTCGAAGCCTTCCGGGTACCAGCCAAGCTCACCTTCCTCGGTGGGTTCGAAGCCGCGGAATATATAGCCACCGAACACCGGGAAGTGGTGAGGCTCGATGATGATATCGAGGTTCAATGCTTCGACAGCGCCACCGACAACGGTGCGTGACTTGAGCAGGGCAATCTCGGTCTGCGCGGGCGAGACTGCTGGTGCGGCGCCCACTACGTCAGTGAGGCTTGGAAGGCCGCCTTTCGGTTGGATCTGGATCATCGCACTGGCGAGATAGACCGGGGTGGCAAGCAGCGCATAGGCAATACCCAGTGCCGCGAAGAAGCCGGTTATGGCAAGGATGAGCCCCCGATTGTTGAGCAAAGTGTCAAAGAGGTGGGCCAGATCAATATCCTTCTCCTCTTTGGTTTCGTAGATGGGGCGGGGCATGGTGGTCATTGAAGTTCCTTCTTCTTATTTCAGGTAAGGAAGCCAGCTTTCGACGCACTGCGTCAGAAGGCTGTGAACGTGTTCGAATGCGGGTTTGGATTGACGAAACGGATCCGGAATTTCTGTAGCGTCCAGCCATTTACCCATCAGGAAGGTCTTGCCATGTACTTCGGGGGCTATTTGGCGGATGTGCTGGATGTGGCTCTGCTCCATGGCGAGGATGAGGTCCGCTTGGTGCAACATCTCACTATCGACCTGCCGGGCACGGTGATGTATGTGTTCCAGCCCGTGCTCGTGAAGCACCTCATGTGCGGTCTTGTCCATTGGGTTGCCTACTAGTGCGCCTATGCCTGCCGAACTGATCGTCAGGTTTCTTCCTTGGAGTTTGTGTGTCAGCAGTGCTTCGGCCGCCGGGCTTCTGCAGATATTGCCGACACAGATGATCAAGATGTTCTGGAACATGTCGCTTAGCCTCGCAGCCCTGAATTCATGGGCGGTTGGGCGTACGCATCACAGAACGCAAATCTGATATTGCCTCGCTTCATTAGTTCAATCTTCCTGCTGTGCTCGCGCATGAAATATGGCTGATTGCCGTGATGGGCTGTTCTGCCGCGCGCAGTCAGTAAACGTCCTTGTTGAACAGCAGAGCGGGAATGGTCCGAGCGAGGATGTAAATGTCGAACCAGACCGACCAGCGCTCGATGTAATCCAGGTCGAACTCGACGCGTTTTTCAATCTTTTCGAGCGTGTCGGTTTCGCCGCGATAGCCATTGATCTGCGCCCAGCCGGTGATGCCAGGCTTGACGCGATGGCGAGCCGAATATTCCGAGACGGCGTCTTCGAACAGCACGCCGGCGGCCTTGGTTGCGGTTGCGTGCGGGCGCGGGCCGACCATGGACATGCTGCCCAGGAACACGTTGAGCAGCTGTGGCAGTTCGTCGAGGCTGGTCTTGCGAATGAAGCGGCCCACGCGCGTGATGCGATCGTCGTTACGCGTCGTCTGGCGTTCAGCGTTGGCGTCCGATTTGGCGTGGTACATCGAGCGGAACTTGAACACTTCGATCAGACGATTGTTGTAGCCGTAGCGCTTTTGCTTGAACAGCACCGGGCCGGGCGAGTCCAGCTTGATCGCCAGTGCCAGCAGCAGCATCACGGGTGCTGCGGCCAGCAGGGCCAGGCTGGAGAGGATGATGTCCTCGATGCGCTTGAACATTGGCGACCAACCACGCAGCGGTAGGTCGGAGGCGATCAGTGTCGGCAGGCCACCAACCTCGGTGATGCGCTTGTTGGCATGGCGGAAGGCGACCATGTCGGGCACCAGCAGCACGTTGACCGGCAGCTTGCGCAGCTCGTTGATCACCTGACCGATGCGGCTGTCGGCGAACCAGGGCAGGGCGACCAGCACCTGAGTGACTTTTTCCTCACGGATCATCTGCTCCAGATCACGCGTATTGCCCAGTAGCGGCAGGTCGGCGAGCGTCTTGGGCAAGCGCTCCAGGCGGTCATCGATGAAGCCGAGCACGCCGGTGCGGATGTCACGGTGATGAGCAAGATACTCGGCAACGCGCACGCCGTTATCGGTACCGCCGAGAATCACTGCATTCTGCAGATAGACGCCCTTGGCCATCAGGCGGCGAAACAGTGCGAGCATCATCAGGCGCTCTGCGCCGAACAGGATGATGCTGGTGACGAACCAGAACGTCAGGTGCTTGGCTTCCAGATAGCTGAACATGCCCAGCCCCTGGTGCATGAAGATCAGCAGGCTGAACGCAGCGGCCCAGGCGACCAGCATGGTACGGAAGCGGAGCAGGGTGCTGAACACTTCCTCGCTGTAGATGCCAACCGATTGAAAGATAACCACGCTGATCACGCCGAAGAACATCAGGAAGGTGCTGAAAGTGCCACCACCCGCCGGTAGGTCGAGCGGTAGAAAAAGCAGCAGCAGAACGCCCGGCAACACAGCGGTAAGCCCGTGGATCAGGCGAACGCTGGCAAGGAAGTAATCGACGAAACTGGGGTGGGCGTATTCAAGGGTCCCAACGGACTGTAAGCGCATACAAGGCTCCTTCCTTCGGCTATTGCTAGCTCTCAATACTCGTTTTGATAGCCGCGATCCGCGGTTCTGATGGCAGGCCGCTATCGCAACCTTCACCTGGACAACTGCTCCGACCGCCTCCAAGGAAATGAGTTCATCAAACGGGTACAAACCGCCAAAGAAGCGCCAAGGATTAAATTAATGTAATAACTGATTGATTAATAAGAAAAAATTAAAATAAAACGTTCGCTATAGTTGATTTTTCAAGGTTGCTTCTGACCGATGGTCGTCACTTTTTCCGATTCGGCTTAAGCCCGTACGATTCCCGCTGCGTCACAACTTTCCAGTTCTGCCACGTGTCTTATCTGCGTTTACCGAACTGGAAGCGAAAGCATGAATGAACCCAAGGCGCTGCTCGTGCTTCACGGCAAGCAGGGACTCAACGAGCAGGTGCGTGCGGCTGTCAAGGAATGGCGCGAGCTTGGACACGAACTGGCCGTGCGGGTGACCTGGGAAGCCGGCGACTCGGCTCGGCTGGTGCGCGAAGCCCTCGCCGCTGGTTATCGAACGGTGATCGCCGGCGGGGGCGACGGCACGGTGCGTGAAGTGGCACAGGCACTGCTCGATAGCGGTTCCGATGCGAGCATGGGCGTATTGCCGCTCGGGACCGCCAATGACTTTGCCCAAGCCGCCGAGATTCCAATTGCACCTTTCGACGCGCTGACATTGCTCGATCGTAATCCGGTGTCGATAGATGTCGGCGAGATGAACGGTATCCCTTTCATCAACATGGCGACCGGTGGCTTCGGATCCAAGGTGACCGCCAGCACCTCGGAAGAACTGAAAAGGGTGCTGGGCGGCGGCGCCTATCTGCTGACCGGCCTATCGCGCTTCAACGAACTGCACGCTGCCTGGGGGCGCTTCGTTGGGCCCGGCTTTGCCTGGGAAGGCGACTTCCTCGCGCTAGGCATCGGTAACGGGCGTCAGTCCGGCGGAGGACAACAGCTCTGTCCGCAAGCGTCCGTTGATGACGGCTTGCTGGATATCTGTATCGTTCCGGCGCCTGCCGATACGGTGGGTACCCTGGGTACGCTACTGAGTGGCGGGCTGCTGGGAATCGACACCGTTTCGGTAACTGCCCGTGTGCCCTGGCTCGAAGTCGAGGGGCCGAATGAAATTGCCATCAATCTCGATGGCGAACCCTTCACGGCGGAACACATGCGCTTCACGGTCAGGCGTCGGGCGCTGCGTCTGCACCTTCCAATGGATAGTCCGCTGCTGCGTGAGGAGCCGTTGCTCCGAAACGGTAAAGAGGCCACCTGACAGCGCCGTACCGGCAGGGCGCAGACTAACCGTCGGGATGGCGACAAATACAGATAAAGCGCGGAAACTTGCGGCCGATAGCCTCCTAACCCGTATCAAGCAAGGAGCCCGCAATGGCCGGCATTCTCGAGTCAGTCGATCAACGCACCCGTCTGGTGGGGCAGAATCGTCTGGAAATTCTCATGTTTCGGCTTTCCGGCCGCCAGCAATTCGCTATCAATGTGTTCAAGGTGCAGGAGGTCGTACAGCTTCCAAAGATGACGCTCATGCCGCATCGCCACGGTTCCGTATGTGGCGTCGTCAACTTGCGCGGACAGACGTTGCCGGTGATTGATCTGTCGCGTGCCATAGGTCTGCGTCCATTGGTACCGGATGAGCGCAGCACCATCATCGTGACCGAGTACAACCGCTCGATTCAGGCTTTTTTGGTCGGCGGCGTGGAACGCATTCTCAACCTCAACTGGGAAGAAGTATTGCCCCCGCCTACCACGGCGGGGCGTCAGCATTACCTGACGGCTATCACCAAGGTCGATGATCGGCTGGTCGAAGTCATCGATGTGGAAAAGGTGCTTGCCGAGATCGTCCCCTATAACACCAGCATCTCACCGGAGCGCTTGGCCGATCCGCTGCTCGAACGCGCCCGTGGCCGTGAAGTGCTCTGTGTCGACGATTCGACCGTGGCGCTGGCACAGCTGCGTGAGACGCTGACTCAGCTTGGCATCACCGTACATACCGCCAGTGATGGCATGAAGGGCTTGAACAGACTCAAAGCCTGGGCCGATGCCGGGGAAGTGCTCACCGATCGTCTGCTGATGGTGTTTACCGATGCGGAAATGCCGGAAATGGACGGCTACCGCCTCACCACCGAAATCCGCAACGACCCGCGCCTACGCGATCTGCATGTGGTGCTGCATACCTCGCTTTCGGGCAGCTTCAACCTGGCGATGGTGAAGAAAGTCGGGTGCGACAACTTCCTTTCCAAGTTCCAGCCGGAGAAACTGGTGGACGTTATCCGCGAGCGTCTGTTGCTTGACGAAACTCGCTGATCCGCTCATCTGATCGAGGCTCCAGGATGCATCTTTGCGCGTTGTATCGCTTTCCACTCAAGTCCGGCTCGGCTGAATCGCTTGAAAAGGGAGGGTGCGACGCGCTCGGCCTGATCGGCGATCGGCGCTGGATGGTCGTCGATGCCGCAACCGGGAAATTCCTGACGCAGCGCGTGCTGCCGCGAATGGCGTTGCTGAAGGCGCGATGGCAGGGCGAGGCGGCGCTGCTCCTGAGTGCCCCCGGCATGGATGATTTACCGGTGGCGGTTCCCGCTTCGGACAGCGCTGCGCGAGGTGTACTGATCTGGCGCGAGAGCCTACGAGTACCTGACGCTGGTGACGCAGCGGCTGCATGGCTGACGCACCTGCTCGCTCGGCCATGCCGGTTGGTGTATCTACCCACCGAGCAGGGCATCCAGATCGATCAGGATTACGCCCGTCCCGACGAGCGAACGGCGTTCACTGATGGTTTTCCGTTCCTGCTGATCGGTCAGCGATCACTCGACGACCTTTCGGCCCGAGTGGGGCAGCCCCTCGAACCGACGCGGTTTCGGCCGAATCTGGTCATCGCCGATGCGGCACCTTACGCCGAGGATGGCTGGCGCCGAATCCGTATCGGCGACATGCAGTTTCGGGTGGTCAAACCTTGCTCACGCTGCATCATCCCCACTATCGATCCGCTCAGCGCCGGGCACAGTCCGACGCGCGAGCCCTTGGCCACATTGCTTGGTTACCGCAAGGGCGAGGGCGGCGTGTTCTTCGGCCAGAATCTGATCGCAGAGGGCAGGGGTGTGCTGCAGGTGGGTATGTCGGTCGAAATACTGGAATAGCCCCAACCGCCGCTCGCGGCCGGGTCAATATCGTGAAGATCCTTCACCGACGCTGGCGGGCCAAACCATGGCGCCGCCAGCGTCACTGACTTTCGAAGTATCGCTCGTGCCACTCAACCAGCGGCTGCGGTGCGTTGAGCTTCTGGCCGTAAATCACCGAATAGGTGAGTACGTTCTGCACGTACTGACGGGTTTCATCGAACGGAATGTTTTCCACCCAGACGTCGAATGGCAGATGTTCCGCATTCCGCAGCCATTGGCGGACCCGGCCGGGACCGGCGTTGTAGGCAGCGGATGCCAGCACCCGGTTACCCTTGAACTGGCCATAGATCTGGCTGAGATAGGCCGCTCCCAACTGGATATTGGTGCTGGGGTTGAGCACCTGCTGGTGCGATGACAGCGGTATATCGAAGCGTCTGGCGGTTTCCTTCGCGGTGGCCGGCATCAGCTGCATCAGCCCCGTGGCACCGACGGGCGAGCGCGCGTCGGCCATGAACGCGCTTTCCTGACGCGTGATAGCGAATACCCAGCTTGGATGAATCTCCCGTGCCTTCGCCGCGTTCACCAGGCTGCTGCGATAGGCCATGGGGAAGCGGATATCCAGATCGTCCCAGTATTTCGCCTGGCTGATGGTGCGGATGGCCGGGAAATACCACTCCATGTCGTAGGCCAAGCGCGCCTGAGCGACCAGTTCATCGCGGCTGAATAGACGGCTGACGTGATACCACTCGCGGCGTCCGTTGACGATCTCGCCACGGGCATGGAATTCCATGGCGCGGCGAATCCCCGCCGTATTGCGGACCTTCTGCATCAGCTTCGGATCGAGCGCGAGCGGCTGATGGTTGAGCTTATAAGGCGCCTGGATGCGGTCGGCCGAGAGGAAGCCGTAGAAATCGCGCTCGCTGGCGACCGGCTGGTAGAGCGGGATGGCCTGTTTGCCATTGGGTTGTGCCAGTTCAAGGCTGCGAGCGTTCCAGTAACGCCAGCGATTGCTGTCGGCGAGTTCTCCGGTGAAGCGCTGGATCAGCGCATGGGCATCATCCCAGCGGCCCAGACGCAACAAGAGCCTGGCCCGCCATTCGCTGACGGTATCGTCACGCAATTCGGGATCGTATTCAGCCATCACCGTCAGGGCACGAGCATCGAAGCGCTTGGCCAAGGTCAAGCCGATCTGGCGCGCGATCGCCACCTTTTCATCGGTCGAGAACGAAAGGCGTCTGGCGTAGCTGTCGAGCAGCCCGAGCGCCTTTTCCGGGTCTTTGCGCGCCAGCCGACGCAGGCCGATCGAGACGATATCGCCCATGGCCTGATTCGGCGACATGAAGCGACCAGTTTGGCCCAGCATCTGCGGCTTCTGCGCGACCTCGACCAGCAACTCGCCTTGGCTCTTCATCGTCGGCAGGCTTTTCACCAGAAAGTTGGCCAAGCCGTAATTACCACTCTCGACCGCCAGTTTGGTGCGCTGCCAGACCAGGTGTTCGCTGAGCTGGCCGGCGTCGCGCCAGCGCTCGAACAGCGCGTCGCAAGCGTTGTGTTGCGACTTGCCCACCAGCCAGAGACGTTCGGCCGTCTCGTAGCCTTGCTTCGTCTGTCCGCTGGACAGCTGGTATTGACCGTAAAGGCAGTCCAGCTCGGCGAAATTCATCGCCGGATCATAATGCGCAACGAAGGGCCGCCAATCGCCACGGGCTGCCAGCAACCGCAGCCAGCGCAGCTTCATCCAGCTGGCCTGTGGCAGGTCGCCGTGTTCTGCGAGAAACTTTTCCACCTCGTCATTGCTGGCGGTCTTGAGCCGTGCAGTCAGCTCGTCATAGGCCAGGTAGGGCTCGAGGGGATAGTCTCGAAGCGCGCTGGCGTGACGTCGATATGGGCCGCTGTCGCCCTTGGCCAATGCCCGCTTGGCTTCGTCGTAGTACTGACGTTGCTGCTGGAGGCTGGCGGCTTGAGAGGTTTCGACGATTGCAGCAGTAAACAGAAGGCAGAAACAGATACTGGAGAGTCGACCGCGCATGAGACTTCCGAAGACGGGGGGCAGGAGAAAACTGGGGCTAGCTTAGCTCGGCCAGTCGGGCAGTTAAACGCGGATTAAGCTCTTGAAACAAACAAAGCAGGAGGTTCCGACGAACGTACGTACGTCCCAGCGAAGCGGCCCTGAATCGGTATCCAGCGTGACTGTAGGTCGCGTTGAGTGTCGGTACAGGCGCTGTGATCGACAAGCGGGCTCGATGCTCGGCGGCATCGGTGCGACAGGCGCCTTCTGCTAGAATGCGCGCCCTGTTTCCCGGAGGTAGTCATGACCCTGCTCAAGTTGACCGATGTGTCCCTCGCCTATGGCAACAATCCATTGCTCGATGGAGTGTCCTGGCAGATTGCGCGGGGTGAGCGGGTTTGCATCATCGGCCGTAACGGGACCGGCAAATCCAGCATGTTAAGCCTGGTCAAGGGCAGCCAGTTGCCGGACGACGGCGAGATCTGGCGCGCGCCGGGTCTGAAGATTGGCGAATTGCCTCAGGAACTTCCGCTCGCTGACGAGCGCACCGTGTTCGATGTAGTGGCCGAAGGGCTATCGGGTGTGGGTCAGCTGCTGGCCGACTATCATCACCTCAGCCAGAACATCCAGAACGAAGCCGATCTGGACAAGCTGATGCACGTTCAGCAGGAGCTCGAAGCGAAGGACGGCTGGCGCCTGCAGCAGCTGGTCGACAGCACCCTGAGCCGCTTGCAGCTGCCGGCCGATAAAACCTTGGCCGAGCTTTCCGGCGGTTGGCGCCGACGCGTTCTGCTGGCTCAGGCGCTGGTGTCCGAGCCCGATCTGCTATTGCTGGATGAACCGACCAACCACTTGGACATTGGCGCTATCGCCTGGCTGGAAGAAGCCTTGACCGGCTTCAACGGTGCCGTGCTGTTCATTACCCACGACCGAGCGTTCCTGCAGAATTTGGCGACCCGCATCCTGGAGTTGGATCGGGGCCACATGATCGACTGGAACGGCGACTACGCCAGCTTCCTGGTGCACAAGGAGCAGCAACTGGCGGCAGAAGAAACCGCCAACGCGCTGTTCGACAAGAAGCTTGCTCAGGAAGAAGTCTGGATCCGCCAGGGCATCAAGGCGCGTCGCACCCGCAACGAGGGGCGTGTGCGAGCGCTCAAGGCATTACGTGCAGAGCGCAGTGAGCGCCGTGAACATCAGGGCAAGGCCAACATTCAGATCGACGCGGCGGAAAAATCTGGCAAGCAGGTCATCGTGGTCGAGCACGCAAGCTTCGCTCATCCCGGCGGCGAGCCGCTGATCCATGATTTCTCGATGGTGCTGCAGCGCGGCGACCGCATCGGTTTGCTCGGCGCAAATGGAACTGGCAAGACCACGTTGCTCAAGTTGTTGCTCGGCGATCTGCAACCCACCAGCGGCACGGTCGAAGCTGGAACGCGTCTGGAAGTGGCGTATTTCGACCAGCTGCGTCACCAACTCGAGTTGGAAAAAACAGTTATCGACAACGTAGCCGAGGGGCGGGACTTCATCACTATCGATGGCCAGAGCCGCCATGTGCTGAGCTATCTCGGAGACTTCCTGTTCAGCCCGCAGCGCGCCCGCACGCCAGTAAAGGCGTTGTCCGGCGGAGAGCGGGCACGTCTCTTGCTGGCCAAGCTGTTCAGCAAGCCGTCCAACCTTCTGGTACTCGACGAGCCGACCAACGATCTGGATGTCGAAACCCTCGAACTTCTGGAAGAGGTCCTGCTCGGTTTCCAGGGCACAGTGCTGATGGTCAGCCACGACCGGGCGTTCCTCGACAACGTGGTCACCAGCACGCTGGTATTCGAAGGTAAAGGGGGCGTTCGCGAATATGTCGGCGGCTATCAGGACTGGCTGCGTCAGGGCGGCTCGCCCAGGCTGCTTGGTGTGGCCGAGGCGAAAGAGGTGAAGGCCGAAATGCCTCCGAGCAAACCCGCGGCGGCGCCCGTCGCTGAGCCCGCTCCGGCAAAGAAGAAGCTCAGCTACAAGGTGCAGCGCGAACTAGAGGCACTGCCCGGAAAAATAGACGCAGTCGAGAAAACTATCGCTGCGTTGCAGGCGGAAATTGCGCAGCCAACGTTCTATCAGCAGTCTTCGGAGCGTACTGGCGAAACGATAGCCCGCCTTGAGGCGCAGCAGAAGGAGCTCGACGAGTTGCTAGAGCGCTGGGCCGAGCTGGAAGAATGACAGGCAGCGTGACCGCGATGCATATGGCGAGACCTGGACTGCCATTCAAGACATAACGACATCTGTCAGCAACGGACGGAGCATAGATGGCAATTGATTACCGCATCGTCCTCGATGAAGAGCATGAGTTCAGCTACCGGATCGAACTGGACCGCGCATACGATCACGAGGCAGCGATACAGGCGCCCAAATGGACGCGCCTGGAGCATCAGCAGTGCAATAACTGTCCGTTGAGCCGGGACAACTACAGCCATTGCCCTGCTGCGGTGGATCTGCATCGTGTCATTGAGGATTTCCAGGGTTTGCCGGCGGTCAAGAAAGCCCAGGTGCGGGTACGCACACCAGAGCGTGAATACAACAAGCTGGTAGGGCTGGAGGAGGGGCTGCGGGCGCTGCTAGGCGTGATCATGGCCACCAGCGCCTGCCCGGTGCTGGGCAAGCTCAAGCCGATGGCACATCAGCATTTACCGTTCGCCAGCAATCAGGAGTTCGTGTTGCGCGCGGTTTCGCTGTACCTGGCACGCCAATATTTCAATCTGCGCGAAGGGCGGCATGCCGACTGGGAGCTGCGTGGTCTGGTGCGGTCATTTCAGCAGCTGCAGCTGGTCAACCAAGCGTTCTGGCAACGCATCCACGACACCTGCCACGGCGATTCGAACCTGAAGGCATTTTTGACCTTCTTCTCGATGGCGTCCAGCCTGACCTATTCGCTGGAAACCCAGCTGAAGAAGATCAGGCCGATGGTGATGAGCGCCGGCGAAAGTGCCGATCTGGCCTGAGCCGACTACGGCTCAGGCGCTGGTGCCGAGAGGGTTAGTCGGTCTTCTTCAACCGTACCGCAAGCACGTCACAAGGTGCTCCATGAAGGATGTCGTTGGCGGTGGAGCCGAGCAATAGCGCCAGACCATGACGCCCATGGCTACCGACCACCACCAGGTCGCAGCCTTGTTCCTTGGCCAGGCGGTGAATTTCCTGACGGGGCTGACCATAGGCCAGGTGACGTTGTTCTGCGGTCAGGCCGGGATACCGGTCGGCGAAACCGGTCAAGCGGTCCCGGGCTTGATCGAATTGCTGTTGCTGGAGCATCGACAAATCCATCGGAACATCGCCGCCGAACGCCATGGCCATGGGTTCGATGACATGGACGAGCGCCAATTTCGCACCGCTGGCTGTCGCCAGCGCCTGAGCGCGCGCTACGACCGGATGGCATTCTTCGTTCAAGTCAGTGGCGACCAGAATATGCTGGTAGGTCATGATGGCTCTCCTGCTGTGTCCGTATGACAAGTATGGCCTCTTGGCACGCTGTTGAGTGGCCACGGGCCCTTTTTGTTTTTCAGCGTTATACGGCGTTACATGCATGATGACCAGCGTGTCATTACATCGCTTGATGTCAGCCGAAGGGCTCTCGGCTGTTATCATGCGCGACGTCAGCGCCGGTGTGCGCGTCCGGCCTACAAGAGACTTTCATGTTCTTACCCGCCAACGAATATTTACTCGCCTGGGCAGCCTATGGGATTGCCGCGTTTGGATGCCTGCTGGTGTGGCTCCGTATTACGCGCTCGATGTGGCGCTGGCTGCGTGAGCCGCTGAGATTGATCGTCGCTGTGTTATTGCTGACACCGACGATCGTCGATCCCGCCAGAGAGCTGTTCGCCCCGGCCGTCGCCATTACCGCCATGGATCTTTTATTCAAAGTGGGAACCAACGCCTGGCGTGCCGTCGCCGATCTGGCGCTCTACGGGCTGATTGCATTCGTGTTGTATGCGGTGTTCGTCGCTGTGCGCTGGCCGATCGAGCGCCGTTTGCGACAGCGCCGTGCCGAGTCGGCGGCCGAGGAGGATTCTCGCACCTTGCGCGAGCGCCTCGAGGACGATGGGGATTACCGGCCCGCGAATCGCTATCAGGCGCGGACCGAGCCCAGACTCTGAGCTGAACCACGCCGCCCTGCAGCAGGACCTATCGGGAGATGGCCTATGTGTGAACTGCTTGGCATGAGCGCCAACGTACCGACCGATATCCATTTCAGCTTCACCGGGCTGATGCAGCGCGGCGGCCGTACCGGGCCGCATAAAGACGGTTGGGGCATCGCATTCTATGAAGGCCGAGGTTTGCGCCTGTTTCAGGACCCGGTGGCCAGCTGCGAGTCGGAAGTGGCGAAGATGCTTCAGCACTACCTGATCAAAAGCGAGGTGGTGATCGGCCATATCCGTCATGCCAACGTCGGCAAGGTGGCGCTGGTCAACACCCACCCCTTTGTCCGCGAACTCTGGGGACAGCACTGGTGCTTCGCTCATAACGGTCAACTTGCCGATTTCAATCCGGAACGTGGTTTCTACCAGCCGGTCGGTGATACCGATAGCGAAGCGGCGTTCTGCGATTTGCTCAACCGAATACGCACCGATTTTTCCGAGCACGTCGCGGCCGAAGATTTGCTGCCTCGCCTGCTCGAAGCCTGTGCCGATTATCGTGCCAAGGGCGTATTCAATTGCCTGTTGAGCAACGGGGAATGGTTATTCAGCTTCTGCACGACCAAGCTCGCGCAAATAACCCGTCGCGCGCCTTTCGGCCCTGCTCAACTGAAAGACGCTGACCTGACCGTGGATTTCACTGCCGAGACCACACCGGACGACGTCGTCACTGTGCTGGCAACCGAGCCGCTGACCGATAACGAGCAATGGGATGTACACCAGCCAGGGGAGTGGACGCTCTGGCGGCTGGGCGAATGCGTCGCGCGGGGACGGGTGGAGTCATGCTGAGAAGTTATCTGCGGCTCACCCTGTTCGCCTTGGGCCTGCTGGTGGGCGTTCAGGTGCCGGGTTTCATCCAGGCATACGGGAATCACGTCGAGGCTCGTCGACTCGAGGCCCAGCAGGGCCTGCAAGGTTTTCAGGAAACGGCGGGACGCTTTTTCGAAGGCAACTTGAACGCGCTGGTCGAGCACTATCGCGCCAGTGATGACCCGGTCATCCAGAGCGATGCACGCAGCGTCGCTACGTTGGTAGGGCGTGCTCAGCTACTCGATCGCGAGTGGCGAATCATGCAAGGACCCTGGTATGCACGGGCCTGGCACGTGTTGATAGGTGCTGATCAGGATCTGAGGCGCCGGGTCTGGAGCAGTTACCGCTTCCAGGTTTTGCTGGCGCCTGAGGCAATCGCATGGGGCCTTTGCTGTGCGTTGCTGCTGGCGTGGATTATCGAAAGTGTCTTTCTGCTGGTTCGCGGGTTGTTATTTCCGCAGCGGCGCCAAGTGACCAGGCGTCGCGTCTCACGCTCGGGACGTCCAGGCGGCCCTGTATAGCCCCGGCCTGAGCGTCCCGGTAGTGCCCCCGGCAGTCTATTTCGAAAGGAATTTCATCCCTTCTTCCAGCCCGCTCAATGTCAGCGGATACATCCGGTCTTCGACCAGGTCGCGGATGATGCCGGTGGAGGATGTATAACCCCAGGTGTCCTTTGGGTAGGGATTGATCCAGATGAGCTTCTTATACTTTTCCATGAAGCGCTGCATCCAGACGTAGCCGGCTTCCTCGTTCCAGTGCTCGACGCTGCCGCCCGGCTGGGTAACTTCATAGGGCGCCATCGCCGCGTCGCCGACGAACACGACTTTGTAATCGGCGCCATATTTGTGCAGCAGATCGAGCGTCGAGGTGCGCTCGGAGGTGCGGCGGAAATTATTCTTCCAGACCGACTCGTAGATGAAGTTGTGGAAGTAGAAGTATTCGAGATGCTTGAACTCGGTTTTGCAGGCCGAGAACAGCTCTTCGCAGACCTTCACGTGGGCATCCATCGAGCCGCCGATGTCGAACAGAATCAGCAGCTTCACGGCGTTTCGCCGTTCCGGTCGCATCTGGATGTTGAGTAGACCGCCGTCTCGGGCGGTGTGGTCGATGGTGCCGTCCAGATCCAGCTCGTCCTGAGCACCTTGACGGGCGAACTTGCGCAGACGGCGCAAGGCCACCTTGATATTGCGCGTGCCCAGCTCGACCTGATCGTCGAGATTCTTGTACTCGCGCTGGTCCCAGACTTTCACCGCCTTGCCCTGGCGCTTGCTGGCATCACCGATGCGGATACCCTCGGGGTTGTAGCCACCCGAACCAAAGGGGCTGGTGCCCCCGGTGCCAATCCACTTGTTGCCGCCGGAGTGCTTTTCCTTCTGCTCCTCCAGGCGCTTCTTGAATTCCTCGATCAGCTTGTCCAGCCCGCCGAGCGATTCGATCTTGGCGCGCTCTTCGTCGCTCAACGAGCGCTCGAACTCCTTGCGCAGCCATTCCTCCGGAATCAGCGCCTCGATGTGCCGATCAAGATTATCCAGCCCATTGAAGTAGGCGCCGAAGGCACGGTCGAACTTGTCGAAGTGGCGCTCATCCTTGACCAGGATGGCTCTCGACAAATAGTAGAACTCGTCCATATCGGCAAAAATCACGTTGTGTTTCAACGCGTTGATCAGATCGAGCAGCTCACGTACCGATACCGGCACCTTTGCGGCACGCATCTCATTGAACAGGCCAAGCAGCATGGCAATCCTCTGGGAGTGCCGTCGTGGCGGCACCTTTGCGTGTGATGGATCAGCGCTCTTCGTCGTGTTCCGCGAGTCCGTCACGGATCGCGTACCAGTCAGCCTTGGAGCCGACATAGATATGTTCCTGCGGCGGAACCGGCAGCGGTGAATCGAGCGTGCCGGCCGCGACGCCGAGCTCGTGCTCGCGATTGTCGACGAATTGCAGGTTGGAGCCGCAGCGGATGCAGAACGTCCGCGTCACGTGTTCGGAAGAGTGGTAAACGCCCAACTGGTCCTTGCCGGACATGAAGTGAAAGGCTTCCAGCGGTACGCTCGCGTAGGTCGCGAACGCAGCGCCGTGTGCCTTGCGGCACATCTTGCAGTGGCAGTGGGTCAGCTCGTTGATC
Source organism: Stutzerimonas stutzeri (assembly GCF_024448955.1). Taxonomy (GTDB): domain Bacteria; phylum Pseudomonadota; class Gammaproteobacteria; order Pseudomonadales; family Pseudomonadaceae; genus Stutzerimonas; species Stutzerimonas stutzeri_AQ. The sequence goes on from NZ_JAMOIH010000018.1 coordinate 45,236, forward strand.
GGTGCGTCGATGCGGTACCGCACGACGCCGCAGAGGCAACTACCGGTATGCGTTTGCATGGCTCTTCTCCAGTAATGTGACGCGGCGGCTCCGCCTGGAGCCGTCGCCGTTCAGCGACTGGCGCGACGACTCATGAACGCCAGACGTTCAAGCAATTGCACGTCCTGTTCGTTTTTCACCAGGGCGCCGGCCAGCGGCGGAATCGCGCGGGTTGGATCGCGTTCGCGCAGCACGGCTTCGCCAATGTTGTCGGCCATCAGCAACTTCAGCCAGTCGACCAGTTCGCTGGTGGACGGCTTCTTCTTCAAGCCCGGCACCTTGCGGACATCAAAGAACACATCGAGGGCTTCGGTTACCAAGTCCTTCTTGATGTTCGGGTAGTGCACGTCGACGATCTTCTGCAGGGTTTCCCGATCCGGGAATGCGATGTAGTGAAAGAAGCAGCGGCGCAGGAAGGCGTCCGGCAGTTCTTTCTCGTTGTTCGAGGTGATGATGATGATCGGCCGCTGCTTGGCCTTGATGGTTTCGTTGGTCTCGTAGACGTAGAACTCCATCTTGTCGAGCTCTTGGAGCAGGTCGTTGGGGAACTCGATATCGGCTTTATCAATCTCGTCGATCAGCAGGATGACGCGCTGCTCGGACTCGAAGGCTTCCCACAGCTTGCCCTTCTTGATGTAGTTGCGTATGTCGTGCACTCGGTCGGAGTCCAGCTGCGAATCGCGCAGGCGGCTGACCGCGTCGTACTCATAAAGGCCCTGATGCGCCTTGGTGGTGGACTTGATGTGCCAGGTGATCAGTTTTGCGCCGAAGGACTCGGCCAATTGCTCGGCGAGCATGGTTTTGCCGGTGCCTGGCTCGCCTTTGACCAGAAGAGGGCGCTCCAGCGTGATGGCGGCATTGACGGCAAGTTTCAGGTCGTCGGTGGCGACGTAGGACTGGGTGCCTTCGAACTTCATCGGGATTTCCTTCAGCGGGCCTGGCGAGCAGGCGCTTCATGTTTTGGTTAGACGACCGACTATAAGTGATGGGCGCTTCACTGTGAACGCGAGTGGATCATTCAGTCACTGAATGGGCGTGACCGCATCTGCCGTTCGGTTTTACTCGCCCTCTTCGCTGAGTGAGCGCTCGAAGCGAGCCGTGAATGCTTCGACGAAGGCGTTGCGCAGGATCGCGACAAATGCCTGAAACGGGCTTACGTCGGTGTTCTTGGTACTGCCGGAAAGCTCGACTCGCGTCGCGAACTGGTCCTTGCGCTGGTTCTGCAGCACTTCCTCACCGCCACCGACCACAGCTTCCCATATGCCGCGAAAGAAGCCCTTGTCTTCATTCTCCACGTCCTGCTCGAAGTCGAAGACTTCAACATTGTGCAGCAGCGGCTTGATGTAGCCGTCCAGCTGACTGTCGTTGGCCTCGATTTCCATGACCAGATCCCCGGTGCCGGCGGCGAAATCGAAATTTCCGTAGGCGTTGCTGAAATCATTCAGCTTGGTTAACTCCAGGCCGGTCATTCGCAGGTCGATGTCGAAATCTTCGAAGTCGGTATAGGGATCAAAATGCGCGGTAGCTTCCATCGGGGCCTGATTGAATAGCTTGGCCGCGCCTTCGAACGTGGCGACGCGTCCTTGCTCGCGGTCGCCCGTATTGGTCAGGTTGTACAGGCTCGCATTGATCGCGTTGGCATAAACATGCACCTGCGGATCGGCCTCGAAATTCCGAAACGACAGCTGACCGTCCACGACGCGTAGCTCGTTCAGTGTGAATGGCATCAGCGCTTCGAGCTGGTCGCGCCAATCCACGCCTTCACCGGTTTGCGAGTCATCAGCGGCTTCGCCGTCGACGAAGTTCAGTTGCGGTTGTTCCAGAACCACCTCGCCGACCAAAGCCCGGTCATTCCAGAGAGCGCGCCAGCTCACCCCTATATCGATAGAGCGTGCGGTGAACAGCGGCGCCTGGACCTGCTCGTTCTTTTTTTCGATGAACAGCCCGTCGGCACGATAAGCGCCACGCCACCAGGCCAGATCGACATCCTCTATATGCCCCTGGTACTCGCCCATATCAGCCAGCTTGCCGTTCAGATAATTGAGCACTAGGTGAGGCAATGCGAGGTGAACGACCAGCAATAGCAGAACGAGCGACAGGAATATCCACACAGGAAAGCGGTAGCGTTTTTTCATGACAGGCCTGATTCGGTCGGGTTCATCATGGAACTGCTTATTAGGGTCTGTTGACGTTTCGTTCGCAGCCGCGCCGGAGCCTGTTTTTGCGCGAGGCAAGGCAAGAGGAGCGAAGTTTGGTCGGTCCAAATGAGCGACGAGAAACGCCGCATCGCGCAAAAACAGGCCCGGCCCGAAGGGTTGCGCGGCAAATATCGCCATGCGGCGTTGCGGGACTTGGCAAGGGAGCAACCATTACCTGCGTCCCGCGTCTTGCCTGGCGACATTTGGCGCAGCAACGCGGCTCGCGACGAAACGTCAACAGACCCTAGTGGGTGGACCTTTGCATGTAGCGGTGAGTTCGGCTGGACGAGCCATGAGACTGAGCTTAGGCTCATGAGTCTGGTTTTTCACTCGCAGGGACACTGTCATGAGCCGCATCTTTGCTGACAACGCGCAGACTATCGGAAATACCCCATTGGTCATGGTCAACCGCCTGGGGCCCAAGGGCGTCACCATCATGGCCAAGCTGGAAGGCCGTAACCCCGCTCATTCAGTCAAATGCCGGATCGGCGCTGCCATGATCTGGGATGCCGAGAAAACGGGTCGTCTCAAATCAGGTATGACGATCGTCGAACCGACTTCCGGTAACACCGGCATTGGCCTAGCGTTCGTGGCGGCGGCGCGTGGCTACAAGTTGGTTCTGACCATGCCGGCATCGATGAGCCTGGAGCGGCGCAAGGTACTGAAGGCGCTCGGTGCGGAGCTGGTGCTCACCGAACCAGCGAAGGGCATGAAGGGGGCCATTGAGAAGGCCATGGAGATCGCCGCATCGAATCCCGAGCAATACTTCCTGCCACAGCAATTCGAGAACCCATCGAACCCGGAAATCCATGAGAAGACCACTGGTCCTGAAATCTGGAATGACACCGAAGGCAACATCGACGTCCTGGTTTCCGGCGTCGGCACCGGTGGCACCATCACGGGGGTTTCGCGCTACATCAAGAACACCAAGGGCAAGAAGATCCTCAGCGTGGCGGTCGAGCCCATCAGTTCCCCAGTGATCAGCCAGACGCTTGCCGGCGAGGAAGTCAAACCCAGCCCGCACAAGATTCAGGGCATCGGTGCTGGCTTCGTGCCGAAAAATCTCGACCTATCGGTTGTCGATCATGTCGAGCAGGTCGGCGACGACGAGGCCAAGGCGATGGCGCTGCGTTTGATGCGTGAAGAGGGCATCCTTTGCGGCATATCTTGCGGCGCGGCAATGGCTGCGGCGGTGCGTCTGGCCGAGAAGCCGGAAATGCAGGGTAAGAACATCGTCGTCATCATGCCGGACTCCGGTGAGCGCTACCTGTCCACCATGTTGTTCGCCGATATATTCGGTGAGCAGGAACTGCAACAGTGAGTTTCGCTGCGCCGGTCTGTCTTGGCGGATCTGGCGCAGCGCAGCTATAGTCTGTTTTCCTCGTTTCGAGATCGGTATGAACAACGTAGCCTGCGGCACCAGCGCTTATTGCGGAAGCCCGTTCCTTACGGGCGGTTCTGCAATGCCTACGTTCATGCCGATCATCCTGTCCTGCCTACCTGCGAGCCCGCCACCGGACTTGCCACTGGCTCCGCCACCGCCACCTTCCGCGCTGGCCTGAGCTACGCCGGTTCGCCGGCATCCCCGTCACTGCGTTTGCCATTCACTGGCGCAGTCTCGAATTGCCTTTCCCAAAGGTGGCAGGATGATTTCGTTATCACGCAACAACCTGGTCGCGTATGCGACTACGGTACTTTTCGTGCTGCTCTGGAGCAGCGGTGCAATCGTTTCAAAATGGGGCCTGGCGTACGCATCGCCTTTTGCCTTTCTGCTGGTTCGTTTCGTGATCGCACTCGTTGCATTGGTGGTCGTGATGCGGCTGGCTTCGCTATCGCTGCCTGAGAGTAAAAGAGCGCGCTGGTTTGCGTTAGCGACTGGCGTAGTGCTGCTGGGCTCCTATCAGATCTTCTATTTGCTGGCGCTGGATCTGCAGGTGACGCCGGGTGTCATGGCGACATTGTTAGGTGTGCAGCCGATCCTCACGGCGGTGCTGCTGGAACGCAAGGGATTGCGGCCGATGCGACTGCTCGGTTTGTTGCTCGGGCTTGGTGGTCTTGTACTGGTGGTTTATCAGAGCCTCGGCGTGGGTGGGCTGTCTTGGACGGGCGTGGCTTGCGCTCTGCTGGCGCTGCTGAGCATCACGCTGGGCTCGATGATGCAAAAGCGCGCACACGGCGATCCGCTTAGCGCCATGCCGTTGCAATACTTCGCCGGACTGCTGCTCTGTTCGCTGTTCGTGCCTTTTCAGCCCTTCGAGATCACACCGGCGCTGGGTTTCTGGATACCGGTGTTGTGGATGGGGCTGCTGATATCCGTGGCGGCGACTTTGCTGCTGTATCGATTGATAGCACGCGGGAATTTGGTCAACGTGACCAGCTTGTTCTATCTGGTGCCGGCGGTTACCGCGCTGATGGATTATCTGGTGTTCGGTAACGTACTGCCGATGCTCAGCCTTATTGGCATGCTGTTGATCGTGCTCGGGCTCGTTCTGGTGTTTCGGCGTTCTTCCGATCAGCGTTAGCTGCGCTGGGTTTCTGGCGCCGCCACGGTTGTGGCTGGCGCCTGTTTTAGCACCAGCCAGAGCGCTACCGCAATCAGCGCACCACCATAGAGGTAAGCCCAGGACAGCGGCTCGTTGAGTAGTAGGGCACCCCAGAGTACGCCAAAGGGCGGAATGATGAATGTCACCGTCAGCGTGCGGACCGGGCCGATGTCAGCTAGCAGCCGGAAATAAAGAATATAGGCGAAGGCGGTGCAGACGACGCCGAGCCCGACCAGGCTGAGCCAGACTGTGCCACTGCCCCAGGATACCGGCGGGGCCATCAGCAGCGAGATCAGGAACAGCGGCAAAAGACATAGTGCCGCGCCCATCTGGCTACCAAAGGCCACCAGCTCGCTGTTCAATCCGCCGTGCTGGTTGATCCAGCGGCGTGTCAGGAAACCGCCGAAACCGTAGCAGGCGGTTGCACCCAGACATGCAAGCGCGCCGATCAGCAGGCTCGCGTCGAACGCCACGGGGCCGGTGCGCGTCAATAGCGCTACGCCGCTCAGGCCGCAGAGCACACCGATCACCTTCGTCGTTGTCAGCTCTTCGGCGAAAAACAAGGCGCCGATGATCACGCCCATCATCGGTGTGGTGGCATTGAATATAGCTGAGTAGCCCGTCGGCAGAAGCTGCGCGGCCAGCGCATAAAGCGCGAAAGGAACGCCTGAATTGATCATTCCTAAAACAAGACACAGCTTCAGTTTGCCGCGAAAGTCCCAGCGAATCCGCATCATCGCCAGTATTCCCAGCAAGCCGATACAAGCGAACAGTACGCGGAAAAACGCGGTGGGAAAGGTTCCGAGTTCCGGCGCGATGATGCGCATGAACAGGAAGCTGGCACCCCAGATTGCAGCGAGACTGAGCAGACGCAGAAAATCTAAAGGGCGCATGGAGAATGGCTCCGGTGAAGGGCGTCAAAGTGTTGGTGAGACTTGCTCATCTCGCAACTCGAAACACGCTTTCAAACTTTTCCGATCTCGCTGCAGTGCTTTCATTGCCATCGGCCACTGGCTAAGCTCGGCTTTTGTCGCTGCCGGATAACCGACATGGTGCGAACATCGCCAGACGCCGAGATTGCTAGGCAGATTCTGCTGGGCTTCGATGATTACCGTGAGCACTTCCGATTGATCACGACCGGCGCTCGGGCCCGCTTCGAGCAAGCCCAATGGCAGGATGCTCAGCGTGCCTCGGCGGCACGCATCGCTCTTTACGAGCAGAAGGTCGGCGAAACCGCGAAGGACTTACGGTCTAGGTTCGCCGAAGGCGTACTGCTGGATGTGCAGCGATGGCCCCAGGTCAAGAGCGCTTACATCGAACTGATCAACCCGCGGTTCGACGATGAGTTGTCCGAAACTTGGTACAACTCGATCTTCTGCATGCTGTTCAGCCACGATTGCATCAGCGACAACACCATGTTCATCCATTCGACCCGGCCGACAAATCGGGCCCAGGAGCGGATGGCCCAGACCCGTCGTTATCAGCCAGCCGGCGATCTACATGGAGTGTTGGCGCAGATCCTCGACGATTTTGCTTTCGCCGTGCCCTATGACGATCTCGATGGCGATCTGCGGCGGCTCGAGGCACAACTGCAGGAGTCGTTGCCGGACTGGGTATGCAAGGATCCCGATCTTGCGGTTGAAGTCTTTTCCTCGGCGCTGTATCGCAACAAGGGCGCCTACTTGGTCGGACGAGTGTTCACACGCGACGAGCAATGGCCGCTGGTCATCCCGCTGCTGCATCCCGAGGGGGCCGGCATAGTCGCCGATGCGCTGATCACCGACGAGGCGGAAGTCTCGATCATCTTTTCATTCACGCGCTCGTATTTCATGGTCGAAGTGCCGATTCCGGCGGAGTTCATCGGCTTTCTCAAACGCATCATGCCGGGCAAGCACATCGCGGAACTCTATACGTCGATCGGCTTTTACAAGCACGGGAAGTCCGAGTTCTATCGTGCGCTGATCAACCATCTAGCCGTTACGGACGACCGTTTCATCATGGCGCCTGGGGTGCGCGGCATGGTGATGAGCGTATTCACGCTGCCGGGTTTCAATACCGTATTCAAGATCATCAAAGACCGGTTTTCGCACACGAAGAATGTCAGCCGCGCCACGGTCGTCGAAAAGTATCGGCTGGTGAAAAACGTCGACCGGGTAGGGCGTATGGCGGATACCCAAGAGTTCGCCGACTTCCGTTTTCCAAAATCGAAATTCGACCCGGAATGCCTGGCAGAGCTACTGGAAGTCGCACCTTCCACGGTCGAAGTCCAAGGCGATACCGTGCTGGTGCGTCACTGCTGGACGGAGCGGCGGATGACGCCCCTGAACATATACGTCGACAGCGCCAGCGAGCAACAGGTGCAGGAGGCGCTTGAAGACTACGGACTGGCCATCAAGCAACTCGCTGCAGCCAACATATTCCCAGGTGACATGTTGCTGAAGAACTTCGGCGTGACCCGTCATGGTCGGGTGGTGTTCTACGACTATGACGAGATCTGCTTTCTCACCGAGGTGAATTTCCGCTACATCCCCGAGCCCCGCTATCCAGAAGATGAAATGGCGTCCGAGCCTTGGTATTCGGTGGGACCGAACGACGTGTTTCCCGAGGAGTTTCCGCGTTTTCTCTTCGCTGATATCAAACAGCGTCGATTGTTCGCCAAATTGCATGGCGAGCTGTATGACGCCGATTATTGGAAGGGTTTGCAGCGCGCGATAAGCGACGGCAAGGTCATTGATGTTTTTCCATACAGACGCAAGGAGCGAGCCGTTCAGTAAGAGCCGCGAGGTGAACGCTTGCAGACGCGGCAGGTCGCATTTTATAGAGCCGGACGAAAGCACCGCGGCGGAATGATCTGCAACATCTGTCGCAGGCGGCGGTGCATCTCATGGGTTATGCTGACGACCAAGCCCCACGGCTCCACCAAGACCCGTAACGAAGCAGGAGGGTTCGATCATGAAAGCATTGCTCAATCGTGTGTGCTGGAATCTGGCAGTGGCGCTTGGCTTCATTGAGCCGCCTCGCCTGCAACCGATACCGGTTCGCTCCCAGCGGTGCACGTCAAAGGCGCCAAAGCGCTGATTCAATTTGCTCGGGTTGCCTTTCAGCGCCCGGGCATGACTGGACCTCCCCGTTCTACGGCTCGCTGGTAAGCGGGGCGGTCATGTATCTGTTGCAGAAAAGCGCTCAGCCTCGGGTAGCCGGCATCCAGCCCAGCGCGAGCTCGTGCGGCTTCCAAGGGAAAGCTTATCTGAATATCCGCGACACTGAATTCCTCTCCCGCGAACCATGGGCTTTTGCCTAGCTCGCTTTCTATATAGTCCAGATGAAGCTTCAGCTGAGGGCCGATGAATGCCTTGTGGGCACCTTTGGCGATAGCTCGTGCCACCGGCCGAATGAAAAATGGCATGGGCCCAGTGGAAATCCGGTCGAACACAAGCTTGAGCAGTAGCGGCGGCATCGCCGAGCCTTCGGCGTAGTGCATCCAGTAGCGAAAACGACGGTAATCTGGCGAATCCGCTGCTGGAACCAGGCGACCTTCGCCGTATCGATCGATCAGGTATTCCAAAATTGCGGCCGACTCGGCCAGCGTTAGCTCACCATCAGTGATGACCGGTGACTTGCCGAGCGGGTGCACCTGTTTCAGCTCAGCAGGGGCCAACATCGTCTGTGGGTTTCGGGTATAGCGCTTGATTTCGTAAGGAAGCTGGAGCTCTTCCAGAAGCCAGAGCACGCGTTGAGAGCGGGAATTGTCCAAGTGGTGCAATGTGAGCATCAGCGCTGCCTCGTCCGGTCCAGTGACGGCGACTAGCTTAGTCCACCTTTACACCTTCATACGATATGGCAGACTTCGCGCCCCTGAAGGAGAAGCCATGCCTCGTCCGCGCTGCCCGCGTTGCCAACGTCCATTTAAGCAATGCCTCTGCGCCCTGATCCCCTCGCTCGTCAGCGAGACCGAGGTGCTGATCCTGCAACACCCCAGCGAAACCGGTCATGCATTGAATACGGCACGCCTCGCAGCGTTGGGGCTTACCAGCGCCGAACTGCGAGTAGGAGAGCGGTTCGACGATCTGCCAGTGAGCGATGGTCGCGAAAGCTATCTGCTGTTCCCGGGGGACGACGCCGTGTCGTTCGCACAATTGGCTGCTGAGGATCGCCCGTTGCGGCTCGTCGTTCCGGATGGCACCTGGCGCAAGGCTCGCAAGTTGCTCCATCTCAATCCGGCGCTTGCCCATATGCCCCGCGTGGTGCTTCCCGAGGGTCTGGCGTCCCGTTATCGACTACGCAAGGCTTCGATGCCTGGTGCTTTGTCTACGCTCGAGGCAATCGTGGTCGCCTTGAATGCTCTGGAAGGCGCAGGGCGGTTTGATGCGTTGCTGAGGCCGTTCGAGGCACTGATCGAAACTCAGATCGATGCCATGGGCGCGGAAGTTTTTCAGCGCAATCATGGCGGTCACCGTTGAGGCGGTCAGTAAAGACGCGATGCCTTAGCGCGGCGGACGAGTTTTCAGTTGAAGGATGTAAAACGTTACCAGGGTCGCACTGATCAGCATGCCGATCCGAGCCCAGAGTAGCGGCACCAGCCAACAGGACACGCCGATGCTGAGCCACATGCTGGTGATCGCATAGACCTTGCCCTTGAGCGGGATGCCGTTGCCTTCCAGATAATCCCGAAACCACGGGCCGAGCCTTGGATGCATCACCAGCCAAACGTAGAAACGTTGCGAGCTGCGTACGAAGCAGGCAGCGGCGAGTAGCAGGAAAGGAGTAGTAGGCAGAACCGGCAGGAAGATACCGATGACGCCCAGACCAACGCATATCCAGCCCACCACCAGCAGCGCGTAACGCGCTACCGGGTTGCGATACGTCGGGATATCGCGGTGGGCCAAGAGGCTATCCGCGTGTCAATGCCGGCGCGGCTTGAGCAGCGCCGGCTTTTCTTCAGGGGCGTGGCAGATCAGATACAGCGCAGTAAGGATTTCGGGAATCTGAGCGACCATCTCGTCGACCAGATCGCGGTCTTCGGCGATGTCGCTGAACTCGGGTTGCTCATCGAAAAGACCGGAGCCAACCATGATCGGCAGAAGCAGCTCGCTGACTTCTTCCTCGGATTCTTCGAACCATACCGACTCGCGCATGAACACGCCTTCCATGAAGCCGATGCACCAGCCGCGCAGGTCGGACTCGTCCGGCTCGTCGCCGAGATTGAGTTCGCAAGGCAGATCCATGTCTTCATCGCTGGCCAGTTGCCGGGCGATATGCGCCTTGAGCTGAACTAGCGTCGCTTCGATGGCGTCGCGCTCGGTGTCGTCGGCGTACTTTGGCGGCTCGGAGAACAGCGCGTCGATCCATTCCCGCTCGGGCACTTGCTCCGAGCAGATGCACAGGGCGGTCAGGTAGCCGTGCGCGGCGATGTAATCCAGTGCCTCTTCGTGCAGATCATCTGCATCCAGAAACACTTGCAGGCGGGCGAGTTGCTCGGCGAATGACATCGATGACTACCTTGGAAAGAGAACAGCGGTGATTCTAGACGAGCCGTGGGCCTCCGGCTACCGCGCGCTGTTCGCTGCGGTGCTGCGTCAGCTTTGCCCATCGTCTTCGAGAGATATGAAAACCGTGTTGGAGTTCCGCTAACCATATTGCCGTCCGACTATCTATCGCGTCGTGGTGGTGTTCGGCCTGAAGGCTGCGTCCGTGTCGCGTATACTCGCGCGTCTTGTTTCGGAGACCGGCATGCTCGATCAGGCACAGCGCATTCTCAAAGATGTTTTCGGCTACGACGTGTTTCGTGGCAACCAGGGTGCGATCATCCAGCGCGTGTCCAGCGGCGAGGATGCGCTGGTGCTGATGCCGACCGGCGGTGGCAAGTCGCTCTGCTATCAGGTCCCGGCGCTGCTTCGTGACGGCCTGGCTGTGGTGGTGTCGCCGCTGATTGCGTTGATGGACGATCAAGTCGCTACGCTCGAGGAACTGGGTGTCGCGGCCGTGGCGCTCAACTCCACCCAAAGTCCCGAGCAGCAGCGCGACATCGCCGAGCGCCTGCGGCGCAACGAAATCAAGATGCTCTACCTTGCCCCCGAGCGGCTGGTGCAGCCACGCATGCTGGCGTTTCTGCAGCGCTTGCAGATTGGCTTGTTTGCTATCGACGAGGCCCATTGCGTTTCGCAGTGGGGCCATGATTTCCGTCCCGAATATCTGCAACTTGGCCAACTCGCCGAGTTTTTCCCCAGCGTCCCGCGAATCGCGCTGACCGCCACGGCGGACAAGCGCACACGTGAGGAAATCGTTCAGCGGCTGCATCTGGAAAATGCCGAACGCTTCCTCTCCAGCTTTGATCGTCCGAATATTTTTTATCGCATCGTGCCCAAGGAGCAGCCGCGCAAGCAGTTGATGGCTTTCCTGGCCGAGCGCCGCGGCGATGCCGGCATCATTTACTGCATGTCCCGCAAGAAGGTCGACGACACTGCCGCCTTCCTTACCGAACAGGGTTTTCCCGCGTTGCCTTACCACGCGGGGCTACCGAATGATCTACGAGCCTTCCATCAGAAGCGTTTCCTTAACGAGGAGGGGCTGATTATGGTCGCGACCATCGCCTTCGGCATGGGCATCGACAAGCCTAACGTGCGTTTCGTCGCGCACCTGGACTTGCCCAAATCGCTGGAAGCCTACTACCAGGAAACCGGTCGAGCAGGTCGTGATGGCTTACCCGCCGATGCCTGGATGGCGTACGGCCTGCAGGACGTCATCTTCCTCAAGCAGATGCTCAATAACTCTGAAGGCGACGACCGTCACAAGCGCATCGAGCAACACAAGCTCGACGCCATGCTCTCGCTTTGCGAGGAAACCCGCTGCCGCCGTCAGGTCCTGCTGGCGTACTTCGATGAGCAGATGCCTGAGCCCTGCGGGCATTGCGACAACTGCATGGACGGGGTGCAGACCTGGAATGCCACCGAACCTGCACGCCAGGCGTTGTCGGCCATTTACCGCAGCGGACAGCGTTACGGTGTTGGGCATCTGGTCGACATTCTGCTGGGGCGCGATAACGAAAAGGTTCGCAGCCTCGGCCATCAGCAGTTATCGGTATTTGGTGTTGGCAAGGCATTGTCGGAAGGCGAGTGGCGCTCGCTGTTCCGCCAGTTGGTCGCGCGAGGGCTGGCCGACGTCGATCTGGATGGTTTTGGTGGGCTGCGACTCAGCGATAGCTGTCGCGCCCTGTTGCGCGGGGAGGTGACCCTGGAGCTGCGACGCGAACTGGCTGCCAAGGCATCGAAGCCCTCCGCCAGCGCGGCGAGTCAGCTGGTGCGCAGCGAAGAGCGAGAAAACTGGGAGGCGTTGCGCGCCTTGCGCCGCAAGCTGGCCGAGGAACATGGCGTGCCGCCTTATGTGATATTTCCGGACGCGACGCTGCTGGAAATGCTCCGTAGCCAGCCTGCCTCTCTTGCGGATATGGCACGTATCAGTGGCGTCGGCGCGCGCAAGCTCGAACGTTATGGCCAGGCGTTTCTGGAAGTGCTGCAAGGCACGGCGAACACCGTCAGGTCAGCCGCCGATATCCGTCATGAGCTCATCACACTAGCCCGAGCCGGCATGACGCCCGCACAGATCGCGCGACAGCTCGAATGCAGTGAAAAGAACGTTTACGCCATGTTGGCCGAAGCGATAGGCCAGCAACAGCTCAGTCTGGAACAGGCGCTGGATATTCCGGAGGGCTTGTTAGGCGAGATCCAAGAAGCGTTCCTCGATGGTGAAGGCGAGCTGCCACCCGTTGCCGCCGTGGCCGAGCACTTTGCAGGGCGGGTGCCGGAAGCCGTGCTGTTCTGTGTCCGGGCTTCACTGCAGGCTGAATTCGAGCTTTGATCGCGTCTGGAGCCCGCCTGTAACCGCTATTGCCCTGCGGTCTCGGCAGGGGGGGCCTGTAATGCAGCGTTACGTTCTTGCACCGATGGTAGCCTTGCCAGCATTCCGATGCTGTGGTTAGCTCGCTAATAATTAGTTTTTGCAGGAATGCGCTCCATGTACCCTGACCAACACCGCTTCGCCATGCAGCTGGCGCAACTTTCGCGTGGCTGGCGCGCTGAGCTGGATCGGCGTTTAGCGGATCTTGGCCTGTCTCAGGCCCGATGGCTGGTTTTGTTGCATTTGGCCCGCTTTGATCATGACCCTACCCAGCGCGAGCTCGCGCAGAGCGTTGCGGTCGAAGGACCGACACTGGCCAGACTGCTGGACAGCCTGGAAGCGCAGGGGCTGGTGCACCGCAAACCAGCTCCGGATGATCGTCGGGCAAAGCTCATCACTCTTGGCGCTCCCGCACATCCCTTGATTCAGAAGATCGAGGCGATTTCTACTCAGGTGCGGGAGGAGCTCTTCAACGGCATCGATGAAGAGGACCTGCGCAAATGCCAGCAGGTGCACGAGCGCATCCTCGCCAACTTGGTTACGGTCAAGCGTTAACGACCTCTCGACACACTCCCTTCCCGCTAATCTCAGCGGACTGCCGGTACCGGTGCCATTCGCGTCGGTGGCCGCTGCGTTGGTTTAACACTCATTCCGGCCATTTTTTGGCACAAGGGCAGGGCACCGTTTGTCTTTTGGCGCTAGGCTAGTATTTACGAGTGATGGCACAATGCCTTAACACGTTAACTGACGAACTGCCTCAATCTTTCCCGTTTCCGTCGATAACCGCTTCACAGTTCAACGATCGAACAGTAGGCCAGCGTCCCTTGTGCGCTGAGTCATTGCCGGAGATGTTATGACGCTAGACCGTCGTGTCTTGTTATTCACTGCCTTATTGATCTATTCCGGCATGGCATCAGCGCTTGGAATGGGCGACATCAGGCTTCATTCCGCACTGAACCAGCCGTTGAGCGCAGAGATCGACCTGCTCGACGTGGGCGAGTTGTCGGCTGAGGATATCCGTGTCGTGCTGGCCTCCAGCAGCGATTTCGCCCGCGTAGGGGTCGAGCGCCTGGCGTTCTTGCAGGACCTCAGCTTTACCCCAGTGATCGACGGCAACCGTAGCCGTATTCGTGTCGCATCCAGCCAACCCGTTCGTGAGCCTTACCTCAATTTTCTGGTAGAGATCACCCGCGCCAAAAGTCGGATGCTGCGTGAATACACGGTTCTGCTCGATCCGATGCCCAGTACGCCGGAGGCTGCCAGCAGCGTGGCGGTCGTCGTCCCGCAAGCCGTGGCTTCGCCGGTGCGTGCCGAACTGGCGCATTCCGTGCTCCCCGCTGAACTACCGGAAGCGTCGCAGGGCAAGCGCCACCGGGTGGCGAGCGGCGAGAGTCTCTGGATGATTGCGAGCAAGTACGCCGGCGGTGCGCAGGACGCCCAGTCGCAGTTCATGCGCGACGACCTGGCGCTGAATCCGGAGGCCTTTGCCGGCGGTGATCCTGCGCGTCTTGGCGCCGGTGCGTTCTTGTTGCTGCCAGATACGACCGAGACGGTTGCGGCTGCGCATATCGCGCCTGCCGAGGCGGAGCCGGCGCTGGAAGCCGTTGCTCAGAATCAGTCGACGTTCGAATCTCGAGTGGCCGATCCGGTGCTGCCCGACGATAACGACGCGGTTTTGCGCCAGCAGTTGCTCGACGAGCTGGCAGCCGGGCGCGCGGAAAACCTGCAGCTCAAGCAGATGCTGAACGATATGCGGCTTCAGCTCGAGGCAGTCAGCGCTCAACTGGCCGAGCAGGAGAGCGCCCAGGCTGCGGTCTTGTTGCAGACTGAGCGGGCGGAGCCGGTAGCGGACGTCGCGCCTCAGACCGTCGCTGAGCCCATTGCTACCGAACAGGCCGTAGCCGAGCCTGTAGCGTCGTTCAGGTGGAAGGACTGGGCGCTGCCGGGTGGTGCGGTGCTGGCGTCGCTGTTGCTTGGCGGCCTCTGGTTCGCACGTCGCAACAAGCTGCAGGCCGTGGTGCCGCAAGCTGCGGCCGTGGTGGTTGCTCCAGCGGCTGTGCCCCCTGAAGTGTCCGCAGTTGCGGCGGAGATGCCGCTTCAGCCGGCACACGCCTCCGTCAGCGAAACCGAAGTGCTCGAAGCGGCGAATATTTACCTCACCTATGGCCGCCGCGATGAGGCGCTCGATGTGCTGCTGCGCGGAATCGAACGAGCACCCGAACAGCTGGATCTTCGCCTGCGTCACCTGGGGCTTCTAGCGGAGCTCGGCGATGTCGAAGGGTATGGCTCTGCCGCCGCGAGCTACCTCCAGGCCGGCGGCAGCCAGGCTCAACTTCAGCAGCTACTGGCGCAGCATCCTGCTTTGTCCGCGGTTGCGCCGGTGCCGTCGTCACCGCCTCTGGACGTCACTTTTGTGCTGAACGAGACATCGGTGGCGCCGTTGGATGATCTGGCGTCCGTACCTGCTGAGCAACATCAAGCGATCGAGGCGAATCAGGTGCTCTCCATTGATTCGCAGTCCTGGCTGGATGACTTCGACGAGACTGTTGCGCTCAGCAAGCTTCCGTCGCTCGTCGATGACGCCGGCAACCTCGCCTCAACGCCGTCAGCTGAGGAGATGGATGCGCTGGTGGCGAATCCGGAGCATCTTGTTCGACTCAATCAAGCCGTTGCCTATATCAAGCAGGGCGATATAGAGAGTGCCTGCAGCATCCTCGAAAACCTGGCGACTGACGGCGACGAACACCAGCGGCGCCAGGTCAG
This sequence comes from Stutzerimonas stutzeri, assembly GCF_024448955.1. Taxonomy (GTDB): domain Bacteria; phylum Pseudomonadota; class Gammaproteobacteria; order Pseudomonadales; family Pseudomonadaceae; genus Stutzerimonas; species Stutzerimonas stutzeri_AQ. The sequence goes on from NZ_JAMOIH010000018.1 coordinate 60,672, forward strand.
CGAGTTGCTCGCGCAAATCGGCTGATCGAGTTCGGAGGACGCGGTGATCAAAAGCTGCGTCCGAGATTCATATAAAGCGCGCGCTCGGACTCATCGTTCAGGCCGTAACTGAAGTTCAGCGGGCCGAGCGGGGTTTCGTAACCGATGAAGACGCTGCCGGCGTTGATATAGCCGCTGTCGAACTCGTTGTCGTTGTTCCATGCGCGGCCACGCTCCAGCGACGCGCCCAGATACAGCGGGAAATCCAGCGGCAGAAACGAGCGCGGCGTCATCCGTCGGAAATAGATCATGCGAGCCAGGCTGATGTTCTGACCGGACAGGGCATCCTGGCGGAAGCCCGACAGCTGTCGTGCGCCGCCGAGCAGGAAGCTCGAGGTGACGATCTCCGCGTCATCCAGCGTGCGTCCGTAGCGACCGCCAAAGACCAGGGTGTCGCGACCGAAGCTGACGGCCTTGTCGAGGTTGAATTCCCACTGCCGGTAGCGATCGTCCGAGCCGAGACTGCGGTCGTACTGGCGCAATGTCAGCCCGATATCTTCGCCCTCACGTGGGAAGTCGACGTTATCCACCGTGTCGAAGGAATATTGCAGCTGGTAGTAGCCTTCCTCGAAGGTGAAGTCCGGCAGCTGCTGGTCGCCAACGCGAACATCCGCTTCGCCCCAGGCCTGGCCGACACCAAAGCGGATTTCGCCGTTATTGGCAATTTGTCGCCCCAGGTTGAGACCATAGCCATAACGCTGCAGGCGGTATTCGGCGATGGGGTCGTTATCCATTATCGACTCGATGTTCTGCGTCTCGGCGAACAGGTTGGGCGCGACGAACCAGCGCGAACCGGCATCGAGCGGCTGATAGAACTCACTGAACAATTCCTGGCGATCCCCGAGCTGCAAACGTGTCAGCCATTCGGCGCCCAGCTCGTTGATGCCGTTCTTGCGGTAGCTGGCACCAATGTTGAACGCGCTGTCGCCGCGAAAGTCATCCGAGAGGTTGATGCCCAGGCGCAGGTAATCGGTGCCGGAACGCTTTTCACGGGCGGTGATGACCAGCGTGTTGCCTGGATCGCCATGTACTACGCGGTATTCGACCTGCTCGAAGTAATCCAGTCCATACAGCGTGCCCATGTCCTTCTGCAAATCCTGAAGATCCAGCCGCTTGCCGATCTGCTGGCGGATATGCCGACGTATCACCGCGTCGCCGACTTTCGAGTCGTTCTCGATCCGCACCGCCGTGATCAGCGGCGTGCGCGGCTCGGCCGAGCGTGCGAGGCTCAGCGCGAGATTGCCGCCGCTTTCGCTGCGCATGCCAGCCAGGCGGCCATCCAGTGCGCTGGCGGCGCGGTAGCCCACATCGATCAACTGTCGCGCGCGACCGAAATCGGTGGACCCGAAGCCCGCCAGCATTGGTTGCACCAACAGGTCTTCCGAGCGCAGCGTTGCGAGCTGCGCTTCCGAGTTGCGCCGCGTCATCATGGTGATCGATTGGTTGAGCACGTCGACAACGGTGAGCAGCTCTTCGCGAGACTGCAGCGGTGAGCCGATATCCACCACGATCAGCCGATCCACGCCCATGTCGCGGGCGACATCCATCGGGATGTTGTCGACCATGCCGCCATCGACGAGCAACCGGCCTTCGATCTCGACCGGAGCGAACACCGCCGGGATCGACATGCTGGCGCGAATCGCCTGGGGCAGATGGCCGCTGCGGAATATGACTTTCTTATCGTTGGCGATATCGGTTGCCACTGCCCGAAAGGGGATCGGCAAACGGTCGAAGTCGCGGGTGTCGCTGGTGTGTACCAGGAGACGCTCGAGCAGCAGGGCGAGGTTCTGGCCCTGGATGACGCCGAGCGGCAACCCGAGGCTGCCATCGTCGCGGAAACTCAGTTTGCGCTTGACCAGAAAATCGCGGTCGTCCTGCTTGCGCCGGAAGGGCACATCCTGACGCGGTGGATCGTCCGAAAGCACTTGTTGCCAGTCGAGACTGAGTGCCAGTTTCTCCAGCTCTTCAACACTGTAACCCGCCGCATAGAGCCCGCCGATGACCGCACCCATGCTGGTGCCGGCAATCGCGTCGATGCGCACGCCGTGCTCTTCTAAGGCTTTCAGAACGCCGATATGTGCCAACCCGCGTGCAGCGCCACCGGAAAGCACCAGGCCGGTTTTGGGTTGGGTATCGGCAAATCCACTTAGCGGTATCAAGAGGATCAGCAGAAGCAGGAGGCGGGACATGGCAACACCGAAACGGGAGGTCTGCGAAAGGGCCGCTATTATAGGCGTCCTCATCTGCTACCGAGCGCTTCTCATGTCCGCGACAAAGCCGGAAATCGTCATTACCTATTGCACGCAATGCCAGTGGTTGCTGCGCGCGGCCTGGCTGGCACAGGAGCTCTTGTCCACCTTTGCCGACGATCTGGGCAAGGTTTCGCTGGTGCCAGCCACCGGAGGCACTTTTCACATCAGCTGCGACGGTGAACAGATCTGGGAGCGCAAGCTCGATGGCGGCTTCCCTGAAGCCAAGGTACTGAAGCAGCGGGTGCGCGACTGTATCGATCCGCAGCGGGATCTGGGGCATAACGACCGGGCATGAGCGCCGCGGCGGCGCCACGTCAGAGCCGGCGAGGCGCTACGGATATTTCCGCGGGTGGCGCGGCCGGCGCTTTCAGGCGGCTGGAAATGACCGTGGCGAGGACAATCAGTGTGCCGCCGGCCAGCATGCGCAGCGTCGGTTGCTCATTGAACAACCACCACGCGAACGCGATTCCGTAGACCGGCTCGAGGGCAAAAATCACAGCGGTGGTCCGTGCCTTCAGTACCTTGAGACTCGCCACGAACAGGCTGTGCGCCAACCCCGTGCAGAATACGCCGAGCAGCGCCAGCCATAGCCAATCCAGCGCCGGGACGGTCGGCAGCGAAGTCCAGCTGAAGGGCAGCAGGCAGAGCAGGATGGTCCCGTTCTGCCAGAGCGCGGCCTGTACCGGATCGATGCCACGGGTGACGGCGCGGTTGAGCAGCGAGAGCAGCGCAAACATCAAGCCTGAAAGCACGCCGTAGAGCAGCCCGGCGGTGCTCTCGCTGGCGAGATCGAAATCCGGTGTGACCAGCAATAGCCCCAGGCAAACCAGGCCCACCATGGCAAACTCAATCGGTCGTGTGCGCTCGCGAAACAGCACGCCCTCCAGCAATACGGTAAAGGCCGGAAAGCTGGCGAAGCCCAGCGTGGCGATGCCGACGCCAGCGACCTTTACCGCCATGAAGAAGGTGAGCCAGTGCCCACCCAGCAGCAAGCCGCCCAGCAACAGACCGCCCGCTTGACGCAAGCTCGGTCGATTGCCGCCGGCACGCAATACACAGGCTGCGATCGATAGGGCGATGACGGCGAACATCGCCCGGCCAAAGGTAATCACCAGCGGCTGACTTTCGGCCAGCTTGCCGAATACGCCGGAGAGGCCAAACATCAGCGCGCCGAAGTGAATGGCCAGTAAGGCGTTGCGATGCGTCATGGATGGCTGCTCGGACAAGAAGGCCTGGCTGAAGAAAAATGGCGGTCGTTCATGAGGCCTCGTGATGCTGGCGCTGTCGGAATATGTATGCGTCGGCATGATAAGGCCGGGGCGAGCGAGCGGTCTGTCGCGCAACTATCAGATACTGTCGAGCGACTCGCGGCGTAGTGCCTTCGGGGTAGTTCCGAGCGCGCGGCTGAGTGCGGCGGTGAAGGCACTCTGCGAGGCATATCCGACCCGGGCGGCGATTTCGCCCACTGCCAGCCGAGTGCTGACTAGCAATTCTCGGCCCCGCTCCAAGCGGCGGAGTCGGACGAACTCCATGGGTGTCACGCCCGTCTCGCTGACGAAGCGCGCATGAAAGCGTGGGACGGAAAGACCGGCCAGACGCGCAAGATCTCGTACCTCCAGGGGATACGCTAAATGGCGATCAATATGGGCGTAGAGCGCTGCGAGGGGTAGCGGGCCGTGCTGAACGACTGGTTCGCAACCGGTGGCGAGGCTGGCCAACAGAAGCGCGGCGCCTTGCTCCGCGATGATCGGGTCATTGATCGGACTGGCCGCCAACCAGTTGACCAGCTGGCTTTGCGCCGGGCTCAGATGCAGCGCGGCGGGCTGTTCCAGCAATCGCCTTCCGGGCTCGGAGTGGTGTCCAAGCCGCTGCTGCAACCAACCGTCGCCAGGAACGTCGAGTATCAGGCAATTGCTACCAGCCGCGCTGCCGCAGGCATGGCGGATATCACTCGGCACCACGGCCAGCCGTTGCGCTTGAATACGGCTCCCGCGCCCGTTGATTTCGAAATCCAGCTGTCCACGCAGGCCGAACACCAGCTGGGTGTGCTGATGGCTATGGATGATCTGGTCGCTGTTGTAGTGGCGCAGGGAAAGGATAGGTGACATCGATAGCCTCGGCTGCATCCAGTGAAGGGCGGCCCTGCGGTCTCGACCGCAACCACCGGCACCATCGATGCTACATGATGATCTTGTCGCGCAGCTTGTCGGCGGCCTGGTTGAGGGCCTGAATCACACGTTCCTTGTCGAAGTTCTGGACGCCATTGGTGTCCAGGTACATGGAAAAGCCCGGCAATTCATGTTCGACGAAGCTGTTGGTCGCACCGAGATCGCGGCGGAAATCCACTACCTGATAGATCTGCACGGGGCGCGAGAAACCCTTAACGGCGATCTGCCCGTTGTCACGACACATGATCACGTCTTTGACCAGCGAATAGGTCTCGTGAGAGATCAGAATTTCCCCGGCTTCGGCTGAACTCTCCAGGCGACTGGCCAGGTTCACTTCACGTCCGATGATGGTGTAGTCCATGCGGGTGTCGGCGCCGAAGTTGCCCACCGTGCAATAACCGGTGTTGATGCCCATGCGGATTTCCAACGGCTTGGTAATGCCCTGAGCGCGCCACTGCTGGCGTAGTACTTTCATGTGCTTGCGCATGGCGATGGCCATCGATACGGCGGCAACCGCATCCTTTTTTGCACCCTGGCTGGTCGGGTCGCCGAAGAACACCATCACGCAGTCACCGACGAACTTGTCGATAGTGCCGCCGTACTTGAGTGTGATCTTCGACATCTCGTTGAGGTAGTTGTTGAGCAGGTCGGTGAGAGCTTCGGCCTCCAGTTCTTCGGAAAGCTCGGTGAATCCCTTGATATCCGAGAAGAAGACGGTGAGCTTCTTGCGCTGCGTTTCCAGCCGTACGCTGCGCTTGCCGGAGAAGATCGATTCCCACACCTGGGGCGACAGATATTTGGCCAAACTGCGGGCCAGGCGCGCAGCCTTAGCCTGTTCGGCTTCGATCTCCCTGCGCGCCTGCGCCAGGCGGACCCCTTGCTGGTGCACGTAATAAGCCGTGATGCACACGTACAGCGTGGTGAACAGAATGCTGACTGTCGTTACCAGAATGGTAGGCGTGCCACCGAAGCGCAGAGGTATCAGCAGGCTCGTCAACCCGAAACCGATGGCGACCATCAGGAGAGTCATCAGAAAATGGCGCAGGCTGCCGATCACCAGCGCGCTGAAACTCAGCGTCAGCAGAATCATCAGGCTCGGCACCAGAGCGCCAAGTAGCAAGATTCCCGCGCCCGCATTCAACGCGTCGAGGCACAGAAGGGTCTGCGACGTTTGCTCGGGGTATTGGCGTTTGAAGCGATAGCTCAGGTGGTAAGCGAAGTGTGGATAGAGGAGGGTGTAGGGCACCATCCACAACAGACCGACTGCAAACTGCTGGGTATAGACACCGGCGGCGAGGGTAGCAGCGCAAGCCAGATAGGCGAGAACGCGGGCGTAATACTCACGCAATGGGCGAGTCGCAAGGCCGTTACGCCGTTCACCGGTCACGGTTGACATTATAGTTGCTGTCCTTGAAAGATGCCGGCGCTCTAGCAGGCGCTATTGAGCTAGCGCATCGACCGGCGCTGGCCCGGCGATCATAACCAAGTCGCCACCATTGCGCCAAACAGCCTGTCCAATCCGTGACGGGCGGCAGTTGTTGACCGGGTATGAGCCGGGCGCCGTCATGAGCAGGCCGTGGAAAACGTAGGCGAGGCAGGCAAGACAAGGCGCAACGACCAACGGGAGTAACAGCCGTAGGCTGGCCCGAAGGGGGAGCGCAGCGAATCAAAGCGGCCGAAGAAGCGGACCGGGCTCGCGAACGAGTTTAGTTTTCTAAATGAGCATGACTCACTTCGTTCGCCCTTCGGGCCGCGCTAAAGCGCGTTAGCCGCAAGCGGCTTGCTGAGGCTGTTTTTAACGCAGTCTTGCCACTGCAGGTAGTTTTCCACGGCCTGCTAGAATCGAATCTTGCCAGTTAGCATGTCCTTGAGCATCACCCAGTCGCCAAGAAAGCTGTACAGCGGATACTGGAACGTCGCAGGCCGGTTTTTCTCGAAGATGAAATGCCCGATCCAGGCGAATCCGTACCCAGCCACCGGCATTGCTAGCAGCCATAGCCATTGCTGACTGAGCAACGCGTAGGCAAGAATCGCCAGCACCAACAGGCTGCCCACATAGTGCAGGCGTCGGCAAGTTCGGTTGCTGTGTTCGGCCAGGTAGAACGGGTAAAAATCGGCAAAGCGGGTAAAGCGTTCGGCGGTTTGCGTGCTCATGCCGCACCTCCTGTCATTGTGGTCGTCGCAGTGTAGATCGCTGTAGCTTCTCGGCCACTGGCCATGAGTGCCAGTTTAGTACCCTTGTGTGCCGCGAGCTGGCGGTTGAAACTGCCCGGCATCATTCGCATAGCGAGTTTCATTGCAGGCCAGTTCGGGGCAATCGCTTGATCACGGAACGTACCACTTCATCAAACTGGGCTCTGAGTATCGTCCAGGCGCTGGAATTGGATGGCGTCGATTGCCGCGCGTTATTCGCTGAGCTGGACTTGGACTACGCAGCTCTGAGCGATGCGGATGCCCGCTTCGCCCAGGACGGTATGACCCGGCTCTGGCAGCGCGCAGTCGAGGTGACGGGCAATCCGGCGATCGGCCTCAATCTGGCGAAGGTGATGCGCCCCGGCGCGATGCACGTGGTCGGCTATGCGCTGATGTCCAGCAGCACCCTGAAGGAAAGCATCCTGCGTCTGGTGCGCTATCAGCGGATCATTGCCGAAGGCGCAGATCTGCGCTTCTTTCCGACCGAAAGGGGCCACATGCTGACGCTGGCGATTCACGGCGACCAATTGCCGCCGGCACGGCAAAGTGCCGAAGGTTCGCTGGCGAGCATGCTTGCGTTCTGTCGTTGGCTTACCGGGAAGCCGTTGATACCTGTGGAAGTTTATTTTCAGGGGCCACCACCCCAAGCCATCGAGCCCTATCGCGCCGGGTTTCAGGCACCGTTGCGCTTCGACGCCGACTGTTACGGACTGCTGATGCGCCACGAGGACCTGGACATTCCGTTGCCAACAGCCAATGCCGAACTCGCGCAATTGCATGACCGTTTCGCCGGCGAATACCTGGCGCGATTCACTGACAGTCGGGTAACTCATCAGGTACGCCAGGTTCTGTGTCGCCTGTTGCCACAGGGCGAACCTCGACGTGAGGCCGTCGCGCAGTTGTTGCATCTGTCCGAGCGCACCTTGCAGCGGCGCCTGGGTGACGAAGGCACGAGCTTCCAACAGTTGCTGGACGACACTCGACGGGTACTGGTTGAGCAATACCTCGCGCAGCCGGATCTGGCTCTGCTGGAGATCGCCTATCTGCTGGGCTTCGCCGATCCAAGCAACTTCTTTCGGGCGTTCAAACGCTGGTTCGCCATGACGCCGGGCGAATACCGGGCGCGGCGTTGACCTCGTGGCACTGGAACTTGTGCGGCGAGGCGATGGCCTTAATTTTCAGACCTGCAAAACGCTGCACAACTCCAAAGGACGCCTGAACATTGGCCAGTAGCCTGCTTGCTCTCATAGACGATATCGCGTCGGTTCTGGATGACGTTTCCGTCATGACGAAAGTCGCCGCGAAGAAAACCGCCGGCGTGCTTGGGGATGATCTTGCGCTCAACGCGCAGCAGGTCACCGGCGTTAAAGCTGACCGCGAATTACCGGTCGTTTGGGCCGTGGCCAAGGGGTCGATGCGCAACAAGCTCATCCTCGTACCGGCTGCCTTGTTGGTCAGTGCATTCATTCCCTGGGCAATAACGCCTCTGCTGATGCTGGGCGGCGCGTTCCTCTGTTACGAAGGCTTCGAGAAGCTTGCGCACCGCTTTCTGCATCGGGACGACAATCATCATGCGCAGCAGATCGAGGCGCTGGCCAACCCGAGTGTCGACATGGTCGCCTTCGAACGGGACAAGATCAGCGGCGCGGTGCGCACCGACTTCATTCTCTCGGCCGAAATCATCGCCATTACCCTGGGCACGGTGGCAGCCGCGACCTTCACCGAGCAGGTGGCAGTACTTACAGGCATTGCGGCGATCATGACCGTCGGCGTGTACGGGCTGGTGGCCGGCATCGTGAAGTTGGACGATGCCGGGCTGGCGTTGAGCAAAAGGAGCGGTGTCGCTCAGACGATTGGTCGGGGCATCTTGGCGATGGCGCCGTGGTTGATGAAATCGCTGTCGGTGATCGGTACTGCAGCCATGTTCATGGTCGGTGGCGGCATCCTCACCCATGGCATCAAGGCGATCCATCATTTCATCGAGAACAGCGCCGAGCACACGGTGGCGCTGCCCTATATCGGTTCGGTACTGGCCGGACTGCTGCCGACGTTGTTGGATGCGGCCTTCGGCATTTTGGTCGGCGGGCTGGTATTCGTTGCGGTGACGTTCGGCGGCCGACTGTCCAAGGGGAAGGGCGACGCGGCCTGACCGTAATCAAGTGACTGGTGCGAGCTTGCGCCAGGTGAAGTCTTCAAGCATAGGAGCAAATGAATGGACGCGTTCATGCAAGCGGCAATCGACGAAGCGAGAAAAGGTCTGGCCGAGGGCGGCATTCCCATCGGTTCGGTGATCGTCCATAAAGGGCAGATCATAGGGCGCGGCCATAACCGCCGGGTTCAGCAGGGCAGTGCCGTATTGCATGGCGAGATGGATGCATTCGAGAACGCCGGACGGCAAGCGGCGAGCGTTTATGCCGAGTCGATCCTCTACACCACGCTGTCGCCTTGCTCGATGTGTAGCGGGGCGATCCTGCTGTACGGTATCCCGAAAGTCATCATTGGCGAGAACCAGACCTTCATCGGCGAGGAGCTGCTGTTGCGCGGTCGCGGCGTCGAAGTCCAGGTGCTGCAGGACGAAAGCTGCGTCGAGATGATGCGCAACTTCATCGCCAACAGCCCTGAGCTGTGGAACGAAGACATCGGCGAGACCTGATACGTCTCAATGGCGCCAGAACGACGGAGTCAACATTACCAGGACGGTGATGATTTCCAGACGACCGAGCAGCATGCCGGCTGACAGCAACCATTTGGCGGCATCCGGCAAGGTCGAGAAATTGCCGGCCGGGCCGATGATGGGACCCAGGCCGGGACCTACGTTACAGACGGCGGTTGCCGCCGCGGTCAGTGCCGTCAACATGTCCAGGCCCAGCAGGGCGAGCGCCAGAGCCAGTGCGCCGATGGTAATGGTGAAGAAGAACGAGAATGTCAGGATCGACCGGACGATTTCCTCATCAAGGGTGTGCCGGTTGTATTGCTGCCTGATGACGGCGCGAGGGTGTACGAGCTGCGCCAGGTTGGCGCGTAGCAGGGAGTAGGCGACTTGGAATCTAAAGATCTTCAAGCCGCCGGATGTCGACCCTGAGCAGCCGCCAATGAAGGTCAGATAGAAGAACGCCAGCACCGCAAACTCGCCCCATAGCGTGTAATCGCCCAGCGCAAATCCCGTGGTGGTGACCACCGAAACCACGTTCAGCGAGACGATGCGAAGTGCGTCAAGGAATACGTAGTCAGAATTGAGCGTCAGCCAGATCGCGAAAGCTAGGCACATGATGAGCAAAATGCCGACGAAGCCTTGCACTTGTTGGTCCCGAACCAGGGCGTAGCGGTTTCCACGTATGGTCGAGACCATCAGGATGAAAGGCAGCCCACCTAAGATCATGAAAAGCACGGCTACCCAGTGCGCCGCAGGCGTGAACTTGGCCATGGAGCTATCGGACGTGGAATAGCCGCCGGTGGCGATGGTGGTCATCGAATGGTTGATGGCTTCGAACGGCGTCATCCCGCTTAGCCAATAGGCGATGCCGCAAAGCAAGGTGAGCGCGAGATAGACGATCAGAATCCACTTGACCATGACGTGCGAGCGCGGCATCGCCTTTTGCGACGACCAGTCGGAGGATTCGGTCTGGAACAACCTCATGCCGCCGATTCGCAGCAGCGGCAGAATGGCCACCGCCATGCCGATGAAGCCAATGCCTCCAAGCCACTGCAACATGGAGCGCCACATCAACAGGCCGGGTGAGGCCGAGTCGAGCCCCGAGATCACGGTCGACCCTGTGGTAGTAATGCCTGACATCGTTTCGAAGAACGCGTCGGTATAGCTCATGTGCTGGATCAGCATCATTGGCAGCGCGGCGAAGCAGCAGACCACGAGCCAGCTGACCGTGGTGAGAAAGTACATGTCGCGCGGGCGCATCTGAGCCGTTGCGGGACGTCCGGGGGCGATCAGCCCAATGCCGGAGCCGAGGGTAATCAGGCTGGCCCAAAGAAACGCCTGCAGGTCGTCGGTACGATCGAACGCCAACAGCGTGATCATCGGAACGACCATGCTGATTGCAAGTGTGATCAGGAAAATGCCGAGAATGAAACCGATGATGCGCAGGGTCGGCAGGGCCATTTGTAATGCTGCTCGGCTCAAGAACAAGACCCGCCATTCTACGCGGCTTACGTCGCCAGTAAACCGGCTATCGGCCTGCTGATAAATCTTTCGTGGCGCGCCCTCTCAGGCTCTTCCCAAGTCCGTTGCGATGAATAGAATAGCTGCCCGGGCGCCGGCCCTTTCCCGGTTTCTGGGTGTTCACCTTCCATGTCTATCGACAATCCCTGCCTTACGTGTGGCGCCTGCTGCGCGCATTTCCGTGTGTCTTTCTTCTGGGGCGAGTGCACTTCGTCCGGCGGTACCGTTCCCGATGGGGCGACCGTGCAGGTCAGCCCGTTTCTCGTTGCGATGCGCGGCACTGAATCCAGGCCCGCGCGGTGCGTCGGGCTGCTGGGCGATGTCGGTTGTGGGGTGCGCTGTACGATGTATGAGCAACGCTCGAGCACCTGCCGCGAATTCGAGGCGTCCTGGGTTGATGGTCAGCACAACGCCCATTGCGACGCGGCACGGGCAGCCCATGGCCTGCCTCCGCTGACGCCGCCGCTGGAGCCGCATCTATCGCCCGATCGCGTGGCCTGACGCCAACGCGATCACAGCCGAACGATCGTGCATTCGGCTGTTTCCCACCATCACGGCAATACGACAACGCGGCTCGCAGCGAAACGGAAACAGCCTCTAGAATGTCCGACTCTTTTTTGGAGATGATCAATGGATGCTCTCGACCTGCTGCTCACCCGCGTTTCCGTTACGCGACTCGTCGACCCGGCGCCGACCGATGCCCAGCTGGATTTGCTTTTCCGTGCCGCGCTACGTGCACCGGATCATGGCCAGCTTCGCCCGTGGCGTTTCCTGACCATTCAAGGAGAGGCGCGCGAGCGCCTGGGTGAGCTGTACGCCGAGGCGCTTGGCTTGCGCCAGCCGGACGCCGCCGACGAGGCGTTACGTAAGGCGCGCAAGATGCCGCTCCGGGCGCCGATGGTAGTGGTGGTCGTTGCCCGAATTTTGCCTCATCCGAAGGTGCCCGACACCGAACAGGTGCTTGCGGTCGGCTGCGCGGCGCACGGTATGTTGCTGGCGGCCCACGCACAGGGGCTGGGGGCGGTCTGGCGGACCGGCGAGTTCTCCTACGATCGGCATGTGGCCCGAGAACTGGGGCTGGCCGCCGATGAACAGGTGCTTGGTTTCATCTATCTGGGAACGCCGGAAGGTAGTACACGAACGCCGCCCGAGCTGGACCCGCGAGATTTCGTCAGCCAATGGAGCGGGGTGAAATAGCCTCAATCAGGACGCGGCAGCTTCGGGCCGGGCGAGTTCAGCGGTAGCTTCAGGCTGGCGATGAAACCGCCCTCGGGATGATTGTCCAGCAGTAGCTCGCCACCATGCCGTTCGGCGGCGCGGCGGGCAATTGCCAAGCCCAGCCCGTGGCCGGCGGTAGTCTGTCCCGGCGCACGGAAGAACGGTTCGCTCAAGCGCGCCAGATGGGCCTCATCCACGCCTGGGCCGTGATCGCGAACGCTCAGCATCAGGCATTCGCCCTCGGTGCGGGCGCGTAATTCGATCGGTGAGCCCTCTGGATTGAAGCGCAGCGCATTGCGTAGCAGATTGTCCAGCGCACGCTCAAGCATGTTCGGCCAGCCGTGCGGCACGATGTCGGTTTCCAGGCAGGTTTCGATGCGTTGGGCTGGCGACACGATGCGTGCGTTTTCTTCCAGCTGTTCGAATATCAATGGCAGATCGATGGCTGACGCCGCGCCCGGTTCGGCGTCCAGTCGTGCCAGTTCGAGAATTTCGCTGATCAGCGCTTCCAGCCGATCGCATTCCTTGGCCAGCCGCGGCCAGATGACTTCACGTTCCGCCGGGGTTGCCCGTTCGGCGAGCGCCAGGGCGATGCGCAGGCGTGCGAGCGGCGAACGCAATTCATGGGAGACGTCACGCAGCAGCTGCCGCTGGCTGCCGATCAGGCTCTGCAGCCGAGCGCCCATGCGGTTGAAGTCCTTGGCCAGTACGCCAAGTTCATCGCGCCGTGTGGCCAGGCGGGCCAGCGAGTTCTGTTGATAAGCGGTCTGCCCGAGATCATGCACGGCGCTGCGCAGGCGATCGAGCGGACGGGTGATGGACAGCGTGAGCAGCAGGCTGAAGCCGGTCAGCACGACCAGCGCGATGGCTATCGCGCTCAATGGCCAGAACAGGCTGCCACGGTGCCAGGCCTGTAGTTCCGAATTGGGAATGCGGTAAATGAATAGATAAGTTTCGCCACTGAGCGGGCTGGTGTAGTCGGTAGTCAGCCTCCGCCAGGGCAGGCGCCCCGAGCGGTTTTCCTGACGGGCTTCGAACGCTGCGGCACGGGCCGGAAAGGTCCCACGAATGACCGGCTGACCGTTCTCAGCCAGCACTTGCACGTCGATATGAAAGCGTTGCCGATGGCGTTCGAGAAAAAATTGAGCGGGGAGGGGGCCCTGACGTTCGTAGACCTTGGTCCACAGCTCCGCCAGCCCCTGCACGCCCGGATGCCGATTGACGATCCAGGTGTCCTGATTCAGCGCATGACCCAGCAGCATGGCGAGGCCCGCCACCAGCGCGATGGCCAGCCAGAATGTTGCAAGGATGCGCCAGAACAGTGATCGCACCGGTCAATCTCCACGACGAAGCCCGGCTGGCGGCTAATAAGCGCGAGCCGGGCGGGTTGGTTTCAGCTAAGGGTCAGCTATTCTTTTCGCGCTCGGCTTTCCACTGCTTGAACTCGGCGCGTTCGGCACGCTTGGCTTCCATCTTCTCGTGCATTTCATCGAACTGTTTCTGCTGCTCCGGCTTGAGCAGGCTGCGGATTTGCTTGTGCGTGTTCTCTTTGTTGGACTTCAGTTCGTCCTGCATGGCCTTGCGCTCGGCTTCAGGCAGTTTGTCGAGATAGCGCTGGGTAATCTCGCGATGGTTCTTCATCTGTTGACCCATCAGCTCATGCATTTCCCGCTTCTGCTCCTTGGTCAGATCCAGTTGTTCGAAGGGGGCATGCTTGCCGCCGTGGTGGCGATGGTTGCCGTCGGGCATCGCCATGGCAATGGCAGGCAGGGTAGAGGCGAAAAGCACAGCGATTAGAGTCTTGCGCATCATGAGGTCTCTCCTGAGTAAGGGAACCGATCGCCGTGGAGCTTGTGCTCGTCGGGCTTCAACCGGATGAGCTCAGTCTAGGGCGCGCAAGGTCAACAGGGGTCAGGCCAGGGTAAAGGCTCGGTAAAGCTGGTCAGGGAGCGTAAAGGTAACCGCGGCTGCGCAACGCGACGATGCGTGGACGTCCGTCAGGGTGAGGACCGAGTTTGCGACGCAGATTGCTGACATGCATGTCGAGGCTGCGGTCATACAGGGTCAGTTTACGACCGAGGGCGAGTTGCGCCAGCGCCTGCTTGTCCAGAGGCTCGCCGGGTTGGCTGAGCAGCGCTTCGAGGATCCGACCTTCGGAAAGGGTCAACGTCACTTCATGCTCGCCGACACTGGCGATACCTCGGGCGGGGCTGTAACAGAGATCACCGAGTTCCAGCTGGGTCGGCGCGCTCGCAGGCTGGGTACGGCGCAGAACGGCGCGCAACCGAGCGGTGAGTTCGCGCGGATCGCATGGTTTGGCCAGATAGTCGTCGGCACCCAGTTCCAGCCCGAGAATGCGATCCAGCGGCTCGCCGCGGCCCGAGAGCATCAGCACCGGCAGATCGCGGTGTTCACTACGTAACTGCTTGAGCAATTCAAGGCCGCTGCCGTCGGGCAGCATCACATCGAGCACCACCGCTGCGGGCTGGTGTTCGGCCAGCGCAGCACGGGCGCTTTGGCCATCATGGCAGGCGCGGGCGACGAATCCCTCTTGGGCCAGCCAGCTCACGAGCAGCTCGCAGAGCTCCTCGTCGTCATCTATCAGCAGCAGTTCGCTCATGCTTCGTTCGTATCCACTTCAATTGAGCCATTGCCGACGGCGACGACCCCGGGTGGTCAGGACGCCAAGCAGGAAGCCCAGCACGCCGACGCCTCCGCCAACGGCGAACCACTGTTGCTGGTCGTTCAGCCAGCGTTTCTGTTGTGGCTGCCCATGCTGCAGTTGCAGGCGCAATTGCTGGTTTTCCCGGCGCAGTTGCGCCAGCTGCGCCCGTTCGGCATCGGTTATGCCCGGACCATTGCTCGATTCTTTGCGCTGGAGTTCGTTCTCGGACAGGCGTTGCTCCAGTCCGGCTTGCCTTGCGGCGGTTGGATCTGGCGAACCTTCTTCAGCATGCACACACGACATGGCGAAACTCAGGGCCAGCAGTAGGGAAGGCAAACCTTGGCGCATCGGAACTCCTTTTCTTCAACGGGCCGCGGAAATCCTGCGGCTGACGGATATTGCGACCGATTGGCTCAGGGAAATACTTGCTTGAAAGGCTTGACCACTACATCGCCGTAGACGCCGGCAGACTTGTACGGATCGGCGGCGGCCCACTCTTCGGCGGCTTGCAGGGACTCGAATTCGGCGACCACCAGGCTTCCGCTGAAGCCGGCAGCGCCTGGGTCATTGCTGTCGATTGCAGGATGCGGGCCGGCCAGGACCATGCGACCTTCGGCTTTCAGTTGTTCGAGACGCGCCAGGTGAGCTGGGCGCGAAGCCAGACGATTTTCCAGCGAGCCGGGTACGTCGGTAGCGATGATGGCGTAAAGCATGTTGACTCCTAGTTGTTCAGGTTCGGGTGGCATGGCGGACCGGATACACGCACCTGGCGTGCTATGAATAGCCGCGCAGAGCAAGGGCCGGGGTATGACCTCGACGATTTGTTTCTCGGAGCGAGCCAGAAGCGGCAAGTGACCGGCATAATAACAAACCGCGCTTTTGGCGAAACGCTGTCCGCAGGTCATTTCCTGGACGCGGCGCAAGCTTTCGCCAAACTCAGTAACGGCACGAGCACCGGCCATGGCGGTCAGAACCAAAGAGCCGCCAAGCCCTAAGAGAAAAGGTCCCGAATGATTGTTGATCTGCATTGCCACAGTACCGCGTCAGATGGCGCGCTGGCGCCTGCTGCGCTGGTGGAGCGGGCACATGCACGCGGTATCGAACTGCTCGCGCTGACGGACCACGACACGTTGGAAGGCCTCGATGCTGCTCGTGCCGCAGCGGATTCGCTGGGCGTTCGGCTGGTCAATGGCATCGAACTTTCGTGCTTGTGGAGTGGCGCGACCATTCACGTGCTCGGCTACGCCTTTCGCCGGGACGCGGTCGCGTTGCAGCAGGCCATTGCGCAATTGCATAGCGGTCGTTGGCAGCGCGCGGAACTCATCGCCCAGCGCCTGGAGGCGAAAGGTATGCCGGGAGCGATGGAAGGCGCACGCGCCGTCCAGCAGGAACTGGGCGATAGCGACAACGCCCCGGCGCGTCCTCATTTCGCTGAATACCTGGTACGCGCCGGCTATGTACGTGACCGCGCTGAAGCGTTCCGCAAGTGGCTGGGGTCTGGCAAGCTCGGCGACGTCAAACAGCACTGGCCGAGCCTCGAGCAAACCGTGATGACGCTGCGTGACGCCGGGGCCTGGATCAGCCTGGCGCATCCCTGGCAATACGACTTCACTCGTAGCAAGCGTCGACGTCTGGTGAGCGAGTTCGCCCAAGCTGGCGGCCATGCGCTGGAAGTCGTCAACGGCATGCAGCCGCTCGAGCAGGTTGGTGGGTTGTCGATACTGGCTCGCGAATTCGGCCTGATGGCCAGCATCGGCAGCGATTTCCATGCACCCGGCGACTGGTCGGAGTTGGGGTTGTATCGAACCTTGCCGGAAGATCTGCAACCGCTTTGGAGGCATTTCGATCATGGGCCAGGCGAATCTGTTGCCAGCTGAGCACGGAGTATTCATGAGCCAGTTCTTTCAGATACATCCCGAAAATCCGCAAGCCCGGCTGATCAAGCAGGCCGTGGAAATCATTCGCGGCGGCGGAGTGGTGATCTATCCCACCGACTCGTCCTACGCCATCGGCTGTTCGATGGGCAACAAGGCCGGCATCGAGAGAATTCGCCGCTTGCGACAGCTGGATGACAAGCACAATTTCACGCTGGTCTGTCGCGATCTCTCCCAGCTCGGGTTGTTCGCCAAGGTGGACACCTCGGCGTTCCGCCTGTTGAAGACGCACCTTCCCGGACCCTACACCATCATTCTCAGCGCGACGCGTGAGGTGCCGCGTATGCTGCTGCACCCCAAGCGCCGCACCATTGGGCTGCGGGTCCCCGCGCAGCCGATCGCTCAAGCGTTGCTCGCTGAGCTGGGTGAGCCACTGATGAGCGTCAGTCTCATTCTGCCGGGGGAAACCGAGCCGATGAGTGATCCTTATGAAATGCGTGATGCGTTGGAGCATCAGGTAGACCTGATCATCGACGGCGGTTACGGTGGCATCGAAGCTTCAACGGTGATCAGTCTGGTAGATGGTGATCCAGAAGTGCTGCGTGTCGGTTGCGGCGATCCCGCACCCTTTACCGTCTGACCCGCTTTTTCGAAATTTACGAAGGAAACCCTTTTGAGTTCCATGGAATCGCAGCGACGTGTGGTGTCCGGTATGCGGCCCAGCGGCCGTCTTCATCTCGGTCATTACCACGGCGTGCTGAAAAATTGGGTAAGGATGCAGCATGAGTATCAATGTTTCTTCTGCATCGTCGACTGGCATGCCCTGACCACCGACCACGCGGCGGGTAGCGATATCGCGCGCAATGTGCAGGAGATGGCGATCGATTGGCTGGCGGCGGGCGTCAGTCCAAGCTCGGCGACCATGTTCATCCAGTCCCAGGTAGTCGAGCACGCCGAGTTGCATCTGCTCTTGTCGATGATCTGCCCGCTGCCTTGGCTGGAGCGCATACCCTCCTACAAGGAGCAGCAGCTCGATTCGCAGCAAAAGGATATCGATACGTACGGCTTCCTCGGTTACCCGCTGCTCCAGGCTGCAGACATTCTTGCGTACCGCGCCGGAGTCGTGCCGGTGGGGGCGGACCAGCTGCCGCATATCGAATTCGCGCGCGAGGTCGCGCGGCGCTTCAATCACCTTTACGGCAGCGAAGAGGATTTCGAGGTAAAGGCCGAAGCGGCAATCCGCAAGCTCGGTAAAAAGAGTTCCAAACTCTACGCCAGCCTGCGCAGGAGCTATCAGGAGCAGGGCGATCTCGAGGCGCTGAACACCGCCCGCGCGCTGCTCAAAGACCAGCAGACCATCACCATCGGTGACCAGGAGCGCCTGTTCGGGTATCTGGAGGGGAGCGGCCGACTGTTGTTGCCCGAGCCCCAGGCGCTATTGAGCGATTCCCCCAAGCTGTCGGGCCTGGACGGCGGCAAGATGGCCAAATCGGCCAGTAATTCCATCTTCCTGCGTGACACGCCTGCCGAGATCGAAGAAAAGATCAAGCGCATGCCTACCGATCCGGCACGGGTACATCGCCACGATCCCGGTGAGCCGACGCGTTGTCCGGTGTGGTCGATGCATCTTTCGCATTCGGCGGAGGATGTCTGTCAGTGGGCCGAACAGGGCTGCCGCAGTGCGGGTATTGGCTGCCTGGAGTGCAAGGCGCCTCTGATAGAAGCGATCAAGCTTGAGCTGGCGCCGCTGCAGGAGCGGGCTCAGGACTACGAGCAGAATCCGGACCTGGTGCGAAGCATCCTTGCCGAGGGCGCCGAGCAGGCCCGCGATGAAGCCCGCGAAACCTTGGTCGTTGTGCGTCAGGCAATGGGCCTGAATTACCGCTAGCGGCAAGAAAACCTGGCGCTGGCGACTGCGCCTGCAATGGCTTCGTGAAGCCCAAGCGGCGACCTACATAAGCTGTCGCCGCTCCGATACCCCATTGTTCCGTGGAGAAAGCATGCAGGAAATCCAGGCCGAGGCGACGATCGATCCGCCCGGCGAGCAGCTTCGACTGGCGCTTGTCTACGGCGAGGCCTTCAACGATCTGCCGCAGGATCTCTATATTCCGCCGGACGCGCTGGAGGTTTTTCTCGAGGCGTTCGAAGGGCCGCTGGATTTGCTGCTCTACCTGATCCGCAAGCAGAACATCGACATTCTCGATATTCCGGTGGCGGAAATCACCCGTCAGTACATGGGCTACGTCGAGCTGATGAAAGCCGTGAGGCTGGAACTGGCGGCTGAGTATCTGGTGATGGCGGCGATGCTGGCTGAGATCAAGTCACGCATGCTGCTGCCGCGTTCGGCCGAAGTGGAGGAGGACGAGCTCGATCCGCGTGCCGAGCTGATACGCCGCTTGCAGGAGTACGAGCGCTTCAAGGCCGCCTCGGAGGACCTCGACGAGCTACCGCGAGTTGGTCGCGAGCTGCACGTGCCACGGCTGGATGCGCCGGACGCACGGGCGCGCAAGCTGTTGCCCGAGGTCAGTCTGGAGGAGCTGCTGATTTCCATGGCCGAGGTGCTGCGTCGTGCCGACATGTTCGAAAGTCATCAGGTAACGCGCGAGACGCTGTCGACTCGCGAGCGCATGAGCGATGTGCTGGAGCGCCTCAAGGGCGGAGCATTCGTGCCTTTCGTCGCGTTGTTCACGCTGGACGAGGGCCGGCTCGGCGTGGTGGTGACTTTCATGGCGGTGCTTGAGCTGGTCAAGGAGTCGCTGGTCGAGCTGGTGCAGAATGAACCCTTCGCACCCATTCACGTTCGGGCTCGGGTCGAATAATCTGCGCACACGGATGAGTCGAGGTAATTCAGGTTGAATCTTTCCGATCCCAAGGATCTCGCTTCGCTGCTCGAAGCCTTTCTGCTGGCCTCGGGCAAGCCGATGTCCATCGAGCGGATGTCCGAGCTGTTCGATGAAGCCGAACGCCCGCCGCCATCATTGCTGCGCAAGGCGCTGGGCGTGCTGGAAAAATCCTGCAAGGACCGCGCGTTCGAGCTCAAGGAAGTCGCCAGTGGTTATCGCCTTCAGGTCCGCGAGCGTTTTTCGCCCTGGGTGGGTCGGCTCTGGGAAGAGCGGCCGCAGCGCTATTCGCGCGCGCTGCTGGAAACGCTGGTGTTGATCGCTTACCGCCAGCCAATCACGCGTGGCGAGATCGAAGACGTTCGTGGCGTCGCGGTCAACAGCCATATCGTGAAGACTCTGCTGGAGCGCGAATGGGTGCGCGTCGTTGGCCATCGCGACGTGCCGGGGAGGCCGGCGATGTTTGCCACTACCAGGCAGTTTCTCGACCACTTCAATCTGAAGAGCCTCGATGAGCTGCCGCCGTTAGCGGTGCTGCGCGAAATGGAACCCGCCCCGCTGCCGGTCGACGTCGAAGAAGCGCCCGTGCCTGATGCGTTGCAGGCGCGCGCCGACGTGGAACTGCAATCTGAAGCGCCGCGCGAGCAGACCAGCTTCCGCAGCCTGCTGGCAGAGCTCGACAGCATGGAGACTGGCCTAAAGACGGACTTCGACGACCTGCGCGACGCTGCCGAAGTCGATGAAGATCAGCGCATTCCAGACGGCAATCTGTAGGGTTAATGGGCCTATAACTGGCGCCCTGCCAGGTAGCTGCCGTAGTCAGGAATACTCAGGCTGTGGGCCTGATCGAGCAGCGGGCTGGAGAGCAGATAGTCGGCACTGCTCTCGTTGGCCGCCAGCGGAATGTTCCACACCGCGGCGACCCGCAGCAGCGCTTTGACGTCCGGGTCATGCGGCTGCGGCTCGAAGGGGTCCCAGAAGAACACCAGCACATCGATTCGTCGTTCAGCAATGCGTGCGCCGATCTGCTGGTCGCCGCCTAGCGGACCGCTGATCATGCACTCCACCGGCAGGCCCAGGCGCTGCCCGAGCAGCAGTCCGGTGGTGCCGGTGGCGAGCAACTCGTGCTTCGCCAACTGCTCTTTCTGCCGCTTCGCCCAGTCCAGCAAGCGCTCCTTGCAGTGGTCGTGCGCGACCAGCGCGATGCGCTTGCGGGCGGGCAGTGTCGCGGTGACGAAATCGATGCGATTCATTTTCTTCTCTGGTCTACCGAGTCGATGCTGAGGTCTGGTCGTTGATCATGCTGCCTCGTAGAGCGCGCGGCAGGTGTCCAGCATCCGATTGGAGAATCCCCATTCGTTGTCGTACCAGGCCATCACTTTCAGCAGGCGTCCGCTAACCTTGGTGTGGTTGGTGTCGAAGATGGAGGACATCGGGTTGTGGTTGAAGTCGCAGGAAACCAGCGGCAGCGAATTACAGGCCAGTATCGGCGAGCGCTGACTGGCATCCAGCATTAGTGCATTGACCTCGTCCGCGCTGGTTTCGCGGCTGAGCTCCAGCGTCAGATCCACCAACGAGACATTGATCACCGGCACGCGTACGGCCATGCCGGTCAGCTTGCCTGCCAGTTCTGGCAACACCAGGCCAACGGCTTCGGCGGCACCGGTCTTGGTTGGAATCATCGACTGTGTAGCCGACCGCGCACGGTAAGGGTCGCTGTGGTAGACGTCGGACAGATTCTGGTCGTTGGTATAGGCATGGATGGTAGTCATCAGGCCATGCTCGATGCCCAATTCCCGTGACAGTACCTGGGCGACCGGGGCCAGGCAGTTGGTGGTGCACGACGCGTTGGAAATGATCTGGTGCGACTGACGCAGGATGTCATGGTTGACGCCATAGACGATGGTGGCATCGGCGCCGGAGGCCGGAGCGGAAATGATGACCTTGGCGGCACCGGCTTCGAGGTGCGCGCTGGCCTTCTCGCGAGAGGTGAAGAGACCGGTACACTCGAACACCACATCGACTCCGTGCTGGCGCCAGGGAAGCTCGGCCGGGTTACGGATCGCGGACACGGCAATCGGATCGCCATTGACCACCAGACGATCATCGCCGACCTCAATTTTTGCGTCGAAATAGCCGTGAACGCTGTCGTACTGCAAAAGGTGGGCATTCATCGCCGAGCTGCCGAGGTCATTGATCGCCACGACCTGCATATGTTCGCGGTAGCCCGAGCTGTAAAGAGCGCGAAGAACATTGCGTCCGATACGACCGAAGCCGTTGATGGCGATGCGAATAGTCATAAATGGGTCCTAATTGGATTTTGTTGTGGGAATGACAAGATTATTCCTGTCAGAATAGAAATCAAGCCCGTATCCATGTTGTTTTGTTGATAAAACCAAAGATTAATATGCAGGAGTGATGGTATGCACCCGCGGATTCAAGAGGTTACCGAACGTTTGATCGAGCGCAGCCGGCCAACCCGGCAGCGCTATCTTGCCCAGATGGCCGGCGCGGCGAGCGATGGGCCTCAACGTGGCAGGCTCCAGTGCGCCAACTTCGCCCATGGTGTGGCGGGTTGTGCGTCCGCTGGCGACAAGCAGAAGCTGCGTCTGATGGATGAGGCCAACGTGGCCATCGTCTCGGCCTACAACGACATGCTGTCAGCGCACCAGCCGTACGAGCACTTTCCCGAAATCATCAAGCAGGCGTTGCGTGACGTCGGTTCGGTCGGGCAGTTCGCCGGCGGTGTGCCGGCCATGTGCGACGGCGTCACCCAGGGCGAGGCGGGGATGGAGCTGAGCCTGGCCAGTCGTGAAGTGATCGCTATGGCCACCGCCATCGCGCTGTCACACAACATGTTCGATGCGGCGCTCTACCTGGGTATTTGCGACAAGATCATTCCGGGCCTGATGATCGGCGCCTTGCGCTTCGGTCATCTACCGGCGGTATTCGTACCGGGCGGGCCGATGCCGTCGGGCATTCCCAACAAGCAGAAGGCCGAGGTTCGTCAGCGTTACGCCGAAGGCAAGGCCAGCCGCGAGGAGCTGCTGGAGTCGGAAATGCTCTCCTACCACAGCCCCGGCACCTGTACCTTCTACGGCACGGCGAACACCAATCAGGTGGTGATGGAGATCATGGGCCTGCACTTGCCGGGCTCGTCCTTCGTCAATCCCTACACGCCGCTGCGTGACGAACTGACCCGCGAGGCGGCGCGCCAGGTGACTCGCCTGACACCTCAGTCTGGTAACTACTTGCCGCTGTGCAAGATTGTCGACGAGAAGGCGATCATCAATTCGGTGGTGGCACTCAATGCCACCGGTGGCTCAACCAACCACACGCTGCATATTCCCGCATTTGCCCAGGCCGCTGGCATTCAGCTGACCTGGCAGGACATGGCTGACATTTCTGCGGTGACGCCGACATTAGCGAAGGTCTATCCCAATGGGCAGGCTGACGTGAACCATTTCCAT
Source organism: Stutzerimonas stutzeri (assembly GCF_024448955.1). Lineage (GTDB taxonomy): Bacteria > Pseudomonadota > Gammaproteobacteria > Pseudomonadales > Pseudomonadaceae > Stutzerimonas > Stutzerimonas stutzeri_AQ. Next base: position 83,565 of record NZ_JAMOIH010000018.1, read on the forward strand.
GCCTGCGGTGGCGTGCCGTTCATGGTTCGCACGTTGCTCGACGCCGGCTTGCTGCATGAGGACGTTTACACCGTCGTGGGTCAGGGGTTGAAGCGCTACACCCAAGAACCTTTCCTTGAAGGCGATGCGCTGGTTTGGAAGGAGGGTCCGGCTAACAGTCTCGACGAAGCGATCCTGCGTCCGGTTGAACGTGCCTTCTCTCCTGAAGGTGGCCTACGTGTGCTGGAAGGCAACCTCGGCCGTAGCGTGACCAAGATATCGGCGGTCGCACCGGAGCATCGTGTGGTGGAGGCGCCGGCGCGAGTGTTCAGCGATCAAAGCGAGCTGGCCCAGGCGTTCATGAATGGCGAGCTGGAAAAAGATTTCGTTGCCGTGGTGCGTTTCCAAGGGCCCAAAGCCAACGGCATGCCCGAACTGCACAAGCTGACGCCGTTCCTCGGCGTTTTGCAGGATCGCGGACATAAGGTGGCGTTGGTTACCGACGGTCGCATGTCTGGCGCGTCGGGCAAGGTGCCGGCAGCCATTCACGTCAGTCCCGAGGCGCTCGATGGTGGACCGCTGTGCCGCCTGCGTGACGGCGACCTCATCCGCGTCGACGGCGAGACGGGCGAATTGCGCGTACTGGTCGATCAGGCCGAATTCGATAGCCGTGAACCTGTGAGTGCGCCCAGCGATCTTGGGATCGGTTGCGGTCGCGAGCTATTCGGTTTCATGCGGGCCGCTTTCAGTCCGGCCGAGAAGGGCGCGAGTGCGTTTACCGAAGGGCTGGAGGTGCTCAAGTGACGGCACTGGTAGGCGATATTGGGGGCACCAATGCCCGCTTCGCACTCTGGCGCGACCACCAAGTCGAGTCGGTGCGGGTGCTGCCGACCGTTGAGTATCTGCGTCCGGAAGACGCCATCCGAGCTTATCTGCACGGTGTTGGACAGAGCGTCGAGGCGCTTCAGGCGGTCTGCCTGGCCTGTGCCGGCCCGGTTTCGGGCGATGAATTCGCATTCACGAACAATCACTGGCGTCTGAGCCGCAAATCTTTTTGCGAAGATCTTGGGCTGAGCGATCTGTTGCTGATCAACGATTTCACGGCTATGGCGCTGGGCATGACCCGCCTGCGCGATGGCGAACTGATCGAGGTATGCCCCGGTCAATCCGAGGCAGGCCGCACACGTCTAGTCATCGGGCCCGGCACCGGGCTCGGCGTTGCCACTCTGCTGCCATTGGCCGACGGAGTTTGGCGAGCGTTGCCGGGTGAAGGCGGGCACGTCTGCTTGCCGATCGGCACGAGCCGAGAGGCCGCATTGTGGGCGCATCTGCACGAGAAGCTCGGCCATGTGAATGCCGAGGCGATCCTCAGCGGGGGCGGGTTGTTGGAGCTCTATCGAGCCAGTTGCGCGCTCGATGGTGAGGCGCCTCGTCTGACTACGCCCGCCGAGGTTACCGCCGCTGCGCTGGCGGGCGATGCGTACGCCGAGGCGGTGCTGGAACAATTCTGTGTCTGGCTGGGTCGGATCGCCGGCGACAATGTGCTTACGACTGGTGCGCGCGGTGGTGTCTATATTGCTGGGGGCATCGTGCCGCGCTTCGTCGAGTTTTTTGCGCGTAGCGGCTTTAGCCAAAGTTTTCGCGACAAGGGCTGTATGAGCCGGTATTTTGACGACGTCCCGGTCTGGGTGGTGACAGCTGAATACCCGGGACTGGAAGGCGCAGGCGTTGCCTTGCAGCAATTGCTGGGGGGCACGCCCGGCGAGCGCTGAGCCGCATCGAAACGAGAACAAGAGAAGGGATGCCAGTGAACCAGACCGGAAGATCCATTTTGCTGGTCGATGATGATCAGGAAATTCGCGAACTGTTGGAAACCTACCTCAGCCGATCGGGCTTTCAGGTACGCACCGTGGCAGACGGTGCGCAGTTTCGAGAAGCGATGGCCGACGATCCGGCCGATCTGGTCATTCTCGACGTGATGCTGCCGGATGAAGATGGCTTCAGCCTCTGCCGCTGGGTTCGGGGGCATCAACGTCTGGCCCAGATGCCGATCATCATGCTAACCGCCAGTTCCGATGAGGCTGATCGGGTCATCGGGCTGGAGCTGGGGGCCGACGATTACTTGGGCAAACCCTTCAGTCCTCGTGAGCTGCTGGCGCGAATCAAGGCGCTGCTTCGCCGCGTCAACTTCGGCCAGGAACGCACCGGCGACGTGCTGGCGTTCGATGAGTGGCGGCTGGATATGGTCAGCCACCGGCTGTTTCATCAGGACGGGGAAGAGGTGCTGCTGTCTGGTGCCGATTTTGCGTTGTTGAAGCTCTTTCTCGATCACCCGCAGCAGATTCTCGACCGCGACACCATTGCCAATGCCACGCGCGGTCGTGAAGTGCTGCCGCTCGAGCGCATCGTCGACATGGCCGTCAGCCGCCTACGCCAGCGACTGCGCGACACCGGTAAGTGCCCTCGGTTGATCCGCACCGTTCGCGGCAGTGGTTATCTGCTCGCCGCCCAGGTCGCGCCGCATCATGACTCGCTCGGCTAAGCGCCGATGGTTGCCGGTGCCGCGCTCGCTGCTCGGCCGGATGCTCTTTCTGACGCTGCTGGTGGTGCTGGTGGCGCAGGCGTTGTCGAGTTTCATCTGGGTGTCGCAGCTGCGTGCAAGCCAGGTGGAAGGCCTGCTGACCAACGCTCGGAGCCTGGCGCATTCCATGTCCGCCAGCGTCAGCTATTTCCGCTCGCTGCCGCTGGGCTATCGACCGCTGGTGCTCGATCAACTGCGCAGCATGGGCGGTACGCGCTTCTTCGTATCGCTGAATGACAAACCTTTGGATATGCAAATTCTGCCGCCAACCGAGCGCAAGCAGGCGGTGCTGGCAGAAGTGGACGCGGTACTTCGCGAGCGCCTCGGAAACGACGCGGACATGTCGGTCAATTTCGTCAGCCCCGACGATCTGCGCATTTTCAATGGCGGGCTGAAGCTCGACGAGTTGCCGCGATCCTGGGCGCACTACGCGCTGAGCCTGGAGCCCCTGAACCCGCCCGTGCTGGTGACGCAGATTCAAATCGCACCTGGCGAGTGGCTGTATCTTGCGTCGCTGATGCCGGCGCCCTACGTCAGCCTTGAGGACGAGGGCATCCCTAAACAACAGCTCTGGTTCATCGTTCTCACCACCAGCTTTTTGCTGTTGTTCATCGGCATCCTCGTGCATTGGCAGAGCCGCCCGCTCAAACGGTTGGCCCAGGCGGCGCGGGAAATGTCGCTGGGCAGCGAAGTGGAACTGTTGCCCGAGGCGGGCGGCAGCGAGGTGGTCGAGGTCAGCCGGGCATTCAACAGCATGCGCGAGCGCATCGGGCGCTACTTGACCGAGCGCGCCCAGCTGTTCAGTGCCATCTCGCATGATCTGCGCACGCCAATCACCCGGTTGCGTCTGCGGGTGGAGCTGCTGGAGAACCAAGCCCTGCAGGACAAGTTCAGCCGTGATCTCGATGAGCTTGAATTGCTCGTCAAGGGTGCGCTGCAATGCGTCAAGGACACCGACATACACGAAAATATCGAGCCGCTGGATCTGAATCTGCTGCTCGATTGCGTCACCGAACCTTACCTCGCACCCGCTGGCAACGGCCGTGTCACGGTGCAAGGCCAGGCGGTCTCGGCTTATGCGGGCAAGCCGTTGGCGCTCAAGCGCTGTATCGGCAACTTGCTGGATAACGCGCTGAAATATGGCGAGCGAGCGCACTTGCATATTGACGATGACGGCGAGACCTTCGTGCTGCATGTCGACGATGAGGGGCCTGGCGTTCCGCAGGCATGGCTGCAGCAGGTCTTCGAGCCGAATTTTCGGCTGGCGGCTAAGCAGCCCGGGTATGGCCTCGGTCTCGGCATCGCCCGAAATATCGCACACGCCCATGGGGGCGAAATCAGCCTGCGCAACCTTCCCGAGGGTGGGCTGCGGGTGACCCTGAGCCTGCCGCGACATGCCGAGTGAGCTCACGTGCCAACCAACGGTTGCCGGTGCCGTTACAGAGCTGCTCGCTTTGTAACGAATCGGTGACCATTCACTATCCCTTCGTTACCTGCTGCACGCTCTGGCGCGCCTAGAATCGGTGCAGCGCAAGCAGAGACTTGCACCGAAAACAAAAAGAAAAAGGAACACAAATGAACACGATCCATCGTCTGGTTACTGCTGTTTCCCTCGCTTCTCTCGTTCCCTTCGCTCACGCCGGTGAGGTCGAAGTCCTGCACTGGTGGACCTCCGGCGGTGAAAAACGCGCCGCTGATACGCTGCAGCGACTCGTCGAAGAGCAGGGCCATACCTGGAAGGACTTTGCTGTCGCCGGTGGTGGTGGTGAGGCCGCCATGACAGTCCTGAAGACCCGCGCCGTCTCTGGCAACGCACCCGCAGCCGCTCAGATCAAGGGACCTGATATCCAGGAATGGGGCGAGCTGGGGCTGCTGACCGATCTCAACGACGTAGCCGAACAGGCCAAGTGGGACGAGCTGCTCCCCAAGCAAGTCTCGACTGCAATGAAGTACGACGGTGACTACGTGGCGGTGCCGGTCAACGTGCACCGGGTCAACTGGCTGTGGATCAACCCGGACGTCTTCGAGAAAGCCGGTGCGAAGCCTCCAAAGAGTCTCGACGAATTTTTTGCGGCCGCCGACAAGCTCAAGGCAGCAGGTTTCATGCCGCTGGCCCATGGCGGCCAGCCCTGGCAGGACGGCACGGTCTTCGAAGATCTGGCGTTGGCCGTCCTCGGTCCAGAGGATTTCCGTAAAGCATTCGTCGATCTTGATCGTGATGTACTGACCGGCGACAAGATGGTCGAGGCCTTTGCCGCTCTGAAAAAGCTGCGCGGCTACGTCGACAACAACGCCGCGGGTCGCGACTGGAACAGCGCCACCGCGATGGTCATGAACGGCAAGGCCGGCATGCAGATCATGGGCGACTGGGCCAAGAGCGAGTGGAGCGCGGCGAACAAAATAGCCGGTGACGACTATCAATGCCTGCCGTTCCCCGGTACCGAGGGCAGCTTCACTTACAACATCGACTCGCTGGCGATGTTCAAGCTCAGCAAGGACGAGGACCGCAAGGCGCAGAAGGACCTGGCTCGGACGGTTCTGGAGCCTGAGTTCCAACAGTTCTTCAACCAGAACAAAGGCTCCATCCCCGTGCGTCTGGACCAGGACATGAGCGAATTCGACGTCTGCGCCCAGCAGTCGATGAAAGACTTCAAGGCCTCTGCGCAAGGTCCGGGTCTGGTACCGAGCCTGGCGCATGGCATGGCTGCCTCCAGCTATGTGCAGGGTGCGGTATTCGACGTGGTCACCAACTTCTTCAACGATCCGTCTGCCGATCCGAAGAAAGCGGCGCAGCAACTGGCTGCGGCGATTCAAGCAGTTCAATAGCGTATTGGCCGCTTCGGCGGCCTTTTTTTACTGACGCATCGAACCTAACGACCAAGCTCTCGGCTGGTCGTGACGGGCAAGTCGTGCCCATGAACAACGATTGGAGCCGCTTTATGGATCCTGTACCCCCACGGAGCCAGACATGAGCTCAACTGCTGTCTTCACCAAAGCCTCACCGCTGGACGCCTTGCAGAACTGGCTGCCCAAACTGGTGTTGGCGCCGAGCATGCTGATCGTGCTGGTCGGGTTCTACGGTTACATCTTCTGGACGTTCCTGCTCTCGTTTACCAACTCGCGCTTCATGCCCAGCTACAAATGGGTTGGGCTGGCGCAATACGAACGTCTCTGGAACAACGATCGCTGGTGGGTGGCCAGTAAAAACCTGCTGGTGTTCGGCGGGTTGTTCATCACTATTAGCCTAGTCATCGGCGTGCTGCTGGCAGTGCTACTGGATCAGCGCATTCGCCGCGAAGGCTTCATTCGCACCGTCTACCTGTACCCAATGGCTTTGTCTATGATCGTCACCGGTACGGCCTGGAAATGGCTGCTCAATCCCGGGCTCGGGATCGACAAGATGCTGCGCGACTGGGGCTGGGAAGGGTTTCGCTTCGACTGGCTGGTCGATCCAGACCGCGTCGTGTATTGCCTAGTAATCGCCGCGGTCTGGCAAGCTTCCGGCTTCGTCATGGCGTTGTTCCTGGCGGGGCTGCGCGGTGTCGATCAATCCATCGTGCGGGCGGCGCAGATCGACGGAGCGAGCCTGCCAAGTATTTATCTACGAATCATTCTGCCGAGTCTGAGACCGGTGTTCTTCAGCGCCCTGATGATCCTCGCGCATATTGCGATCAAGGCTTTTGATTTGGTGGCCGCAATGACGGCGGGCGGGCCGGGATACGCCTCGGACCTACCGGCCATGTTCATGTATGCCCATACTTTTACCCGCGGGCAGATGGGGCTGGGCGCGGCCAGTGCGATTCTCATGCTCGGTGCGGTGATGGCGATCGTCGTGCCCTATCTCTATTCGGAACTGAGGAACAAGCGCCATGACTAGCCTCGTAGGGCGAAAGCGCCTGACATTCAGCCGGGTGGCGATCTACGCGACGCTGCTGGTGGCGGTCGCGATGTACTTGGTGCCGCTGGTGGTGATGCTGCTGACCAGCTTCAAGACGCCCGACGACATCCGTACCGGCAATCTGCTGTCCTGGCCGGACGTGATGACGGTCATCGGCTGGGTCAAGGCCTGGGATGCGGTTGGGGGCTATTTCTGGAACTCGGTAAAGATCACGGTGCCCGCCGTCATCATCTCCACGCTGCTTGGTGCCCTCAACGGCTACGTACTGGCGATGTGGCGCTTCCGCGGTTCGCAGCTGTTCTTCGGCCTTCTGCTGTTCGGATGCTTTCTACCGTTTCAGGTGATTCTGCTGCCGGCGTCCTTCACGCTGGGCCAACTTGGCCTGGCCAACACGACGCCGGGGTTGGTATTGGTGCACCTGGTCTACGGCTTGGCCTTCACGACGCTGTTCTTCCGCAACTTCTACGTCAGCGTGCCGGATGCCCTGATTCGCGCCGCGCGGCTGGACGGGGCGGGGTTCTTCACGATCTTCGGCAGGATTCTGCTGCCCATGTCCATCCCCACCATCATGGTCTGCCTGATCTGGCAGTTCACCCAAATTTGGAACGACTTCCTGTTCGGCGTGGTGTTTGCCAGTGGCGATACCCAGCCGATTACCGTGGCGCTGAACAACCTGGTCAACACCAGCACGGGCGCCAAGGAATACAACGTCGATATGGCTGCGGCGATGATCGCCGGGCTGCCAACGCTGGTGGTGTACATCCTCGCCGGCAAGTATTTCCTGCGCGGGCTTACGGCCGGCGCGGTCAAAGGTTAGGAGACCGAACGACCATGGCTGCACTCGAACTCAGCAACGTCCGCAAGAGCTATCTGGGGAGTTCACATGACACCCTGAAAGACATCGACCTGAAGATCGGTGACGGGGAATTTCTGATCCTCGTCGGGCCTTCGGGTTGCGGTAAATCCACTCTGATGAATTGCATTGCCGGGCTGGAGGACATCACGGGGGGCGAGATTCGCGTCGATGGCGCTGACATCAGTACCGCCAGTCCGAAGGATCGGGACATCGCCATGGTGTTCCAGTCCTATGCGCTGTATCCGACCATGACGGTGCGGGAGAACATCGCCTTTGGCCTGAAGATGCGCAAGGTGCCGGCGGCCAAGATCGGAGAGGAAGTGTCCCGCGTTGCCCAATTGCTACAGATCGAGCACCTTCTGGAGCGTAAACCCTCGCAATTGTCCGGCGGCCAGCAGCAGCGTGTAGCCATGGGACGCGCACTGGCGCGGCGGCCGAAGATCTATCTATTCGATGAGCCGTTATCCAACCTCGACGCAAAACTGCGGGTCGAGATGCGCACGGAAATCAAGTTGATGCATCAGCGATTGAAGACGACAACGGTCTATGTGACTCACGATCAGATCGAGGCGATGACGCTCGGCGACAAGGTCGCGGTGATGAAAGATGGCGTCGTCCAGCAGTTCGGCACGCCGAAGGACATCTACAACAACCCGGCCAACCTGTTCGTGGCGAGCTTTATCGGTTCGCCGCCGATGAACTTCGTGCCGCTGCGTTTGATCAAGCAGAGCGGTGGCTGGAGTGCGCTGCTGGAAAGCGGTCAGGATCGTTGCGAACTACCGCTGAAGCTCGCCGACGGCGAATCGCTGGAAGGGCGGGATGTGATTTTGGGTATCCGGCCCGAGCAAATAGGCATTGGTGCCGCAGGTGATTTGCCTTCTCTGCGTGTAGAAGTGCAGGTAATCGAGCCGACCGGGCCGGACACCATGATCTTCGTAAGCCTCAACCAGACCAAAGTATGTTGCCGCCTGGCACCGGACGCGGCGCCAAACCCCGGAGAAACATTGACGCTGCAGTTCGAGCCGGACAAGGTCCTGCTGTTCGATGCGCAGACGGGGGAGCGGTTGGGCGTCGCGCCGGGGAATGGATCGGCGGGACGCAACGGAGCGGTCACGCGGTTGGTCGCCCGCTGAGTGGGCGGTTTGCTCGGAAAAAAAAGCCCGGTGGCGGGGTGTCTGCGTACCGGCGCCGAACGCGTCTAGATGTTATTCATGCATTGCTCCAGCGGTTGCAGCGAACACCGCTGGGCATGACGACTCGAACCGCAGTGAGCATGAGGCTGACATGCGGGTCGGAAAGGAGAGCCTTCACCGGCTCAATCCAACGGCAGTAACAACAATAAGAGCTAATTGGAGCGGATATGAAAAAAACCACACGCCTGGGTCTCGCGGTAGCGCTGGGCAGTCTCGCCATTCCGTTTACCGTTCAGGCACTGGATTTCAATGGTTACGTGCGCAGTGGCATTGGAGAATCGAGCGGTAGCGATTCGCAAGCCTGTTTCCAGTTGCCTGGAGCCCCGTCCAAGTATCGCCTCGGCAACGAGTGCGAACAGTACGCGGAGCTGGGTTTGAGGCAGGACTTGTTCACGCTTGACGATGGTTCGGTGCTGAGCGTGGAGGGCATGGCGGCGCTCTACAACGAATATGACCATACGCCGAAATTCACCGGCGACCATGGTTGGGCGAGGTTGGTGCAGGCCTATGCCGAATGGAGCAAGGTGCCGGCACTCAACGGCGGTTCGCTGTGGGCAGGACGACGTTTCTATAAGCGAAATGACATCCACATCTCCGATTTCTACTACTGGAACCAGAGCGCCACTGGTGCCGGCATCGAGGATATGGAAATCGGCGGGCTGAAATACAGCTACGCCTTTTCGCGCAAGGACAGCGTGTTCCAGGACAACTACATCAATCGCCACGATTTCAACGTCGGCGGCTTCGACAGCAATCCGGGCGGCGAACTGGAGTTCGGTGTCAGCTACATCGACGAGCCGGACCGTGACGATGCCAATAGTGGCTGGGCCGTTACCGTGCAGCACAAGCAGATCGGGTTCCTGGGTGGCAGCAATACCTTGGCTGTTCAGTACGGCGAAGGGCCGGGCACGGGTCTTGGGTATACCGGCGACGTGACGCTGGGCAGCAGCGACACGAGCTGGCGAGTGGTCGAGTTCTTCGACTGGCAGGTGACGCCGCGTTTCGGCGGGCAGTTCCAGGCGGTGTACCAGAAGGACAAGCGCCAGAACGGCGGCGATCAGGATTGGATATCGGTTGGCGTGCGCCCGGTCTATGCCTTGACTGAGCAATTCAAGCTGGTCGCTGAAGTCGGACATGATCAGATCGACGCACCGGAAGGCACCCGAAAACTGACCAAATTCACCGTGGCTCCGACCTGGTCACCGGCAGGCCCTGAGTTCTGGGCTCGTCCGGAGGTGCGCCTGTATTACACCTATGCCCAGTGGAACGACGCGGCGCAGGATGCGGCCAATCTGATGGCTGCCGGCTCCGCGCTGTCGGACACCGGAGCCTTCGGTGGCGACCAGCATGGTTCGAACTTCGGTGTGCAGGTCGAGTACTGGTGGGACTGATAACGCCGATAGCCTGATTTCGTTAGAACCTCCGGGCGAAGAGGGTTTCTACTGGCACGAGCGGTAGAGTCCCACTGAACCGGAGGTAGTTTTGGGCGATAAGGCGAAGAACCCTTGCATCAGTATCTGCAAACTCAAGGACGACATCTGCATCGGCTGTGGACGCAGCCGAGACGAGATGAAGGCCTGGAAGGGCATGAAGAACAAGGAGCGCAATGCGGTCAACGAGTTGGCCGCCGAGCGGTTGAAAGCACTGCGCAAGGCAAAGAAGAAAAAGAAGTGATCAGCTCTCTTCGGTTGGATAACGGGTCGCCATCAGACTTTCCTTGATCTTTCGCAGGTGCGGCTGGAAGTCGACACCCCGGCGCAAGGTCACGCCGGCGGCCAGCGCGTCGAGTACGGTCAGTTGAATGATGCGTGAGGTCATCGGCATATAGATGTCGGTGTCTTCAGGCAGCGGTATGTCCAGGCTCAACGTGCAGACCCTGGCCAGCGGGGAATCCGCCGCGGTCATCCCCAGCACCGAAGCACCGTTGTCGCGTGCGATCGTCGCGGCCTCCACCAGTTCGCGGGTACGCCCGGTATAGGAAATGATCACGAAAAGATCCCCGGTATGCGCCACCGACGCCAGCATGCGTTGCATGAGCACGTCGCTGTGGGCGGTGACCGGAAGGTTGAAGCGAAAGAACTTGTGCTGCGCATCCAGCGCGACGGATGCAGACGCGCCGAGTCCGAAGAAATGAATCTGGCGCGCCTGAATCATCAAATCCACGGCATGGCTGATCGCTTGCGGGTCGATAGCCTGACAAGCGCTGTCGAGCGAAGCGATGGTGCTGCCGAAGATCTTTCGCGTATAGGCCTCGGGACCGTCATCGGCCTCCACGGCCTGACTGACATAGGCAGCGCCGCTCGCCAGGCTCTGAGCCAGTTGGATCTTGAGCGCGGGATAACCTGCGGCACCGAACGAACGGCAGAAGCGGTTAACGGTAGGCTCACTGACCTTGGCCGTCTGGGCCAGCGCCGCAATGCTGTAACGCGTAGCCTGCTGCGGGTCGCTCAATATCACCTCAGCGACTTTCCGTTCCGCTTTGTTCAGCTCGTCGAGCCGATTTTTTATCTGTTCCAAGAGATTTTTCATGCGATCCATGTCTCTTCTTTCAAAGGGGTCGCGTCCGCAACGAGCGAAAAAGTCGGTGCGAGGCGCGAAAAAAATCGGGTTATGTTGTTTTAATGACAACATTATCTGCTTAAACTGCAGCTACAAAACCTGTAACGCAGCCTAATTTGGTTAATACAAAACACATGCCTGCTATTACCGTTGACGCAACTACCTTTGCTTTGTTCGGCGCCTTGGGCGACCTGGCGCTGCGCAAGCTGTTTCCGGCACTTTACCAGCTAGATCGAGCGGGACTCCTCAACAGCGATACGCGCATATTGGCGCTTTCTCGCGATAAAGGAGAGCCTTCGGCTCATCTGGAGCGGATCGATCAGGCGTTACGCCGATACATTCCTGCCGCGCAGCTGGACGAAACGGCGCTGGCGCGGTTTCAAGCGCGGCTGGAGTACATCACGATGGACTTCCGCAGCGCACAAGACTACGCGGCGCTGGCCGAAACGGTGTCGCGCGACATGCCGCTGATCGCCTATTTTGCTACGCCGGCGGCGGTTTATGGCGCGATCTGCGAGCACCTCGCGGCGGTCGGGCTGGCTGAGCAAACCCGTGTGGTGCTGGAAAAGCCGATCGGCCATGATCTCGAATCATCTCGGGTGGTTAACGACGCGGTTGCGCAGTATTTTCCCGAAACGCGTATCTACCGGATCGACCACTATCTCGGCAAGGAGACGGTGCAGAACCTGATTGCGCTGCGCTTCGCCAACAGCCTGTTCGAGACGCAGTGGAACCAGCATCACATCTCGCACGTCGAGATCACTGTCGCGGAAACTGTTGGTATCGAAGGGCGTTGGGGCTATTTCGATCAGGCCGGACAGCTACGCGACATGATCCAGAACCATCTATTGCAGCTGCTGTGCCTGATTGCGATGGATCCGCCGAGCGACCTCACCGCCGACAGCATTCGCGATGAAAAAGTGAAAGTGCTCAAGGCGTTGGCGCCGATCACGCCGGAGCGTCTGGGTAAACAAGTGGTGCGCGGTCAGTATGTGGCTGGCTCGGTCGGCGGCAAGGCTGTGCCGGGCTATCTGGAAGAGGAAAACTCTAACGCCGAAAGCAGCACCGAAACCTTCGTCGCGCTGCGTGCCGATATCTGCAACTGGCGCTGGTCCGGTGTGCCGTTCTATCTGCGGACCGGCAAGCGCATGGGTGAGAAGGTTTCGCAGATCGTCATTCATTTCAAGGAACCGCCGTTCTACATCTTCGCGCCTGAGCAACGTTCGCTGATCAGCAACCGCTTGATCATCCGCTTGCAGCCGGATGAAGGCATCTCGCTGCAGGTCATGACCAAAGAGCAGGGGCTCGATAAGGGCATGCATCTTCGTAGCGGGCCGTTGCAGCTGAATTTCTCCGAGACCTACAAGAGTTCGCGGATTCCGGATGCATACGAGCGCCTATTGCTTGAGGTGATGCAAGGCAATCAGAACCTGTTCGTTCGCAAGGATGAGATCGAGTACGCCTGGAAATGGTGCGATCAACTGATCGACGGCTGGTCGCGCCTTGGCGATGCGCCGAAGGCTTATCCTGCTGGGTCCTGGGGCCCGGTAGCGTCCGTTGCCCTGATTACACGTGATGGGAGGTCTTGGTATGGCGATCTCTGAACTGGAGCTGCCGTCGGGGGTGGTTGCCCATAGCCTGCCCGATCCCGACCAGTTGGCGCAGGTATTGGCTGACCGCGTTGCCGGGGCGCTGAGCTACGCTGTCGATACTCACGGCAGCGCTAGCCTGGTGATATCCGGTGGACGTAGCCCGATCGCGTTCTTCGAAGCATTGTCGACGCGTCGACTGGACTGGGCGAAGGTGCAGGTAAGCCTCGCTGACGAACGCTGGGTCAATGTCGACGACTCCGACAGTAACGAAGGTCTGGTGCGGCGCCATCTGCTGCAGAACGCAGCGGCTGATGCGCAGCTGCTTGGCCTTTATCAGCCGGCCGAGACGCTGGAGCAGGCCGCGCAGTTGGCGAATCATCGATTGGCTAACCTCAGCCAGCCTATCGATGTGTTGGTGCTAGGCATGGGTAATGATGGGCATACCGCTTCGTTGTTTCCTAACAGTCCACTGTTGGAACAAGGGCTTGAGCCCAGCGGCAGTGATCGTTGCCTGCCGATGCTCGCGCCCACTCCGCCGATGCAGCGCCTCAGCATGACCTACCCGCTGCTGGCATCTGCTCGGGTTCAGTGTCTGGCGATACAGGGCTCGTCCAAGCTGGAGACGCTGCGTCAGGCAATGCGCCTCGAAACCATGCAAATGCCCATCCGTGCATTCCTGCATTCCCCTCTAGAGATCTATTGGTGCCCCTGAGGCCCGAGGACTTTCCATGACCATGGACCAGAAAAACGCACTGATCGAAAAGATCTGTACCGAAGCGCGCATCCTTCCCGTAATCACCATCGGCAGCGAAGAGCAGATCCTGCCACTGGCCGACGCGCTCGCTGCAGGCGGACTGACCGCGCTGGAAATCACCTTGCGCTCGAAACATGGGCTCACTGCCATCCGCCGGTTGCGCGAGGAGCGACCCGACCTCTGCGTAGGGGCTGGCACGGTACTCGACAAGCGCATGATGGATGACGTCGAAGCCGCGGGAGCGCAGTTCATCGTCTCGCCGGGCTGCACGGATGAGCTGCTTCAAGCAGGCGTCAACTGTTCCGTGCCGCTGCTGGCCGGAATCAGCAACGCATCGGACATCATGCGTGGTTATGCACTTGGATATCGCCGCTTCAAGCTGTTTCCGGCTGAAGTATGTGGTGGTGTCGCTGCGATCAAGGCGCTTGGTGGTCCTTTTACTGATGTGCGCTTCTGCCCGACCGGAGGCGTCAACGCTGCCAATGCCGCTCAGTATCTGGCGCTCCCCAATGTAATGTGTGTAGGCGGCACCTGGATGATCGACGGCGCAGCGCTGAAGAACGGCGACTGGGCCAGCATTCAGCAAGCCACGGCTGACGCGCTAGCTGCGCTGGACAAGAGCTAAGCCGCCTGACCGCACGGCGCGGCGCGCTCCGTGCGCGCCTGGCTCTGGCTGCTAAGCTTCCTAGTGCTTTGGTGAATCGGTACGCGTATAGTGCGCGGCCTTTCAATCGGAACTGCCACACCGGGAGGTGCCTAGATGACCGAGCACGAAGATACGACCCCTCATATTGCCCACGGCGAAAAGCTGCAGAAGGTTCTGGCCCGTCTTGGCCTGGCCTCGCGTCGCGATGTGGAAAGCTGGATTGCCACTGGCCGAGTCAAGGTTAACGGCACGATCGCAACCCTCGGCCAGCGTGTCGATCTGCATGATGCGATCGCCGTCGATGGCCGTCTGCTCAAGCGCGAAGAAGCCACCGAGGTGGTCCGCCGCGTCCTGATTTACAACAAGCCGGACGGCGAGATTTGCACCCGCGACGATCCGGAAGGGCGTCCAACTGTGTTCGATCGCTTGCCCCGTCCGAAAGAGGGGCGCTGGATCAATATCGGACGCCTCGATATCAATACGACCGGCTTGCTGCTATTCACCACGGATGGTGAGCTGGCCAACCGTCTGATGCATCCCTCATATGAGATGGATCGCGAGTATGCGGTGCGGGTGCGCGGTGAGGTCGATGACGAGATGATCGAGCGCCTGAAAACGGGCGTCATGCTCGAGGATGGGCCAGCGCGTTTCACCGATATCCAGCAAGCGCCCGGTGGCGAAGGTTTCAATCACTGGTACCACTGCGTGGTGATGGAGGGTCGTAACCGCGAGGTGCGTCGTTTGTGGGAATCGCAGGGGCTCGTTGTCAGCAGACTGAAGCGCGTGCGGTTCGGGCCGGTGTTCATGACTTCGGATCTCCCTATGGGTCGCTGGCGGGAGATGACTCAGAGCGAAGTCGACATCCTCAGCGAAGAGGTCGGTCTCAAGCCGGTGGCGTTGCCGGGAATGAAGGCCAAGACCAAGGACAAGCTCGACCGCATGCAGCGCAAGGTGGCCAAGCCTCTCGGGCGCGGCGAGCGACGTCCACGAGTTTTGCGTTCGGCCCATGATGCTGATGTGCCGAGCGGCGGCGACAAAGGACGTCGCTCGCGCGATGACCAGCCTGCACGCAAGCCACGTGATGCAGACGAGCGCAGCAAACCTGGCCGCGGCACCCCGGTGGCGGAGCGCCCGAGCACTGTGGGTCGCAATCGTGGCAAGCCATCGCCATCCAAGCGCAATGGCCCGTCCAATACCGAGGGACAGCGTCCTGGTTTTGGACGCGGTGACCGTCCCAAGCGTCCGTGACGAATAGAGCGTGACGCAATGAAAGGGTGAGTCGTAATGACTCACCCTTTTTTGTTTGGCCAATCCAGTGACTTTGCTAGATAGCAGCGGCTCTGATCCGGTTGCGGCCGTCGCGTTTGGCCTGGTAAAGCGCTTGGTCGGCTCGCAACAGCAATTCTTCGTGAGATTCGTATGGGCGATAGGTCGCGCAACCAAGACTGGCCGACAGCCGAACCTGCTTTTCTCCGATGAGAAAGAAGAGGTTCTGAATGGCAGCCCGAATGCGTTCGGCTACGATGGCCGCTGCCTCGGGGCCGGTGCTGGATAGCACGAGCACGAACTCCTCGCCGCCAAACCGGAAAACCATATCGACGTTGCGCAGTTGTTCCTTGAGCAGCAGCGCTGTCGCTCTAAGCGCGGCGTCCCCGGCTTGATGTCCGTAGCGGTCGTTAAGATTCTTGAAATAATCCATGTCCAGCATGATGACCGACAGGGCTTGGCCATGGCGCCGGGACAGTTCGGCTTCCCGTGTCAGGCTTTGCTCCAGTGCCGCACGATTTCCCGTACCCGTCAGCGGATCCTTGAGTGAGGCTTGAATGGCGCGCCGATACAGCAGCGCATTGCGCACCGGGAACAGCATGCAGCCAATTGCCCGTTCCAGTTCGCACAGCGTCCTCTCGCAAAAGGGCGCATGGTTGAACACGCGCAGCTCGCCGAGGTAGTCACCTTGATTGGAAAGTGAATAGCTCATATCGAACCCCGTCGTCTCACCAAGCTGGAGGTGAAAGTCGGTGTCGGCGTGGCGGTAGCTGAGGGCACACGACGGGGTCAAGTGATGGATTTCATCCAGGAAGAACTTCCATAGCCGATCGATCTCCAGGCTGGTCTGCAAGCGTGCCGCTAGATTGTCCAGACTAAAAAGGTTGGGTCGTGGCGGAGAAAAGGTTTCGTTGACAGTAATTTCCAGGCGCCTTGCGCGGGCAGTCCCGATATCGACGGTGGTGTTGTTCTGCTTGTCTGCCAGCATGAAAAGAACCTCGGACGCAATCTGCGCTGTTAGAGGTGCTATGCGAATTCAATGCCAGAATTAAAATCGTTATTTATCAGTAAGTTAAATGTGGTCAGTCTGCGCTGCGGTCAGCATTTGTCAGCGAAACGGCAGGATGATGCCAATTTGGCATGCCTGCCGGTGCTGTTGCGACGGGAAACAGGCGTTTATGCGCTAATCCGAATCACTGAGCATCGAGCGCTTGTCCGTTGATGCCAGTGCTATCTGGCCCCATGAGGAAGAGATAGACCGGCATGATGTCGGCCGGTAAGGGATTGACGGCCGGATTCTCGCCGGGATAGGCCTTGGCACGCATGTCGGTGCGTGTCGCGCCCGGATTGATGCTGTTGCTGCGGATCGAGCCAGTGCCGTCGAGTTCATCCGCCAATACTTGCATCAACCCCTCGGTCGCGAACTTCGATACGGCGTAACCGCCCCAGTAAGCCCGACCTTTACGCCCAACGCTGCTCGACGTGAAGATCACCGAGGCGTCGGTTGCCAGCTTCAATAGCGGCAACAGTGTGCTGGTGAGCATGAAGGCGGCGTTGACGTTAACTTGCATGACTCGCATGAAGTTGTCGCCGGACAGCTGTTCGATCGGCGTACGCGGACCAACGATGCTCGCGTTATGCAGCAGACCATCCAATTGTCCGAACTCTCGCTCAACGGTTGCCGCAAGCTCGTCGTATTGATGCGGCAAAGCGGTTTCCAGATTGAAAGGGATTACTGCTGGTTGCGGCCAGCCGGCGGCTTCGATCTCGTCGTATACCCGGTTGAGGTTTTCCTCGTTTTTACCCAGCAGCAGAACGGTTGCGCCGTGCGCTGCGTAGGCTTTGGCTGCAGCTTCGCCTATCCCGCGTCCGGCACCGGTGACCATGATGATCCGATCCTTGAGCAGGTCGGGGCGGGCTGAGTACTCGAACATCTGAAGCCTCTATACAGGATGTGGGCAGTCGCCCATCGAT
Source organism: Stutzerimonas stutzeri (assembly GCF_024448955.1). Taxonomy (GTDB): domain Bacteria; phylum Pseudomonadota; class Gammaproteobacteria; order Pseudomonadales; family Pseudomonadaceae; genus Stutzerimonas; species Stutzerimonas stutzeri_AQ. The sequence continues at coordinate 100,863 of NZ_JAMOIH010000018.1, forward strand.
AGTGATTGAAAAGAAAATATCCAGGTTTGAGCTGTCAGTTAGTCCAGGTCGTGCGATCCAGCAAGGCGCGCAGTTCCAGAGGATGGTCGACAACCACGTCCGCGCCCCAGGTGTCGGGATTGTCATCGGGATGGATATAGCCATAACGCACCGCGGCCGTGCGACTACCTGCCGCGCGTCCTGATTCGATATCGCGCAGGTCATCGCCAACGAACAGTACGGTGGACGGATCGAGATCCAGTTGACTGCATGCCAGAAGCATCGGCTCCGGGTCGGGCTTGCTCTTGCTGACGTGATCTGGACAGACAAGCACGGCAGAGCGCGATGCGAGACCTAGCTGATGCATGATCGGCTCAGCGAAACGCAACGGCTTATTGGTGACAACTCCCCAGATCAGGTTCGCTTGCTCGATATCGGTCAGCAGCTCCGACATGCCGTCGTAGAGCTGACTTTCGACCGCGCAATGGTGCTGATAGCGATCCAGAAACTCCAGTCGCAAAGACTCGAATTCATCCGATAGCGGATCGACGTCGAAGGCGCTGAGCACCATCGCCCGGGCTCCGCCGGAAACGACATCGCGGACGTCTTGGTCCGGAACCCGAGCGAGGCCTCGTGCCAGGCGCATCGCTTGTGCGACAGCGATGAAGTCCGGAGCTGTGTCGAGCAGCGTACCGTCCATGTCGAATAACACCGCGCGCAGACGCATCAGGCCTCCCGGAGTGTCTGGATCATATAGTTCACATCTACATCCGGTGACAGCTTGTAGTGTTTCGTCAGCGGGTTGTAGGTCAGGCCGATGATGTCCTTGACTGCGAGTCCGACATCACGGCTCCAAGCTCCCAGTTCCGACGGACGAATGAACTTGCGATAGTCGTGGGTACCACGCGGCAACAATTGCAGCATGTATTCGGCGCCTATGATGGCAAATGCGTAGGCCTTCGGGTTGCGGTTGATGGTGGAAAAGAATACCTGTCCGCCAGGCTTCACCATTTTGTAGCAGGCCCGGATGACCGAAGCGGGGTCGGGTACATGTTCAAGCATTTCCAGGCACGTCACGACATCGAATTGCTCCGGCATTTCCTCGGCCAACGCCTCGGCGGTGATCTGCCGGTAATCAACTTCCAGGCCTGATTCGAGTAGGTGCAGTCTGGCAACGGAAAGTGGAGCCTCGCCCATGTCGATTCCCATCACCGTGGCGCCGCGCAGGGCCATGGCCTCGCTGAGGATCCCCCCGCCGCAGCCGACGTCCAGAACACGCTTGCCAGCCAGCGAGATGTGCTCGTCGATCCAGTTGACCCTAAGCGGATTGATTTCATGCAGCGGCTTGAACTCGCTTTCGCGGTCCCACCAGCGGTGGGCGAGTGCTTCGAATTTAGCGATTTCGGCGTGGTCGACGTTGCTCATGATCTGTTCCGTTTGAAAGCTTGGATGAGAGGCTTGCCCGAGTTGCTGATGTTGCCAGCTTCGGTCAGCAAAAAGCTCTAATGGCGCGCTTCGTATACGTCAGTTTGTCGGCGAGGGGTGGGAGCGTACCCGACTCAATGTTTGGAACGGATTTTCTCTCCCCATTCCTTGGCGGTGGTGATTAGACGCTTTTCGTCCATACGAACCAGCCGACGATCATCGAGTAGCTGTTTGCCGCCCACCCATACATGGCGTACGCAGTCGCGACTGCTGGAATAGATTAGCTGAGACACTGGATCGTAGACGGGCTGCTGCGCAAGGCGGGACAAATCGAATGCGACCATATCTGCAAACTTTCCAATCTCCAGCGATCCGGTGTGATCATCCAGTCCAAGCGCACGAGCACCATTGAGCGTGGCCATGCGCAGTGCACGGTGGGCATCGAGGGCGGTAGCCGAATTCGCGACCGCCTTTGCAAGCAGGGCGGCAGTGCGAGTTTCGCCCAACAAATCGAGGTCATTGTTGCTGGCTGCGCCATCGGTACCTATCCCGACATTAACCCCGGCTTCCCATAGGCGTTCGACCGGGCAAAAGCCGCTGGCCAATTTCAGGTTCGATTCAGGGCAATGAATCACACTGCAGTTGTGCTCAACCAGCAGGGCAATATCTTCATCATTTATCTGAGTCATGTGAACGGCCTGGAAGCGTGGCCCCAGGAGCTGAAGGCGAGCTAGGCGGGCAAGGGGACGCTCGCCATGCTGCTTCAGTGCTTCTTCTACTTCTTGTGCGGTTTCGTGGACGTGCATATGAATGCCGATATCCATCTCAGCCACTAATGTACGTATGTTTTCCAGCTTATCGTCCGATACTGAATAAGGTGCATGCGGCCCGAAAGCGATGCTCAGGCGTGGGTGGTGCTTGAGGTCATCGAATAGTGCTACCCCTTTGCGAAGCGCCTCATCAGCGTCGCGTGCTCCCGGGATAGGGAAGTCCATCACTGGAATCGTTATCTGCGCCCGAAGTCCGTGCTTATGCACGAGTTGGCTGACCACTTCGGGAAAGAAATACATGTCGGAAAAGCAGGTAATGCCGCTCTGTAACTGCTCCGCGATTGCCAACTCGCTGCCTGCCGTCACAAACGCTTCGTTGACCCATCTGTTTTCCGCGGGCCAGATATGCTCGCGTAGCCAAGTCATCAGCGGCAGGTCGTCTGCCATTCCTCGAAACAATGTCATGGCAGCGTGGCCGTGCGCATTTACCAGCCCGGGCGCTAGCAACATTCCAGAAAGGTCGCGTGTCTCCTTGGCGGCGTATTTGGCAGCCTCCTCGCGGGGAGCTATTAGGACGATGCGTCCGTCGCGGATACCTAGCGCGTGGTCTGTCAGGACAATGCCCGCTGGCTCGACTGGAACGAGCCAAGTAGGAAACAGCATCAAGTCGAGCTGGTCGGCGGGCGTATAAGACATATCGTCCATCTGATGAGTTGAGAGGAGCGCCAGTGTAAAGCCTGTCGAACTCGGTTTGAAGAATGAAGAGAAACCCGAAGCCGACTCTATATATACAAGCACTTCGCAGCGAGGGCGCTTAAGGCTAATGACATGGAAATACCCGTTGACATGCATTTCTGGGTGCCTATAATGCGCACCTTCTCCGGCGCAGGCCTTAGGCGAAACCTCTTGT
>NZ_JAMOIH010000019.1 GCF_024448955.1 Stutzerimonas stutzeri
GCAAAAACAGGCTCCGGCACGGCCGCGAACGAAACGTCAACAGACCCTAGCCTCGCTGAAGTTCAGCTGTCGGTAGAAGGCAATCACCTTGGGCTCACAAAACAGCCAGACAGGTCCGTCATTTGCGGCCAGTGCCTGGGTTATCAACCGCGTCGCCAGACCCTGGTTGCGCTGACTCGGGGCGACCAGCAATCCGGTCAACCAGTGACCACCGGCAATGCCGCTCAAGCAGAGACCGGCAACGAAATCGGTGTGCCCGACGACCCAGCAATGCGCACCGGCCGGTACTCGCATGTGGCTGCGATGGGCTCGGTAGAACTTGTCGAGTAGCGGCTGACATTCGGCGGGTAGCTGACGCGGTTGGAGTCCGAGCATGAGTGGTATCCGATGACGCAGCGCATGGTACCCGATGAGCGCCGTAACCTGCGCTAGCCGGCCCGTCCGATCCGTTTATCCGATGGCCGCAATTTTCGCTGTAGTGCAGGCTCTGAAGAGAACTACTCCACAGGGCCATAACAATGATAGATCTCCTGATAGTGGTGGTTTTCATCCTGTACGGTCTGGGTTCGGGCCTCCGTGCGCGCGGAAAGGCTTCTCAGAGCCTCGATGAGTATTTTCTCGCCGGCAAGACGATCAAGGGTTGGAAGGCCGGCTTCTCCATGGGGGCGACTCAGTTCGCCGCCGATACGCCGCTGCTCGTTACCGGCCTCGTTGCGACGGCTGGCATCTTCGCGCTTTGGCGATTGTGGATTTACGGCCTTGCGTTTCTGCTCATGGCTTTCGTGTTCGCGGTTGGCTGGCGTAGGGCGGGCGTGTTGACCGATGCAGAGCTGACCCGAGTGCGATACAGCGGCAAGGGTGTCACTCCGCTACGTTTGCTCAAGGCGATCTACTACGGCACGGTGATCAATTGCGTGGTGCTGGCAATGGTGCTGGTGGCTGCCATTCGTATCGCCGAGGTGTTCTTGCCATGGCACCTGTGGCTGCCCTCCGGAGTTTACGAGCCCATCGTGGATTTCATCGCTACTACAGGCATACAGCTCGGCGAGAGTATTACCGGGCTGGAGCCGGCAATGATGAGCGCCAATAACCTGATATCGATTCTGCTGATACTTGCGTTCACCGCGATGTATTCGATAACCGGGGGGCTGCGCGCTGTGGTCCAGACCGACGTGGTGCAATTCAGCCTGGCGATGATCGGCACGCTGCTTTATGCCTGGTTCGTCGTCGATGCCGCCGGTGGGTTGGGCGGATTGACGGATCGCATTGTGGAAATCTACGGAGCCGAGCAGGCGAGCAGGATGTTGTCCTTCGCCCCTCCAGCCGATGCGGGTGAGGCGCTGATGCCGTTCCTGGTCATCATCGGTCTGCAGTGGTTCTTCCAGATGAACTCCGACGGTACTGGCTATCTTGCGCAGCGAAGCATGGCGTGCCCGACCGACCGTGACGCTCGAATCGCCGGTCTGGTGTTCGCCTGGCTACAGATTTTTCTGCGCAGCCTGTTCTGGCTCGCGATCGCGGTTGGGCTGCTGGTGCTATACCCGTTCACTCCAGCCGAAATGGCCGGCGATGGTTTCACGGCTGGGCGAGAAGCACTGTTCGTGCAAGGTATCGAGGATTTGTTACCGCCCGGTGTGCGCGGCCTGATGCTGGTCGGATTGCTGGCCGCGTTGGCTTCTACCGTCGATACACACCTCAACTGGGGCGCGTCTTATTGGAGCAACGACGTCTATGGCGGCGTATTCGCACCACATGTGCTCAAGCGCAAGCCAAGGGATCGCGAGTTAGTGCTGGTGGCGCGGTTGTCCAACGTGCTGATTCTGGTGATCGCGATGATCATCATGGCCAATCTCGGTTCGATCCAGACTGCCTGGTTTATTTCGCTACTGTTTGGCGCGGGGATGGGTTCGGTGCTAGTGCTGCGTTGGCTCTGGGAACGAATCAATCTGTACTCGGAGCTGACCGCCATGGCGGTATCGCTGATTACGGCGCCTTTGCTCCTCTATTATTTGGGCACCGATCCGGAGCGCGAATGGATACGCCTCGGAATCATGGCCTTGACCACTACATCCGCCGCGATCCTGGTTACCTTCATCACTCCGGCGACCGACGACGCCACGCTCAAACGCTTCTATCGCCGTGTTCGCCCCTTCGGCTTCTGGCGGCACGCAGCGATGCTCAACGGCGTTGGGGCTGCGGTGTCGGTCAAGGCGTTGGGGACTCGGCTGTTCGCCGTGGTGGTAACCGCCGTTTCGCTTTTTTCATTGCTGGTCGGTGTTGGTCGCCTGATGTTCCCGCCGCCGCAGGGCAGCTCCCTTATTAGTTGGCTGTGTCTGGCGGTTGGGTTATTGCTGATACCGGTCTGGCTGCGAATCGCCATGGGGCGACAGTTCGATAAGGATCCAGAAGATGAACCATTGCCGGAAGATGTATCGGCGCGAAAAAGTGGCTCGGCGTGATTGGACATCCATTCTTGGGTCGGGCTTCATGTCGGCTGATCGGGTTGTATAGTTCGCTCCGTTTGTTGTTTGGCGAACTCAGCCCGATTAGGCGATAATTAGCGCAGCGGCGAAACAAATTAAATAATCAATAAAAATAACGGCTTACTTGATATACCTAAAATAAAATGAACAGTAGTTGTACTCCTCTTGTCATTAAAATACGCATCGCGTGAGCGTTACTGCGTATCCGCCATAGTAAGAACAAGAGGGTGTTGTCATGAAACGACTTTTCAAAACTTCTCTCCTGGTAGCCGCCATGCTTCCCGCTATCGCAGTTGCCGCTCCGGTGGCAGGTGATCGTGAAGTTACCTTGAGCGGTGCGGGAAGTAGCGATAAGGACTTCGACGATACGGTATTCTCGGTACAGGGTAGTTGGGGTACTTATCTTGATGAGCGATCCATGTGGGGCATTCGGCAAACGGTTAACGCCCGCGATTCTGAAGGTGAAAGCGTGCAGTTCGATGGCTCCACCCGAGTGTTTTATGACTATCACTTCGGTAGTGGAAACACTCGCCCATTCATTGGCCTGAGCGTGGGTGGAGTCTACGGCGAAGAAGTGGACGAGACCTTCATGGGTGGACCGGAACTCGGCATCAAATACTGGGTTCAGGACAAGACGTTCATCACTGCGATGGCTGAATATCAGTTTCTGTTCAAGAGCGGAAGCGATGCGCGAGATCGTTATGACGATGGAGCGTTCTTCTATAGCGTCGGTATTGGTTACAACTATTGATGCATGCGAGTGCGATGCCCGACGGCATCGCACTTTTATCGCTTCGTTTGTTTATTCTTTCGCTTCGCTTGATATAACCAAGGTCCGTTAGCCTTCAACCAGATTCCGCAAAAAATTCTGCAAGGCTAACCCCGGTTCGTCATCTTCCGAAGTGATCATCTGAATTCCCCATTGGCTGAGAATTTCTTCCTGCACCGGGTTGGGTTTGTGCGAGAAGACATAGGATATCGGCCGGACGCCAAGGGTTTCGTGTTCGTTCCAGATCTTCGATAGTTTGTAGAACAATAATCGAATGTTGGTATCCGAAAGGCTGTAGCCAATAAACAGAACGGCTTTGCTCAATGTGTCGGCGCGTAACTTGATATCCAGCGGCGTTTCGAATTGCAGGCGCTCGTAATAGCTCGTTTCGTCGAGCACGATCGAGTCATCGTCATCGAAGTCGCCGTGGAACTTGACGATTTGCCTGACGCCATCGCGGGCCTTTACCAGGTCACTGGCATTGGCGATCTTGATGTAACCAACGCCATGAGCATCATGGGCGTTCTCCAACCAGCGGTCGTAGTTGGTCGTGTAGATCGCTGGAAACCGACCTTGAACGATCAGCCGGTGAATCTCCGAATCGCGGATCTCGATGCTCTTGTGCCACTCCCGGTCCATCCAGCTGCGCAGTGGCCCGATGTTGCCTTTCCTGATGCGGTAGTACTCGGCAAGCGAGAGGAAGTTTCCATAGGTATCGAAGACATCGGGGTCGTAATCGAGTTGCTGGGCAATTTCGTTGATCAGGTCGCGCCAGGGCGGTAATCCGATATTGGCCGACACGCCGGAGCCTACGAACAGAATCAGGCGGTTATGCCGGTACGCCTCCAGAAGCTTCTGCATCTATACCTCTCAGACCCGGCGCAAGTGATTGATGAAGGCGTCCAACGCCCGCTTGCGCATGGAAAGCTCGTTATGGACGCCACCCAACTCGGCGAAGGTGCAGGAGTAGCCGTCGGGAATGAACACGTTGTCCCACTCGAAGCCCTCTGCACCCGCTGGTTCGCGGGAAATCCTGCCGGTAACTTCACCCTCGAAGAAATGCCGCTTGCGGCCGTCGCAGTAGCCGATCAGCGAACGTGCCACCGCGGAAGGATCGTCCAGATTGCCGATCAGTTCGGAGAAGCGCACGGCGTGCAAACGATCCCAGAACGTCTGGGTCAGGCCGCCGGGAAAGCCGTTCAGGCTATTGATGAACAGGCCCGAGTGCTCGACGAAGACCGGTTTGCCAATCATTTTGAAGGCGTCCATCAGCTTGTCACTGACTAACTGATGCAGATCTTCGGTTTGCTGTTCCACGATGCGCACCGGGAAGCTGATGATCTCGATACCGCTCTGCTCGAGAAATTCCCGTGCGTCGCGAATTTTCTGCTCGTTGACCGAGGCAAAGCGGATCTTCATCTAATCACCCTGACTGCTGTTCGAAGCTGCGGATGCCGCATCCGAGCATCGTTATCCCACAGAGTTATGACGCAGCGATGTGCCCAGGGTTCGGCCTGTCGATCCGCGTCGGTTATGGCAGGGGCGAGTGCGGGTGCGCCGGGCACGACTGTTGTCCGGCTTGGAGGATGCGTTCCGCCGGTACCCGCAACTGCACCAACAGGTAGTCGGCGAAGTCCGCTGAATAGTCCTGCTTGGCAATGGCGAGCGCCATGCATTCGAGCCAGGCGTCCCGCTCGGTTTCGCCCACCGTCCAGCGTCTGTGGAATTGCGGGATGCTGATGCTGCCGAACTTCTCGGCGTAACGGCGCGGTCCGCCCAGCCAGCCACAGAGAAACGCCGCCAAACGTTCGCGCGACTCACTCAGGTCCTGCGGATACAAACGGCGTACGCAATGGGCGGCTTCGTGCTCGTCCATGATCCGGTAGAAGTCCGCGACCAGCTGTTGGATGCCGGCTTCGCCGCCGGCTGCCTTGAAAGAGGCGTCGCCGATGCCGAACGGAGCGTTGGAGGTTGTACTCATCGATGTCTCGCAAAGGCGTTGATTGTTTCCGGTGCCGGGATTGATCCAGCGCAATGGATATGTTCCTGGCGCTAGGGGGCATTGGGCGGTGGTCTATGCTGTTCTCAAATGTTCAATGGAGACCCGCCATGCGCAATATTCTTTTAGCTTTCGACGGTTCGGACAACGCTAAACGGGCGCTGCGATACATCGTCGACTTCGCCGCCGATGCGCCTAAACCGCTTCAGGTGCACGTCCTGAATGCGCAGCAGGAACCGGTCATCTATGGCGAATTCGTCACCGCAAGTACGGTTGAAGACCTGAACAAGAGCTTTCTTGAAAAATCTCACCGTACTCTGGAGCAAGCCGCTACGGAGTTACAGGCCGCCGGCATACCGCATCAGACCCATGCCGTTCTAGGCGATGTCGCAGCGCAGGTGAATACGGCCGTGCAGCAATTCGGCTGCGACACCGTCGTCATGGGCACACGCGGACTAGGTAGCTTTACCGGCATGTTGCTGGGCTCGGTTGCCAACCGCGTGGTCCATGAGGTTTCGGTGCCGGTCCTGCTGGTCAAGTAACCGGGGCGTGTGAGCTGTTCCCGTTTCGTCGCGGCTCACGCGAAACGGGAACAGATTCGAGATCGCTGAATCAATCTGACTTGCCCTTGAGCAGGTCACCCAGGTTGGCGAAGGCCTTGAAGGTTTCCTTCGGGCCCAGATCGCTGCCGGGCCTGGCTTCGGCCTGGTACTGATTGTCCGTATAGCGTGAATGCTCGTTGTCGTGGCAGTACAGGCAGAGCAGTTCCCAGTTGGAGCCATCCTCGGGGTTGTTGTCGTGGTTGTGGTCCTTATGGTGGACCGTCAATTCGCTCAGCCGCTTGCCTGAGAACTCCCGCGCGCAACGTCCACAGACCCAGGGGTACATTTTCAGCGCCTTCTCGCGATAGCCCTGTTCGCGCTGGGCGTACGGCGTATTCGGTTTGTTCGTGCTCATGGTGTTTGCCCTCTACCGGAATCCAGACCCGTCAGCCCGCCAGGCCGACATAGACGTTCTGCACATCGTCATGGGCATCGATGGCCGCGAGGAAGGCTTCGACTTCTTCGAGCTCCGCATCGGAAAGCGTGGTGACGGGGTTCTTGGGTCGATAGCCGAGCTGTGCCGACTGTACGGTGAAGCCCTGTTCGGGCAGCGCACGGCAGACCACGTCCATGTCGCTGGGATCACTGATGAATAGCGTGGCCCCGTCTTCGGCGGCTTCGAAATCCTGCGCGCCGGCTTCGATGGCGGCCAGTTCCGGATCGGCATCAGCCGTGTCCGGCGCCGCTTCGATCAGGCCGCAGTGGTCGAAATCCCAAGCGACGGAGCCGGACGAACCGAGCTGACCCTTGCGGAACAGTACGCGGATTTCAGCGACGGTGCGGTTGACGTTGTCGGTCAGGCACTCGACGATCACCGGCACCTGATGCGGGGCGAAACCTTCATAGGTGGTGCGTTCGTAGTGGACGCTTTCACCGAGCAGGCCAGCGCCTTTCTTGATTGCGCGCTCCAGGGTTTCTCGCGGCATCGAGGCTTTCTTGGCCTGTTCCACCACCAGGCGCAAGCGGGGATTCATATCCGGATCGGCGCCGCTGCGGGCTGCGATCATGATCTCCTTCGACAGCTTGCCGAAGGTGCGTCCCTTGGCGTTGGCTGCCGCTTCTTTATGCTTCGCTTTCCACTGTGCGCCCATGCTTGTTCTCGTGCGGGTTGATTCGTTCGCTAGCGATTCTAGCTCTTTTGCAGCCGAAGCTGGCACGGAGTGCATGGCATCGACCCATGCCGGAAAGAGCCGTTCGCGGGGCAGGTTTACCGCGCTGCGACTGTATTGCCGAATCCTTTGCTCGCTGTATGAGTGCACGATTGCAAGAGAGGGCTTTAATGATTTTTTAACCCGGGAAGTGCGCCATGGTACCCAAAGACCTCCTGCTGGCCCTGGTGGTAATCATCGTCTGGGGCATGAACTTCGTGGTGATCAAGGTCGGTCTGGATGATATTCCGCCGATGCTACTGGGCGCGTTGCGTTTCCTGCTTGCAGCCTTCCCGGCGATTTTGTTCATCAAACGTCCGCAACTGCCGCTGCGCTGGCTGCTGGCCTATGGTGCGACCATCTCGCTTGGGCAGTTCGCCTTTCTGTTCTCGGCCATGAATGTCGGCATGCCGGCCGGGCTGGCTTCGTTGGTGCTGCAATCGCAGGCATTTTTCACGCTGTTCTTCGCCGCGCTGTTTCTTGGCGAGCGTCTGCGTGCGACCAATTTCATCGGCTTGTTGATCGCTGCGGGCGGGCTGCTGCTGATCGGCATGCAGGGCGATCGCAGCATGACCTTGGCCGGCTTCGTGCTGACCATCTGTGCGGCGTCGATGTGGGCGCTGGGCAATATCGTGACACGCAAGGTGGGCAAGGTGAACCTGGTCGGATTGGTGGTTTGGGGCAGCCTGATTCCACCAATCCCATTCTTTGCGCTTTCATGGATGCTGGAAGGCCCGCAAGTCATCGAAAGCGCATTGCGCGGCATCGGCTGGAGTTCGGTTCTGGTGCTTCTCTATCTGGCCTTCGGTGCGACCATCCTTGGCTACAGCCTGTGGAGCCGGTTGCTGTCGCGCTATCCGGCCAACACCGTGGCGCCTTTCTCGTTGCTGGTGCCGGTGGTGGGGCTGACGTCCGCCGCGTTGCTGCTCGATGAGCATCTTGGTGTGATGCAGGCGATCGGAGCGCTGCTGGTAATGCTGGGGCTGATGATCAACGTAGGCGGCGGTTGGCTGCTGGGCCGGGTGCGCATGGTGCTGGGCGGTTCGGCTGCCTAGAAGGAACCGGATCGCGACATCATGCCCGATCCGGTTCTGCAGATTTCATATCAGACCTTGAAGCGGCCAATCAGCGTCTGCAACTCGCTGCCCAGTTGAGCCAGTTGCGCCGTGGACGCTGCCGTTTCCTGCGCCGCTTCGGCGGATTGGTCGGCCACGTCGCGCACGTTGAGCACACTGCGATTGATCTCTTCGGCCACTGAACTTTGCTGCTCTGCCGCGGTGGCGATCTGCAGGTTCATCGCCTGAATGATCGATACCGTCTCGGTGATCGCCTGCAGTTCCGCACCGACATCACGTGCCAGACTGACCGTGTCCTTGGCGAGACTACTGCTGCTGTCCATCATCCCCGAGGCGGTACGCGCGCCTTTCTGCAGATTGCTGATCAGCTCTTCGATCTGCGCGGTGGATTGCTGGGTGCGCTGCGCCAAGCCGCGCACTTCGTCGGCAACCACGGCAAAACCACGACCCGCCTCACCCGCACGCGCCGCCTCGATGGCAGCGTTGAGCGCGAGCAGGTTGGTTTGTTCGGCGATGCCGTTGATCACCGTCAGTACGGTGCTGATGCCATCGGTTTCCTGGTTCAGCTGGGTCATGGCTTCGGCGGAAAGTGTGACTTCCGCGGACAATCGATCGACCTGCGCCAGCGCCCGTTGAACCACGGCGTTGCCCTTGGTTGCCTGTTGGTCCGCGCGCTTGGCAGCATCTGATGCTTCTTCGGCGTTGCGCGCCACTTCCTGCACCGTGGCGGTCATTTCATGCATGGCGGTGGCGACCTGATCGGTTTCCTGGCGTTGGCTGCTGACGCCAGCGCTGGCCTGGGCGGTGACTGCCGACAGTTCTTCCGAGGCGGCCGCCAGCTGCGTGGTGATACCGCCAATATGGCCGATGAGCGATTGCAGGTTGCTGCGGGTTTTGCCCAGCCCATCGAGCAGCTGACCGAACTCGTCGTGGCGTTTATCCACATCCTGTCCGGTCATATCGCCGGCGCCGATACGCTCGGCCATTCGCACCGCCTGATTCAGCGGCTGGGTAATCTGCCGAACGATCAAGGCGCTGATCAGAACCCCCAGGACGATAGCCAGCAAAGTGATGCCAATGACTTGCACCTTCTTGGCCTGGGCTTCCTCGGCGCGTTTGCTGGTTTGGCTGGCGATGATGGCCTGAGCCTGCTCATAGAGCCTGGCGAAGATCGCTTCCATGTCCTGGTGCGTCTGTTGCTGCATGGCGACGATGGGCGGTAGCTTCTTGACCAGCTCGACGTATTCGTTCGCGCTGGCCTTGAGCGTCTGCAGGCTTTTTGCCTGAGGCCCGATCAGCTCGCTTTCCAGGGCTGCAATGGCTGCGTTGAGGCTGTCGAACTGCTGATTGAGCGCCTGCAGGGCGGCCTCGGATTCTTCCATTAGGTAGCCACGCACCGTGTAGCGCAGCAGCCGGTTCTGCTTGGACAGTTCGCTGGTGAGCAGGGCGATATTGGCGGTATCGCTGGCTGGATGCAGTACCGGGTTGCCCTGGACGCCGTTCCAGCGTCGCTCCAGGTCGCCGATCAGTTTGTCAGTGTTGTTTCCAGTCTCGACCCAGTTGGCGCGGGTTTGCGTTTTCTGCGCGTGGAGGGCTACCAGTTTTTCGAACGCGTCCTGGTAATGGCGGGCTTCACTGGCGATGATTTCCAGATACTCAAGGTCTTGCGGCTCGGAGAAGCTGGCCCTTTCCCTTTCGATGATCTGAACGATGTTCGCCACCGAGTCCGTGACGCGAGCGACGTGGCTGGGATCGCTGCGCTCCTCGAAGCGCACCTGCGCGTAGCGAATTTCGTTGGCTTCGTTGAGCAGGTTTTCAGCCGTCTGTGCCTTGTCGCTGCGGGAGATCAGCGCGTCCATGCTGAGCACGCCGATAGCGGCAACGCAGACGGTCAACAGCAGTACGGCTGCGAAACCCAGAGCCAGCTTGTAGCTGACCTTCAGATTTTTCATTGTTGTTTCCTCAAGGCCGGATGCCACTGAAGTTAGTCGTAATATGACATCGGCAAAATCGGCCTTTACTTGAGCTTGTCGTCTGATGACTGCAAAGGTTTTCTGCTCACAGCGCCTCGCCTGCCGTTGAGGCGAGGCGATGGAGGTCTGGTTGAAGGCGTTGGCTGGCTGCGCCTCAGCCTTCGTTCAGGCGAGCCAGCGCACGGCGAACCATCGCCGCGTATTCCGGTGGGGTGAGTTGGTAGAGTTCCGAGGCGACCCAGGGTAGCCAGCGAGCTCCCAGTTCGGGTCGCTTGTCGAGCAGCCGCCGTGCTTCGGCGGTCGCCCGCTCGGCATGTTGGTGATGAAAATCCGCTCTGCTCATGATGCTTCGCTCCTGGCTGAGCGGGCGATTCTAGTCGAGCAGGGCTAGGGCGGGGCAGCGGTCTTGGTAAAGCCGTCATGCCGCGCTAGGCTCGGCTTTCTTATCTATCGAGTGCGATCCATGCCAGTGCCCCTGAACTTCAAGGACAAGATCACCCGCCAACGGCCCTACGGCCAGTTGGAGCCGGGGATGCGCGCCTCGGACGGCAATCTGCACGCGGTCATCGACCAGCTGGAAAGCGACCGCGGCCGCATCATAAATTCGGCGGCGGTGCGTCGCCTGCAGCAGAAAACGCAGGTGTTCCCGCTGGAGCGCAACGCGGCGGTGCGTAGCCGGCTGACGCATTCGTTGGAGGTCCAACAGACCGGTCGTTTCATCGTCCGTACGCTATATAAGCAGCTTGGCAACAAGGCCAGCCTGTATGGCCTCGATGATCTGGAAGGGGCGCTGGAAAGCCTGGTGGAGATGGCCTGCCTGATGCACGACATCGGCAATCCCCCGTTTGGGCACTTCGGTGAGTTCGCTATCAGTGAGTGGTTTGCACGTCACTTGGAGGCTCTTTTCGAAGCCGCCGACCCGGTGGGGCAGGGCGATGCCGAGCTGCGCGCACGTATGCTGCTCGATCTCAAACAGTTCGAAGGCAACGCTCAGGCGATTCGTCTGGTGGTCAGCCTGTTGCGGTTGAACCTGACCTATACCCAGACGGCCGGTCTGCTCAAGTACGTGCGGGCGGCCTACGCGCCCAAGCCTGACAAGGGCACGCCAGGCGCCTATCTGCACAAGAAGCCGGGCTTCTATCTATCCGAAGCGCCGTTCGTGGATGATTTGCGCACCGCGCTGGGTCTGCACCCCGGCACGCGTCATCCCGTTGCTTACATCATGGAAGCAGCGGACGACATCGCTTATTGCTTGGCCGATATCGAGGACTCGGTGGAGAAGGGCATCTTCACCATTGAACAGCTGGCGCAGCTGCTGGTAGCCAAGTTCGCTGAGCACGGGTCGCCGGACGAGCCGATCGCACCAACCGGGCGCAGCTTTCGCAGCATGGTCGCCTATGCCGAATCGCGGGCGCGCAAGGAGCCGATCAACAAGGTCGGCGAGTTCTTCATCTGGTTGCGCGTGAATATGGTCCATCCGCTGGTGCAGCATGCGGCTCAGCAGTTCGTCGACAACATCGAAGCGGTCTATCACGGCACGCTGGACCGTGCATTGTTGGAAGATGCCAGCCTGGCCAATGCCATCGTGCAAACCTTCAAAGACGTGGCGATGGATCGGGTGTTCTGCCACCGGGAAGTGGAAACTCTGCAATTGCAGGGCTATCGCATCCTGCAAGGCTTGCTCGACGCCTACGCACCGCTGTTGCGCGTCGCTCCGGAAACCTTCCAGGCATTGACCGAGGGCGGCTGCCGCCGTGAGCCGCATCTGCAAATGCTCGCGCGGCGGTTGCCCAGCCAGCTCATCAAGGCCTACCACGAAGCCATGAAAGCCCACCCTGTGGATTCGCCTGATCAGCCGTTGTGGGAGTTCTACTACCGCTGCCGAATGCTGCAGGATTTCGTCAGCGGCATGACCGATCAGCTCGCGCAGGATGAATACCGGACCCTTTCCGCCTTGTAGCCGTTCGCAGCGCGGCGATTCTCCTCGTAGCGCAAAACTATCGAGTCGGTTCCTATGCCGGCTCCTGCGATCCGGGTTTCACGCTTCCATAAGCGCGCATGAACAAGGCGACGCAGTCCTGCACATGTTTATCGGCTTCTTCCTGGTCAGGCAACTCCGAGTAGCCGATCAACAAGCGGAAATGCGCCGCGCCCTTTATCAGTGAGCAGAAGTGTTCGGCGGCGCGCATGGGCTCGTTCGCATGTAGCAGTCCGCGCTGGTTGGCTTGAATCACGAGCTGTTCCAGATCCACCAGCAAACGCTGCGGTCCCGCGTCGAAGAACATGCGCGACAGCGCGGAATTCTGCGTGGCCAACGCGACCATGACACGGTGCAGTCCGATGGACTCCGGGCTGTTGACCAAGGCATGGAATGCATGACCCAGCTCCAGCAACACCTGGCTGATCGAGCAATCGTGCTCGAGGACGAACAGCGTGCGTGGCAGGCGCGTCTCGCAAGTGGTCTTTATCGCCTCGCCAAACAACGCCTCCTTGTCCTTGAAGTGGCTGTATAGCGTGAGCTTCGAGACGCCCGCCTCAGCGGCGATGGCGTCCATGCTGCTGCCTTCGTAGCCGTTGCTGAGAAACAGCACCTGAGCCGCTGCGAGTATCGCGTCACGCTTGGCCGGATCTTTCGGACGGCCCGGGCCAGAGGGCACGGATTGGTTTTCTGTCATAGCTGTTTTAATACTGGACTGGTGAGTTCGGTATTTTTACTATACCGCGCAGTACAAGTATTAGAACCCACCTTGCGACAGAGAGAGAACCGATCGTGTTCCGACATGCCCTGCCTTTCCTTGGTGTCATTGGTCTCGCCTTGCTGGCCGGTTGCGGCAATGGCGAGCCCGAGCAGCTCTCGGCAAGGCCGGTCATGGTGGTTCAACCGCAGCCGGCCAGCGAGGCGGTCGAAAGCTATCCGGGCGAGGTGCACGCGCGTTACGAGCCTGAATTGTCGTTCCGAATCGGCGGAAAGGTGACCGAGCGACTGGTCGAAGCCGGCGAGCGGGTGCGCAAGGATCAGCCCTTGGCCAAGCTCGATCCGCGGGACGTGCAATTGCAACTGGAAGGCCTGCGCGCCCAGGTTGCAGCCGCGGAGGCCAATCTTCGCGTCGCTCGCGCCGAGCACGAGCGCTACAAGACGCTCATGAACCGCCAATTGGTCAGCCGCTCGCAGTTCGATTCTTCCGAAAATGCCTATCGCTCGGCCCAGGCGCGTCTGCAGCAAGCGCGCGCGGAATTCGATGTGGCGCGCAACCAGGTGGACTATGCCGTTTTGCGGGCGACCCGCGACGGGGTGATCGCCCAGCGTCGGGTCGAGGTCGGCCAAGTGGTCGCGGCAGGGCAGACCGCGTTCGTGCTGGCCGCCGACGGCGAGCGCGAGGTGGCGATCAATTTGCCGGAGCAGGCGCTGGATCGTTATGCGGTAGGCCAAAAGGTTTCGGTGGAAATCTGGTCGCACCCGGGCACGCAGCACCCGGGGCACATTCGTGAATTATCGCCGGCGGCCGATCAGCAAACGCGTACCTACTCGGCGCGCGTCGCGTTCGATGATGCCGATGTGCCGGCCGAGCTGGGTCAGAGCGCCCTGGTGTCGATCCGCAACAATGGCGAGGTGCCGCTGGCCGTACCGCTTTCGGCTGTCACGGCCGAGCAGGGCAAGGCCTATGTCTGGCGAGTGAAGGGTGGCGCCACGCTGGAACGAGTCGCCGTACGCACCGGTGCCTTCGGCGAAGCTCTGGTACCCATACTGGAGGGTTTGCAAGCTGACGATTGGGTCGTGCTGGCCGGCGTGCAGATGCTGCACGAAAACCAGGAGGTGAGGGCAGTCGACCGCGACAACCGACCGGTCGTGCTGGCGGCGCAGGAGTAATCGCGATGCGCTTCAATCTCTCTGCCTGGGCGCTGGGTAACCGGCAGATCGTGATCTATCTGATGCTGCTGGTGGCTGTCGTCGGGGTGCTTTCCTACAGCAAGCTCGGCCAGAGCGAAGACCCACCCTTCACCTTCAAAGCGATGGTGATCCAGACCCAGTGGCCCGGCGCCACGGCCGAGGAAGTCTCTCGTCAGGTCACCGAGCGCATCGAGAAGAAGCTGATGGAGACGGGCGAATACGAACGCATCGTGTCCTTCTCGCGGCCGGGTGAATCCAACGTGACCTTCATGGCGCGTGATTCTCTGCGCTCCGAGCAGATTCCTGAACTGTGGTATCAGATTCGCAAAAAGATCGGCGACATTCGCCACACCTTGCCGGCTGGTGTGCAGGGTCCGTTCTTCAATGACGAGTTTGGCACCACCTTCGGCAATATCTATGCGCTGACCGGCAAGGGCTTCGACTATGCAGTGCTCAAGGATTATGCCGATCGCATCCAGCTGCAGCTGCAGCGCGTAAAGAACGTCGGCAAGGTAGAGCTGATTGGCCTGCAGGACGAAAAGATCTGGATTGAGCTTTCCAACGTCAAGCTGGCCAACCTGGGAGTACCGCTGGAAGCCGTGCAGCAGGCGCTCGAAGCGCAGAATGCGGTGATGTCGGCGGGCTTCGTCGAGACGCCGAGCGACCGTGTCCAGCTGCGTGTCACCGGCAGCTTCGAAACGGTGAAGGAAATTCGTGATTTTCCCATCCGGGTCGCCGGTAGCACCTTCCGTATCGGTGATGTGGCCGAGGTCTACCGCGGCTTCAACGACCCACCAGCCCCGCGTATGCGTTTCATGGGCGAGCCGGCGATCGGTCTGGCGGTGTCGATGAAGGACGGTGGCGACATCCTTATGCTGGGCGAGGCACTGCAGGGCGAATTCGCGCGATTGCAGCAGGAATTGCCGGCCGGCATGGAGCTGCGCAAGGTGTCCGACCAACCGGCGGCGGTGAAAACCGGTGTCGGCGAGTTCGTTCAGGTGCTCATCGAGGCGCTGGTGATCGTACTGCTGGTGAGCTTCTTCTCGCTCGGCGTGCGCACCGGTCTGGTGGTCGCGCTATCGATTCCGCTGGTGCTGGCGATGACCTTTGCCACCATGCATTACCTCGACATCGGTCTGCACAAGATTTCGCTCGGCGCACTGGTGTTGGCGCTCGGGCTGATGGTGGACGACGCGATCATCGCCGTGGAGATGATGGCGATCAAGATGGAGCAGGGCTTCGACCGGCTCAAGGCTGCGAGTTACGCCTGGACCAGCACGGCTTTTCCGATGCTCACCGGAACCCTGATCACTGCGGCCGGTTTTCTGCCGATTGCCACGGCGCAATCGAGTACCGGTGAGTACACCCGTTCGATTTTTCAGGTGGTGACCATCGCGCTGGTGGCCTCGTGGATCGCCGCGGTGATGTTCGTCCCATTATTGGGCGCCAAGTTGCTGCCTGATCTGGCCAAGCGTCACGCGCGGAAACACGGTGGCAGCGATGCAGGACACGATCCCTATGCGACGCCGTTCTATCAGCGCGTGAGGCGGATCATTCACTTCTGCGTGCGTCGACGCAAAACGGTGATCGTACTGACACTGTTGCTCTTCGCCGGCTCGATTGCCCTGTTCCGTGTCGTTCCACAGCAATTCTTCCCGGTATCGGGACGTCTGGAGCTGATGGTCGATCTCAAACTGACCGAAGGCGCTTCGCTCAAGGCCACCGAATCCGAGGTGCGCCGCCTCGAAGAACTGCTCCAGGACCGTGCCGGTATCGACAACTACGTCGCCTATGTCGGCAACGGCTCGCCACGTTTTTATCTGCCGCTCGATCAGCAGCTGCCTGCTACCAGCTTCGCCCAGATTGTGGTGCTGGCTAAGAGTATCGAGGAGCGCGAAGCCCTTCGCAGCTGGCTGATCGAGCGCCTGCGTGAAGATTTTCCGACGTTGCGCGGACGCGTCAGCCGTCTGGAAAACGGTCCGCCGGTAGGCTATCCGGTCCAGTTCCGGGTAACCGGCGAGCATATCGATGTGGCTCGCAAGCTGGCGCGCCAGGTCGCCGCCAAGGTGCGTGAAAATCCGTATGTCGCTAATGTTCACCTGGACTGGCAAGAGCCGAGCAAGGTGGTCTGGCTGAATGTCGATCAGGATCGCGCCCGCGCGCTAGGGGTGAGCACCGTCGAGCTGTCGAGCTTCCTCAAACGTACCTTCACCGGCACCACGGCCGGACAGTTCCGCGAGGACAACGAGCTGATCGAGATCCTGCTGCGCGGCACCGAGCGCGAGCGCGAAATGTTGTCGATGCTGCCCAGCCTGGCGATTCCTACCGCCAGCGGTCTCAGCGTGCCCTTGTCGCAAGTCGCCACGCTGGAATATGGCTTCGAGGAGGGCGTGATCTGGCATCGCAATCGCCTGCCGACGGTGACGGTGCGTGCCGATATCTATGGCGAACAACAACCGGCTTCGTTG
The DNA here is from genome assembly GCF_024448955.1 of Stutzerimonas stutzeri. Lineage (GTDB taxonomy): Bacteria > Pseudomonadota > Gammaproteobacteria > Pseudomonadales > Pseudomonadaceae > Stutzerimonas > Stutzerimonas stutzeri_AQ. Next base: position 16,408 of record NZ_JAMOIH010000019.1, read on the forward strand.
GTGCAGCAGATCGAGCCGACGCTGAGCGAGATTCGCGATGCGCTACCCAGCGGCTATCTGCTGGAGGTTGGCGGGACGGTGGAAGACTCCAGCCGCGGACAGGCGTCGGTGAATGCCGGTATGCCGTTGTTCATCATTGTCGTGGTCAGCCTGTTGATGATCCAGCTCAAAAGCTTCTCGCGCTCGGCGATAGTCTTTCTCACAGCGCCGCTGGGGCTGATCGGCGTTGCGCTGTTCCTGCTGTTGTTCGGCAAACCGTTCGGCTTCGTCGCGATGCTCGGCACCATCGCGCTGTCGGGGATGATCATGCGCAACTCGGTGATTCTGGTGGACCAGATCGAGCAGGACATCGGCGCCGGTCAGGATCGCTTCAACGCCATCATCGACGCCACGGTGCGCCGGTTCCGGCCCATCGTGTTGACCGCGCTGGCCTCGGTGCTGGCAATGATTCCGCTGTCGCGTAGCGTGTTCTTCGGGCCGATGGCGGTGGCGATCATGGGCGGTTTGATCGTCGCGACCGCACTGACGCTGCTATTCCTGCCGGCGCTTTACGCCGCCTGGTTCCGCGTGAAGGAAGAGCGCCCGGCATAAGGGCGCATCGCCGGCGTTTATTCAGACGCCGGCCGCCTGCAGCAACTGCTCAGCCGCCGCCTTGGCCAGCAGCGCCTGATCGGCGGGACCTTCGATGTGCGCCATGCTCAGCGCGCCCTCGATCAGAAACTGCAGTTGTCGCGCTAGCTGCTCTGGCTGCGGTGCGTCGAGCGCCTCGAGCAGTTCGCGCAGATGCGTCTGAAACTGAGCCTTGTACGTCGCCGAGCGCTGATGAATCGGATGATCGCGGTCCTGATATTCGGCCGCGGCGTTGATGAACAGGCAGCCACAAAACGTGCTCGGGCTGTGAATCATATTGTTCAACCCATCGAAAACGCCGAGCAGCGCCTTGCGTGGCGGCAGGGTGTCGCGCGCTTCGCGCAGGCGCTCGAGCATTGGCAGCTGACGGGCGTCGAGCACCGCCAAGATCAGCTCTTCCTTCGACTTGAAGTGCTTGTACAGCGTCATCTTCGCCACGCCAGACTCGCTGAGAATCCGGTCGATGCCCGTGGCGTGGTAGCCCTCTGTGTAGAACAGCCGCTCGGCAGTGCTGAGCAATAGGTCGCGCTTGTTCGTTGCCATATCGGTCTCCTCGGGCGGCCATTATGCGGGAGCGATTCTTTTCCCTCCAATCGTCATCCTCGTGAACATTGTGCTTGAAGTGTACAGACAGGTCTGTCTATTATCCAGTCGTGCCTTTTACCTCCCCCCATCTTGCGAAGGAGCGACACGATGAAACTGTACGATCTGACCCTGTCCGGTAACTGCTACAAAGCGCGCCTGTTTCTCAGCCTGATCGGCCAGCCGGTTGAGCTGGTGCCGGTGAATCTGCTGCAAGGCGAGCACAAGCAACCGTCGTTTCTCACTATCAACCCGCGCGGGCAGGTGCCGGTTCTGGAGGATGGCGATATCCGCGTGGTCGACTCCCAGGCCATCCTCGTCTATCTGGCACGGCGCTACGCCGACGAAGTCTGGTATCCGCAGGATGCGCTCACTCAGGCGCGCGTCGTTGGCTGGCTGAGTTTCGCCGCCAACGAGATGCATCACGGCCCGGCGACGGCTCGGGTAGGGCGCTTGTTCCGCCGCCCGATCGACGAACCCTTGACCACCAGCCGTGCTATTGCTGCTTTGCAGCTGGTCGAGCAGCAGCTCACCGAACATGCCTGGCTGGCCGAAACCGCTGCGCCAACCATCGCCGATCTCGCGGTATATCCCTATGCGGCACTGGCTGGCGAAGGCGGTATCGATCTCGGTCCGTACCCGGCAATCCGTGCCTGGTGCTCGCGCATCCGTGAGCTACCGGGCTACATCGGCATGCCTGGCCTGGAATAGGAGGTATCGCGATGAGCAGTCCGTTCCACGTCGGCGAGCAGTTGGTTCAGACCCGCGCTGGCGTTCGCGAAAAAGCTGAGCAGATAGGCAGTCGCGTGATCCGCCCATTCATGCCTGAGCAGCATCGGGAATTCTTCGCGCAATTGCCGGCGTTGTTAGTGGCGGCAGTGGACAGCGAAGGGCAGCCTCATGCATCGGTACTCTGCGGTGAGGCCGGGTTCGCCTGGTCGCCGCATCCGGCCCTGCTTTGTGTCGGCGCCAAGCCTCAAATCGACGACTCGATCACGTCATTGCTGCAGCCGCGCGCCGCGGTCGGTTTGCTCGGGCTCGAGTGGCCGACCCGCAGACGCAACCGGATGAATGGGCGAGTCGTTGAAAGAGACGAGCGAGGCTTCAGCGTTGCGGTCGCGCAGTCGTTCGGCAATTGCCCGAAGTACATCCAGGCGCGTGATTGGCAGGTGATTCCGCGCCCGCCGGGTTTAATGCTCGAAGGCGATGGCCTGGACCAGCAGTGGCTGGCGCTGGTGACGGACGCGGACACGCTATTCATAGCCAGCCAGAGTTCGGATCCGCAGGGCGGCGGGGTGGATATTTCGCATCGTGGCGGCCCGGCCGGTTTTATCGAAGTCGGCCGGGACGGTCGGCTCTGGATGCCGGACTACAGCGGCAACCGGCTATTCAACACGCTCGGCAATTTGCTTCGCGAGCCGCGCTGCGGGCTGTTGCTGATCGATTTCAGCAGCGGCGATCTGCTGCACCTGCAAGCACGGGCCGAGCTGGTCTGGCCTGAGCAATACGAGGCGTTGGGTGTCACACCGCCGCCCGGCGCGGAGCGAATGCTCGCGCTGACGCCGGGGCGTTGGACGCTAAGACGCTCGCGTCTGCCGTTGACGTTCGCTTCACCCCAGTTTTCGCCATTCCTTCCCGAGTCAGGAGTGTGAGCCATGCGCAGCCTGACTATTATCGGTCTGTCATTGATGCTGTTGGCCGGGACGCTGAACGCAGCGGAACTGCGCTTCAGCTTGGTTCGCACTGCGCAGACCACGTCCAGCGGTGAGTTCGCTTGGCGTGACGGTGGCTGGATAGCGCCGCCAGTGGTCAACCACATCGCCGTTCTGATCGAACATCAGGGCCGTCGGCTGTTATTCGGCACGGGCCTTGGCCGGCAGATCGATGCGCAGCTGAACAGCGCGGTTCCCTGGCGGGAAAAGCGCTACAGGGCCGTACAGCCTGCGCGTGATCAGCTTGATCGCGATGGCATCAGCGTCGACCGGGTCGTGCTGGGGTGTGCCCGTTGGGAGTACGCGTCCGGGCTGGCCGACTTCGCCGATCTGCCGGTCCTGGCCAATCCGGAAAGCATTCACTACGCCCGCACCGCAACGCCGCCCGCGGTGATCCCAGCGCAGTACGCCCATGGGGTCGATTGGCAGCCGCTGCGCTTCGAACGGCGTTCTTTTTATGGATTCGAGGATAGCCTCGACCTGTTCGGCGACGGGCGGCTGATAGTGGTGGAACTGCCCGGGCATGGCGCGCTAGGGCTGTTTCTCACCCTGGATGATGGGCAGCGCTACTTCTTTCATGGCGATGCCGTCGGCAGTGAAGGCGCGCAAAAGCCGCTACCTGCAGAGGTCTTGCAGGTGCGAGATGCTCAGCTGCAAGCGCGGCTCGGTTTTTATCCAACCTGGATCGAATAAGGGGCTCTGCCAAGGCCGTTCTTGAGCGGCTCCGTTCGTCTGCTTGAATACGTGAACGAAACGCCAACAGCTAAGCTTAAGCCTGTGATTTTCCTAGGAAGCCAGGCCGGAATATATGGGCGCAGTATGGCGGAGCGATACCTCCCGGGCGGCTGGTGGCAAGCGCGCATCGAAGGCCAGCAAAACCGGTAGACCAACCACGCACGGCAGCCGTCTGGCTCGCCGCATGACGCTGTTGCTGGGCATCTCGCTGCTGGCAGGCGGCGGCTATGCGGCCTGGCATGAGATGCACACCTCAAAGCTGCAGGCGCTCTGGCTGAGCCGTTATGCCGAGAATCTCGACTATCGGGTCGAGCCCGGCGCGAGTACCAGTATCCGCTTCCCCGAGGCCGGGCCTTTCGATCGGCGTCTGGGCTATGCAGCGCTGCCGACATTTCTCGAGCGACTGACCGAGCGCGGTTTCGATATCCAGCAGCAGGTGCGTTTTTCGCCGGCCTTGCAACGCTACGCCAGCCACGGCTTCTTCCTGCCCTATCCGGAGAAATCGCAGGCGGGTCTAACGATAGACGATTGCCGTGGCGAGCCCCTATACGCCAACAGCTACCCACATCAGTACTACGAAACCTTCGAAGACGTGCCGCCCATCATCGCGATGAGCCTGCTGTTCATCGAGGATCGTGGGCTGCTCAATGCCGAGCGACCCCGCGCCAACCCGGCGGTGGACTGGCCGCGTTTCACCATGGCGGCTGTGAGCCAGGTCGAAAAGAAGCTCGGCCTGCCGGTGCAGGCGGCTGGCGGCAGTACGCTCGCGACCCAGGTGGAGAAATACCGCCACTCGCCAGAAGGTCGAACCGGAAGCGTCGAAGAAAAGATTCGGCAGATGATATCGGCGAGCGTGCGCACCTACCGCGAAGGTCAGCAAACCTTGACCACGCGCAAGCGCATCGTGCGCGACTACCTCAACAGCGTGCCGCTGTCGGCGGCGTACGGTCACGGCGAAGTGCATGGCATCGCCGATGGGCTGCGCCTCTGGTTCGGCGCGGATTTCGCCGAGGTCAACCGTGCGCTGGACTCGCGCCGCAATGCCGATGTCAGTTATGAGGCGCGGGGCCTGGCGCTGCGCCAGGTGTTGTCGTTGCTGATCGCTCAGCGGCGCCCGTCCTATTACCTGTTCGCCGGGCGCGATGACATGGCGGCGCTCACCGACAGCCACATCCGGCTGCTGGCCAACGGTGGGGTGATTGGCACCCGGCTGCGCAATGCGGCGCTGCAGCAGAAGGTGGTGTTCCGTGATCTACGCCGCGAGCCGGGCATCCGCGAGGTGCCGACCAGTAAGGGCATCACCGCCGCGCGCATGCGCCTGAGCAGTCTGCTCGGCGTGTCGCTGTACGAACTGGATCGACTCGATCTGGCTGCCACCACGCCGTTGCACGGCGAATTGCAGAAGCAGGTCAGCGATTATCTGCTGCGCCTGGCGGAGCCGGAGTTTGCTGGTGAAGTAGGGCTGTTCGGCGAACGCATGTTGTCGCCGGAGCGCACCGCGGACGTCCGCTACAGCTTCACGCTGTTCGAGCGCGGTGAGCAGGGCTTCCGCGTGCGGGTACAGACCGACAACACCAACCAGCCGTTCGACATCAATGAAGGCAGCAAACTGGAGCTGGGCTCCACGGCCAAGCTGCGCGTGCTGACTACCTATCTCGAAGTGATTGCCGAGTTGCATGATCGCTACGCGCAAAGCGAGATCAGCGAGTTGCGCAAAGCCGAGGCGGTCGATCCGCTGACACGCTGGGCCGTGGGTTATCTGATCGAGAATAAGGATCGCAACCTGCCGGCGATGCTCGATGCGGCGCTGGAGCGCCGTTACTCGGCCAGCCCCGCCGAGCGCTTCTTCACGGGCGCCGGCATGCATCGATTCGGTAATTTCCGTCGGGAAGATGACGGGCGTTTGCCCACCATGCGCGAGGCTCTGCGAGAGTCGATCAACCTGCCGTTTGTGCGTCTGATGCGTGATCTGGTGAGGTACAGTACTTACCAGACATCCAATGGCTCCGAGCTGTTGAAGAGCGACGATAACCCCGAGCGGCGCGAATACCTGCGACGCTTCGCCGACCGCGAGGGCTCGGTGTTCCTTCAGCGCTTTTGGAAGAAATACCGCGGCAAGACCGCCGACGAACGCATCGAAGTGCTGCTCGATGGCATGCGCCCGACGCCGCCCCGGCTCGCCGCGGTGCACCGCTACCTGATGCCGGAAGCCGATCGCGCCGCCTTTGATCGCTTCCTCAAGCAGGCCCTGCCGGGCGTCGAACTTAACGACGAGAAACTCGATTCGCTGTACACCCGTTACGGCCCCGGTGCCTATAGCCTGCCGGATCAGGGTTACATCGCCAGAGTGCATCCGCTGGATCTGTGGTTGCTGGGCTATCTGATCAAGCACCCGGACGCGGGAATCTCCGAGGTAATCGCTGCCAGCACCGCTGAGCGGCAGGAGGTCTACGGCTGGCTGTTCCGCAGTCGGCACAAGAGTGCGCGCGACAGTCGTATCCGCATCATGTTGGAAGTGGAAGCCTTCACCGATATTCATCGCCGCTGGCAGCGCCTGGGTTATCCCTTCGAACACTTAGTGCCGTCGCTCGCCACCGCGCTGGGCAGCTCCGGCGATCGCCCGGCCGCGCTGGCGGAGTTGATGGGCATCATCGTCAATGACGGCGTAAGGCTGCCCAGTGTGCGTATCGACAGCCTACATTTTGCCAGCGACACGCCGTATGAAACGCGCGTGGGCATCAGGCCGAATACGGGTGTCAGGGTGCTGCACAGCGAAGTGGCCGCGGCTTTACGCGAAGCGCTCGCCAATGTCGTCGAGGGCGGTACGGCGCGGCGTCTGCGTGGCAGCTTTATGCAGGCTGACGGCGAACCGCTGCGTGTTGGGGGCAAGACCGGAACGGGCGACAACCGCATCCAGACCATCGGCGCGGGTGGCCGGCTGATCAGTTCGTTGGCGATCAACCGGACCGCCACCTTCGTGTTCTTTCTCGGCCCGAATCATTTCGGCACCTTGACTGCTTATGTTCCGGGGCGTGGCGCGGACAGCTTCCGCTTCACCTCGGCGCTGCCGGTGCAGGTGCTCAAGGGCATGGCGCCGATTCTTCAACCCTATCTGCAGGTTGGCGCGCAGACGCAATGCCAGCCGCCGACAGAGCCGATCAAGCCCACATTGACCGCCAGCATGGTGTCGGGCTCCTGACTCAGCAGGTGATCGTCGCCAGCCACACGTCACTCAGGAAGATTGCCGGGCGCCTCCCGCTCGGCGAGACTGGCTCGATCAGCGCGCCCGATGGCGGGCGCCGAGCAGGGATGAGGGCCGAGCATGAAACTGCCGATCTATCAGGTCGACGCATTCACCGATGAGCTGTTCAAGGGCAACTCCGCTGCGGTGGTGCCGCTGGAGCAGTGGCTGAGCGATGCGCAGATGCAGTCGATCGCCATCGAGAACAATCTTTCGGAAACCGCTTTTCTGGTCCGCGAGCCGGACGGTGCCTTTCACATTCGTTGGTTCTCGCCGTTGACCGAAATCGATTTCTGCGGCCACGCGACGCTGGCTAGCGCCTTCGTGCTGCTCCGTCAGGAAATGGCGACGGCGCCACTGACCTTTCGTGCAGCAGCGGTGGGCAACATCAGCGTCGCGCAGCTGGACGGCGGCCTGTTGGAGATGAACTTCCCCAACCGCGAACCCGAGCGCGTGGATAACCCGCCGGCGGAATTGTTCAACGGCCTCGGCGTCGTTCCGCAAGTTGTGCTGAGGAATAGTCAGGCCTGGTTCGCCGTATATGAGGACGAGGCTCAAGTTCGCAGCTTGACGCCGCACCTCGCCGCGCTCAAAACGCTCGCGCCCCTTGATGTGGTGATCACCGCGCCGGGGCGTGAGCAGGACTTCGTCTCGCGCTACTTCTGGCCCGCCAATGGTGGAGATGAGGACCCAGTCACCGGCTCGATTCATGCTGGCCTCGCGCCGTATTGGGCCGGACGTCTTGGCAAATCGTCGCTGGTCGCGCTGCAGGCCTCGCGTCGTAGCGGGCTGCTGTATTGCCGGGTGGAAGGGGAGCGCGTATTCGTCGCCGGGCGGGCAGTGCAGTACCTGCATGGAACCATCGAGGTTTAGCGTCGTGCGTGGCTTACTGCCGAGGCTTCGATTCAGAACGATTTGATCATTCGTCCAAGCAATTCCATCGCCTTCTCGCTGCGTGCATCCCAAGGGTAGCCATGGTTCAACCGCGCGCAGTTTCGGAATCGTTGAGTGGCCGAGAATATCGGACCGGGGACGAGGCTGATGCCTTGGGCGAGCGCAAGCTGCAATAGCTGCAGGGAGTCGACCTGCTCCGGAAACTCGAACCACAGGAAGTAACCGCCGCTGGGCCGTGTGACCCGCGTAGTCGCCGGGAAATGCCGGGCGGCGGAGGCGAGCATGGCGCCCTGTTGCATCTCCAGGGCGTGGCGCAGTTTGCGTAAATGACGATCGTAGCCGCCGTGTTGCAGATAATCGGCGATGGCAGCCTGGGCCGGGACGGAAGGCGAAATGGTGGTCATTAGTTTGAGTCGGCTGATCTGCTCGGCGTACCGCCCGCCGGCGACCCAGCCGACTCGATAACCCGGCGCGAGACTTTTGGAGAATGAGCCGCAGTGCATCACCAGACCCTGACGGTCATGGCTTTTGACGGGTTTAGGTGGTTCCTGAGTGAAGTAGAGCTCGGCGTAGACGTCGTCTTCGATCAGCGGCACCTGATGACGCTGCAGCAGTTCGTAGAGCTGCAGTTTCTTCGGCTCACCCATGCTCGCGCCCAGCGGATTCTGCAGGCTGCTCATAAACCAGCACGCCTTGATCGGAAGCTTGGCGAGGCTGTCGGCGAGCGTTTCCAGATCGATGCCCTCGCGCGGATGCACGGGGATTTCCACCGCCTTGAGCTTGAGCCGTTCCAGTACCTGCAGCGTGGCGTAGAAGGCGGGCGCTTCGATGGCGACCAGATCACCCGGCTCGGTCACGACCTGCAGGCACAGATTCAGCGCCTCCATGGCGCCAGTGGTGATCACCAGTTCGTCCATCGGCAGCATCACGCCGCTGACCATGTAGCGCAGGGCGAGCTGCCGGCGCAGATCCGGATTGCCAGCCGTCATCTCGGCGACTACTGCGCTGGTCGGCATGTCGCGTACGCACTGTGCCATGGAGCGTGCCAGGCGTTGCAGCGGGAACAGCTCAGGACTGGGAAAGGCTGAGCCGAAGGGCACGGTGTCAGGATCACGCAGCGAGGCGAGCACCGAGAACACCAGATCGCTGACATCGACCTCGGTGGTTTCGGCCAGTCGTGGGCCGATCTCCGGTTCGTGCAGCGGGCGCTTGGCATGTTCGCGAACGAAGTAGCCCGAACGCGCCCGGGCCTGAATCAGGCCGCGGTCTTCCAATAGGTAGTAGGCCTGGAAGACAGTCGACGGGCTGACCCCATAGGTACGGCTGGCGTGGCGCACCGATGGCACCCTTTCGCCGGGCGCCAGTACGCCGGTGCGGATCAGTTCGGCTATCTCGTCAGCGAATTTTTCGTAGCGCTTCATGTGTCTGGCTCACCTTCGGCAATGCCGGGTGACGATACTGCACGACGCGGGGATGGTGCGTCTCGTGTTGCGCGGATCATGACGCACTCACGGATTGGCCGGCGCAACGAAGGTGCTGTGAGTACTGACGGCACTGTGCGGATCGTCCAGGTCCCGAACCTCGAACTGCAGCCTACGGCTCAGTGCACGGCTGTGGCTGGCGTCGGTGAGCGCCACGCTGACCGGCTGATCGGCGATCTCCCCCGGTGCCAGGCTGATTTCGCGTCGACCGTGCAGCTCGAACGGCCCCTCGCCGAGCGATATCGCGTACTGCCGGTGCTGCTGGGTCTTGTTGATGACCTTGAGGCTGTACATGTTTTCGATCTGGCCCTGCGTATTTTCGCGATACAGGGTGCGGTCCTTGGTGACGTCCAGCGAAAGCATCGGCCGGGCATCCAATGCCCAGACGAAGGCCCCGATCATCACCAGCATTGCCGCGGCGTAGCCGACCAGACGTGGGCGAAACAGACGCGTCCTGCCGCCCTGCAATGCGCGCTCGGATGTGAAGCGGACCAGTCCGCGCGCATAGCCCATCTTGTCCATCACGCTGTCGCAAGCATCGACGCAGGCGCCGCAGCTGATGCAGTCCAGTTGCAGGCCGTCGCGGATGTCGATTCCGGTGGGGCAGACCTGCACGCAGAGGGTGCAGTCGATGCAATCTCCGAGGCCCAGCGTGCGCGGATCATTGTCCTTGCGCCGCGCACCGCGACTTTCGCCACGGGCCGCATCGTAAGAAACCAGCAGGGTGTCAGCATCGAACATCACCGCCTGGAAGCGCGAGTAGGGGCACATGTGCAGGCATACCTTTTCCCGCAGCCATCCAGCGTTGAGGTAGGTCGCGGCGGTGAAGAAAAACAGCCAGAAGCCGGTGGACAGCCCGAGCTCGAAGGTGAACAGGTCTTGTACCAGTTCACGTACCGGCGTGAAGTAGCCGACGAAGGCGAGCGCCGTTGCGAGACTGACCACCAGCCAGATCGCGTGTTTGGCAGTGCGGCGTAGCAGCTTCGCGGCCGACCAGGGCGCGGCGTCGAGCTTGATCCGCTGGCCACGGTCGCCCTCGGTAACCTTTTCCGCCCACATGAAAATCCAGGTCCAGGTGCTCTGCGGGCAGGCGGAGCCGCACCATACGCGGCCGGCCAGCACCGTGATGAAGAACAGGCCAAAGGCCGCGATGATCAGCAATGCCGACAGCAGGATGAAGTCCTGCGGCCAGAAGGTGGCACCGAAGATGTGGAACTGCTGTTTGCCTAGATCCCAGAGCACCGCCTGGCGGCCGTCCCAGTTCAGCCACTGGGTGCCGAAGTAGAGCAACAACAACAGACCGCCGCCCAGCAGGCGCAGATTGCGAAACAGGCCGGAGAAGCTGCGGGTATGGATCGGTTCGCCCGTCTGGGCGGGCGTCAGGCGTATTGGTTTGCTCGGATCAACAGTGGCGATGATCGTGGCGGGAATTCGTTCGGTCATTTCATGCGCCCCATCAGGCATTCAGGCGGGACGAATGATCGAGCGGAGCAGCGATGCAGAACAGTCTCAGATCTGGAGCAGGAATACGGATCAGATGGTGAGCGGAGAAACTCGCATTGTGGGTGCATCAGTCCGGAAGGCTGGCTACGCATGGGCTCGTGATCGGTATCCTCTGCAGAAAAGACGACAAACTGCTCAGGCCCTGCGACGTCGCGTCACAGGCGAATCAGGATGAAGCTCACGAACAACTGATCCGGTTTTTTTGCCTCTATCTGCACCTGTTTCGCCCCCACCACAGCGGGCGATAGTCCCGAGCTTGCATCGGTTGCGAGCGCATGCTGCTATCGATCCCCGGCTTAGCCTCTCTGCGTACCGTTCTGCTGTTGACTCAAGGAATTCCAATGATCCTCAAAGGCCTGACCTGGCTGGTAGTGCTGCAATTGCTTGGCAGCGTCATCAATCTCTTGCTGATCCCTGCGCTGCCGGGGCCGATCATCGGCATGGTGCTGCTGTTCGGCCTGCTGTTGCTGCGCCGCGGCATCCCCGAACCACTCGAGAAAACCGCGGCGCTGCTGTTGCAATATCTGCCGCTGCTGCTGATCGTGCCGGCCGCGGGAATCATGACTAGCAGCGATGCCTTGCTGGCCGACCTGCCTGCCATCGCGGCTGGTCTGGTGCTTTCGCTGATGGTGACCGTGCCGTTCTGTGGCTGGCTGATGCAGTACCTCATTCGGCGGGCGGAACGCCGCAAGGAGCATCAGGCATGAGCCGTCTGGAATGGAGCCAGGTCTGGGCGATGACGATGGATCATCCGCTGTTTTCCGTGGCGTTGACGCTGATTGCGTTCCAGCTCGCGCTGGCGCTCTACCGACGCAGCGGCTGGCTGGTGCTGCAGCCGGTGATGATTGGCATGCTGCTGGTGGTCGGAACGCTCTACCTGTGCGGCATCGATTATGCGAACTACCGCGAAGGCGCCTCGATGATCGCCGTGCTGGTCGGCCCCGCAACGGTGGCTTTGGCAGTGCCGCTGTATCGTCATATCAAGCGCATCCAGCAGCTGTTCTGGCCGATCCTCATCACCTTGGTGAGCGGCGGCGTGCTGGGCGTCGTCCTGACGTTGGTGATCGCCAGCGCTTTGGGGGCGGATCTGTCCGTGCTGATGAGCCTATCGCCCAAGGCCGCCACCATGCCGATTGCCATGTTGGTGGCTGAGCAGATTGGCGGCCTCGCTTCCCTGGCGGCGGTATTCGTGATGCTTACAGGCGTCATCGGCACGGCGCTGGGTCCGTGGCTGCTGGGCTGGGCGGGTGTCGAACATCCCGCTGCCCGGGGCCTGAGCTACGGCATCAACGCCCACGCCATCGGCACGGCCCGCGCGCTGGAGGAGAGCGACGAATGCGGCGCCTTCGCTGCGTTGGGAATGAGCCTGCTGGGCATTCTCATCGCGCTGTTTCTGCCGCTGGCACTGGGTTGAGCGACGCTGTTGCGCTTGAGCGATCTACGCCTAATCTTAAGGTCCTAACTCCAGGAGCAGGTCCCATGTTCGAGCAGTTCCAGCGTGACGAGTGTGAGGTCAATGGCGTACGGATCGCCTATCGCAAAGGCGGCTCCGGGCCGCCCCTGCTGCTGCTTCATGGCTATCCGCAGACCCACGTCATGTGGCACGAGGTCGCCGATCAGTTGGCCGAACGGTTCACCGTCGTGGCGGCGGATTTGCGCGGCTACGGCGACAGCAGCAAGCCCGAAGGCGGCGAGGATCACGTCGCCTACAGCAAGCGCGAGATGGCCCGTGATCAGGTGGAGTTGATGCGCACGCTGGGCTTCGAGCGCTTCGACATTCTTGCCCACGACCGCGGCGCGCGAGTCAGCCATCGACTGGCTATGGATCACCCGCAGGCGGTACGCCGGCTGATTCTGCTGGACATCGCACCGACCCTGGCGATGTACAGCCAGACCGACGAAACCTTCGCGCGCGCCTACTGGCACTGGTTCTTTCTGATCCGTCCGGCGCCGCTGCCGGAAACGCTAATGGAGGCCGCACCCGAGTTGGTGTTGAAGACCGCCGTGGCGACTCGCGCCGACCATCATCATCCATTCACCGCTACCGCCTACGCCGAATACCTGCGCTGCATGAAACTGCCCGGCACCATTCACGCGTTCTGTGAGGATTATCGCGCCAGTGCCGGCATCGATTTGCAGCACGACCGGGAAGACCGTGCCGCTGGCCGGCGTATCGAGGCGCCCCTGCTGGTGCTATGGGGAAGCAAGGGCGTCGTCGAGCGTTGCTTCGATCCACTCAAGGAGTGGCGTGAGGTAGCGGCAAGCGCGCAAGGCAAGGCGCTGCCGGCCGGCCATTACATCGCCGAAGAGGTTCCGCAATTGCTGTTGGACGAGGTTCTAGAGTTCCTGTCGTAAACGTGAAATATCGAATAGATGGATAGGTTTTACCGAGAATATCCGCTATTCGCTTAATCAATTGAATGGAAAATGGCGGCCATAGCGCTCGACATGGTGTCGAGCTGATCGACCCGGAGGCTGCCATCGATGATCGAAATCCGCCCGCGCGCCGAGCTTGGCGCCGCACACCATGGCTGGTTGCATGCCCGCCATCATTTTTCATTTGCCGATTATCACGACCCGCTGCGCATGCACTGGGGCCGCTTGCGGGTTTGGAATGACGACACCATCGCTCCGAACTCGGGCTTCCCGACCCATACGCACCGCGACATGGAAATCATCACCTATGTACGCAAGGGCGCCATCAGCCATGAAGACAGCCTCGGTAACCGCGGTCGTACGGCTGCCGGCGACGTGCAGGTAATGAGTGCAGGCACCGGAATTGCCCATAGCGAATACAACCTCGAAAGCGAGCCCGCCGAGATTTTCCAGATATGGATCTACCCGGACCAGACCGGGCTGCCGCCAAGCTGGGGCACGCGGCCTTTCCCTACAGCGGAGCGCGCGGGTGCATTTGTCACGCTGGCCAGCGGCATGACCGATGACAGCGATGCGCTGCCGATTCGGGCCGATGCGCGCCTGGCCGCAGCTGCACTTTCATCAGGTCAGGTTGCCCAATACCGAATTGGCGAGGGTCGCAAGGTCTATCTGGTGCCCGCCAGTGGGCGTATCGAGGTGGCCGGTCTCGTCGCTGGGGTGGGTGACGGCGTGGCGGTACGTGATGAAACGCTGCTCACCATCAAGGCGTTGGAAGACAGCGAAGTGGTGCTGGTGGACGTTCGCTGAGCGATTTCGGCGACAGCGTAGATAGAAACAGAGTCGAAACATAACCCAGAAGAGGAAACGAAAATGGCGAAGATTCTCGTGCTGTATCACTCGATGTATGGCCACATCGAAACCATGGCTAACGCGGTCGCCGAAGGTGCGCGCCGTGTTCAAGGCGCTGAAGTGACCATCAAGCGTGTGCCGGAAACCATGCCGCAGGATGTTTTCAAGAATGCAGGCGGCAAGACCGATCAGGCTGCAGACATCGCCACTCCGGCCGAGCTGCCCGATTACGATGCGATCATCTTCGGCACGCCGACGCGCTTCGGCAACATGTCCGGGCAGATGCGCAACTTCCTCGACCAGACCGGCGGTCTGTGGGCCAAGGGCTCGCTGCATGGCAAGGTCGCGAGCGTGTTCACCTCGACCGGTACCGGCGGCGGCCAGGAGATGACCATCACTTCTACCTGGACTACGTTGGCCCACCACGGAATGATCATCGTGCCGACCGGCTACGGCATCGGCGAGTTCTTCGACATTTCCGAAACCAACGGCGGCACGCCCTACGGCGCCTCGACCATCGCCGGCGGCGACGGCTCGCGCCAGCCGTCCAACAAGGAGCTGACCATTGCGCGCTACCAGGGCGAGCTGGTCGCGAAAACCACGGTCAAGCTCAAAGGCTGAGCATGACAAAGCGGCGGCGCCCGGCGTCGCTTGCCTGAGTAGGGTGGGCCGGGCGGTGCTTCGCTTCAGCCCACCAAGGCATACCCCGCTGGTGGGCTGAAGCGAAGCACCACCGGCCCACCCCTACCTATCTATACGTTCATTGGCGACGCGTTGAGATCCCAGATTTGCACCTGGTATCAGCGTCATGGCTCGTTTGCAGTGATAATGCACAGCTCGACCAATACCAGAGCAACGCTAATGTCGGAATTCGAAATCAAGCCCGTCAATCCCGAAACCTACCGCCAGCAGACGCGGCGTAGCACACTCTTCGTCGCGGCGACCTTTCTCGTACTGGCGATGGGTTGGTCCACGGCTGTGGTCACCGTTTTCGGCGAGCCGGGTGGGGACAATCTGCGACTGAACCTGGCTGGTGTCGCGTTGGGGTTTGCCTTGACCATATTGCTGGTGCGGACGGTTTACTGGCACAAGCCGTGGATGGCCTCCGCTGTTTACGGCTGGCGCCTCAAGCGCAGCCTGATGAGCGTCACCAACGTCATGCATCACGTCACGGCAGGGGTGGCGATCAAAAATCCGGCGGCCATGAAGCTGCTACGTTTCTATCATCTGGGCCTGACTCAGATGCACCAGCTGGACGCCAACAGCAGCTCGCTGCTAGAGGTCA
The DNA here is from genome assembly GCF_024448955.1 of Stutzerimonas stutzeri. GTDB lineage: Bacteria > Pseudomonadota > Gammaproteobacteria > Pseudomonadales > Pseudomonadaceae > Stutzerimonas > Stutzerimonas stutzeri_AQ. The sequence goes on from NZ_JAMOIH010000019.1 coordinate 31,696, forward strand.
GGGCAGAAATCGAACGCCATCGGGAAGCCATGCAAGCGCAGGGATTAGACCTGGACCAACAGCGCCTTGAGCCAGCCTGGATCGGCGCTGTAAAAAAGATCGACGCCGTGAAATAAACACGGTGTAATCGCCGCCTCGTAACACCGATGACTTGTATCGCCCGCGTACCAAGGCGCGACGAATTAATCCCATCAGATTCGATTAACCCAGAGGCGTTCTGCTTGTGGGTCGCACTTCGGTGCGAGTGATTCAGCAATTCCACTACTCAGTGATCGGGGGCTAAGCCGCGGTGTGCTCGAAAAGACGTGCCAGCAGGAAATCAATAATGAAACAGCGGTGTCTGCTCGGCTTGATCGCCGTTTCGATGGCAGTTCCAGCTCTGGCAGGGAAGATGCCCATTGTGCTGGACGACAAACCGGCCTTCATCGAACGGCTGGTTGAGCGCATGACGCTGCAGGAAAAAGTCGGCCAGTTGCGCTTGATCAGCATCGGCGCAGACATGCCCAGGGAACGACTGGCCGAGGAACTGGCCGCAGGCAATATCGGCGGCACCTTCAATTCGGTCACCCGGCGAGACAATCGCCCCCTGCAGGATGCCGCGCTGCGCAGCCGGCTGCAGATCCCGATCTTCTTCGCCTACGACGTGGTGCATGGACATCGCACCATTTTCCCCATCGGCCTCGGCCTGGCATCGACCTGGGACATGCAGGCGGTCGCCACGGCGGGGCGTGTGTCGGCCATCGAGGCCAGCGCCGACGGGCTCGATATGACCTTCGCACCCATGGTCGACATCGCCCGCGACCCTCGCTGGGGACGGACCTCGGAAGGCTTCGGCGAGGATCCCTATCTGGTGTCAGAGATTGCCCGCACCATGGTCCAGGCCTATCAGGGTGAGTCGCTGCGTGAGCCCGACAGCCTGATGGCCAGCGTCAAGCATTTCGCCCTCTATGGCGCGGTCGAAGGCGGGCGCGATTACAACGTGGTGGACATGAGCTCGCTGCGCATGCACCAGGATTATCTGCCGCCGTACCGTGCGGCCATCGATGCGGGCGCAGGCGCAGTAATGGTGGCGCTGAACACCATCAATGGCGTGCCGGCCAGCGCCAACCGTTGGTTGCTGCGGGATTTGCTGCGCGACGACTGGGGATTTTCCGGCGTGACCATCAGCGACCACGGCACGATCAGTGAACTGCTCCGCCATGGCGTGGCCGCCGATGGACGCGAGGCGGCGAAGCTCGCGATCGAAGCGGGGCTCGACATGAGCATGGCGGACTCGCTCTATGGTCAACATCTAGCTGAGCTGGTGCAGGCGGGCGACGTGCCGATGCAGGTCGTCGACCAGGCCGTGCGCGAAGTGCTGGGTGCCAAGTACGATCTGGGCCTGTTCCACGATCCTTACCGGCGCATCGGCCAAGCCAGCGAAGATCCACCTGAGGTCAACGCCGAAAGCCGCCTGCACCGCCAGGCCGCGCGGGACGTGGCGCGCCAGTCGCTGGTGCTGCTGGAAAACCGCAACGCCGTGCTACCGCTCGAAAAGACCGGCACCGTTGCGCTGGTCGGGCCGCTGGCCGATTCGCACATCGATATGCTCGGCAGCTGGTCGGCTGGCGGTGTGGCGACACAGACGGTGACGCTGCGCCAGGCGATGCAACACGCGCTCGGGGATCAGGGCCGGCTGATCCATGCGCGCGGCGCCAATATCACGGACGACGCGCAGATGGTCGAATATCTGAACTTCCTCAACTGGGACAACCCCGAGGTGGTGCAGGACCCGCGCCCGGCCGACGAGATGATCGCCGAGGCGGTCGCCGCGGCCGTACAGGCGGACGTTATCGTCGCCGCCGTAGGCGAATCGCGCGGCATGTCCCATGAATCCTCCAGTCGCACCACGTTGCAGATTCCTGCCAGCCAGCAAGCGTTGCTGCGCGCCTTGAAGGAAACCGGCAAGCCGCTGGTGTTGGTGCTGATGAATGGCCGGCCATTGAATCTCGGCTGGGCGCAGGCCAACGCCGACGCGATCCTAGAAACCTGGTTCAGCGGAACCGAAGGCGGGCATGCCATCGCCGATGTGCTGTTCGGCGACTACAACCCCTCCGGCAAACTACCGATCTCATTTCCGCGTTCAGTGGGTCAGATTCCCACCTATTACAACCATCCGCGCCTGGGCCGGCCTTTCGTCGAAGGCAACCCAGGCAACTACACCTCGCAATATTTCGAAGAAAAGAATGGCCCCCTGTATCCGTTCGGCTACGGCCTGAGCTACACGAAATTCAGCCTGTCGGCGCCACAGCTGTCGCGTGCCAGCCTGGCGCGCGGCGAGAGCCTGGACGTCAGTGTGACGCTGAAGAATGTCGGCGAACACGAGGGAGCAACCGTCGTGCAGCTGTACATCAGTGATTTGTCCGCCTCGGTGGTGCGACCGGTCAAGCAACTCAAGGCATTCCGCAAGATCCGGCTTGCAGCTGGAGAGCAGCGGCAGGTAGGTTTTCGCATCGATGAAAACGACTTGAAATTCTTCAATGCTCAACTGCAGCAGGTGGCCGAGGCGGGGGCATTCGAGGTCCAGGTAGGTCTTGATTCGCAGGCCGTGCAGACGCAGCGTTTCGAGTTGCGCTGAGGGCCGGCCGTTTCGGTTGCCGGGGAATCATTTGTGTATGCAGTAGACCAACGAACGCGAGCAGGCATTGATCCGCTCGCCCTTTTCACCGCTCAGGAGGCTTCGTGTTAACCACTCTTTTTCAAGGACCGGACATGCGCGCTAGTGGCAAGACGCTGGGCAATCTGCTCAGCCTGTGCATGGCATTCGTCGTCGGCAGCGGCTGGGCATTCAGCCTCGACGACGTAGCGCAAAAGGCTGAGAAACTCGCGGCGGAGCGTTATGCCGCGCCGCAAAGCAACCTGCCTCCCGTGTTTCGCAACATGGCATTCGGCGATTACCAGCAACTGCGTTTTCGCGGCGACAAGGCGCTCTGGCATGAAGCGGAGACGCCGTTCGAGTTGCAGTTCTATCATCAGGGTATGCATTTCGACGTGCCGGTGAGGATCAACGAAGTCACCGCCACGGGTGTCAATGAGGTCCGCTACGAGCCGGAGATGTTCGATTTCGGCAAGGTGCAGATCGACCCCGCAGCGCTGGAAAATCTAGGCTTCGCTGGTTTCAAGGTCCTCTATCCGCTGAACAAGGCGGACAAGCAGGACGAACTCATCACGTTGCTGGGCGCCAGCTATTTCCGCGTGGTGGGTAAGGATCAGGTCTATGGTCTGTCGGCACGCGGGCTGGCCATCGACACCGCGTTGCCGAGCGGCGAGGAATTTCCCCGTTTCCGCGAATTCTGGGTCGAGCGCCCGCAAGCTGATCGGCGCAATCTGGTGATCTACGCGCTGCTGGATTCGCCCCGCGCCACCGGTGCCTATCGGATGGTGGTGACGCCCGGCAAGGACAGCACCGTCGACGTGCAAGCGCGTGTCTACCTGCGCGAACCCGTGGAAAAGCTGGGCATCGGCGCGCTCACCAGCATGTATCTGTTCGGGGCCAATCAGCCCAGCAATCTGCTCAATTACCGTCCGCAACTGCATGACTCGGAAGGCCTGGCGATCCATACCGGTAATGACGAGTGGATCTGGCGGCCGCTGAACAATCCCAAGCGGCTTTCGATCAGCAGTTACAGCGTTGAGAACCCGCGTGGCTTCGGACTGCTCCAGCGTACCCGCGATTTCGGTCGTTACGAGGATCTGGACGATCGCTACGAGCTGCGGCCTAGCGGCTGGATCGAACCGGTTGGTGATTGGGGCAAAGGCCACGTCGAGCTGATCGAGATTCCCACCCCGGACGAAACCAACGACAACATCGTCGCCTTCTGGGTGCCCGAGCAGCGACCCGAGCCCGGCGAGTCGCTGAATTTCGAATATCGCCTGCACTTCACCATGGACGAGCCGGCGCTGCACGATCCCAAGCTCGCCTGGGTCAAGCAGACGCGCCTGTCGGCTGGCGACGTGAAGCAGTCCAACCTGATTCGTCAGCCCGATGGCAGCACAGCGCTGATCGTCGATTTCGTCGGGCCGAACCTGGCCAAGCTGCCGGCGGATGCGCCGGTCAGCACCCAGGTCAGTGTCGATGACAACGTCGAGCTGGTGGAAAACAACCTCCGCCATAACCCGGTCAGCAAAGGCTGGCGGCTGACGCTGCGGCTGCGGGTCAAGGACCCGGCGCGTCCGGTGGAGTTGCGCGCTGCGTTGGTGGACGGCGAGACCACGCTGTCCGAAACCTGGAGCTATCAGATACCTGTCCATGACTGAACACGCGCAACAATCGCTCGCCCAGCAATATCTCGCCGAGCTTCCCCTCGATGCCGAGCAACGCCAGGCGCTGGCCGAGCAGATGGATCGACAAAGAGGCGAGCTGGCCGACGCCCATCAGGCATTGGCGCAGGGCACGTCCGACGGGAATGAATCGCCGAGCGATCCGCTCGGCTCGGTTGCGGCGCGGCTGAAGCTTGCCTGGGGTGACCTTTTCGAGCGCGGTGGGGTGCTGACCAAGGATCATCAGGGCCGCACTTGCATCCAGTCGACGCCGCCGATCGTGCGCACCCGGATGGTGCCGGAACCCTGGCATACCAGCGTGCTGCGCCTGAGCTGGTGGCGCCTGCTGTTCAAAAAGAACCGCACGGTGGAGCAGCCTAACGCACCGCAGCCCATCGACAGGTCGGGCTGGCGCCGGGTTGCCGCTTACCGGCGTGCCGCGCTGCTGATCCTGATGCTGGCGCAGACGGCTATCGCCACCTGGCACATGAAGGCCGTGTTGCCTTATCAGGGTTGGGCACTGGTCAGTCTGCAGGAGGTTTTTCTGCAGCCCTGGCAGGAGTCGGCGCGGCAAATCCTGCCGTACGTGGTGCAGACCAGTATCCTGCTGCTGTTCGCGCTGCTGTTCTGCTGGGTGTCGGTGGGATTCTGGACGGCGCTGATGGGCTTCTTCCAATTGCTCAAGGGGCGCGACCGCTACAACATCTCCGCCACCAGCACGGGCAACGAACCGATTCCGGCCGAGGCGCGCACGGCGCTGGTAATGCCCATCGCCAACGAGGACGTGCCGCGGGTGTTCGCCGGACTGCGGGCGACCTACGAATCGCTGCTGGCCACGGGTGAGATCGAGCACTTCGATATCTTCGTGCTCAGCGACAGCAACGACCCCGACACCTGCGTGGCAGAGCAGAAGGCCTGGCTGGAGCTGTGCCGCGAGGTCGACGGTTTCGGCCATATCTTCTATCGCCGCCGTCGACGCCGGGTGAAGCGCAAGAGCGGCAACATCGACGACTTCTGCCGGCGCTGGGGCAGCAGTTACCGCTACATGGTGGTGCTGGACGCCGACAGCGTGATGAGCGGCGACTGCCTCACCAGCCTGGTGCGGCTGATGGAGGCCAACCCTGGCGCCGGCATCATCCAGACCGGGCCCAAGGCCTCCGGGATGGATACGCTCTACGCGCGCATGCAGCAGTTCGCCACGCGGGTCTACGGGCCGCTGTTTACCGCCGGGCTCAATTTCTGGCAGCTGGGCGAGTCGCATTACTGGGGCCATAACGCGATCATCCGGGTCAAACCCTTCATCGAGCACTGCGCCTTGGCGCCGCTGCCGGGCAAGGGCTCCTTCGCCGGTGACATCCTTTCCCACGACTTCGTCGAGGCGGCCCTGATGCGCCGCGCCGGCTGGGGCGTATGGATCGCCTACGACCTGCCAGGCAGTTACGAAGAGCTGCCGCCGAACCTGCTCGACGAGCTCAAGCGCGACCGCCGCTGGTGCCACGGCAACCTGATGAACTTCCGGCTGTTCCTGGTCAAGGGCATGCACACGGTGCATCGCTTCGTGTTCCTCACCGGGGTGATGTCCTACCTGTCGGCGCCGCTGTGGTTCACCTTCCTGGCGCTGTCTACCGGACTGCTGGCGATTCATACGCTGATGGTTCCGGAGTATTTCCTGCAGCCCAACCAGCTGTATCCGCTGTGGCCGCAGTGGCATCCCGAGGAAGCGATCGCACTGTTCTCCGCGACGCTGACGCTGCTGTTCCTGCCCAAGCTGCTCAGCGTGCTGCTGATCCTGAATCAGGGCGCGAAGGAATACGGCGGCGGGGTACGGCTGGTGCTGTCGATGATCTTGGAGACGCTGTTCTCGATGCTGCTGGCGCCGGTGCGCATGCTGTTTCACACAGTGTTCGTCACCGCCGCGTTTCTCGGCTGGTCGGTGCAATGGAAGTCACCACAACGTGCCGACAACGCCACGCCCTGGGGCGAGGCCCTGCGTCGCCATGGTTCGCAGATGCTGCTGGGCGTGCTCTGGACGGCGCTGGTGGCCTGGCTCGATCCGGCATTCCTCTGGTGGCTGGCACCCATCGTGGTGTCGCTGATCCTCTCGGCGCCGGTCTCGGTGCTCACCAGCCGTACGGGGCCTGGATTGGCGGCGTTCCGGCGCAAGCTGTTCCTGATTCCCGAGGAGTACGACCCGCCCGCCGAGCTGGCTGCCACGGATCGCTACAATCAGCAGAACCAGGCCAACGCGCTGCACAACGGCTTCCTAGCCGCCACGGTGGACCCGCTCTACAACGCCCTGGTCTGCGCCATGGGGCGCGCGCGGCATGCCAAGGTGGTGCCGGCCGCCGAAGTGTTGCGCGAGCAGCGCATGAAGGAAATCCTTGCCGCCGGCCCCGATGGCCCCGCCGAAGCGACCCGCTGGCGATTGCTCAACGACCCGGACGGCATGGCCCGCCTGCACCACAGCATCTGGCAGGACGAGCAGCATCAAGCCTGGCGCGAGGCGTACTACCGACGGTAACCCGTCAAACAAGGCTGCTTTCCGAAAGCAGCCTCGTCTGATTGCGAGGCCTGGCTGTGTAAACCCGGTCGCTTGTCTTCTGTGGGAGCGAGCTTGCTCGCGAAGCTTTAGCGTGATGCCACTCTTCGCGAGCAAGCTCGCTCCTACAGGTCGGGATCGGCGTGATGCTTTTGTGGGCCAGCTTGCTGGCGAAGCCTGTTGGGGCTCGATGGCATTTTCGCGGGCAAGCTTTACGCCTCGACTGACGCCTTGCGTGACTTCCGTTTTCCAGCGCTGGCAGCCTTGCGCGGTGTCGCCTTGCGTTTCTTCTTCCAGGGCGCAGCGTTACCGGCCGGGCTTGCCGGTCCGGTGATGGTCAGGCTCAGCCCGCGGCAGCGTTCCACCTGTTTGCGCATCCAAGCCGATTGCTTGGCGACGAATTCCTCCAGACTCATCTCGCCGCTCTGCACCATGTCCAGCGCCTGTTCCCAGATCGCCGTGGTGCCAGGGTCGGCAATCGCCCGCGGCACGGCATCGATCAGGCTGAAGGCAGCCGGGCTGGCCGACAGCGCCTTGCCTTGCTTGGTCAGATAGCCGCGGTCCAGCAGCCCTTGAATGATGCCGGCGCGCGTCGCTTCGGTGCCGATGCCGGTAGTGTCCTTGAGCTTCTGCTTGAGGCGGGGGTCGTCCACCAGCTTGGCGACGTTCTTCATCGCTTTGATCAGATCGCCCTCGGTGAAGGGCTTGGGCGGCTGGGTCCAGAGGTCCTTGAGGTTTACGCTCATGACATTGCAGTGCTGGCCTTCGCTCAACACCGGCAGTGCCTGGGCAGGTGCCGGCTCGCGACCCTTGACGGGCGTCAGCGCCTCGGGCAGCGCGCGGCGCCAGCCGGGTTCGACGATCACCTTGCCCACCGCCCGCAGCGCCTGCCCGGCGCAGTCGAAATCCGCCTGGGTGCGGTCGTATTCGTGATTCGGCAGGAACTGCGCCAGGTAGCGGGCGCGAATCAGCGTATAGACCGCGCGTTGCTTGCCGACCAGACGTGACAGGTCGGTAACGGCGGCGGTGGGGATGATGCCATGGTGGGCGCTGACCTTGGCGTCGTTCCAAGCGCGGGAGCGGCGTTGCGGCTGTACGTGGGTGAGCAGTTCGGACAGCGGCGGATCGCTGCGGCCAAGGGCGGCGATGATCGCCGGGGCCTCGCCGTGCTGGCTCAGCGGCAGGTAGCCGCAATCGCTGCGCGGGTAGGTGATTAGCTTGTGGGTTTCGTAGAGCGCCTGGGCGATATCCAGGGTTTCCTGGGCACCGAGGCCGAGTTTCTTCGAGCAGACTTCCTGCAGGGTGCCGAGGTCGAAGAGCAGTGGTGGCGCTTCACGCATGCGCTCGGTGCGTACCTTCAGCACCTGCGCCTGCTCAGCGCTTTCGATGGCGGTAGCTGCCTGGCGCGCATGTTCCGGGTCGAGGCAACGGCCCTGGTCGTCGCAGCGATCCTCGGCGGCGCGCCATTGTGCGGTGAAGGGCATGCCGTCGGCCCGCAGCGCGACCTCAATGCTCCAGTAAGGCACCGGCACGAAGCCGGCGATGCTGCGGTCGCGATCCACCACCAGGCGCAGCGTTGGCGTCTGCACCCGGCCCACCGGCAGCACGCCCTGATAGCCGGACTGACGGCCTAGCAAGGTGAACAATCGGCTCATATTCATTCCGATCAACCAGTCGGCCCGCGAGCGGCCCAGTGCCGAATGATAGAGGCTGAAGGTTTCGGCGCCGGGCTTGAGTGTGGCCAGCGCCTTGCGGATCGAGGCATCGTCCAGCGCCGACAGCCAGAGCCGCTGGATAGGGCCGCGATAACGACAGTGTTCCACCAACTCACGGGCGATCATCTCGCCTTCGCGGTCGGCGTCGGTGGCGATCACCAATTCGCTGGCCTCGCCGAGCAGCCGCTTGACGGCCTTGAACTGGCTGGCGGTTTTTGGCTTGACTTGCATCTTCCAGCGCTCGGGAATGATCGGCAGATCGCCCAGCACCCAGCGCTTGAAGCGGGCGTCGTAGGCATCCGGCGGTGCGGTTTCCAGTAGATGGCCGATGCACCAGGTCACGGTCACGCCGGGGCCGAGCAAACAGCCGTCGCCACGTCGATTGGCGCCGAGCACCTTGGCGATGTCCTTGGCCTGGGAGGGTTTTTCGCAGAGAAACAGCCGCATCGCCGTCATCTATCCATTTTTCACAATGGGCATAGCATGAGCAGCGGAGCGACTTCAGGCAATCTTTATCTGTATGGATATACAGGTTTTGTCATCTGCATCGGATCCTCGACCGTGCTGGTTGCCATCTGCCGGGTTCCGACGCGAGGGGCTTTTAGCCCTGGTCGACCGCAACGTCTTCCTCGTGCCGTTCCAGCGCCACCTGATGGATCGACAGGCGAATCTCGGCGGGCAAAACCCGTTTGGCTACGCCTTCGGCCAGCTCGCCGAGCTTGTCGTGGTAAGCGAGTTTGCCGGCCTCGTCCTGACGCAGCACGTCTTGCTCCTGAAGGCTCTCGATGAAATGGCGGAACAGACTCTTGTCGAAGAATTCCGGTGCGTTCAACCCATGCAGGATCGACAGCCGCTGAGCCATCACCGTGCAGAGCGTCTCCAACTCTTGGGCGGTGAGGCTGTGCTGGCCGCTGTTGAGCAGCAGCGAGATCGCCATGTAGAAGCGCTGCAGTGTCTGCACGATTACCCGCGCCAGTAGCGTAAGCAGCACGAACTGACGGGAACTAGGCGCCGGACGGACATAGATTTCGCCATCGAGTTTGAGCAGACCCTGCTCGACGAAGGCCGCCAGCCACTGGTCGATCACCGCCTCCAGTTCTTCCGGCTCCCAGCGTATGAACAGCTCGGCTCGCAGGTAGGGATACAGCGCCAGGGTGAAGCGCAGGATCTGCTTGCGGCTGATCCGTGAACTGCTCTGGAAGAAGCTCGCCAGTAGCGCCGGCAGGGCGAAGATGTGCATTACGTTGTTGCGGTAATAGGTCATCAGGACGGCGTTCTGCTCGTCGAGATAGAGGATGTTGCCCAGCGCGTCCTTCTGTTCGGCAAGCAGGCCAAGGGCTTTCACGTAGTCGATCAGCACCTCGCCATTGCCGTCCGGCAGCGTTGTATGAGGCGAGTAGGGCACTGCGCGCAACAGGCGCTGATAGAGATCGAGGATGCGTGCCAACGAACGATGATCCAACGCTTGACGGCTGGTGGACAGCATCGCCAGCGCCACCAGGTTGACCGGATTGACCGCCGCCGCTTCGTTGAGCCTCTGGGCGATGCGCTCGGCGAGGCGATTGGTCGTGCCGCTGAGCCATTCCGGACGGTCGCTCGGTGCCAGGCTTTGCTGGCGCCAGCCGGGTTGCTCCCGGTCGAGAAATTCGTTGAGCCGGAGCGGTTCGCCGAAATTCACCCAGACCTGGCCGAAACGCTGTTTGAGCGCGCCGATGACCTTGAAGATGTCGAAGATCGATTCCTTTTTCTTCTGCGCGCCGCGCAACTCGCCCAGGTAAGTGCGACCTTCCAGCACGCGCTCATAGCCGATGTACACCGGCACGAAGAGGATCGGCAATCGCGGCGAGCGCAGGTAGCTGCGAAGCGTGATCGCCAGCATGCCGGTTTTTGGCTGCAGCATGCGCCCGGTGCGCGAGCGACCGCCCTCGACGAAGTACTCCACCGGGAAACCGCGGGTGAAGAGGGTATGCAGGTATTCGTTGAATACCGCGGTGTAGAGTGGGTTCCCTTTGAACGAGCGGCGCATGAAGAATGCGCCGCCACGGCGCAGCAGCCCGCCGACTATCGGCATGTTGAGATTGATGCCGGCGGCGATGTGCGGCGGCGTCAGCCCGTTGCGGAACAGCAGGTAGGACAGCAGCAGGTAGTCGATATGGCTGCGGTGGCAGGGCACGTAGATGACCTCGTGGCCGCGCACCGCCTCCTGCAGTGGCTCGATGTGATTGACCCGGATGCCGTCGTAGATCTTGTTCCAGAACCAGGACAGCACCACCTCGAGAAAGCGCACCGCCGTATAGGCATAGTCCGACGCGATCTCGTTGCCGTAGCGCAGCGCTTTGGCCTCGGCCTTCTCCACGGAAATATTCTCGCGCTCGGCCTCGTCGCGGATCGCCTGACGCACCGCGGGGGCGTGCACTAGCCCCTTGACCAGGTTGCGCCGGTGCGAAAGGTCCGGGCCGATCACCGAGGTTTTCTGCTGACGGAAGTGTACCCGCAGCATGCGATGGACCATGCGCAGGGTGCGCTCGTGCCCCTTGTTCATCGCCACCAGTTCGTCGAGCTGGATCGGCGTGGAGAACTGCACACGCGTCTTGCGCCCGAGGATCAGGATGCTCAGCAGCTTGCGCAGCCGCCCGGTCACCGCCCAGCTATCGGCGAACAGCAGCTTCCAGGGACTCGTTTCGCGATCCGGCGACTGGCCCCAGAACACGCTCACCGGGACGATCTGCGCGTTATCCACGGCATTCTGTTCCAGCGCGCCGACCAGACGAACGAGCGGCGCCGGAGGCACGACTCGTGTACGCCGGCCGAACCAGCTCGCCGCAGGGCTGAGGAAGATGAATGCCGCCGGCTCGATATGGCTACCCACAGCGACCTCCGCCACCGGACGCGGCAAACCGGCCTTGCCGCACTCTTGATCGAGCACCGCCAGATCGCTCAGCGAGGCGCGTTGCAACACATAAAACACCGGCCTGCTGCGGTCCAGCTTGAGGTTGAAAGCTGACTGGTTGATGGTTTCCGAGCGCACCCAGAAATACAGCACGCGGCGCAAGATGGAGAAGAGCAGACGACGGATCGGCGAGCGGGTCATACGAAGATTCGGCTAAAAAGGGGCAGGGCCCTCGAAGGCGGCAAGTGTGCCGCAAGCGCAGGCAGCGGACAAAAAAATTGATGCTCGATGTGTGTGTAGGGTGGAAACCGCGCAGCGTATTCCACCGCAGGTATGCCTGCCTGCTGACTCGAGCCGAGGTGTGCCGGCGAAGGGTCAAGTGCCCTCGGTCCGAGTCGACAGCTGTGCCTCGATGGCGGCTTTGTCGATGACGGAGCGGACCTCGACGATCTGCCCGTCCTTGAACGCATAGAAGACGTTCTCCGCGAACGAAACCTTCCGCCCGTCGACATCCAGCTCCAGAAACCGGGCTTTTGGCGAACAGTTGAATTGTAGCCGGCTCGCGACATAAGGGGGCTCGGCAACCAGCAATTCGATGTTGAAGTGCAGATCGGGAATGCTGGCGTAGTCGTTCTCCAGCATTTGGCGATAACCGGCCAGGCCGATCCGCTTGCCGTTATGACTCACCTCGTCGTGCACGAAGCGTCCCAGGTTCGACCAATCCCTGTCATTCAGGCAGGCGATGTACTGTCGATAGATGCTGGCCAGGTCGGCTGGGGTCATCGTCGGTTCTCCGTTGCGCGAGTCGTATTGTCGGACTTGAAACACTAGTTCAACTTCGCGCAATGCGTGCTGGCTATGCGAGCTTCGGAAACCGACAGCGGCAACGGTGGATGCCTTCAGCGCGTCCGAACGCGGGCACCGGCACAGGCACCGACCAGCAACAGCAGTGACCACACCAACAGGAACACCAGGCCTACCGCCATCAAGGGGCTGGGCGGCAAGAACAGCAACAGGTACAGCGCCTGCCCGACTATGCCACCCAGATAGTGCGCCCAGAGCGGCTTCGGCACCGCAACGCCCGAGAGCAATCCTGCTGCCAACAGCGCGCCGCTGTAGTACAGGCCTACGTCCCAGGGTTCAGCCCGACCGGTGATCCAGGGCGACAACGCCCAGATAGCCGCCCCTGCAAGCGCTGCGATCAGGAAGGGCAGGGGCCATGTCCGGCTCATGGCGCCTCGCCTGATGCACGTCTCGCGAACCAGGCATGGATCAACCCGGCCTGGTAGAACAGAATGGGCTCATCGAAGCCACCAGCCTTGAGGATAGATGCGATCTCCGAGGTAGGAAGTATCGCGACGTCCTTGGCGTAAGCCGCACGCATCTGCTCCAGGCCTGCAGCAGGAATATCCGCCTTCTGCATCATCTTCAACCATGCATCGAGAAGGGCATCGTATTCGCTGGAAGTCGTATCCGATGCCAGATCAGAACTTGCCAATATCGCGCCGGGGCGAAGCCTTGCGGCTATGGTTCGGAAAAAGTCGGCTCGGGCTTCCCGTTCCAGAATGAACTGGGAAACCAGAAAACAGGTTGCTGCATCGAAGGTATCTCCGCCAGGCAGCGATTCCAGATATCCCTCATGGAAATCACAGCGGGAGACGAACCCTCCCTTCACCGCCTTGTTGCGACACACATCGAGCATGGCGCCGGAGGGCTCCACGGCGGTAAAGGTCCACAGGGGATAACGCCTGGCGAGATAATCGATCTCTTCGCCCGTGCCAGCACCAACACAAAGAATTCGCGCATCGGCCGGCAGCTCGGCAAGCACCGCTTCCAGCAGCAAATGCAATGCGCTTCGAATCGGCGCTGTCTTGGCCCAGCGCTCGTCGTAACTCGAAGCCTGTTGATCGAATATGGCTTTGATTTCATCGCTCTGCATCGTGGGCTCCATCGCAGTGGAAGTCGGGCTTGCAAGCTCAGGTAACGGTTATGCGCTTCGGGCCTCAGACATCACGTCTCAGCACCAGCGCCGCTACACCATAGCTCACACCAGCGGTGGCCAATCCCCATACATAGGAGACAGGAACGGCAATCGCCGCCCACATGCGTGCTTCCGGGTCCGCAGGGTAGATGAAGGATGTGAACGCCACCAATGCCGGCAAAACCAGCCCGACGCCGGCAATCGCTACCAATGCTTTAACACGGCGCCAACGCAAATAGCCCGCCAAGAGTAGCGTTGCCATAAGGCCTGTCACGAATGCCATCGATGCCTCCTTAACATGTTGGACTGAAAGCGAGGAATAGGCGGGCAGGTCACTTGCCGGTTCGCTACCGCACCAGAGGATTGCATATCTGCCGTGACAACTACCGTGTCGAATTTCCACTTCACCGTTCGACCACAGGGCAGGGCAACCGCAAATCGAAAGGAGACAGCTATGAAAATCACCGTAGAGACTCGCGTAAAGGCCGAGCTAGGCAAGGTCTGGGATGCCTACAACAATCCCGCAGACATCAAGCAATGGAATGCGGCTCAGGATGATTGGCACACGACCAGGAGCACCGTCGATCTGCGCGAAGGCGGCACGTTCATGTCGCGCATGGAAGCGAAGGATGGCAGCCTGGGATTCGACTTCGAAGGCACCTACACTCGCGTCGTACCGAAGAAGCTCATCGAATACCGGATGGGCGATGGCCGTGAGGCCGAGATCGAGTTTGCCGAGCGCCCTGACGGCGTTCTCGTGACCGTCAGGTTCGATGCGGAGACCGCAAACCCGCCCGAACTCCAGCGCCAGGGTTGGCAGGCCATTCTGGACAACTTCGGTCGGCATGTGGAGGACAGGAGCTGAGACGGGGCGCTGAAAGGGGTGGCGTTTGCCCATCCAGTAAGCGAAGCGAACGGTTGCGTCTGTTGTCGGATGCGCCTTTGACGGAGCGCCGGCATGCGCACAATATCTGCGCATGCAATAGCCAAGGAGTGAAGACCGTGCTCGCGGCTTATGACCCACATGTCCCAAAGCGGGCTGCTAACCTCAGTGTTAACGGTGACTTACTTCATAAATCCAAAGACTTGAATATCAACCTCTCCGCGACATTGGAACAGGCTCTGGTCGAGACCCTGAAGAAAAAAACAGCGTGAGCAATGGCTGGCAGAGAACAGCAAAGCCATCGATGCCTATAACGAATACGTGGAAGCCCAGGGCATGTTCAGCGATGAGCTGCGGAGCTTTTGATGCCTCAGTTTGCCGTTTACAAAGAACACAAACTCAGCCACCAAGGCTGCCGTACCCTTCCTGCTCGATGTGCAAAGCGATTTAATCGCCGAGCTGGGTACGCGAGTTGTGGTGCCTCTCCTCACGGCTTCTGCCATGAAAGGAAAAATCCTCAGGACCCTCACGCCAACCTTTGAAATCGAAGGCAGGCAGTACGTGATGGTAACTCCGCAACTGGCCGGTATCGCCAAGAAGCACCTTGGCACCCAAGTTGCGGAACTCTCCGCACAACGCGATGAAATCATTGCTGCTCTTGATTTGCTTATCACCGAAATTTGATAGGTGTATCTAACGCTTGATGAATTGTTAGACATTCTTAGTGGCCGGCATCGAGCAATTTAACGATTCAGCGCGGAACCCTAAAAGTGCACTGCCAGTAGCGTCGATGCCAGATGACGCTGGACGATATCGAGTGCCTGCGACAGCTGTGCCGAATTTCCTCAGGTACTGAAATAGCCATGATGTTTAACGATTAAGAGGCGAGCAGAAGCGTAGCTTTGCGAGAGTCTAGTGAGCGAGGCGAACGATGCAATCTCCGGTAAATCTCCCAACCGCTTTGTCCGTTGCATTCGCCGCGCCCATCTTCATATAGTTCCGCCGGCATTTTTGCAGGCCGGGTGCGTGGTGCATGCGTGGCGCCGGCCTTGATCCATGGATGAGAGGCCAATGATCGAGTTAAAGAATCTGACCAAACGATTTGCCCAGCACACGGCGGTCGATGCGCTGTCGTTCAGCGTCCAGCCTGGTGAGGTGCTGGGTTTTCTCGGCCCCAATGGCGCCGGCAAGTCCACCACCATGAAGATGCTGACCGGTTTTCTCGCGCCGACTTCTGGCACGGCCAGCATTTTCAGTTGCGACATCCAGACCCAGACGCTGCAGGCTCAGCGGCAGATCGGCTATCTGCCGGAAGGCGCGCCGTGTTACGGCGACATGACGGTACGCGGCTTTCTCGAATTCATCGCTGAGGTGCGCGGCTATCGCGGCGCGGACAAGCGCGTACGGGTCGATACCGCGGCGGGGCAGGTGGAGTTGGAAGCGGTGCTCGGCCAGGCGATCGAGACGCTGTCCAAGGGCTTCAAGCGGCGCGTCGGGCTGGCGCAGGCGATCCTGCACGACCCGCGCGTGCTGATCCTCGACGAGCCCACCGATGGCCTGGATCCGAACCAGAAGCATCAGGTGCGCGGGCTGATCCAAGGGCTGGCGCAGGACAAGATCGTCATCATCTCCACGCATATTCTCGAAGAGGTCACTGCGGTGTGTACGCGCGCGGTGGTGATCGCCAGCGGTCGCCTGGTGGCCGATGGCACGCCGTTCGAGCTGGAGAGTCGTTCGAAGTATCACCAGGCGGTGACGCTGGTCAGCGACGGTCCGCTGGATGAGATTGCATTGGCAGCCATGCCGGGCGTGGCGGGGGTCGAGCACAACGAGCCGGAACACAGCGTCACGGTGCTGGCCAAGCCGGGTGAGGTGATCTTCCCGCAAATCAACGCCTTGATCGGCCAGCAGGGTTGGCCGGTGAAGGAGCTGAACGTGGAGCGTGGGCGGCTGGACGAGGTGTTCCGTACATTGACCCGCGGGGAGGCGCTATGAGCCAGTTGCCGGTGATCTTCAAGCGCGAGCTGGGCAGTTATTTCGCCACGCCGCTCGCCTATGTGTTCATTCTGATTTTCCTGGTGCTGTCCGGGGTGTTCACCTTTTATCTGGGCGGCTTCTACGAACGAGGCCAGGCGGATCTGGTGCCATTCTTCGGCTTCCATACCTGGTTGTACCTGTTCCTTATCCCCGCCATCGCGATGCGCTTATGGGCGGAGGAGCGTAAATCCGGCTCCATCGAATTGTTGATGACGCTACCGATCAGCCTGTTCGAGGCAGTCACCGGCAAGTTTCTCGCCGCCTGGGTGTTCGCTGGCATGGCGCTACTGCTGACCTTTCCGATGGTCATCACCGTCAACTACCTCGGCGAGCCGGACAACGGCGCGATCGCCGCCGGTTACTTCGGCAGCTGGCTGCTGGCGGGTGCCTTCCTGGCGATAGGTTCGTGCATGTCGGCGCTGGCGAAGAATCAGGTGATCGCCTTCATTCTTGCCGTCAGCGTGTGCTTTCTATTCATCGTCAGCGGCCTGCCGATGGTGCTCGACGCCTTTGCCTGGGCACCGCAGTGGCTGGTGGATGCGGTGGCATCCCTGAGTTTCCTAATCCGTTTCGACTCGCTCAGCAAGGGCGTGATCGATCTGCGCGACCTGCTGTATTTCGTCACGCTGATCATCGCCTGGCTGGCGGCCACCGCCGTGGTCGTCGATCTGAAGAAAGCGGCATAAGGGAGCCCACATGAAACGAGTGATTTATTCAGGCGCCGGGCTGCTGCTGATCGCGCTGGCGTTTCTGGCGTTCAACATCTTCTCCAGTCTGCTGTTCACCGGTGCCCGGCTGGACCTGACCGAGCAGAAGCTCTACACCATTTCCGAAGGCACCGAGACCATCCTCGATGAACTCAAAGAGCCCATTGAACTGCATTTTTTCTATTCCGACCATGCGGTGAAAGACCTGGTAGCGCTGCGTAACTACGCCCGGCGCGTCGAGGAAATGCTGCGCGCCTACGAGCGCGAGGCGGGAGGCAAGATCAAGCTGCACGTGATTGACCCGCTGCCGTTCTCGGAAGAGGAAGATCGCGCCGCCGAGCTGGGCCTGCAAGCGGTGCCGTTGAACCAGAGCGGCGACACGATCTACTTCGGCCTTGCTGGTACCAACGCCGAAGGCCAGACGCAGGGCATTCCGTTCTTCCCGCTGGATCAGGAGGAGTTTCTGGAATACGAGATCAGCCGCCTGGTGCAAACGCTTGCGGCGCCGCAGATGCCCGTCGTGGGCGTACTGTCCGGGTTGCAGATCAATGGCGGTTTCGACATGCGTACTCAGCAGGCGACGCAGCCCTGGATGGTGCTGGAGAACATCCGCCAGGTTTTCCATATCGAGAGTCTCAAGCGCGACGTCGACATGATCCCGGCCAGCGTGTCGGTGCTGATGCTGGTGCACCCCAAGGATCTTCCCGAGCAGACGCTCTACGCCATCGACCAGTTCGTCATGCGTGGCGGCAAGCTGCTGGTGTTCGTAGATCCTTACAGCGAAGCCGATCTTGGCATGGGCATCGGCCCGGGCGAGTTCGGCGAGAACAAGGCGTCCGATCTGGAGCCGCTGTTCAAGGCCTGGGGCGTGCGCATGGATGCCGAGCAGGTGGTGGCGGATGCGTCCTACGCGATGTCCGTCGGTGTTGGCGCCGAACGCCGGTCGGTCCGCCATCCGGGCTGGTTGAACCTACCGCAAGGCACCATGGATGCCGAGGACGTCACCATTGCCTCGCTGGAAAGCCTGACGGTGGCCACGGCTGGTTTCCTCGAGCCGCTGGAGGATGCAACGACCCGCTTCACGCCGCTGATCCAGAGCTCAAGCTACGCCATGCCATTCGAGGCGGTGCGCTTCGCCACCCTGGACAATCCGGAAGTGCTGCTACGCGAGCTGGAGCCGACCGGCGAGCGCTACACCCTGGCCGCGCGCATTCAGGGGCCGGCGCTATCGGCCTATCCGGACGGGATCGAAGGGCGTACAGACGGCCTCAAGAAAGCGGCTCACATCAATGTCATCGCTGTTGCGGATACCGATCTGCTAGCCGACCGTATGTGGGTGCAGGTGCAGGATTTCTTCGGCCAGCGCCTGCCGCAGCCCTGGGCTGACAACGGCACCTTCGTGGTCAACGCGCTGGACAACCTCGCCGGTACCGATGCATTGATCAGCATTCGTTCGCGCGGCCGCTTTGCCCGGCCTTTCGTGGTTGTCGAGGAATTGCAGCGTCAGGCCGAAAACCGTTTCCGCGAGACGGAAAACGTCCTACAGCAGCGCTTGGCCGCGACGGAAGCGAAGCTGTCCGAGTTGCAGAGCCCGGACCCTGGACAGGCACTGGAACTGAGCGCCGAGCAGGAGGCGGCATTGCACAACTTCATGCAGGAGAAGCTGAGCATCCGCAAAGAGCTGCGCGAGGTGCGCTACCAGCTCAACGCTGACATCGAGGCGCTGGGCCGCACGCTGAAGTTCGTCAATATCGCCCTGATACCGCTGCTGCTGACTTTGGGTGTGCTGCTGGCGTGGTTGTGGCGCAGGTGCAGGATTGGCTGAGGTCGCGTTCAACGGCTGCAAAACAACCGAAGCCGAGAGTTTCGTGTTTATACTCAGCCGGCGAACGGCCTGGAAACGCACCTGTCATGTCTGTTCCGTAGATTGTCGGGCGGACGGCTTGCTGCAGCCGGGCCGGATCGTTCCATCCCCACGGTGGGGAATAACAAGAATCGAGTTGGAGAAAGTTAGGATGGCTGAGCGCGAGACCGGAACCGTCAAGTGGTTCAACGATGCCAAGGGTTATGGATTCATCCAGCGTGGTAGTGGTCCGGATGTGTTTGTTCACTATCAGGCGATTCGTGGCGAAGGCCACCGCTCTCTGGCTGAAGGTCAGCAGGTGGAATTCTCGGTTATCCAGGGCCAGAAGGGCTTGCAGGCCGAGGACGTAGCGGGGTTCTGACCCTTACTGCGGCAATGAAGAGGCCCGTCGCTCGATGGCCTACATTGATGACAAACCCTGCTAACCAGCGGGGTTTGTTTTTGATGAAGTCGTTTCTAGGCAGTTTGCTGGAACGAGCTGGAGCAGTAGATCCAGCTTCCTTGCAAGGCGCGCCTCCAGATTCGGTGCGCACCTAGCTGCTTTTGTGGGAGGCCGGCCCTCCGGGCGAAGCTTTGACTTTTTTGGGCGGGCTTCAGCCCACCTCAGTGACGCCCATGGTGGTTTTCGGCCGAATGAATTCGGCCCCACGGATGTGCGCTTCCAAAATGGAACAAGCCACCAAGGATCCGTTCCGAGGCCCCATTCAATCCGTACGCCAGACGATTTCTTCTTCACCGCGTTCGCTGATGCTGATCCAGCGATCGGCATCTTCCACTGATTCTTCTTCCTGCCAGCCGCCGGGCGCGCAGCGGATTTCCACCCCCAACGCCTGGTACGCCGCACGCGCGCAGGCGACATCGTCCTCCCAGGGCGTTGCGTCGCTTTCGAGCAGCAGGCTATGCCATTTGCCGACCGCCTTCGGCAGCCAGGTGATCGGGACGTGTCCAGCGCGGCACTTGAACGTCTTACCTTTGGGTTGCCACGCAGAGCAGGGCCCGACGGCCAGGTTCAGCCAGTCGGTGACGGCGTCCTGGCTGGCATCCCTGAGGTAGATCTCGATGTCCGGTTGACGCATGGGCGGCTGCCTTGTTGGGTGATGTGTCAGTTGATTCTGTGGTCGGTCGGTTTCTGTAGGCCCGCTTGCGACGAGGCGTCTGCAAGATGGCCGCAACACTAGGCGTCGAGCTGAATCCAGTCGTAGCGTATCGCAACCCGCACACGCAGTGGCGCCTCGATCACCGCGGCGCGGCGTTCGGCGCTGGCGCGCCAGCCGTGTGGGGTCATCGCCAGCAAGTCGGCACGGTCGTCGGCGCTGTCCAGCTGTAGTTCGAAGGTCAGCGTTTCGCTGTGAGCGAGGTGCATGCCTTCGGGAATCAGCGACAGGTGCTTTTCGTCATCATAGTCACGTACTTCGTCATACAGCAGACCGCGCAATTCCCATAGATGCTCGCGGGTCGGGCCCATGCGCAACAGGCCTCCACCGGGTGCGAGCAGGCGCCGGGTTTCGGACCAATCCAGTGGGCTGAATACGCTGGCGAGCAAGTCGCAGCTGGCATCTGCCAGCGGTACTCGGGCCATGCTCGCCACCAGCCATTCAAGCTGCGGCGCACGTTTGCAGGCGCGCTTGACCGCCTCGCGGGAAATATCCAGTGCATAGCCTTCAGCATTCGGCAACGCCTGGGCGATCTGTGCGGTGTAATAACCCTCGCCACAACCGATATCCAACCAGCGACCAGGCGCACGCTCAGCCGCCAGCTGCGCCAACCGTGCGGCCAGCGGCGCATAGTGCCCGCCATCGAGAAAGCGCCGCCGTGCCTCGACCATCGCCTGGTTGTCGCCGGGGTCGCGGCTGTTCTTGTGCTGCACCGGCAGCAGATTGAGATAACCCTGACGGGCACGATCGAAACGGTGATTGGCCGGGCAAGCGACGCCATTGTCGACTGCGTTGAGCCCGGCGCGGCAGATGGGGCAGATCAGCATGCGAGCAGATTGACCAGCGTTTGGTAGTAGATCTCGGTCAGCAGATCGAGATCGCTGGCCAGGATATGTTCGTCCACTTGATGAATCGTTGCGTTGACCGGGCCCAGCTCGACCACTTGGGTTCCCAGGGTAGCGATGAAGCGACCATCCGACGTGCCACCGCTGGTGGAAGGCGTCGTTTCGCGACCGGTCACGCTGCGGATCGCCGCGGCCACGCCGTCGAGCAGTTCGCCCGGCTCGGTGAGGAAGGGCTGGCCCGACAACGCCCAATCGACGCTCCAGTCCAGCCCATGCTTGTCGAGAATCGCCGCGGTGCGTTGCTGCAAGCCTTCGACGGTGGATTCGGTGGAAAAACGGAAGTTGAACACAGCCTCCAGCGCGCCGGGGATGACATTGGTCGCGCCGGTCCCGGAATTCAGGTTGGATATCTGGAAGCTGGTCGGCGGGAAGAAGGCGTTGCCATCGTCCCAGTGTTCGGCGGCCAGTTCGGCCAGCGCTGGCGCGGCCAGGTGAATCGGGTTCTTCGCCAGGTGCGGATAGGCCACGTGACCTTGCTGACCGCGTACGGTCAGGGTGCCGCCGAGCGAGCCGCGGCGGCCATTCTTCACTACATCACCCACCAGCGTGGTGCTTGACGGCTCGCCGACAATGCACCAGTCCAGGCGCTGACCGCGTTCGCGCAGACGCTCGACCACAGCCTTGGTGCCGTGGTGCGCGGGGCCCTCTTCGTCGCTGGTAATAAGGAAGGCGATTTGCCCTTTGTGATTCGGATGATCGGCGGTGAAGCGCTCCACCGCGATGATCATCGAGGCCAGGCTACCTTTCATGTCCGCCGCGCCTCGGCCGTGGAGCATGCCATGCTCGTCGATGTGCGCCCTGAATGGTGGGTTATGCCACGCCTGCACCGGCCCGGTCGGGACTACGTCGGTATGGCCGGCGAAACACAGAACCGGCCCTTCGTTGCCGCGAACTGCCCAGAAGTTCTCGACATCCTCGATGTGCATCGGCTCGATGGCGAAACCGCAGGCGGCAAGACGCTCGCTCATTAGTTGCTGGCAACCTTCGTCCAGCGGGGTCACCGATGGACGATTGATCAGCTCGCAGGCGAGTTCGACAGTCGGGGAGAGGGCTGCGGCGGTCATTACGGCTCCGGTACGGCGAAAGGTGGCCATATTAAATTAAAAAGCACGCCAGCAGAGCGCTGGCAACGGGGCGAAAGAACGGCATTCGCCATGCTTGTTGGAACCGCTTGCAAACGACTGGCGCGAACCATGGACGCTCGAGTACGTCTGGCATGGTCCAGGGGCTAGGTTGACGCCTTTGGTTGGTTTACTCCGTTGACGGGAAGAGGCGCTATGGTCAGAGACCCGCGTTCGAGTTCGGCCAGGCGCTCGAGTGCCTCGTTCACTGTTCGGCGGTCCTGCTGGTTCTGTACTTTCGCGTCGGCTTCTTCACGCAATGCACGCAGCTCGCCGTGAAGCGCCTCCAGCTGCGTTTCGCTCGGATTACCGTGCATGGCATTTTTCAGACACTGCAGCAGCGTGGTCAGAACTTGTGGGTCGTGGCTGCCGTAAACGCGGATAGGGGCTACGACGGTTTGCAGCAGGCGCTGCATGCCTACTTGCGGATAGAAGAGGCGCGGCTGGCCCTTGTCAAAACAGCCAGCGTCGAGGGGTGGCATACCGCCGAGCCGTTTCAACAATACGCCGAGTAAGTTGGTTGCCCGCATCGCCGTTCCGGGGTCGTTGATGGCCGGGCTTATAGCCTTGACTGCTATCTCGGAAATCTGCCGCATGCCGTTAGAGACGTTGTCACCGGCGAATTCGTTGTCATGGAAGTCGAAGCAATCCAATACTTCGCCGGCATCTTCGTCGCTTAGTGGCTTGCTGAGCTTGATCAGCGGATGGCCCTCAATGAGGAAGAAGCCCGGCTCTACCTGAATCATGGCGATAAGGCCCCTTTTGCGTAGCAGCTTGCCCAGGCGCCTTTCGTTCACCTCGCGCAGGTAACCCGGTTGGGCTGCGGACAGGCACCACCAATCGCCAGCATCGGGAAATTCGGCGACCTGGGCGATACGCCGCTTGCGCTTGCCGAGATTGGCCGACGCGCCGTTGTAAAGCTGGCTGAGAACCCAGTCGACCTGAATCGATTGCGAAACCGAGCGAATGAACACGACGAACAAAGCCATGCAGAACATCCCGAACAGCACAGCCAGCAGCAGGCCGAGCACCGGAACGCTTTGCGGGTCGCTCGTGTTGATGCTGGTAATCAGCAGCAGATAGTAGACGATGCTTCCCAGGTAAATGCCGAGAATCACCTGATTGCGTCGGTCGCTGATCAGTCCGGGCAGCACGCGTGGTGACAGACGGGAAGCCGCTCCGTTCAGCACCACCATCACCATCGAGAAGCTGAAGACCACAAGAGAAATGATGCCGGTGATAAGCGTGCCAAGCACCTCGCGGCTGTTGTCGGCATCGATCAGGCCTGGAGGCAGTTCGTCGCGTAGCGTCGCGGCGGTATCTGTCGATTCGAATGCGAAGACCAGGAGGGCCACCACGACATAGAGCGCGGGGATCAGGACCGGATACAAAGCGATGCTTTCAGTAACGCGTCTAACGACGCGAAAGTACAGGTTGGCTGGGTCTGACATCCATCGAACCTCGGCGTTAGCGGGCGGATAGCCTCATCCCTACGACCGCGAAGAACGGCGAAGTACGCCGTGGCCGAACCGTCTATGCTTCAAGGGACGGCGTTTTGCCACGGCTTGCAGCCAGCGGAACGCTTTGAGCCCGCATAGCTCGAACGTGAAGTCGCCCAGGCGCCTGGTTTGATGCATATGGTTCGCCTGAGACAGGGTTATTCGAAACGATAACAAGACCGACGAGTGAGGTATTTACCCATGAGTGCTGAGTCCCTGTATCCCGTAAATCCAGACGTTGCGGCTCGGTCGCTGACCGACGAAGCCACTTACAAAGCCATGTATCAACAGTCGGTGGTCAACCCTGACGGCTTCTGGCGCGAGCAGGCGGAGCGTATTGACTGGATCAAACCGTTCACACGCGTCAAGCAGACATCCTTCGATGATCATCACGTCGACATCAAGTGGTTTGCCGATGGCACCTTGAACGTCTCGGCCAACTGTCTGGATCGCCATCTGGACACGCGTGGCGATGAGATCGCGATCATCTGGGAGGGCGATGCTCCCTCGGAGCAGCGCAAGATCACTTACCGTGAGTTGCATCAGGAGGTCAGCAAGTTCGCCAACGCTCTGCGTGGGCAAGATGTGCACCGAGGGGATGTCGTCACTATCTATATGCCGATGATTCCCGAGGTCGCCGTGGCGATGCTGGCCTGCGCACGCATCGGCGCCATCCATTCGGTCGTGTTCGGCGGTTTTTCACCGGAGGCGCTGGCCGGACGAATCATCGACGGCAATTCGAAGGTCGTGATCACGGCCGACGAAGGGCTGCGCGGCGGCAAGGCCATACCGCTGAAGGCTAACGTCGACGAGGCATTGACTAACCCGAAAACCCGCTGCGTGCAGAAGATCATCGTGGTGCGGCGTACCGGCGGCAACATCAAATGGAATCAGCATCGCGACATCTGGTACGAGGATTTGATGCGCGTTGCGGGAGAAGTCTGCGCGCCCAAGGAAATGGGAGCGGAGGAGCCGCTGTTCATTCTTTATACCTCCGGCTCAACCGGAAAACCCAAAGGCGTGATGCATACCACGGGCGGCTATCTGCTCTATGCCGCGCTGACCCACGAGCGGGTCTTCGACTATCGACCCGGCGAGATCTACTGGTGTACCGCCGACGTGGGCTGGATCACCGGACACAGCTACATCATCTACGGGCCGCTGGCCAATGGCGCGACCACCTTGATGTTCGAAGGTGTACCCAATTATCCCGATGTGACGCGGATCGCGCAGATCATCGACAAGCACAAGGTCAACATTCTCTATACCGCGCCCACGGCGATCCGCTCGATGATGGCCGAAGGCAGCGCGGCGATGGAGGGTGCCGATGGGTCGAGCCTGCGGTTGCTCGGTACGGTGGGTGAGCCGATCAATCCGGAAGCCTGGCACTGGTATTACGAGACGGTTGGGCGATCACACTGCCCGATCGTCGATACCTGGTGGCAAACCGAGACCGGCGGCATCCTCATCAGCCCGCTGCCGGGTGCAACCGCACTGAAGCCAGGTTCTGCGACGCGGCCTTTCTTCGGCATAGTACCGGGGTTGGTGGATAACCTCGGTAACCTCTTGGAAGGCGCGACCGACGGCAATCTGGTGATCCTCGACTCCTGGCCAGGGCAGATGCGCAGCATCTATCGTGACCATGACCGCTTCGTCGATACCTACTTCAAAACCTTTCGCGGCATGTATTTCACCGGAGACGGCGCGCGCCGCGACGAGGATGGTTATTACTGGATCACTGGCCGGGTAGACGACGTGCTGAACGTTTCCGGCCACCGTATGGGGACAGCCGAAATCGAAAGCGCCCTGGTGGCGCATCGCAAAGTGGCCGAAGCGGCTGCGGTGGGTGTGCCGCATCCGCTCAAGGGGCAGGGGATCTATGTGTATGTGACGCTGGTGACAGGGGAGGAGTCTTCCGATCAGCTGCGTCAGGAACTGCAACAGTGGGTGCGCAAGGAGATCGGACCAATCGCCGTGCCGGACGTGATTCAGTGGGCGCCGGGGCTGCCGAAGACGCGCTCGGGCAAGATCATGCGGCGCATTCTGCGCAAGATCGCCGCTGACGAATACGACGCCCTGGGCGATATCTCGACACTGGCTGACCCGGGCGTCGTGGAGCAATTAATTGAAACCCACAAGCAGATCCGTCTGCCTTGAAGCGAGCCGCGGCGGCGTCCACTCTGGTCGGACGCCGCCAGTCGTCAGCCGTTTGGCTGAGCGCTCTGAGTTTCCTGGTTGGCCGCGGGTTTTTCCTTGGGAATACCGGCTACGTTCACTTCCGGTAGGTGGCCGCCAGTGAATTCGACCTTGCGAACCGGGAAGGCGAACTGCACGCCCATCTCTCGAATGCCGTCGAGTAGTTGCAGGTTGATTTCCTGCTGAGCGTCCATGTACGCGTTGTAATCCGACACCTGCATGATGTAGACGACCTCGAACGTGAGCTGGCTATTGTCGAAGGCAAGGAAGTGCGCCCGGTCGAATTTGGCGTTCTCCAGGCTCTCGATGATCTGCTTAACCAGTGCTGAAACCTCGCGAACCTTGTCCGACGGCGTCTGATAGGCAATGCCGAACTTGAACACGATCCGCCGCGTGTTCATGCGTTTGTAGTTGTGCAGGACCTGCGTGAGCAGATCGGCGTTGGCGGTGACGATCTGCTCGCCGCTCAATGCTCGAATGCGCGTGGTCCTGAGGCCGATGTGCTCGATTGTCCCGGCGACTTCGCCAAACACGACGAAATCGCCAATCTCGAAGGGCTTGTCCACGCCAATGGACAGAGATGCGAACACGTCGCTGAGCAGCGTCTGGACCGCCAGAGCGATGGCGATACCGCCAACCCCGAGGCTGGCGACCATCGCCGTGATGTCAACGCCGAGGTTGGCCAGGATCGAGAGCAGCATCATCGTCCAGATGACGATGCGGATCATGATGCCGATGATGGTGGTGGTTACCGGGTTTCGCGCCTTGCCGTCGCGGCTCAGGCTTTCCATCCACAGCCTGACGGCGGTGTCCATCCAGAGTGCGAGCTGGAAGGCGAGGGCGATGAACCAGCCATGCGACATCGCCGATTCCCAGCGATCCGGCAGTTCGACGATCTTGAGGCTGATCAGTAACGAGAGAGCAATCAGTAACAGATGGCTGGTGCGGCTGAGCATTTCCGCCGCAATGGCGACGAAGCCGCTTTTGGAGCGTTTGCTCATCGCCCGCAAACGGCTGGTAATGATCCGCAGAATGGCCTGCAGGATGAGATAGCTGACAATTGTGACGCCAGCGATTATGGCAGTGTTGATCCATAGGGTTTCGTTAAACAGCACGTCCCAATTCATCAATCCGAGTCCTCCGGGCAGTTGCGGGCAGGCGCAAAAAATAGCGGCTTCTTTTTCAGTAGCCGCTGCTACGCATTAGTTCCCGCTAAAGGCGAAGGGAGGTGACGCTGACGGCGATGAACAAGAGCGTGCGGCTCAGCGCGGTGGAACGACTGCTTGCAAGTCCTGATAAGCGCCGGCATTGATGACCTGGCGATAACCCATTTCCTGGAGAAGATCCTGCGCGGCGGATGAGCGACGGCCACTGCGGCAGTACAGAACGATCGGAGCGTCCTTGTCGGGAGCGGCACTGGCGATGCGCTCGGAGAGATCCTGGGTCTCGATTCGCGTCGCGCCGGGCAAAGCGCCCTCGGCGTATTCCTGCGCGGTGCGAACGTCGATCAGAATGCTGTCGGCGCGTTGCAACGCGGCCAGCGCGGCGGGCTGATCGATTTCGCCGCCAATCGCTGTGCCGGTCGCCATCATCAACAACAGAAACAGTGGGTGCATGGATTCTTCTCCGTGCCGCGCTTGGGTGATCAGCTGATCAGGCGAGTCAGGTTCGGCAGGATCAGGATGATCGCCGTAGCGATCAGGATCATGGTGGCCTGCCTGAACTTCTTATGTTTGAACATGGTAGCGGCCTTTCTATTGATCTGGCGCGTGGGCTCCGGTTGCCCGGCTCCCGTCGAGCGTCTTGCCGAAAAAATTACGCGCCGATGAATTGCGACGCGCTGTATAGGTTTGTGGTGGCGGCAACGGTCTGATCCGCTGCCCGACAACGGCCTAATGATCACTCTCGAAGGCGTGGGCTTAATCTCAAGCAATTTACAGGCCAGTAAACGTGAGCTTCATTCAGGCGCGACCTGACGGGGCAGCTTTATGGGCTGATCATCACTCGTGCGCAGCTGCGTGGTTTTCGTTGTCCATGAAATGAACACCTTGAATGGAGACTGACCATGAATAGGCTTGGCGTGCCGGCAATGCTGTTCGCCCTGATCGCTTCAGGCGCCGCGAATGCCGAAGAAGAAAACATGACCCTGCAACAGGAGCGTGACCAGATCGGCGCTGAGATGGAGCAAAATCGCCAACGGATTGGGGACGAGATCAACGCCATTCGCGAGCCTGGGGTATCTAGCGGCTCGGCAGCTGAGTCGGGCGCAGCGGGCTCGGCCAGCCCGAACAATTCGGTCGGCACACACGCAACTCAGCCCGGACAGGCCCCGAGTGGTGGCGCTCCTAATCCCGGCGTCACGCGGCCGGGTGATAGCGATAGTCCGATCACGACCACTGGTCCGGGAAGATCGACGGTGGAGCCTGGCAGGTCGACGACCACCGGTACGCCCGTTGAGCCCATCCGCGATCGTGGTGCTAATGGAAACGTCAGCCCCGTAAACGGCGCAGCCGCGGGTGAAATCGGAACATCAGGCGGTAACGGAACCGGAAGGCCCGGTAGCAGCCCAGCGGGCTCCGCAGTAGGCGGAGCCAGTGGAAATTGACCTATCGAGTGATGGCTCGTTGCGGTGCATTTCCAGGCGGCCAGGGATCGTATGGCTGCGCGAGCCGAAAATGTACTCGGCACTTCTGATGGTATTGCGAACGGTAGAAACGACAAAGCCCCGATAATCGGGGCTTTGCATATTTCGAGTCTGGCGGTGAGGGTGGGATTCGAACCCACGATACGATTTCTCGTATACACACTTTCCAGGCGTGCTCCTTCAACCGCTCGGACACCTCACCGGGTCTCGACGGGCTTGATGTCCGTCGAGGCGCGCTAATGTAGCCGAAGAGAACGCGGATGGCAAAAAGTTTTTTAGATCTTTCATGTGGTTAACGCACCGTTAGAATGTGGGCGAAATGTAGGGTTGAAGTGAACCTATATTAAATCTTGAGGTTCTTAGCTCTAGTAACATCTCGGTGCTTTACGCAAGCGGAGTCGAGCGTCGCGAATATAAAGAGCCAGGACAGGCTTCGATGAAGTTATTCAAAAGCAAGCGCAAGCGGCCTGACGTGGCAGAAGTTGCTACGAAGCGGCGTTTGCACGTCAGCCATCTGGAGCTCGGCATGTATATATGCGAGCTGGATCGGCCGTGGCGCCAGACCGACTTTCTATTCCAAGGATTCCCGCTGCTCAAACTGGAGCATATCCAGGCGGTGCGCGAACGCTGCGACTACGTTTTCGTCGATGACACCCGGAGAGTGCTGCTCGATCAGGGCCAGATGATGGTGCCATCGGCGACGCCACTACGGGTGAAGCGCAAGATGTCGCGTATCCCGCTCTCGCTTGAAGTGCAGGAGGCGCGCGAAGCCTATCGAAGTAGCGCACTGGTATTGGATCAGGTGCTGCTAGATGTCCAGCAGGGTCGAGTGATCGATACCAAGGCCTGCCAGGCACTGGTCAAGCGGAACCTAGAGAGCATGCTGCGCAACGAGAGCGCCATGCTTTGGCTGACGCGTCTGAAGTCTCGGGACGTGTACACCAGCCTGCACTGTCTTTCCGTCTCCATTCTGGCGATGGGCTTCGGGACGCACCTTGGGTTGCCAGACGAGAAAATAGAGCTGTTGGGTATCGCGGGGCTTCTGCACGACGTCGGGAAGATGAAGATCGATCCCGCCGTTCTGAACAAGCCGGGCAAGCTGACCCAGGAAGAGTTCGAGCACATCAAATTGCACCCATCGTTCGGCTACGAGGCCTTGTGTGGCCAGGATGATATCCCCGCTGCGGCCGTGCACGCCGCGTACGGGCACCATGAGCGGCTGGATGGCAAAGGCTATCCGCAAGGGATCGATCAATATCAGATTCCGTTCACCACACGAGTGATCACCATCGTCGATGCCTTCGATGCGATCACCAGCCATCGCACCTATGACGATGCGCGTCCGATCCAGACTGCCTATGACGTGCTGCGCAGCAGTGCCGGCCAGCAATTCGATGAGAGCCTGGTGAATGAATTCATTCGTTGGCTCGGGGTGTTCCCGGTAGGTACGTTGGTCGAGCTGCACACTGGTGAAATCGCGCTGGTGCTGGAGAAGCATCAGCAGTTGCACCTGCGACCCAAGGTGGTGGTCATGCGGGACGCAAACAAGATGCCTTGCGAACCTCGTTACCTGGATCTCTCTCAGCTGACCGTCGACGCCAATGGCACGCCCTATCGGATCAGCTGTGGTATTGCCGACGGCTCTTACGATCTGTTCATCGCCGATCCGCAGCTGCAGACACTTCTGCACCCCGAGTTGCTTGCCGTGCTCGAACTTGAGCCGGTTACAGCTGAGAGCTAAGTCGGCCGCCTTGAACCGCGATTTTTCTGCTGAAAGATTGAACGCTGCGACGCTCGTACTGCACTGATGGGTGGCCAGCATGACTTGTCAGTCAGTCACGACGCTTTACCTTGCGGGTTGTGCTGGGTAACGTCAGCGGACTTCTAACAAGGAATATTCGTCATGAGTGATCTGGTTTCCTACGACCTCGAAGACGGCATTGCCACGCTGACCCTGAACAATGGCAAGGTCAATGCGCTGTCTCCGGCCGTATTCGACGCGCTCAACGCCGCATTCGATCGCGCAGAGCAGGACCGCGCGGTGGTGATTCTCACCGGCCAGCCGGGGATACTGTCCGGCGGCTATGACCTCAAAGTCATGACTTCAGGGCCTGAAAACGCCATTGCTCTCGTAGCCATCGGTTCGGCCTTCACGCGGCGAATGCTTGCCCATCCCTTCCCGATCATCGTCGCTTGCCCTGGACATGCCATTGCCAAGGGGGCGTTCCTGCTGCTTTCCGCCGATTACCGCATCGGTGTCGACGGCGCCTTCAACATTGGTCTCAATGAAGTGCAGATCGGCATGACGATGCATCATTCGGGTATCGAGTTGGCGCGGGATCGGCTGACCAAACCGGCGTTCCAGCGTTCGGTGATCAACGGCGAAATCTTCGCACCGCAGGCGGCCCTCGATGCCGGCTTCCTCGACAAGATCGTTCCTGCTGGTGAGCTTATGGACGTCGCCAAAGCGGCTGCGGCACAGCTGAAGAAAATCAATATGACGGCTCACAAGAACACCAAGCTCAAGGCGCGCAAGGCGTTGCTGGAAACGTTGGATCAGGCCATCGTGCTTGACCGGCAGCACTCGGTCGTCTCCTGAAGATAATTTTGGCAGGGCCGCCCATTCCTGCCGGCCCTGCGTTTAAACTGCGAGTGCTGCGCCCCGCCATGGCGGGGCGTTTTCATTCATATCGTGTCGCATCGCAGGAGAGTCCTGATGTCCGCCCCGCACACCCCGGTAGAACGCGCAGATTTCGACCAGGTCATTGTCCCCACTTTCGCACCCGCCGCTTTCATTCCCGTTCGTGGCCAGGGTTCGCGAGTCTGGGATCAGCGCGGACGAGAGCTGATCGACTTTACCGGTGGCATCGCCGTGAACGTGCTGGGTCATGCCCATCCGGCGCTGGTGGCTACGCTGACCGAGCAGGCCGGCAAGCTGTGGCACATCTCCAATATTTTCACCAACGAACCGGCGCTGCGCCTGGCCAAGAAACTGGTCGCCGCGACCTTCGCCGATCGGGCATTTTTCTGTAATTCCGGGGCCGAAGCCAACGAGGCGGCATTCAAGCTGGCGCGCCGCTATGCCTTCGATAATCACGGGCCGGAGAAATGCGAAATCATCTCCGCAGTGAACAGCTTCCATGGTCGGACGCTGTTTACCGTGACGGTCGGTGGCCAGCCGAAGTACTCCGACGGTTTTGGGCCGAAGATTCAAGGCATCAGCCATGTTCCTTACAACGATCTCGATGCGCTGGCCGCCGCCATCTCCGATAAAACTTGCGCTGTGGTACTTGAACCGATTCAGGGTGAAAGCGGCGTTCTGCCCGCCGACCAGGCTTATCTGGAAGGGGCTCGCAAGCTGTGCTACGAGCACAACGCATTGCTGATCTTCGATGAAGTCCAGACTGGCATGGGCCGTACCGGCGAGCTTTTCGCCTACATGAACTACGGTGTCACGCCGGATATCCTGACCAACGCCAAGAGCCTCGGTGGCGGTTTCCCGATCGGATTGATGCTGACCACGAATGAAATCGCCGCGCATTTCAGTGTCGGCACTCATGGCACTACTTATGGCGGCAATCCGCTCGCCTGCGCGGTGGCCGAAGCGGTGGTCGATATCGTTAATACCCCGGAAGTTCTGAACGGCGTCAAGGACCGGCACGAGCGTTTCAAGCGCGGGCTGTTGGAAATCGGTCAGCGCTACGGGTTGTTCGATCAGGTGCGCGGTATGGGCATGCTGATCGGCTGCGTGTTGAGTGAGGCGTGGAAAGGCCGCGCTAGAGAGATCTTCGATGCCGCCGAAAGGGA
This sequence comes from Stutzerimonas stutzeri, assembly GCF_024448955.1. GTDB lineage: Bacteria > Pseudomonadota > Gammaproteobacteria > Pseudomonadales > Pseudomonadaceae > Stutzerimonas > Stutzerimonas stutzeri_AQ. The sequence goes on from NZ_JAMOIH010000019.1 coordinate 63,937, forward strand.
AGCGCTGATGATCCTGCAAGCTGGTCCTGATGTCATCCGCCTGGCACCGAGCCTGATTATCGAAGAAGCCGATATCGCTGAAGGTCTCGCTCGCTTCGAGCGGGCGGCGGCGAAATTGACCCAGGCCTGATCAAGGCCTGAATCCGGCAGGGCGGCTAACGTCCTGCCTCCTTTATTCATCGAGAGTTTTGACCATGAGCGATAGCCTGCAACTGATCCTGGAAGACGTAGACGGTACTCAGCTCGAAACGTCCTGCACCCGTTTTGCCGTGATGTGGCAAGGGCGGGAGGTGTGGATTCAACAGGTCGGCAACAACCAGCTGATGATCGGCGTCGACGTGGAGGAAGGTGACACCGAATACGCCAATCTGCTGCTGCGCCCGCTGGCTACCAATTTGGTCAGTCTCGAGCTCGAGATGGAGCCGGTCGAATCCGCCGAGGACGATCACGTTCATGGGCCGGACTGCGATCACGACCACTGACGGGAGCCCCTTGCGCTCGGAAAGCTGCCATCCGCGATGCCTGTGCTTTGGCGCGCCCATCAAGGCGCGCCGGTTATCGCTCAGACGCCGGTTTGCGGATTGGTAAGCGAATCGTTGCCGGTAACCGTCGCGGTCGAGGTGGCTGCTTGGGCGTTGGCTTTCATTCTCTCCCGGTCCGCCTCGCTGCGTTCCAGCGGCATGCTCCGGTAGTTGCCTTCGGCCATTTTGGCCTGTTCGTTCACTTCGCAAAGTACGCGCTTGGCTTCGCAATGCCCGGTCATGCCGCGTGCCAGGGCCATACCGCCCACCGCTAGCTGCAGTAACCCGCCCAGCCCCCCGCGGCCGATGCCTTTGCCGAGAAAGTACAACCCGCCTGCGATCGAAGCCGCGCGCTCCCAGCCATGCACGTTCTGTGACGCCTGGTTTGAGGATGTCCTGGTCATGGGTAATCGCTCCGAAAACAGTGGTGTGTTAGATGACCCCGACGCGCAGGAGGCGTTCCGACCACAAGTCGGCATACCCCGGCGCTGCTGGCGGCACAATTGCCGAATTACACCTACTTGCTCGCCTCAGCGCGCTGCCATGTTGAAAACCTTTAGTACGAAAGCGTATTCCAAGGCCACATCCCTCAACCCCTGATAACGACCGCTCATGCCGCCATGGCCGGCGCCGAGCTCGGTCTTCAGCAGCAGCAGATTGTCGTCGGTCTTATTGGCGCGAAGCTTGGCGACCCATTTTGCCGCCTCCCAGTACTGGACCCGACTGTCGTTGTAACCAGCGACTGCAAGAATTGCCGGGTAGGCCTGCGCCCGGACATTCTCGTAAGGCGCATAGGCCTTTATTCGTGCGTGCACGTCCGGCTGGTTGGGGTCGCCCCATTCGTCGTATTCGGTGACGGTCAGGGGCAGCTCTTCATTGAGCATGGTATTGAGCACGTCGACGAAGGGCACTTCGGCGATGGCGACACCGAAGAGTTCCGGACGCTGATTGAGCACCGCGCCGATCAGCAAGCCACCGGCGCTGCCACCGCTGATGGCTAGGCGCTGCGGCGTGGTATGTCCATCGGCGATCAGTCTCTCCGCGCAGGCGATGAAGTCGCCGAAGGTGTTCGTCTTGTGCTCCAGCTTGCCGGCGCGATACCAGGCTTCGCCCAGGTCGCCACCACCACGCACATGGGCGATGGCAAAGATGAAGCCGCGGTCGAGCAGCGATAGCCGCGCATGGGAGAACCAGGGATCGAGGCTGTGGCCGTAGGCACCGTAGCCGTACAGGTAGAGCGGCGCAGCTTTGCCGAAGGTCTCGCGGCGACCCACCAGGCTGATCGGCACCTGGGTGCCGTCCGCCGCGGTTGCCCAGATGCGCCGGCTTTCGTAGGCATCGGCGTCGAAGGGGCCTTCTACCGGGGTTTCTTTCAGGACCTCCTGTTCGCCGTCGGCAAGCTGCAGCTGACGAATCTGCGCGGGGCGGTTGAGCGCTTCGTAGCGCAGGCGGATCACCGAGCTTTCGAATTCCAGGGTGTTCTGCACATGCAGGCTGTAGGCCGCGTCCGGCAATTGCAGGCGATAGGCCGCGCCGTTCTGCGGCCGTACCTCGATGATCGGCAGGCCGGCTTCGCGTAGGCTGAGAGTAAGGGCACTAGCATTCAAGCTGATCTCTTCGAGCATCACCGCGTCGTCTTGTGCGACCAGCTCCTGCCAGTTTTCTCTTTGCGGCGCGCTTTCCGCCGCCTGATACAGAGCGAAGTTGATCCCGGTCTGGTTGCTGCGCACGAACCAGCGCCACTCGCCGTAGAACTGGCCGTGGTCGGGGTAGTACTCGTGGTTCTCCTCACGAGGGGCGAGGCAGGTCCAGCGGCCTTCCGGTTCGCCGGCCGGTAGCACCCAGGCTTCGCTGGTGGTCTTGCTGTTGGAGAGGATCACCAGTTGGCGCTCGGAGCTGGTGCGGTAGCAATGCACGAAATAGCGACCATCCGGGTCGTGGTAGACCTCGCTGCAACCTTCGTCTCCCAGGCGGTGACGATAGATCTTGTGCGGGCGATGGGTATCGTCGAGCTCGCCGAAGAACAGCGTCTGGTGGTCGTTCGCCCAGGTCATGCTGCCGTCGCAATTGTCGAAGGGCAGGGCGATAACTTCTCCGCTCTCCAGATCCTTGACGAATAGCCGGTAGATTTCGTCGCCCTGGGTGTCGAGGCTGTAGGCCAGCTTGCGCTGGTCCTGGCTAACGCTGAAGGCGCCCAGCGAGAGAAAGCCACCGCCTGCCAGTTCGTTGGGGTCGAGCAGCAGTTGCTCGGCGTTTTCATCGACCGTGAGCGAACCGTCCGCTGGGCGCGGGCAACGGTAGTGACGCGGGTATTCATCGCCGGCCGTGGTGCGTTGATAGTAAAGCCACGGACCCCATGGGGCGGGCAGCGAAAGATCGGTTTCGCGGATGCGGCCCTTGATTTCCTGGAACAGCGCTTCGCGCAGCTCGGCCTGATCTGCCAGCTGGCTCTCCAAGTAAGCGTTTTCCGCCTTCAGGTAATCGAGCACCTCAGGTGCGTCGCGGTTCTCCAGCCACTTGTAGGGATCTTGGCCGCTATCGACGTGGGCAATGGGTACGGACATGCATAACTCCTGAAACGCGGCCGCAAGCGGCGCAGCTGAACGAGGTGAGGCTGGCGCGGAGTGTACAAGGTGCCTCGTCAGTGTGACGACGCCGCGCGGTTTGGGTTCATCGCGCCGGCCTTGATTGATCGGCTGTGTGGCTTTGCGCGACGGAAACGATGTCTATCGAGCGGCAGCGTTGAAGGGCTTGGCTAGGCTTAGCTATTCGATTGGCAAGGGTTAGCGTCTTCGAGTGAATGGTCAGCCGATTGACAACAGACCGCTTTTCCATGAAGGTGTGCTACCCAAATCAAACGGGCGTATGAATCGAGCGTTTGCCATGCAAATGCCGTCAGCCCGGTTTATCGTGTCGGTGGGTGTCGTTTCACCGTATTCGGTGACGGTCGTTCAGACCGGCGACGTGCGACACGTAACGTTCAGCTTCCATTCCTGGAGATCAGTTGATGATTTACGAAGGTAAAGCCATCACGGTTAAGGCTCTTGAGAGCGGCATCGTCGAATTGAATTTCGACCTCAAGGGTGAGTCCGTCAACAAGTTCAATCGCCTCACTCTCAACGACCTGCGTCAGGCCGTCGATGCCATCAAGGCAGACGCGTCGGTCAAGGGCGTGATCGTTACCAGCGGCAAGGACGTGTTCATCGTCGGCGCGGACATCACCGAGTTCGTCGACAACTTCAAGCTCCCGGACGAAGAACTGGTCGCCGGCAACCTCGAAGCGAACAAGATTTTCAGCGATTTCGAAGACCTGGGCGTACCCACCGTCGCCGCCATCAACGGCATCGCCCTAGGCGGCGGTTTCGAGATGTGCATGGCGGCTGACTATCGCGTCATGTCCACCACGGCCAAGGTCGGCCTGCCGGAAGTCAAGTTGGGCATCTACCCAGGCTTTGGCGGCACCGTGCGCCTGCCGCGCCTGATCGGTGTCGACAACGCCGTCGAGTGGATCGCCTCGGGCAAGGAAAACCGTGCCGAAGATGCGCTGAAAGTGCATGCCGTCGATGCCGTGGTCGCGCCGGAGAAGCTGCAGGAAGCTGCGCTGGATCTGGTCAAGCGCGCCATTTCCGGTGAGCTGGACTACAAGGCCAAGCGTCAGCCAAAGCTGGAAAAGCTCAAGCTCAACGCCATCGAGCAGATGATGGCCTTCGAAACCTCCAAGGGCTTCGTCGCCGGCCAAGCTGGTCCGAATTACCCGGCGCCGGTCGAAGCGATCAAGACCATCCAGAAAGCCGCCAACTTTGGCCGTGACAAGGCCATCGAAGTCGAGGCCGCCGGCTTCGTCAAACTGGCCAAGACCTCGGTCGCACAGAGCCTGGTCGGCCTGTTCCTCAGCGATCAGGAACTTAAGAAGAAGGCCAAGAACTACGACAAGCAGGCCCGCGACGTGAAGCTGGCCGCCGTTCTTGGTGCAGGCATCATGGGTGGCGGCATCGCCTATCAGTCGGCTGTCAAAGGCACGCCGATCCTGATGAAGGATATTCGCGAAGAAGGCATCCAAATGGGCCTGAACGAGGCCTCCAAGCTGCTCGGCAAGCGCGTCGAGAAGGGTCGTCTGACCCCGGCCAAGATGGCCGAAGCCCTCAATGCCATCCGCCCGACCACTTCCTATGGCGATTTCGGCAACGTCGATATTGTCGTCGAAGCCGTGGTCGAGAATCCGAAAATCAAGCAGTCGGTGCTGGCTGAAGTCGAAGGCTTGGTGCGTGAAGACGCGATCATCGCCTCCAACACCTCGACCATCTCCATCAGCCTGCTGGCTCAGGCGCTCAAGCGTCCGGAAAACTTCTGCGGCATGCACTTCTTTAACCCGGTGCACATGATGCCGCTGGTGGAAGTCATCCGTGGCGAGAAGACCAGCGAAACCGCGATTGCCACCACCGTCGCCTACGCCAAGAAAATGGGCAAGAGTCCGGTCGTGGTCAATGATTGCCCGGGCTTCCTGGTCAACCGCGTGCTGTTCCCGTACTTCGGCGGCTTCGCCCGTGCCATCGCTCACGGTGTCGACTTCGTGCGCGCCGACAAGGTGATGGAGAAATTCGGCTGGCCCATGGGCCCGGCCTACCTGATGGACGTCGTCGGCATGGACACTGGTCACCATGGGCGTGACGTCATGGCCGAAGGCTTCCCGGATCGCATGAAGGACGACAGCAAGACCGCAGTCGACGTCATGTATGAGGCCAACCGTCTGGGTCAGAAGAACGGCAAGGGCTTCTACTCCTACGAGATGGACAAGAAAGGCAAGCCGAAGAAGGTCGTCGACCCGCAGTCCTACGAGCTGCTCAAGCCGATCGTCAGCGAGACCCGCGAGCTCTCCGATGAGGACATCATCAACTACATGATGATCCCGCTGTGCCTGGAGACCGTTCGCTGCCTGGAAGACAAGATCGTCGAGACTGCCGCCGAAGCCGACATGGGCCTGATCTACGGCATCGGTTTCCCACCCTTCCGCGGGGGTGCACTGCGCTACATCGATTCGATCGGTGTCGCCGAGTTCGTGGCGCTGGCCGACAAGTACGCCGACCTGGGCCCGCTGTACCACCCGACTGCGAAGCTGCGTGAGATGGCCGCCAACGGCCAGCGCTTCTACGGTTAATCGAGCGAGAGTGAAGATATGAGCCTTAATCCGAGAGACGTCGTCATTGTCGACTTCGGCCGTACCCCGATGGGTCGTTCCAAGGGCGGCATGCACCGCAACACCCGCGCCGAGACCATGTCCGCGCAATTGATCGAAGGCGTGCTCGCGCGCAATCCGAAAATTGATCCGGCCGAAGTGGAGGATGTGATCTGGGGCTGCGTCAACCAGACCCTGGAGCAGGGCTGGAACATCGCGCGCATGGCGTCGTTGATGACCCGCATCCCGCACACCAGCGCTGCGCAAACTGTTAGCCGCCTGTGTGGCTCGTCCATGAGTGCGCTGCACACCGCTGCCCAGGCGATCATGACCGGCAATGGCGATGTGTTCGTCGTCGGTGGTGTCGAGCACATGGGCCACGTGAGCATGATGCACGGCGTTGACCCGAACCCGCAGCTGTCGCTATACGCCGCCAAGGCGTCCGGCATGATGGGCCTGACTGCTGAAATGCTGGGCAAGATGCATGGCATCACCCGTGAGCAGCAGGATGCCTTCGGTGAGCGTTCGCACCGTCTGGCGCACAAGGCGACCGTCGAAGGCCTGTTCAAGGATGAAATCATTCCGATGCAGGGCCATGACGAGAACGGCTTCCTCAAGGTCTTCGACTACGACGAAACCATCCGCCCGGAAACCACCCTGGAAAGCCTGGCCACCCTCCGGCCTGCGTTCAACCCCAAGGGCGGCACCGTGACGGCGGGGACTTCCTCGCAGATCACCGATGGCGCGTCCTGCATGATCGTGATGTCTGCGCAGCGCGCTCAGGATCTTGGCATCCAGCCGCTGGCCGTGATTCGCTCGATGGCGCTGGCTGGTGTCGATCCGGCGATCATGGGCTACGGTCCTGTACCGGCTACCCAGAAGGCGCTCAAGCGCGCCGGTCTGACCATGGACGACATTGACTATGTCGAACTCAACGAGGCCTTCGCTGCCCAGGCATTGCCCGTGTTGAAGGATCTGAAGCTGCTCGACAAGATGGACCAGAAGGTCAACCTGCATGGCGGCGCCATTGCACTGGGTCATCCGTTCGGTTGCTCCGGGGCGCGCATTTCCGGCACCCTGTTGAACGTGATGAAGCAGAACGGCGGTACCCTCGGCGTGTCCACGATGTGCATCGGCTTGGGTCAAGGTATCACCACGGTGTTCGAACGCGTCTAAGCTGTTCGGTGACACGGAAACCGGGGCCTCGTGCCCCGGTTTTCATTTGATGGATATGTGGTTTTTCAGAGGCACTCCAGATGCAGGTCACACCAGGCCGTTATCGTCATTACAAAGGCCCCGAGTACCGGGTATATGCAGTTGCCAGGCATTCCGAAACCGAAGAGCCAGTCGTCTTCTACCAGGCGCTCTACGGGGATTTCGGTCTTTGGGTGCGTCCGTTGTCGATGTTTACCGAGACGGTGGAGGTCGACGGTGAAACGCTTCCCCGTTTTGCATTGGTCGAAGCCGAGCCCAGCCGTTTTTGAGTGCCTTCAGGTCACTCTGGCTTACCCCTTATGCTTGACCTCGGCTCTATCGCCACTATATATAGCGGTGCTTTCAAGCCGAGTGCTGGCGACTTCGCCGGTTTCGGGCAGTACAAAACCCACCGGGCAGCCAGGCTGCCAATGGATTTTGCTCGTGGGTACGAAAGATTTCCGGAGCAAATGACTGCTCTTTGCAGTCCCGTAAAAGGGCTGCTTCGCTTCTTTCAGGCAGGCCAAGCGTCGTTTGTGGCGCTCGACTACTGTCGGTTCGATATTCTCAGTTCACCTCTCGATTCAGGAACTCTCGTCTCCATGGGTAAATCGCTGGTCATCGTGGAATCACCGGCCAAGGCCAAGACAATCAACAAGTATTTGGGCAACCAGTACGTGGTGAAGTCGAGTATCGGCCACATCCGCGACCTTCCTACCAGCGGTTCCGCGGCTCGCGAACCGGTAAAGCGCGGCAAGGCGGCGGCTGCAGAAGCCCCTGCGCTGTCACCGAAGGAAAAAGCCAAGCGTCAGCTATTCACCCGCATGGGGATCGATCCCGAGCATGGCTGGAAAGCCAAATACGAGATCCTTCCGGGCAAGGAGAAGGTGATCGAGGAGCTGCGCCGCCTGGCCAAGGAAGCCGACACCATCTATCTCGCGACCGACTTGGATAGAGAGGGGGAGGCCATTGCCTGGCACCTGCGCGAATCCATCGGTGGCGATGACAGCCGCTTCAAACGCGTGGTGTTCAACGAGATCACCAAGAAGGCCATCCAGGAAGCCTTCTCCAAGCCGGGCGAGCTGGATATCAATCGCGTCAACGCGCAGCAGGCGCGGCGCTTCCTCGATCGCGTGGTGGGTTACATGGTCTCGCCGCTGCTGTGGGCCAAAATTGCCCGAGGCCTGTCGGCCGGGCGCGTGCAGTCGGTGGCGGTGAAGCTGGTGGTCGAGCGCGAGCGTGAAATCCGCGCCTTCGTTCCTGAAGAGTACTGGGAAGTCCATGCCGACCTGGCCACGGCTGACAAGGCCAAGGTTCGCTTCGAAGTGGCGCGCGAGAATGGCGAGGCGTTCAAGCCGCTGAACGAAGGCCATGCCATGGCCGCGCTGGAACAACTGCAAGGCGCGAGCTACAGCGTCAGCAAGCGTGAGGACAAACCGACCAGCAGCAAGCCGTCCGCACCCTTCATCACTTCGACCCTGCAGCAGGCGGCGAGCAATCGCCTCGGTTTTGGCGTGAAGAAGACCATGATGATGGCCCAGCGTTTGTATGAGGCCGGTTACATCACTTACATGCGTACCGATTCCACCAACCTGTCGGCGGATGCCATCGGCATGGTGCGTGGTTTCATCGAGGATGAGTTCGGCGGCAAGTACCTGCCGGAGAAGCCCAACGTCTATTCCAGCAAGGAAGGCGCCCAGGAAGCGCACGAAGCGATTCGCCCGTCCGACGTCAACCTGCGCCCGGCCCAGCTGTCCGGAATGGAGCGCGATGCCGAGCGGCTCTACGATCTCATCTGGCGCCAGTTCGTTGCCTGCCAGATGCCGCCAGCGCAATACCTGTCCACCAGCGTTGCGGTAACAGCCGGCAACTTCGAACTACGTGCCAAGGGCCGCATCCTCAAGTTCGACGGTTATACCAAGGTCATGCCACAGCAGAGCAAGAGTGGCGAAGATGACGTACTGCCGGAAATGAACAAAGGCGATGCCATGGCGCTGCTCAAGCTCGACCCGAGCCAGCACTTCACCAAGCCGCCGGCGCGCTTCTCGGAAGCGAGCCTGGTCAAAGAGATGGAAAAGCGCGGCATCGGCCGTCCGTCCACTTATGCGGCGATCATCTCGACCATTCAGGATCGCGGCTACGTGTCGCTACATAACCGCCGCTTCTATTCCGAGAAGATGGGCGACATCGTCACCGAGCGCCTGTCTGAAAGCTTCAACAACCTGATGGACTACGGCTTCACTGCCGGCATGGAAGAGCACCTCGACGACGTCGCCCAGGGCGAGCGCGAATGGAAGCATGTGCTGGACGAATTCTATGGCGACTTCCGCAAGAAATTGGAGGTCGCCGAGGCCGGCGAAAATGGCATGCGCGCCAACCAGCCGACGCTGACCGACATTCCCTGCAAGGTCTGTGGCCGGCCGATGATGATCCGCACGGCTTCCACCGGCGTGTTCCTAGGCTGCTCTGGTTACAGCCTGCCGCCGAAAGAGCGCTGCAAGTCCACGGTCAATCTGATTCCGGGTGACGAGATCGCCGCCGACGACGAGGGCGAATCCGAATCTCTAGTATTGCTCGGCAAGCGCCGCTGCTCGATCTGTAGCACCGCCATGGATGCCTACCTGCTGGACGAGACGCACAAACTACATATCTGCGGCAACAACCCCGACTGCACCGGCTACGAGATCGAAGAAGGTCAGTACCGCATCAAGGGCTACGAGGGTCCGAGCCTGGAATGCGACAAATGCGGCAGCGAAATGCAGCTCAAAACCGGTCGTTTCGGCAAATTCTTCGGCTGTACCAATGCGGAATGTAAAAACACTCGCAAACTGCTCAGAAGCGGTGAGGCAGCACCACCGAAGATGGATGCGGTGAAGATGCCCGAGCTCAAATGCGAGAAGGTTGACGATACTTATGTTCTGCGTGACGGCGCGTCCGGGCTATTCCTCGCGGCCAGCCAGTTTCCGAAGAACCGCGAAACCCGTGCACCGCTTGTGTTGGAGCTGATTCCACATAAGGATGAGATCGATCCGAAGTATCACTTCCTGATGAGTGCGCCGCAGAAAGATCCTGAAGGCCGCCCAGCCGTCATCCGCTTCAGCCGTAAAACCAAGGAGCAATATGTGCAGACCGAGGTGAACGGTAAACCGACTGGCTGGAAGGCGTTCTACGATGGCAGCAAGTGGAAGATAGAAGACAAAACCACCAAATAGGCTAAAGCTGAAAGATGTTTGAGGCTAGGCAAGCTGCATAGCCTCGATGGAAGCAGGTGGGGACGCCTGCAACTTTCTTGACGCTGATCTACGAGAGCGCCCCGCCATGGCTCATGAGCTGTATACCCGAACCAATCAGAAAATTTACTTCGCCGGGCTCGCTCTCGAGAATTGGCGTCGGGCCGAAGAGCATGGCGCGCTGAATGCTCCTGGCGTGATCCAGGCCGAACGAGAGGCCAGTCTTTTTCACCTGTACGGTGCGCTGTTGGGGCTTTGTCACGAGATTGCCGGCTATTACCGACTGCCTGGAGCGAGCGCGCCGCGTGTCGAATTGTTGCTGGTGCGCTCGGCAACCAATCCCTCTCCCAGCCCGGAGCTTGCAGAGCTGAGCGAGATGGCCGAGCACTCCGAAACCTGGCTTGCGCAATTGTTGCAGGCTCATACCAGGCTATTCGAGCCGCCACGCGCACCGGCCAAAAGCAAGACCGATCCAACCATGCCCTTGATCGAGGCGGTCAGCGTGGACGAAGAAACCCCGGAATTGGCGCGTGCAGATGTGGAATCCTGGCGCGGCAATTTGAAGGATCTGGCCTTGCGCTTCCGCGAATCGCTCACCGAGTGGTGAACGGAACGCCGTGTGCGGCTTTCCGGGGCTGCTTCATGTGTTGTGCTTGACCCGCAGGACCAGAGCGATGCCGCCCAGGATTGCAACACCGGCAATCAAGAGTTGGACGGTTAGCGTTTCCCCGAGCAGCAAGCTGCCCGCAAGCGCAGTGATAAGCGGCACACTCAGCTGCACGCTGGCGCCCTGGATAGCCGTAAGGCCAGGTAGCGCGGCATACCAGATCGCGTAGCCGACACCGGATGTCAGCCCACCGGATAACAAGGCGTACATGACTCCTGCGCGGTCCCATTCGAGCCCACCCAAAGCCAGCAGACAAAGCACGGCCATGAGCGGCAGGCTGCGAATGAAATTCCCAGCGGTGGCGGCCAGCGGATCGGGCGCGCCTTTTCCAAGCAGCGAATAGGCTGCCCAGGCGACACCTGAAATTACCATCAGCAACGAAGCCGATAGCGGCGGCATGCTCGCGCCGGGTAGAAGGATTGTGACCAGTCCCCCTGCAGCCAGTACCAGCCCGGTGATCTGCAGATGGGATAGCCGCTCTCCTGTGATTAGCCCCCAGATAATCATGCTCAGCTGCACGGCACCGAACAGCAGCAATGCTCCAGCGCCAGCATCGAGATGCAAATAGGCATACGAGAACGCTGCAGCATAAGCAAAGAGCGCGAGGGCGCCGTACCAGCCGCCAGCTGCAGCCGAAGGGCCGTTACGTAGCCGTAGCAGTAGCCACAGCACCAGCGCCCCGGCCAGCAGGCGCAGCGCGGTAAAACTTGTAGGGTCGATCTGACTGTCGCGTAATGCGGCACGGCAAAGCAGCGAATTGCCAGCAAAGGCGAGCATGGCCAATGCGGTTAACAGTAAGGTTCTTGTGCTCATCCTGAGTCCTTGAAGCGGCTAGGGCTGTCCCGACTGCTGTCTGGACTTCTATAGTCCCATCCTACTGCGTCGTTGTTCGACGGCGCACCTGCTTTAAGCCCACCGCTACCATGATGAGCACGGCACGGTTCTCACGTGGAGAAGCCAAGGGCAGCCGACAAGTCGGTCGGCTGTTACAATGCGCCGTTTCACGGGGAACAGACTCATGCCAACATCGTTTCTGGAAATCGTCGAGCTACCCGACGGTACCATCGTGCTGCGTCGTGCTGAGGATGAAGGTGTCCTGGTCACGCTGGATTTTTCCGACGATGCCAAGGTGTTCCTGCAAGGTCAGCATGTCGAAATCGCCAAGGCGATGTTCAATGTCGGCGTGCAGATGGCGGGACGAGTATCAGAAGGGGAGTTCGAGCGGGAGGAGGAGGGGCCGCGCGTACTACATTGAGAGGCTGCCTGGTTGCCTTTGCGGCTGGGCGGGTTTCGGCACTTCCTTATGCCGAGCAGCTGGGGTCAGTTTCCCAAGCGTATGTTCAAGCTGCGCGCGCTACCTTGATCCGCTGCCGCGCGGAGTTTCAGCCGACCATGTTTGTCGAGGCGCGGCAGCCAGGTGATGACCGTATGGCTGCAGCCTGACATGAGCGCTTTGCATGCCAGCTCAAGAGCACCTTGCGTCTCTCGGGCCTGCAACAACAGAATGCGGTCGCGGTTGAGTCCGGTATCTCGCAGCCAGCTTTGTGAAAGCGATGCGGGTGGCGCAATCAGTGTCAGCCAGCGCGTATCGGCGGCTTCGCTAAGATCTCGAAGAATGGATGCGAGTAGCAGGTGACAGTGATCACTACTACCGCTCAGGGTCATTTCGCTCAGGCTGTCATCGGTCTCTTTCGGCTTGTTGCGGACGACTTCCTGAATTGGCATCAAGCGATGTGCAATCAGGCCTTCGAATAAGGACAGCTGCGGTGGTTTGCCTGTGGTGGGCTGGGGGTGGTACTGCATCAACCTCTCCTTGGCAGGCTGTTGAAACTGCCTGCGTTGCCAATACGTCGTTTAAAAACAGCCTCAGGCGCTTATTCAAACAGCCAGCTCATAAGCGAGGCCGGTCTGTTTCTTCGGCTGTTTTCCGTAGGTCGTCGCGCCTCGTCTTGCCTACGTTTTTTAACGGCCTGTTAGCGGCGTATCACACCGACACTCAACCCTTCGATAATCAGTTCTTGTTCCTTGAGATCGATTTCGATTGGGGCAAATTCGGGGTTTTCGGCTAGCAGCCAAACCTTGTGGCCCTCACGCTTGAAACGTTTCACAGTGACCTCATCATCGATGCGGGCCACAACGACCTGGCCGTTGCGTGCCTCGCGTGTGGTATGGACGGCCAACAGGTCTCCGTCAAAAATGCCGATGTCTCGCATGCTCATACCGTGCACGCGCAATAGGTAATCGGCTTTCGGGTGAAAGAATGTCGGATTGATTTGGCAGGACTCTTCTATATGTTGCTGAGCCAGAATGGGCGCGCCAGCGGCGACTCGCCCAATGATCGGCAAGCCGCTTTCCTCGGCTGCGGGTTCGAAGCCCGGAATACGTATCCCGCGCGATGCGCCGGGCGTCATCTCGATAGCGCCTTTTTTGTTCAACGCTTTCAGATGCTCTTCGGCAGCATTGGGCGATTTGAAGCCCAGCTCTTGAGCGATCTCCGCTCGCGTAGGCGGGTAGCCGTTGTCTTCCAGGCAGCGCTTGATGAACGAAAGAATTTCCGACTGGCGAGGGGTCAGCTTGATCATGAGCGTCTCTGTTCTTTTATACAGTGACTGGGATTATATACAGTGCCTGATGCTTGGCAATCGTTGTTTGGTGGGAGCTGGGCGAGCGTGCCGCTAACTTTGGTAGAGCGCGAAAGCGTCCGGGCGCTTTGGTGGTTGACTTGGTGTGGGCTGAAACGTAAGTTTCAAACAGGTGTTTGTCGGAGGAGGGGGCATGGCGCAGTCTGAAACAGTGGAGCGTATTCTTGACGCAGCGGAACAGTTGTTCGCTGAGAAAGGCTTCGCCGAGACTTCGCTTCGTCTTATCACCAGCAAGGCCGGTGTGAATCTGGCTGCGGTGAACTACCACTTCGGTTCGAAGAAGGCCCTGATCCAGGCGGTCTTCTCGCGTTTTCTCGGCCCGTTCTGTGTGAGTCTCGAGCGTGAGCTGGACAGACGTGAAGCCCAGTCCGACAGAAAAGAGAGTCTCGAAGAGCTGCTGGAGATTCTCGTCGAGCAGGCGCTAGCGGTGACGCCACGTAGCGGCGACGACCTGTCGATCTTCATGCGCCTGTTGGGCCTGTCCTTTAGCCAGAGCCAGGGCCACCTGCGGCGATATCTCGAGGACATGTATGGCAAGGTCTTCCGTCGTTATATGATGCGGGTGCATGAAGCTGCTCCTTCGATTCCGCCGATCGAACTATTCTGGCGCGTACATTTCATGCTCGGCGCGGCGGCGTTCAGCATGTCGGGCATCAAGGCGCTGAGGGCGATTGCCGAGAACGACTTCGGTGCCAGAACGTCCATCGAGCAGGTCATGCGGATGATGGTCCCGTTTCTGGCGGCCGGTATGCGAGCAGATTCCGGCGTGGACGATCCCGACCTGGCGCAGGCTCACGCCATTGCCCGTCGCAATGCATTGGCAATGCCGGCCAAGGGTTGAGGTGCACGGTTTGGGAGTGATCGGCTAAGCTTGCCGCCCATGTCTGATCTCGATTTCCTTCATATCTCGATTGCCGACCAGCTGCTCTACGGGTTTACCGAAGGCAGGCTGTGCCTCCGGCTTCCTGTGTCGACCGCTCTTAACGGTGCGGGGGAACGCAACGGTTCCGGTTGTACACCGCGTGGCCTTCACCAGGTGCGTGCGCGCATCGGCGAAGGATTGCCGGCCGGCGCTGTTCTGCGTGGCCGCCGTTGGACGGGCGAGGTCTGGAGCCCGGAACTGCATGATCGCTACACGGGACGCGACTGGATACTGACCCGGATTCTTTGGCTCAGTGGTTGCGAACCCGGATACAACCGAATGGGCGAGGTCGATACCTTCCGTCGATATATCTATTTGCACGGCACGCCTGATTCAGAGCCCATGGGCGTACCGCTCTCACACGGCTGCATCAGGCTGCGCAATGCCGACTTGCTCGATCTCTTCTCGCGTGTGCCGGCTGGTTGTGCCGTACAGATAGGCGAAGCGGCATGCCCCGATTGGTCGAGCGCAACGCTGAATTAAGGATCTGCTCACTATCATGCAAGGTTCATTGATGCTGGACATCGCCGGCACTTGGCTGACCGCCGAGGATCGCCAGTTGCTGCGCCAGCCGGAAGTAGGCGGCTTGATTTTGTTCGCGCGCAATATCGAAAACCCGCGTCAGGTGCAGGAACTCTGCCGTACGATTCGAGCTGTGCGGCCTGATATTTTGCTTGCGGTCGATCAGGAGGGTGGACGCGTCCAGCGGCTGCGGCGTGACTTCGTTCGCCTGCCGGCGATGCGCGAATTCGCGTCGCGCGTTGATGCGCCGAAATTGGCAGAAATCTGCGGTTGGGTGATGGCTACGGAAGTGTTGGCGGTTGGACTGGATTTTAGCTTCGCGCCAGTGCTCGACCTCGATCATCAGCGCAGCGCAGTGGTTGGTTCACGCGCTTTCGAGGGCGATCCGCAACGCGCTACCGAGCTTGCGGGCGCGTTCATTAAAGGTATGCAAAGCGCCGGAATGGCAGCCACAGGCAAGCACTTTCCTGGTCATGGGTGGGCCGAGGCTGATTCGCACGTGGCGATCCCAGTCGATGAGCGAGGGCTGGAGGCGCTTCGCCAGCGTGATTTGATCCCGTTCCAACGGCTGGCAGGCGAACTGGACGCGGTAATGCCCGCTCATGTGATCTATCCACAGGTAGACGACAAACCGGCTGGTTTCTCTCAGCGGTGGCTCCAGGACATCCTGCGCAAAGAGCTGGGCTTCCAGGGCGTGATTTTCAGCGATGATCTGTCGATGGCCGGTGCGCATGTCGCGGGTGATGCGGCGAGCCGCATTGAAGCTGCGCTTGCGGCGGGTTGCGACATGGGGCTGGTGTGTAACGACAGGGGTGCGGCTGAACTGGCATTGTCGGCGCTGCAGCGTCTTGGCGCGCAACCGTCACCGATGCTGGCGAAGATGCGCACCCGTGTTTCAGGCTCGCTGGAATACAAGCAGGATCCGCGTTGGCGCGCATCGATTGCCACGCTCAAAGCAGCCGAATTGATCGTTTGACCAAGGAAACAAAGATGACTGTCCACGCCATTATCGGCGGCACCGGGCTCACCGAGCTGCCGGGGCTCAGCCTGCATGAAGCTGTACCCATGGAAACGCCCTACGGCCCGCCGTCAGCAGAAATTCTGCGCGGGGAATATGCTGGGCGGGAAATACTCTTTCTGGCGCGCCACGGCCATCCGCATCGCATCCCGCCGCACCAGGTGAACTATCGCGCCAACCTATGGGCACTCAAGAGTGCCGGGGCGCAGGCGATCGTCGCGGTGAACGCCGTCGGTGGCATCCATTCGGCGATGGGTGCGGGCCACCTGTGTGTACCGCATCAGCTCATTGACTACACCTATGGGCGTGAGCACACCTTCTTCGAGGGTGACGTCGAGCATGTTACCCATGTTGATTTCAGCTACCCCTACGACGAACCGCTGCGTCAACGTCTGATTGCCGGTCTGGCTGCCGAGGGCTATCTGTTCAGCAGTCATGGCGTTTACGGCTGCACCCAAGGCCCAAGACTGGAGACAGTGGCCGAAATCGCCCGAATGGAGCGCGACGGGTGCGATATCGTCGGAATGACCGGCATGCCCGAAGCGGTGCTCGCTCGCGAGCTTGAGCTGCCATATGCCTGCCTCGCACTGGTGGTCAATCCGGCCGCCGGCAAAACCACCGGTGTGATCACAATGGCTGAAATCGAAGCGGCGCTGGCGGAAGGGATAGTCAAGACGCGGGCGGTGCTTGCACGAGCGCTTGCTGGTTGATTGAACGCAGACGTAGCGGCGTTCCTGGGGAGGCCGGAAGGTGAGCAGAGTGCGACGGGTTCATGGCAGCGGCAGGAGTAGCAAAGACGTAGCAGGGACATGTTAATTTCGCCATACACCCATTGCAGCTGATCTGCCGCTTGCTACACTTGGCCGTCCTTTGGAGTACCGGAATGCTTTGCCACTCACTTATAAGAAGAATATCGAGAGCAGTGGTTTTGCTGGGGCTGCTGTCTGGCCTTGCGGGTTGTTCGACCTGGTTCAGCGGCGATTTCAAAGATCCTCGGGTTCAGCTCACCGATGTCGAGATCATCAAAGCGAGACTCCTCGAGCAGCAGTTCATGCTGCGTTTTCGCATCGACAATCCCAATGAGCAGAGCCTGCCTGTACGTGGCCTGATCTATAGAGTTCATCTCAACGACATCGAGCTGGCGAGCGGCGAGTCCAGCGGTTGGACGACGGTGCCCGGTCATGGCTTCGACTATTACGAAGTGCCCATTCACACCAATCTCTGGCGGCACATGAAGTACATCGTGCGCTTGCTCGAGAAGCCGGACCGGCCGATTGCCTATCGTCTGGATGGTGAGCTGAAAACCGGTTTGATGCTCGGGCGGCGCGTGCACATCTCCACCAATGGCGAGATAATCCCCGGCAACTTTATCCCGGAGTAGCGACACCTCATGAACCACGAAACCCACGTGCACGGCCCCGATTGCAACCACGATCACGAGCATGACCATGCACCTCATGTTCACGGCCCGCACTGCAACCATAGCCATGACCCGGTACGCAATCCGCTGAAGGATGTTGGCCGCAACGATCCTTGCCCGTGCGGCAGCCAGAAGAAATTCAAGAAATGCCACGGAGCCTGATCCGCTCATGACGCCCCTCGCCATTGTGCTGCTCGTTGCCAGCCTACTGCTAATTGCGGTATTGGCCGGATACGCCTTGCATTTATGGCGCAGGGTCTGGCGCAGAGAGCAACAACTCGCGGATTTGCAGGCGCAGCAGCACGCGGCGCTTGCGGCCGATCTGCGCGTGCTTGCGGGCAGCCTGCTCGACGAGCAGGTGCCCCTGATTGAAGGTGCGATTCGGATCAAGGTCCTGCTGGACAATTACGATTCGGCTCTTGGTCAGGATCCGCGCTGCCAAGTCTTTCAGGTGCTCTTCGAGGCGACCGAACAAGTACCCACGCACGCCGCTTGGAAAGCCCTGGACAAAACCGAGCGCCGTCGTCACGAAGCCAACTTCAGCGCGCTCGAACTGCAACACAAGGCCGCAGCGCGTCGGTCCGCTCGCTGGTTGCTCGACGAAGCCTTGCCGAAAGGTCGCGAAGCCGCCTGAACGTGCCGGCATAACGCATCGCATCCTCTATCCTGATTTATTCCTAGCGCCCTGCCTGTAAGGAGCCATCAATGTCTCTGCGTCTGCCGTTCGTTCTGGTTCCCCTGACTTTGGGCGCTGCATTGGTAGCCGGCGGTCTCGGCGGTTGTCAGGCCTATCTGGATAGTCGCTACAGCGACAGTCTGCCGCCAGCGCAGGGTGTGCAGGCCGTTACTGGTCTGGACAAGAGCGTGAGCATTCGACGCAACGGCTTGGGAATGCCGTTGATCGAGACGTCGACGTTCCACGATGCGCTGTTCGGCTTGGGCTATGTGCACGCCACCGATCGTTTGAGTCAGATGGTCAGCTTACGGCTCATGGCCGAAGGGCGCCTTGCAGAAATGGCCGGGCCCGGCGTGCTGGAGATCGATCGCTTCATGCGCGCGGTTAATCTTCGTAAAAGCGCTGCTGTGCTTTATCACGAAGCGTCGCCGAGGATGAAGCGCTTCTTTGAGGTCTACGCCCGAGGCGTCAATGCGTACCTGTTCCGCCATCGCGACAAGCTGCCGATGGATCTGGCCGCCGCTGGTTATACCCCCGAGTACTGGAAGGCTGAAGATTCGGTGTTGGTGTTCTGCCTGTTGAACTTCGGCCTGGCGGTGAATCTGCAGGAGGAAATCGCGTCGCTGGTCATGGCGCAAAAGATCGGCAGCGATAAGCTCGCCTGGCTGACGCCTATCTATCCCGACGAGGCGCTGCCCTTCGAAGAAGCCGAGAAGCTCAAAGGACTCAAACTGAGCGGTGACATACCGGGACTTGCTGCGCTCGATAACGCTGCTTCCCAGGTCGCCTCACTGAACATGCTGGGTGTCGCCGCCTCGAACAACTGGGCCGTATCCGGCAGCAACACTCGCAGCGGTAGGCCGCTGATGGCCAACGACACGCACCTGCCCTTGTCGTTGCCTTCGTACTGGAATTTCGTGCAGATCCGTTCACCTAAATTCCAGGCGGCCGGGGTGACGATCGCAGGTCTGCCCGCCGTGGTTGCGGGCTTCAATGGCAAGCTCGGCTGGGGCATGACGATGGTGATGGGCGATAACCAGGATCTGTTTCTGGAGCAGGTACGCCGTGAAGGCAGTCGCCTGCTTTACCTCGCCGATGGTAAATGGGTGCCGGCGCGCGAGCGCCATGAGACGTTTTTCGTCAAAGGCGGACGGCCGCTGCGCGAGACGGTCTACGAGACCCGTAATGGCCCGCTGCTGAACAGTGCGCTGGGCGAGCGCAAGCATCCGTTGCAGCCCTTGCAGCTGAATAGCGGTTATGGACTTGCGCTGAAAACCATCCAGTTCGAAGGCGATCAGTCGCTGGACGCCTTTTTCGACCTGACCCGCGCGCAGTCGGTGGATCAGGCGTTCGAGGCGGCTCGTGAAATCCGAGCGGCGGCGCTCAATATCGTTTTTGCCGATGAGCAAAGCACCGGATGGCAGGTGACCGGGCGCTATCCCAATCGCCGAGAAGGGTTGGGCTTGATGCCGTCGCCGGGCTGGGAAAGTCGTTACGATTGGGATGGCTTCGCCGATCCCATGCTGCACCCCTATGATCAGGACCCGGCACAAGGCTGGCTGGCGACAGCCAATCAGCGCACTGTCGCCAAAGGCTACGGCATGCAGTTATCCAATTCCTGGTATTACCCTGAACGTGGCGAGCGCATTGCCGAGCTGCTTGGTCAGGGCAAGCAGGACAGCCGTAGCGCAATCGCCATGCAATACGACCAAACCACGACCTTTGCTGCCAAGCTGCAGACGATGCTGCAGGCGCCGGGAATGGCGGGGCCGCTGAAGGCAGCAATCGATGCGCTTGCTGCGCCCGAGCGGGACAGGGCGCGCGAGTCGCTTTCGAGCCTTCTGAGCTTCGATGGTAAGCTCGCCGCAGATTCCGCCGACGCCGCGCTGTATTCGGCCTTCTTGATGGAGTCGGCACGACAGACCTTTCTCGACGAACTCGGACCGGACACCAGTGCTGCGTGGAAGGCATTGGTCGATGTTGCGAACACGTCTTACTCGGCCCAGGCCGACCACTTGCTCGGTCGAGACGACAGTCCGTTCTGGGATGACCTGAGTACGCCTGTGCGGGAGGACAAACCCGCCATTCTGGCACGCTCCCTGGCGGCGGCAACCAAACGTATGGAAGCGGCCCAAGGGGTGGATCGAGGTGCCTGGCGCTGGGGCGATCTACACAGCTACACCTGGCAAACAGGGACCACGCAGTTGGCGCCTTACATGTCGGCCAGTCAGCGTACGGGCATCAACGCCATCAGCAGCTATCTCGACCGCGGCCCGTTTGCAGCGGGAGGTGATCACAGCACCCTGAACGTGTCCGCCTATCGTTGGGGCGATGACTTCGACACCTGGCTGGTCCCGGCCATGCGCATCATCGTCGATTTCGGACGCGACGAGCCGATGATGGGGCTCAACAGTTCCGGTCAGTCCGGTAATCCGGCCAGCCAGCACTATGCCGACGGTATCGAGGCCTGGTTGAAAGGCGGGTACATGAGCTTCCCGTTCAAGACCGAGAACCTAGACAAGGTCTACGGTACTCAACGGCTACTCCTCACCCCGGCGCGCCAGTAGCGTCGGGGCAACCTAGTGCGGTACCCGGGTCACCTCCAGCACGGTGATGGATGCTGGATCAGGGTAGTGCCAGCGCACATCGACATCCCACAGGCGCGTGCCGTAACGACGCGTCGGTAATGGCGTCTGATAAGCCGGTCGCGGGTCCTGCGCCAGGCATTGTTCGATCAATTCCTGCAGCGGCTCGCCCAACCGTAGGGCTTCGCTACGGGCCTGTTGCAGACTCGCCTCGGTCCAGCGCACGGTTATCGGCTCCGGCGCATCGGCCGCCAAGCCGTTGTACGCATTGGTGATTGCATCGGCATACGGCACGTAAGGTTTGATATCCAGCACTGGCGTGCCGTCCAGCAGATCGATTCCCGACAGCTGAAGACGGCCAGGTGCGATCCCGTCCAGCCTGACCACTGATTGTCCAATCCCATTCGGGCGGTGCGTCGCGCGGGTCGAGAAGACGCCCACCATTCGATTCCCACCCAGTCGCGGCGGGCGTACCCGTAGACGTGGCTCGGCTTCCAGCGCTTGATGGAAAAGGAATAGCAGCCAGACGTGACTGACCTGTTCGAGGCCTTCGAGCGCATGGGCCTGGTCGAATGGCGGCAGCAACTCGAGAATGCCACGTGCGGCAGGCGCCAGTTGTGGTTGCCGCGGAATGGCGAATTTTTCCTTGAAGCAGGAGCGGACGAAACCAATGGGTGATACGGAATAGGACATACGCGTGCTGTATGCGATGAGGGAGGTCGCCATCTTACCTGCTATAGCAGGGCGGGACGCTCGAGAGCGCGTTGTTACGCGGCCCCGAAGGGGTGAGGCTTGCCGAATAACCTGAGACGTAGTCCCTGGTGAGAGTCAGCAGACAATAAAAAACCCAGCGCTTAGGCTGGGTTTTAAATGTGGCTCCGCGACCTGGACTCGAACCAGGGACCCAATGATTAACAGTCATTTGCTCTACCGACTGAGCTATCGCGGAACTGCGGTGCGTATCCTACTGTTTATAAAAGGGAAGTCAACCCTGTGTCGGCTCAGATCACCTGCACGATGGCGTCGGTGACGTGGTCCAGGTTGTTGTGGTTCAGCGCGGCCGCGCAGATGCGTCCGGTGCCGATGGCGTAGACGCCGAACTCGACGCGCAGGCGCTCGACCTGGGCGGCAGTCAGCCCGGAGTAGGAGAACATGCCGCGTTGCTTGGCGACGAAGCTGAAGTCCTGTTTGGCGCCTTTCTCGGCCAACTGGCGGACCATGGTCAGGCGCATTTCGCGAATGCGGGTGCGCATCTCGCCTAGCTCGGCTTCCCACATGGCACGCAGTTCCGCGTTGTTGAGCACGGCGGAAACCACGGTGGCGCCGTGAGTCGGCGGGTTGGAGTAGTTGGTGCGAATCACGCGCTTGATTTGTGACAGCACGCGGGCCGACTCTTCGCGGCTCTGGGTGACCATCGACAGCGCGCCGACGCGTTCGCCATACAGCGAGAAGGACTTGGAGAACGAGCTAGAGACGAAGAAGGTCATGCCGGATTCGGCGAACAGGCGCACGGCGGCGGCGTCTTCTTCGATGCCGTCACCGAAGCCCTGGTAGGCGATGTCGATGAAGGGCACATGATCCTTGGTACGCAGTACTTCCAGTACCTGCTTCCAGTCTTCGGGCAGCAGGTCGACGCCGGTGGGGTTGTGGCAGCAGGCGTGCAGCACGACGATGGAGCGGGGCGGAAGATTCTTCAGATCTTCGAGCATGGCTGCGCGGTCGACGCCATGAGTGGCGGCATCGTAATAGGCGTAGTTCTGTACGGCGAAACCGGCGGATTCGAACAGGGCGCGATGATTTTCCCAGCTGGGGTTGCTGATGGCGACCACAGCGTCTGGCAGGATGCGCTTGAGGAAATCGGCACCGATCTTCAGCGCGCCGGTGCCGCCCAGGGCTTGGCTGGTCACTACGCGGCCGTCGGCCACCAGCGCCGAATCCGCGCCGAACAGCAGTCCCTGAACCGCCATGTCATAGCTGGCGATCCCTTCGATGGGCAGGTAACCGCGCGGTGCGTTCAGCTCCAGACGTGCCATTTCCGCTGCGGCGACCGCGCGCAGCAGGGGAATGCGGCCTTCTTCGTTGTAATAGACGCCAACTCCCAGGTTGACCTTGTTCAGCCGCGTGTCGGCGTTGAAGGCTTCATTGAGGCCGAGAATCGGATCGCGCGGCGCCATTTCGACAGCAGAGAACAAACTCATGGTGGGGAGGCTCGAAGAGAAGAAGGTGAGTGATACAGCACCCTCGCTTCGCGCTGAGGGCGGTGCGCAAACGGGGCAGGAGTATAGCCGCACCGGTCCTCGGTCGCGAGATGCCGGGGCGGTTTTTCTGACAGAATTGGCCGCCCTTTGATGCGCAGGGTGCCGCCAGGCATCGCTACCGAACAGCGCTTGAAATGTCACAATCGGCGCTCCAGCCGGTCCGCAACTCCAGAGGTCGTTATGTCGCAATTTGAACTGGTCACCCGTTTCAAGCCCGCCGGTGATCAGCCCGAAGCCATTCGGCAGATGATCGAGGGCATCGAGGCCGGGTTGTCGCATCAGACGCTGCTGGGCGTGACGGGCTCGGGCAAAACCTTCAGCATCGCCAACGTGATCGCTCATGTGCAGCGCCCGACGCTGGTGCTGGCGCCGAACAAGACGCTGGCGGCGCAGCTCTATGGCGAGTTCAAGGCGTTCTTCCCGCGCAACGCGGTGGAGTATTTCGTTTCCTACTACGACTACTACCAGCCCGAGGCCTATGTGCCGTCGTCCGACACCTTCATCGAGAAGGACGCCTCGATCAACGACCATATCGAGCAGATGCGCCTGTCGGCGACCAAGGCGCTGCTGGAGCGTAAGGACGCCATCATCGTCACCACGGTTTCCTGCATCTACGGCCTGGGCGATCCGCAGTCGTATCTGAAAATGGTGCTGCACGTGGACCGCGGCGACCGGCTCGATCAGCGTGAGTTGTTGCGTCGTCTGACCGGTCTGCAATATACCCGCAACGATATGGATTTCGCCCGTGCGACCTTCCGCGTGCGCGGTGACGTAATTGATATCTTCCCAGCCGAATCCGACCTGGAAGCGGTGCGCATCGAGCTGTTCGATGACGAGGTTGAAAGCCTCTCGGCCTTTGACCCGCTGACCGGGGAGGTCATTCGCAAGCTGCCGCGTTTCACCTTCTACCCCAAAAGCCACTACGTGACGCCGCGCGAAACCCTGTTGGAAGCGGTGGAAAAGATAAAGGTGGAGCTCAAGGACCGGCTCGACTACCTGCGCAGCCAGAACAAGCTGGTGGAGGCGCAGCGCCTGGAGCAGCGTACCCGCTTCGATCTGGAAATGATCATGGAGCTGGGTTACTGCAACGGCATCGAAAACTACTCGCGCTATCTCTCGGGGCGCGAAAGCGGTGAAGCGCCGCCAACGCTGTACGACTATTTGCCGGCCGATGCGCTGCTGGTGATCGACGAATCTCACGTCAGCGTGCCGCAGGTCGGCGCCATGTACAAAGGCGACCGTTCGCGCAAGGAAACCCTGGTGGAGTACGGCTTCCGCCTGCCATCGGCGTTAGATAACCGGCCCATGCGCTTCGATGAGTGGGAGGCGATCAGCCCACAAACTATCTTCGTTTCGGCCACGCCGGGCCCTTACGAAGCTGAGCATGCTGGGCGTGTGGTCGAGCAGGTGGTGAGGCCTACGGGGCTGGTCGATCCGCAAATCGAAATACGACCGGCGCTGACTCAGGTCGATGATTTGCTGTCGGAGATCACCAAGTGCGTGGCCAAGGAAGAGCGCGTGCTGGTTACCACGCTGACCAAGCGCATGGCGGAGGATCTGACCGACTACCTCGGCGATCATGGTGTGCGGGTGCGCTATCTGCACTCGGATATCGACACCGTGGAGCGGGTCGAGATCATTCGTGACCTGCGCCTGGGTGTGTTCGACGTGCTAGTGGGCATCAACCTGCTGCGTGAGGGGCTGGACATGCCCGAGGTGTCGCTGGTGGCGATTCTTGATGCGGACAAAGAAGGCTTTCTGCGTTCCGAACGTTCGCTGATCCAGACCATCGGCCGTGCGGCGCGCAACCTCAACGGCCGGGCGATTCTCTACGCCGACAACGTGACCGGCTCGATGCAGCGCGCCATCGATGAAACCGAACGTCGGCGCAACAAGCAGATCGCCTTCAACGAGGCTCACGGCATCGTGCCCAAGGGTGTTTTCAAGGATGTGCAGGACATTCTCGAAGGGGCTACCGTGCCGGGCTCGCGTAGCAAGAAGCGCCGCGGCGAGGCCAAGGCGGCGGAGGAGGCGGCGCGTTACGAAAACGAGCTGCGTTCGCCTAGCGAGATCACCAAGCGCATTCGACAGCTGGAAGAAAAGATGCTTGCCTACGCACGCGACCTGGAGTTCGAGGCCGCCGCGCAGACGCGAGACGAGATACACAAGCTGCGTGAGCGGTTGCTGCAGGTGTAGGGCGAGAGCTTGGAAGTTGCAACGGTCGCAACGCGCGGCCAAGTAGTTGCATTAGCCGACGGTGTATTCCGGCGGTCACGGATCAAGCTTCATGTGTGCAGGCGGATGTGGCCAATTCGCGGTAAACGACGGAAGCGCCTTCGGCGATTCCGTCCTACGAACTGGAGCGTCTTACGGCGTGCCTGTTACCATTCATCCCTTCGATTTACGTTCGTTCGAGATCTTTCATGACCACCGTTCGCACCCGCATCGCGCCATCTCCCACTGGCGACCCGCACGTCGGTACTGCCTATATCGCGTTGTTCAACCTCTGCTTCGCCCGCCAGCATGGTGGTCAGTTCATTCTGCGTATCGAGGATACTGATCAGCTGCGCTCGACCCGTGAATCCGAACAGCAGATCTACGATGCGTTGCGCTGGCTGGGTATCGAGTGGGACGAGGGCCCCGATGTCGGTGGCCCGCATGGGCCGTATCGGCAGAGCGAGCGCGGCGAGATCTACAAGAAGTATTCGGACGAACTGGTCGGCAAAGGTCATGCCTTCCCTTGCTTCTGCAGCGCCGAGCGCCTCGACCAGGTGCGCGCCGAGCAGATGGCCAATAAAGAAACTCCGCGCTACGACGGTCATTGCATGCATATCGCCCCGGCCGAGGCGCAGCAGCGCATCGTCGCTGGCGAGTCCCACGTGATCCGCATGAAGGTGCCCAGCGAAGGCGTCTGCCAGGTGCAGGACATGCTGCGTGGCACCGTCGAGATTGGCTGGGACCGCATGGATATGCAGGTGCTGATGAAGGCCGATGGCCTGCCGACCTATTTCCTCGCCAACGTTGTCGATGACCACCTGATGGGCATCACCCACGTGCTGCGCGGCGAGGAATGGCTGCCGTCGGCACCCAAGCTGATCAAACTCTACGAATACTTCGGCTGGAAGCAGCCGCAGCTATGCTACATGCCGCTGCTGCGCAATCCGGACAAGAGCAAGCTGTCCAAGCGCAAGAACCCTACCTCGGTCACCTTCTACGAGCGCATGGGCTTTATGCCCGAGGCGATGCTCAACTATCTCGGCCGCATGGGCTGGTCGATGCCCGACGAGCGCGAGAAATTCACCCTGGCGGAAATGATCGAGCACTTCGACATCAACCGCGTGTCTCTGGGCGGGCCGATCTTCGATGTGGAGAAACTGTCCTGGCTCAATGGTCAGTGGATACGCGAGTTGAGCGTAGAGGCCTTCGCCAGCCAGGTGCAGCAATGGGCGCTGAACCCCGAGTACCTAATGAAGATCGCACCGCACGTGCAGGGCAGGGTGGAGACCTTCAGCCAGATCGCGCCGCTGGCCGGTTTCTTCTTCTCTGGTGCGCTGAACCTTGATCCGTCGCTATTCGCTCACAAGAAGCTGGACGAAACCCGGGTGCGCCAAGTGTTGCAACTGACGCTCTGGAAGCTCGAAGCGCTGCGCCAGTGGGACAAGGAGCGCATCACCGAGGTCATCCAGGCGGTCGCTGCGCACCTGGAACTGAAGCTGCGCGACGTGATGCCGCTGATGTTCGCCTCGATCACCGGCCAAGCCAGTTCGGTCTCGGTGCTCGACGCCATGGAAATCCTCGGGCCTGACCTGACGCGCTTCCGCCTGCGCCAAGCGCTGGAGTTGCTTGGTGGGGCGTCGAAGAAAGAAGTGAAGGAGTGGGAGAAGCTGTTGGCGGCGATTGATTGAGCGGTTTTAACGCTTCGTGAACTAGCCGGCACCTGCGGTAGGCAGCACAGCTTTCTGTGGGAGCGAGCTTGCTCGCAAAAAATTTGAGATGCGCCATCCGTCGGCGGTAAGTAATTGTTCTCATGTCGAATTTCTTCGTCGAACAGTTAAAAATTTCGTTGACACTGTGCAGGGCCGCCCCTAATATGCGCCCCGTCCTCGAGATGGGGCTATAGCTCAGCTGGGAGAGCGCTTGCATGGCATGCAAGAGGTCGACGGTTCGATCCCGTCTAGCTCCACCAATCTCGGACAATGATTGCCACCGACACGCCAAACAGCGGGTCGCGTCAGAAGGTTTT
>NZ_JAMOIH010000020.1 GCF_024448955.1 Stutzerimonas stutzeri
TTTTTATTGCCCGTTTTGGGCGCCAAAGGGTCATTTCTCACGAAGTGGCCCTTTTTGTTTTGGGCGCATTGAAAGTGGGCGCGCGGTCCCCTTCATCAGGATGAAACGGCTCGCTGTGCTGAATGGTCCGTCATAGACGTTCGGCACAGGCGTGACATCCATCAGCGTCTAGCTTCCAATAGCAGCATTAGCGTCTGACGGCGCACAGCACAGCGAGGAGGATGCATGATCTGGGATCAAGCCGACGCGTTCATAATCGACATCGCAGTCGAGGCCGACCATATCGACGAGTTGGGCCATGCCAACAACGCGGTGTATGTCTCATGGCTGGAGCAGAGCGCCTGGCAGCACTCTCAGAGTCTGGGCCTGGGGGTGGAAGATTATCGTCGTCTGGATCGCGCCATGGCGGTGCTCAGACACGAGATCGATTATCTGGCAGCGGCCTATCTGGGCGATCGTCTGCAGTTGGCAACCTGGATCGTGGATTCCGATCAGCGGTTGAAGATGAAGCGTAACTTCCAATTGGTCAGGCCGGCGGACGGCACGACCCTGTTACGGGCTCAGACGACCTTCGTCTGCATTCAGATGTCGAGTGGCAAGCCCAAGCGGATGCCTACGGAGTTCGTGGAGGGGTACGGCCAGGCTCTGGTTCAGCCTTATCCCCTCGAACTCTAACGAGCCTTCAAATCAGCGCTGTTCCGGTTTGCTCACATCGGCGTCACGACGCTCCTCGGCGTCTTCGCGCCAGTCGTCCTGTACCTCTTTTTTCATTTTTTCATCCAGGGTCGTGCCGTCTTTATTGACATCGGCGGTGTTGGCGCGCTGATGGTTTTCGCTCATGGCGCTACCGTGGGCGTCACCGGCGGCACCGTGCGTGCTGTCATGCATATCGTCCTGATTGGCCATCGCGCTAGTAGCGATAAAGCTGGCAATGACGGCAGCGGTAAGATGCGTGGTTTTCATGGGAGTCTCCGGTAGGTGAATTGGGCCTACTCCCTAATTCCGACTCGATGCATGGAGGATTGTTCGCTTGCAGCGATTGAGCGTTCTGGGCCCAGGATGATGGATAATGGCGCCGCTCAGTCTGGCCTCGTCGTGGGTTCGATGGGTATCAACCGCGTTTTTAAGTGGACCGAATCGGTCCAGAGTCAAGGCAGCCCAGTTGGTTAACAAGCCGCGCAAAATCATTCATGTCGATTGCGATTGCTTCTACGCGGCCATCGAGATGCGTGACGATCCCAGTCTGGCGAACCGACCTATCGCTGTGGGCGGGCTGGCCGACCGGCGTGGCGTCATCGCCACCTGCAACTACGAAGCGCGCGCCTACGGTGTGCGCTCTGCGATGGCGTCCGGGCATGCCCTGAAGCTCTGTCCGGACCTGCTGATCCTTCGGCCCCGTATGGACGCCTATAAGGAAGCCTCGCGAGAGATCCACGAGATCTTTCGTACCTATACCGATCTTATCGAGCCCCTGTCGCTCGACGAGGCCTTTCTAGACGTGAGCGACTGCGAACACTTCTCCGGTAGTGCGACCCGTATCGCCCAGGATATTCGCCGTCGGGTATGGCAGCAGCTGCGTATCACGGTTTCGGCGGGCG
This sequence comes from Stutzerimonas stutzeri, assembly GCF_024448955.1. Taxonomy (GTDB): domain Bacteria; phylum Pseudomonadota; class Gammaproteobacteria; order Pseudomonadales; family Pseudomonadaceae; genus Stutzerimonas; species Stutzerimonas stutzeri_AQ. Next base: position 1,599 of record NZ_JAMOIH010000020.1, read on the forward strand.
TTGCGCCGAACAAGTTTCTCGCCAAGATCGCCAGTGATTGGAACAAGCCTGACGGATTGTTCGTGATCACCCCGGATCAGGTCGAAGACTTCGTGCTGGCGCTACCGGTCGCCAAGTTGCATGGCGTAGGCCGCGTGACTGCCGAAAAGCTCAAACGACTGGGCATTCATACCTGCGCGGATCTACGCACCTGGAAGCGGCTGGATCTGGTTCGGGGTTTCGGTTCGTTCGGCGAGCGGCTCTGGGGGCTGGCGCACGGGGTCGATGAGCGCCTGGTTAAAGTTGAAAGACGGCGTCAGTCGGTCAGCGTGGAAAACACCTACGAGCGCGACCTGCCGGACCTTGCAGCCTGCCTCGAACGATTGCCCGAACTGCTCGAAGATCTCGCCGGTCGGATGGCCCGGCTCGACAGTGGATACCGACCGGGCAAACCCTTCGTCAAACTCAAATTTCACGACTTCACCCAGACGACCTTCGAGCAGGCAGGCGCCGGTCTCGAGCTGGAGGATTACGCTGATCTCGTCGCCGGCGCCTATGCCCGAGGCAAGCGGCCAGTGCGGCTGATGGGCGTCGGGGTCCGCTTGATCGATTTGCGCAACGACTTCATGCAGCTGAGTTTGTTTTAGCTCTCTTGCCGCTGGTCGGCTCCGTCAATTCGACTGTGTTCGTGCTCCACACTTGGTACGAGCGTTGCTGTTACCGATCTAACGCATCTAGCGCCATATTCAAGGCGCGTCCAATCCCACTCCGTTGCCGTTCGTCGTAACTGTGGTTTAACGCTGGAAGACGACACGGTCAATATAAAATAACGGGTTTTTGGCGTGATACGAGTCGCAAAGTGAATGAGTGTCAGAATTTGGACTCGCCCGTGACATTTTGTTAGAGTCTCGCCAATTGCTGAATGGCAATTTGCCATCAGGTAGGAAATGATTGTCCTAAGGTTCGCTGTTCATGGCGTGTGGTTCCGAGTAGTGACAGGAGTTCTTCGTCCGATGGGGTTGTTGTTCAAGCGTCGCAAAGCGGCTACAAGCGGCATGCTGGGCATCGAATGCGGGCCGCAAGGTATTGCGTTGGCACATATCCGGCGCGCGAATGGCGAGGCGCCGCAGTTGCTGTGCTGCGATTTCCTTGAAGGCGAGCCGGCCCAGCAGGCCGAACTGCTCCGGCAAGCCGTTGCCCATCACGGCCTGACTGGCATGCCTGCCAACCTGCTGCTGCATCCTGCTGCGTATCAGATATTCCTGCTGGAAGCCCCGGAGGTGTCGGACGAGGAGCTGCGCGACGCAATGCGCTGGCGCGTCAAGGATCTGCTCAGCGAGCCGTTGGAAAATGTCGCCATCGACTGTTTCAGTCTCCCTGAAGATGCTTACCGGGGACGCACGCGCATGGTGTACTGCGCGGTTCTGAGCAAATCCCGAATGAAGGAGCTCCGTAGGCTGGTACAGCACGCCGGACTGTCACTGGCGAGCATCGACATCACTGAAATGGCGTTTCGCAATCTGGGTCTTCTGGCGGGCGCCAGCGGTATCAATGTGGCGCTGCTGCGCCTGCGTACAAGCGAAGGCCTGATCTGCGTACAGAACGATGCCGACCTGTACATGGCCCGTCGTATCGAGCACGGCTTGGCGCGCGCGAGGCAGGATCTGGCCAGCACGACGTTGGAAATCCAGCGTTCGCTCGATTACTTCGAGAGCCAGTTGGGCAAAGGCTATATCAACCGCTTGTTGCTGCTGCCGATGAAGCAGGACGGCGAGCGCACGTTCGAATCGCTAGGCAGCGGGTTGGCAGTGAATCTGCAGCGGCTCGATCTTCGCGACCTGTTTCCGGGGCAGCCGGCGGGTGAGCTTCCCGAGTCGTCTCAGGCGTTCTGCATCGGCGCCGTTGGCGCCGCTCTACGTCAGGAAACACATTGATGCAGAACATCAACCTCTATCAGCGCGAACGCCGCAACAAGGGTGGCCCGCGGTTGCGTCAGATGGGTCTGGGTGTCGCGCTGATTGCCGCACTAATGGCTATTCATGCTGGGTGGCAGGGTTGGCAACTGCATTCTGCCGGTAAAGCCGCCGAGCTCGCCGAGCGACAGGCCACGCAGGCCGAAGCGCAGCTCGCCGAGGTCAAGGCTGACTTCATCGAGCCGACGCTCGACCCTCTCCTGCCTCAGCAATTGGCTGACCGCGAAGCCGAAAACCGCGAACTTCAGCGCCTGGCCGATTACCTGAAAACGCTCGATGCGCAGCGCAGCAGTGGTTTCGCGGCGCTGTTGCAGGGTCTGGCCGACCGTCATCCGCCACAGGGTCTCTGGCTAACGCAGATCCGCCTGCAGGCAGGTGGTGACGAAATGGCACTGGAGGGCCTGACGCAGGATCAGGAACTCCTACCGCTTTATCTGCAGAGCCTCGGCCAGAGCAGCGCGTTCAGCGGGCGGGATTTCGCGCGGTTCGATCTGCAGCGCGACGAACAGGATTTACTGCAATTCCGCTTGTCCTCAAAGGCTGCGGTGGAGGGGGACGATGAATAAGCTCATCGCCTATTGGCGGGGCCTGGCGCCGCGCGAGCAATGGCTGAGCTACGCGGTGGGGCTAGCCTTGCTGATCATGCTTTACGTGCTGTTGGTCGCCGAGCCGCTGGAGCAGCGGCTTGCCGCCGAGCATCAACGTCAGCAGCTCGCGCAAGCCCGCCAGCTCGAGGCCGAAAACAATCTGCTCGACATCCAGGCCAGGCTCGCCGCCGACCCCAACCTGAGTTACCGGCAGGCCTTGCAGGCAGCGCAAGCCAATCATGATGAGTTGCTTCAACGCATCGACGTGGAAACCAGCACGCTCGTCTCCCCGGCAAAAATGAAAGCCTTGCTGCAGGACCTCCTGCGTAACCACGATCAGCTCAAGCTGATCGCGCTGGAGAGTTCTAGCGCACCGCTGACCTTTCCGGGTGCGCCAGCCGCGGCATCTCTAGAGCAGAAGGCGCCGCCAGTGGTGTTCTACCGTCACGGCCTGCGCCTGACCCTCGAAGGCGGTTATTTCGCTTTGGTGTCCTACCTCACCGCGATCCAGGCCAGCGGCTGGCGCTTGCATTGGGACAGTCTTGATTACGATGTGGATGAGGGCGGCGCCAGCCGGGCGCGCATCATCCTGGATCTGCATACCTTGAGTCGCGATGCGGGGTGGGTGGGTGTTTAAGTCTTCAATCAACATGATCGGCCTGGCCGCCTTGCTCGTCGCTGCGCCGGTCTTTGCCAAGGACCCCACTCAGCCCCCGGCCGGGCGGGTCGTCAGCGATACGCCAGCAGAAGCGGCTGAGCCGTTACGGCTGCAGGCCATTCTGCGAGGCCCGGAGCGCGTCGCCGCCGTGATCAACGGGCAAACCTTTGAGATCGGTGAACGCATCGGGGACGCACGCGTCCTCGCGGTTCGCCCGCACTCCGTTGTCATTGATCGCGAGGGTCAGCGGCAAGAGCTGCGCCTGAGCGCCCCTATCATCCCAATGAGCCGTACCCAGCCATGATGCCGACTCTGTTGCCCCGCCTCGGCGTGTTGAGCCTGTTTTGCCTGCTCGGCGCCTGCCAGACCTTCGAAGATGGCGACCGGCGCCTTTACGAGCAGAGCAACCGTCTGTTCGAGGAGAGTCTGCGGCAAAGCCAGGACAAGGTCGCGCCGCCGCCATCGGTGCAGGCGGCGTTGATCCCGCCGCTCGATATCGTCAGCGGACCGACCGATAGCGGCTCGCGCTTCGATGTGGCGGCTAATGACATGCCGGCTCGCGAATTCTTTCTCAGCTTGATGCAGAGCGCCGGCAAGAACCTGTTGGTGCATCCTGCGGTCACCGGCAACATCACCTTCAGCCTGAGTAACGTCACTCTTGAAGAAGTGCTCGCGGCCGTGCGTGACAGCTATGGCTACGATTACCGCCGTACCAGTTATGGCTATCAGATCCAGCCGAACCAGGCGATCACCCGCACCTATGACCTGAACTACCTCAACGTTCAGCGTCAGGGTATGACCGATACCCGTATCAGCTCCGGTCAGGTCACCAGCAGCGAAGACACGGGCTCCAGTGCCACAGGCACCACGACCAGCACCTCCTCATCGACCGTCAACGCCAGCCAACTGCTGACAAGCAGCAACGTGGATTTCTGGAGCGAGGTACGTGGCGTGATCGAGATGATGATCGGTACGGAGGAGGGCAACCAGATCATGGTCAACCCGCAGGCTGGTCTCCTGGTGGTGCGTGCTTCCAGTAACGATCAGCAGGCGGTGGAGCGTTTCCTGGCACAGGCGCAGCGCAACCTTCAGCGGCAAGTCATCCTTGAAACCAAGATCCTGGAAGTGAGCCTTTCCGACGGCTTCCAGGCCGGCATCAACTGGTCGCAGCTGGGCAGTATCGGCAACGCCGACTTCTCGCTGGGGGTGCAGGGCGACGCCTTGACCGGCCCCAACAACGTCGGCGGCGTCTTCAGCGCAGCGGTCAGCGTCGGCGATTTCACCGGCATGCTGCAGCTGCTGGAAACCCAGGGCGAGGTTCGGGTGCTGTCCAGCCCGCGGATCTCCACGCTGAATAACCAGAAGGCGGTGATCAAGGTTGGTACCGACGAATTCTTCGTCACTGATGTCTCCACGACCACCACGTCCCTGATCGGCGGTACCACCGCACCGGACCTGGATATCACCCTGACGCCGTTCTTCTCCGGTATCTCGCTGGACGTCACGCCGCAGATCGACGAGAACGGCCAGGTCACCCTGCACGTACGACCGACCGTCAGCCGTGTGCAGGATCAGAACAAGAGCATCCAGCTGGGCGGCGAGGACAATGTCTTCAACTTGCCGCTGGCGCTGTCGACGACCCGCCAATCGGACTCCATCGTGCGCGCCCGCAGCGGTCAGGTGGTGGTGATCGGCGGCCTGCTGGAAAACCGCAACACCAATAACGACGCGAACATTCCCTGGGCCTCGAAATTGCCGATCGTGGGTGGCTTGTTTCAGCAACAGCGAAAAGCCCTGGAGCAGACCGAACTGGTGATCCTCATGCGGCCGCAGGTCGTGGATGATCAGGTCTGGCTGGATGAATTGCGCAACAGCGCCGAATCCTTCCGGTCCACCAGGTAACGGCTGGCATGTACGAAGCATTTTTCGGATTGCGCGAAAAGCCGTTCGCGCTCACACCGAACACGGGCTTCATGGTCCAGCTCGCCACCTATCAGGCCTGCCTCAACCTGCTGCGCGTGGCGCTGGCCGAGGGCGAGGGCTTCATCAAGGTCACCGGCGAAGTCGGCACCGGCAAGACGCTGCTCTGCCGCGCGCTGCTGAACGAGCTGGATTCGGCGCGTTATCAGGTCGCCTGGTTGCCCAATCCCACGCTGACGCCCATGGCCTTGCGGCAGGCGCTGGCGCATGAGCTGCACATCGCCAATGTTGCAGACCTCGACAATCACGGTTTGCTCGCGGCGTTGCACGAGCGGCTGATCGAGCTGGCCGGGCAGGGCAAGAGCACCGTTCTGTTGATCGATGAAGCCCAGGCATTGCCCACCGCGACGCTCGAAGCGCTGCGGCTGTTGACCAATCTGGAGACCGAACACCGCAAGCTGCTGCAGGTCGTGTTGTTCGGCCAGCCGGAACTGGACGCCACGCTGGCACGCGAGGATTTCCGCCAACTGCGCCAGCGCATCACCTTTTCCTATGGCCTGCGTCCGCTGGATGTCAGCGACGCCACCCGCTACCTGCAGGAACGCCTTGCCGTTGCCGGCTACCGCGGTGAATCCTTGTTCAAGCCAGCGGCGGTTCGTTTGTTGGTGCGCGGCAGTGGCGGTATTCCGCGCCTGCTCAACATCTTGGCGAACAAATCGCTGATGGTGGCGTTCGGTGAAGGGGCTCGCCAGGTTCTGGCCCGTCACGTACGCCGAGCTCTGGACGATACCGAAGGCGCGCGCCCGTTCTGGCGCAGCCCGTCGCGGCGCCTCGGCTGGACGCTGGCCGGCGGTTGCCTGTCACTGGCGCTGATCGCTGGAGCCTGGCCCTGGCTGGCGCAACTCGCCGAGGTGCTGCCGTGAGCCTGGTCAACGATATGTTGCGTGACCTCGACGCGCGTCGAGCCGCGCCGGCTGAACGCGAACAACTGGACGGCATCCATGCGGTGGACGAAGCCGGCTCGGCCCGGCGCGAACGCTATGATCATCTTCGCCACGGGCTGCTCATCGCGTCGGCAGTCGTGCTGGTGGCCATCGCGCTGTTCGTGCTTTCCAAGCGTCTGGCAACGCCTACCGAGCCAGAGGTGGTATCGCCGGCTCCGATTGAAGAAGTGATGCCGCAAGCGCTGGCCGCGATACGACTGCTGGAGGTGCTGCCGCAGAACGACAGCCAGCGTTTCACTTTGCAACTGCTGCTCGACCGGCCCGTCAGCTACCAGCGAACCGATGCCAGCGGCTCGGTCAGTTTCCAGCTGCAAGACGTTCAGTTCACTGGCGCGCCGCGCACCGGACGCATCGAGACGAACGGGCAGAGTCTGTCCTGGAGCGTCGAGGCCCAGGGCGAGGGCGTTCAGGTGCTACTGGTCGGTATGGGCGATCGGATAAACGTGGCTGATCGGCTCGAATCGGCCGGAGATCGGGCGCAACTGTGGCTGGACGTATCGCTTGCGAATGCCGAGACGGACGTCGAGCAACCCGTTGCATCGCTGCCGGTTGCTGAACAGGCCGATCCAGGCGAAGACGCATTGCCCGACTGGGTCACCCGAGAAGTGGCTCCGGCCGAGCCGGACAGCGTGTCGAAGCCAGCACTCGAACAGCAAGCCACACCGCGCCCAGCGGCAGTTGTAGAGCGCCCGGCTGCGGCTGGGCCCAGCACACTCAGCATCGGTGCGCACCAGCCAGACGCCCTTGCCGAAGCGCGCCAGGCCCTCGCTCAAGGCGAACATTTGCTGGCGATCCGCCAATTGCAGACGCTGCATCAGGCTCAACCGGACAATCCCGAGATCAGCCGTTGGCTGGCTCGCGGCTATCTTGCTGCTGGTGATACCGCCGCACTGCTGGCGTGGTTGCCGGCGCAGTTGGAGGCGCGGCCGTTCGATGCGGAGCTACGCGAGCTGTTGGCTCGCGGTCAGCTACAGGTTGGCGACAAGGCCGCTGCCATAGCCACGCTGCAGCAGAGCGCCCCCGAACTGCAACGCAACGCCGGATATCACGCTCTGCTTGCCGCCCTGTACCAACAGGCTGGCGACTGGTCCGCGAGTGCCGCGACCTATCGTCGACTGATCGCTGCGCGGCCGAATCAGGGCGCTTGGCAGCTCGGGCTGGCCATTGCACTGGAACAGCTCGATCAGGCGCCGCAGGCCGCTCGGCATTATCGCCTCGCATTGCGAGGGCAGGGGCTGGATGGCAGCGCGCGCCAGTTTGCCGCCGAACGCGCCGATTCCCTCGGAGGAACGAAATGACTCAGGATCTCCGTCAGCGCAAGATTCGCCTCGGTGACCTTCTGGTCCAGGCCGGGCTGATCAGCGACACGCAGTTGCAGCTCGCGCTGCAGGATCAGAAACGTACCGGCTCGAAGCTCGGTCGCACGGTGCTCGATCTCGGCTTCATCGATGAAGGGCGTCTACTCCGGGCGCTTTCCGAGCAGCTGCAGATCCCCTTCGTCGAACTCAAGCACTACAAGTTCGATAATCAGTTGACGCAAAGTCTGCCCGAAGCTGTGGCCCGGCGCTTCCGTGTGATCGTGCTGTCGCGCCAGGGCGATGGCCTGCTGGTGGGCATGACCGATCCGCTCGATCTCTTTGCCCAGGATGAGATGGAGCGCCTGCTCGGCAAGCGCGTCCATCCGGCCGTGGTCCGTGAAAGCGAGCTGCTCGGCGCGCTGGACCAGCTTTACCGGCGCACCAGTGAAATCGCCTCGCTGGCCGGCGAGCTAGAAGGCGAACTGCAGGACAGCGACTTCGACCTGTCGCGCCTGGGCGCCGAAAGCAACAGCGACGCGCCAGTGGTGCGCCTGCTGCAGACGCTGTTCGAAGATGCCGTGCAGATGAAGGCCTCGGACATTCACATCGAGCCGGACGAAGGCATGGTGCGCATCCGTCAGCGTATAGACGGCGTGCTCAACGAGCAGGTGATGAAGGAGCAGCGCGTCGCCTCGGCGCTGGTTATGCGCCTGAAGATCATGTCCGGTCTGGATATCTCGGAGAAACGCCTGCCGCAGGACGGGCGCTTCAATATTCGCGTGAAGAACCGCAACCTCGACGTGCGGGTTTCCACCATGCCGGTGCAGTTCGGCGAATCGGTGGTGATGCGTCTGCTCGACCAGAGCGGCGCCATGTTCCAGCTTGAAGGCACCGGCATGCCGCCGGCCATGCTCGAGCGCTTTCGCCGTCTGCTGCAGCGCCCGCATGGCATGGTGTTGGTCACCGGCCCCACCGGCTCGGGTAAGACCACCACGCTCTACGCCGGGCTGTCCGAGCTGAACAGCCCGGAGAAGAAGATCATCACCGTGGAAGATCCGGTGGAATATCGCCTGTCACGCATCAACCAGGTGCAGGTCAACAGCAAGATCGAACTGACCTTCGCCCGCGTGCTGCGCGCCGCCCTGCGTCAGGACCCGGACATCGTATTGGTGGGCGAGATCCGCGATCAGGAAACCGCCGAGATAGGCCTGCGCGCCGCGCTCACCGGTCACCTGGTGCTTTCGACGTTGCACACCAACGACGCCCTGACCTCGGCCATGCGCCTGATCGACATGGGTGTCGAGCCGTTCCTGGTCGCCACCGCGCTCAACGCGGTGCTGGCCCAACGCCTGATCCGTCGCGTGTGCGAGAACTGCATCGAGGACCATCAGCCCGATCCCCGACAGATCGCCTGGCTGGAAAGCCTGTACGGCGAATCGCTGGCGGACGAGCAGTTCAAACATGGCAGCGGCTGCCACCGTTGCCACAACACCGGCTACAGCGGGCGGGTTGGCGTTTACGAACTGCTCGAACTCGACGAACCGATGATCGCCGCCCTGCGGCGCGGCGATCCCCAGGGCTTCGCCGAAGCCGCACGCCGGCAACCGCAATACCGGCCATTGGCGGCCAGCGCTCTGGATTACGCCATCGCCGGCATCACCAGCGTGGATGAAGTCCTCAAGGTCTGCGCCACGCTGGCCGACGACGAGGTGAGCGCATGATGCACCACCTCGCTCCCTTTGTAGGAGCCCGCTCGCTGGCGAATCGGGACGGTACGGCGTTGGCTGATGGGTCCCACGTTCCCACATGGGCACCTCAGAAGGGACGCGCCACGTCCCCGCGACGCGGAGCATCGCGGGCCGCATTCCCACGCGGAGCGCGGAAACGATCAAGGTCTGCGCAACCGTGGCGGATAACCGATGGTTCCCACGCTCCTGCGTGGGCACCCCAGTATGGACGCTCTGCTTGCGGGCGCCGCGGAGCATCGCCGGCGGCATTCTCATGCAGAGCATGGGAACGAGCAACGGCACCTGTTTGCTTCCTAGCGTCGCCGCATTTTTATACCCGCACGAACGCTCCCTCGCCCCTTTGGGGAGAGGGCTGGGGTGAGGGGCGGCATTGCCAAGTAGATGTAAGGCGCCGATTGATCTGGCAAACCGGAGCGCGCATCTGATGCCCGCCTTCCGCTATACCGGTCGCAACGCCCAGGGCGCCAAGGTGAGCGGCGCCCTCGAAGGCGCCAGTCCCGACTCGGTCGCGAGCGAACTACTGTCGCGGCAGATCACCCCGCTCACCATCGAAGCCGAACAGGCACAGGGTGGCGAAGATGCATTGGGCATGCTGCGGCAAAAGCTGCACCGTAAACGCGTCGACCTGGACGAACTCATCATCTTCACCCGGCAAATGTACAGCCTGACCAAGGCCGGCGTTCCCATCATCCGCGCCATTGGCGGCCTGGCCGAATCCAATCGCAATCTGTACCTGCGCGAAGTGCTGCAGGACGTGCGCGCCAGCCTGGAAAGCGGCCTGTCCATGGCTGTGGCGCTCAATGCGCACCCCAAGGTATTCAACAACCTGTTCGTCAGCATGATCAGCGTCGGCGAGAACACCGGCCAGCTCGATCAGGCGTTCAAACAGCTTTCCGCCTACCTGGAACTCGAACGCGAAACGCGCAAGCGCATCAAGCAGGCCACCCGTTATCCGATCTTCGTGCTGGTCGCCATGGGCGTGGCGCTGGGCGTCATCAACCTGCTGGTAATCCCCGCGTTCGCCAAGGTATTTGCCCAGTTTCACGCGCAGTTGCCCTGGGCCACGCGCCTGCTGATCGGCACCTCCAACTTCATGCGCGACTGGTGGTGGCTGTTGCTATTGATGATCGTCGGCGGGCTCTACGGCTTCTTCAAATGGATCGAGACCGACGCCGGCGCGCTGCAGTGGGACCGCATAAAACTGCGCTTGCCCATCGTCGGCGGCATCTTCGAGCGCATCGCCCTGGCGCGCTTCACCCGCACCTTCGCAATGATGTACCGCGCCGGCGTGCCGCTCTTGCAGACCCTGTCGATCAACAGCGCCAGCGTCGGCAACCGCCACATCGGCCGAGCCATCCTTTCCATTCGTGAAAGTGTAGAGCGCGGCGAAGCCTTGACGCGCTCGGCCTACAACTCTGGCCTGTTCACCCCGCTGGTGCTGCAGATGATGGCCGTCGGGGAAGAAACCGGCGCCCTGGACGACCTCTTCATCGAGGTGGCCGACTTCTATGAGCAAGAAGTGGACTACGACCTCAAACAATTAGCGGACGCCATTGAGCCGATTCTCATCGTGGCGATGGGTGTGATGGTGCTGATTCTGGCATTGGGCGTGTTTCTACCCATGTGGGAATTGGGTAGCGCGGCGCAGGGGAGGGGATAACGCGAACAAACTAGCATCTGGCCAGGCTTTTGCTAAGCCAGATACGAAGAAGGGTGCAGTCAATTTCCCGGCTTCGCGTTGCCGGGGCGATAGACGATGAGCTACGGCTCGCGATGCTTTACCGGCGATTCATGGATGAAGGCCGGCATAACGATAACGGCCTGGGCCAAAGGACAGACCGGGGCAGACCAACACGCATGAAGGGCTGAAAATGAAAAAACAACTGGGCTTCACCATGATCGAGCTGGTGGTGGTAATCGCCATCCTCGGCATTCTGGCGGCGGTGGCTTTGCCGCGGTTTATGGATGCGAGCAAGGACGCACATCGAGCAGCGGTGGCTGGAACAGCTGGGGCATTGGGTTCCGCAGTGGCGCTGGTCCGCTCGCAATGGGAGATCAACCGCAGTAAGGCAATCACCAACCCAAACACGAATGTGGCGGGTTTTGGCAGCAACAATGTGGATGTCAATAGCGAAGGTTGGCCGGTTAATACCGAAGGGACTGACCTGCATTGCACGAATCTCTGGACAAACGTATTGCAGGGCTCCATCCCGACAATCACGGGTACAGATCGCGACTACATCCCGACCAAGAATCCGGGCAACACTATTTGCACTTACACCTATCAACGTGACGGCGGCGACGACGTCATCACGTACGACAGCTCCACCGGCCAAGTAGCTTACACCTTCAACTAATGCGTTCCGGGAGAATGCACATGAAAAAACAGCAAAGTGGTTTCACCATGATTGAGCTAATTATGGTGATTGTAATTCTGGGGATTTTGGCGGCGTTTGCGTTGCCGAGGTTTGCGAACTTTAGTTCAGACGCCCGTGCGTCAACTGTTCAAGCACTAGCTGGGTCTATGAAAAGCGCAAGCGCGATAGTCCATTCAGCTTGGCTAGCAGGCGGGAGCACCGGTGGCTCTGTCAAACTTGAGGGTGATGCCGAAGTAACGGTTAACGCTACCGGCTATCCAACTGCTGACGCGGCTGGTATTGGCGCGGCAGTGGATATGGATGGCTTCGAGCAGGTTGGGACCGCCGGTGCTTATAAGCCAGAAGACTATTTGGGCACAGATTGCCGGGTTACATATACGCTCACTCAAACAGGCCTCCCCAAGATTGATGTTGTGGATACATGTAGTGCTAACACCGAGGCTAGTGGTGGCGATAGCACTGGTAGCACTGAGAGCAATGGCTAGTCCTCCGCTTCACAGACCGTAACTCTGTAGGTGGGTGCTTATCCGTCACGCTTGAAGGCCGCTGCGGCCTTATGCTGGCGGGTTCACCCGCCCTACGGAGCTGCTGCCAGCTTCTGTGTGAACTGAGTTTCGAATGAAAAAACAACGCGGCTTCACTATTGTCGAGCTCGTCTTGGTCATCATGATCATCGGCATTCTCGCCGCCGTGGTGGGGCCGCGCTTCTTTGACAGGAAGGTGTTCGACGAACGCCTGTTCTTCGAAGAAACGGTTGCGTCCGTGCGTTATGCGCAAAAGCTAGCGCTCGCCAGCGGCTGCCTGACGCAGGTCAGCCTGAATACCGACGGCTATTTGCTACGGCGGGCAGCCAGTTGTACCTCGGGTGCATTCAACGCCGAGGTGCAGGGACCGGATGGCCAGCTTCCTTTCGCCAACACCGTCCCCGCCGGGGTTACGGTGTCGGCGATTAATTTTCCCGTGGTGTTCGACTCGCTCGGGCGCCCCTCCAGCGCCGCGAGCGCCGCCATAGGCTCGTTCACGTTTAACGTGGCCGCTGAAACCGGGCTAGTGCAATGAAGCGTCAACAAGGTATGACGCTAGTCGAATTGGTCATCAGTATCGTGATCATCGGCATCGCTGCAGCCGCACTATACAGCGCTATGGCTGCGATCATAGGACGCTCAGCCGATCCGATGTTGCGTCAACAAAGCCTCGTGATCGCCGAGGGCTATCTCGAGGAAATACTGTTCCAACCCTACCTGGACCCGACAACCCTGAGTTCAGGAAACTGTGCGAAAACCGACGGCTTGCTCAGGGAGCGGTTCGATGACGTATGTGACTATGCGGGCCTGGATGATCAAGGGGTGCGGGATGCGACTGGCGCTGTGGTCACCGCGCTGTCCGCCTACCGCGTACAGGTTTCAGTCACGCAAATGTCAAACTGGAATGGTGTGCCGGCCAGGCGTATCGATGTCACGGTCGCCGATCCGGCAGGCCAGCGCCTGGAGCTTTCCGGATTTCGTACCTGTTACGGAGAAGTGGATGCCAACGGAATGGATCGATGCCCATGAAGTCTGCACGCGCATTTACCTTGGTCGAATTGATCATGGTGATTGCCTTGAGCGGCATCGTGCTGCTGATGATCAGCAGCGTCATGCAGCGTCCGCTGCAAGCGTTCGTCGATCAGAGCCGCCGCAGTGAGTTGGTCGAGCAGGCAGCGGTCGCGCTCAACCGTATGGCCCGCGACATTCGCCTGGCGGTGCCGAACTCGATTCGTCAGTCCTCCGATGCACACACATTAGAAACCCTGAACGTCGTCCAGGCGGGTCGCTATGTGCCGAATCGGGCTGGTGGTGAGAGTTTGCGTTTTTCCAGCGAGCTCAGCGGCTGTGAGACGGCTAATGGCCGTTGCGACGGCTTCCAGGTGTTGGACCCGGATCTGTCGGTCAAGGACGCGCGTTGGCTGGTGATCAATAATCTTGGTGCGACCAGTGATGGTGAGCCGACGGTGGGCGGGAATGTCTGGGCTTATGCCGATCCTGGCGTCATTACGCCATCAGGTACGACCTTCAGTGCGACAAGCAACGGGAACGAGACCCAGATTACTTTGGGCCTGCCTGGTGGCGCTTTCACTTTTGCCTATGCCTCGGCGCAGCGCCGTTTCTACCTGGCTGACCAAGTCATCGGCTATCGCTGCAATCCAGCCACCAGCGGCGGACAACTGCTGCGCTACACCACAGCGAACCTTTCCGTATCGGCGCCCAATGCCGCGCCGTCAGGTGCCGTTCCGGTCGCCTCCAATGTGACCGCCTGCAGCTTCGCTTACCAGCCCGGCAGTCCCCAGCGACCTGGACTGGTAACGATGAGCCTGACGCTGGCTAGTGACGGCGAATTCATTACCCTCCAGCAACAGGTGCACATCGACAATGCGCCATGAAAGAGGTTTTTCGTTGGTCGCAGCCATGTTCGTGATGGTCGTCGTCGCGCTGGCGGTCGTTGCCATGGCGCGGCTTTCAGTTACGACCAGCGGAACGTTGAGCCTGTCGATCCAGCAGGCTCGGGCCTATCAGGCGGCCAGGGCCGGGCTGGAGTGGGGTATACGCAGGGCGGTGAAGGAAGGCGACTGCGCGGCCAGTACGAGCCTGGCCTTAGCTGGGAATCTTTCTGATTTTTCCAACGTGGTCGTCTCCTGCAATCTGGTGAAATATCCGGAGCGCGAGAATGGCAAGACACTGACGTTGTACACCCTGACTGCTGTTGCGCAGAACGCGGCTTCGCCTTCGGCGCGACCGGATTATGCCTATCGAGAACTGAGGGCAAAGGTCGAGACAGATGCGAATTAACCGCTCCTTTCTGATGCGCTGCTGGCTTCTGATCCTCGCTGCGATATTGCCCGGTGGGGCGCATGCCGCGAGCTATACGTTCTATTGGGAAGGGTTTCTGTTTTGGGGTGAATACAAGACGAATACGCCCTGCACCGGCAGCTGGAGTTATAGTTCTGACACCTATAGATGCACCGGCTCTGTAAACTTGGCGCCTGGCGACACCTTGCAGGTCAATACGAGCAGGCTCGGCAACATCACCGTCGTTGCGGATGAAGGGTTCACGCTGTCGAGTAATACTATCGGCACCAGCAGCAAGAACATCACGTTGAGCGCCGGCTACAGCCCGGTGACCGCGACCGGAACCAATACCGTTCACGGCTCCGTCCTTTCCAGCAGTGGCTCGATTACATTGGCCGGCGCCGCTGTCAACGGTTCGGTCGAATCGGCTAGCGGTACGATTGCTCTTACCAACAGCTCGATAACTGGCACGTTGACCAGCAGTGGTAATACCCGACTGACCAATAGCTCCGTCTCGGGGGCGGCACGAATTACCAATGACCTCACTGCCACCAACAGCACATTCAGCAGCGATGTGACGGTGAGCGGGGTTTCCAGCTTTACCGGTGGCAGCCTGGCGGCCAACCTTTTCGGTGGCGGTAGCGTAACGACGACCAGTGGGACGACAATTAGCGGGAGCTTGAGCAATAACTACGGGACAGTCAGCCTCGACGGCGGGCGCGTGGGCGGCACAGTAAGTACACAATCGGTAGTTGCCAATGCCACGACCTTTACCGGCGATATCGTTGCGACCGGGGGGCTCGTCACTCTTACCGGCGGTTCGGTCACCGGAAACATTAGCAGCAACTGCTGTACTGTCACCTTGAATCGGTTGAAAGTTGCCGGCAACGTGTCTGTCAGCCAGAACAATATCGTTCTCGACGGCAGCACAGTTACCGGTAACTTGGTTACTACCAACGAAGTGCGGTTGCTCAATGACTCCTTCGTCTACGGCGACGTCACTGCCGCGACTTGGGGTAACGGAACTATCTTCGGTACTGGACGCAGTCACGTCTATGGCGTTTGTACTCCTACCGCCACGACGCCTGCCGACTTGTGCGACGGAGAGATCAAACCGATCTGCCTGACGGCCTCTCCCGATAATTTCAACCGTAGTGCCCTCGGCAACGACTGGGCCGTTACCTCCCGTAGTGGCAGCTTCGGCACTCCGCGCATCGCCAACGGCCGGCTTCGCCTGACTGACGACAGTAACGATGTCGCGACCGGGGCCACTGTTCAACGTACTTTCCCTGCGGCCAATAATCTGATCACCGTCACGTTCAAGTATTACGGCTATTCCAACAGGAGCAATCGCGGCGCCGACGGTATGGCGCTAATCATGTCTGATGCCCGCGTCACGCCTCAGCCCGGCGCCTATGGTGGCTCGCTCGGCTATGCGCAGAAGACTGGTATTTCCGGCTTTGCCGGTGGTTGGCTGGGTATCGGTTTCGATGAGTTCGGCAATTATTCGAATGAAACTGAAGGGCGCGTTGGTGGGATTGGCCCCCGTAGCGACGCGATTGCCATTCGTGGCTCTGGAAGTGGCACAGACGGATATCGCTATCTGACCGGAGTCAGTACCAATGGAATTGATCACTCCAGTTCGACCTCAACAGCGAACCCTGGCCATATGTACCGCGTCACGATCGATTCGCGCACCAGAGGCAAGACGCTAGTGACTGTCGAACGGGATACCGGCGGCAGCGGGAGAAATTACAGCACGCTCGTTTCGGCCTATGACGTTCAATTAAGCAGTTCACAGGTCGCGATTCCCGACAACTTCTGGCTCAGCTTCACCGGCTCGACGGGCGGCAACGTAAATATCCACGAATTGGATGATCTGCAGGTCTGTGCCAATCGGATGAATCCGATTGGCACCCAAATCGACCATTTCGAAATCATTGCACCGTCCTCGGGCCTGACATGTGCTCCGTTGCCAGTCACGGTGAAAGCTTGTCTGAACTCGGCTTGCACCTTGTACACCGAGGCGGTTACGGCAACTGCTGTCTTGTCATCTGGGGGATCGATCATCAGTAGCGATACCCGCACCTTCACAGGCGGTAGCGGCAATTTTTCGCTGCGCAGGACGACTAGGGGAAGCGCGACATTAGGAATCGCAAGCTCCAGTCCAGTGACCAAGCCCTTGAGCGAAACCCTGTGCAAGATCGGCACCAGTGCCCTGAGCACGAATTGTTCGGTTTCGTTCGCCGACTCTGGCTTCATCTTCGATGTGCCGACCCAGTTGTCCAACAAGCCTTCGGGCGATGTCCTGATCACTGCCGTTCGCAAGGACGACTCTTCGCAGCGGTGCGTGCCGGCCTTCCAAGGCGAGCGCGGGCTGCAGTTCTGGTCCAGCTACATTGACCCATCGACGAGTGCCGGCCGTTCGCTCGAGGTCAATGGCGCTGCGGTGTCCTCCTCCGAAGCGTCACCCACGGGCGTGAAGTTGACATTCAACAGCACGGCGCAAGCGTCGATAAAAGTCCGCTACAACGATGCGGGAAAATTACAGCTCAACGCTCGCTATAACGGCAGTTCAACTACCGAGGACAGCGGCTTGAGCATGCAGGGGTCGGACCAGTTCGTGGTGAAACCGGTGGGTCTGTGCGTCGAGCCGCAGATTTGGAGCTCATCAACAGCGGGGCGTTGCGAAGCGGGCGATGCCAACTGCAAGGCCTTCGTCGCGGCGGGAGACGGTTTCCCGGTGCGCTTCAGGCCGGTGGGCTGGCAGGCCGACGATGACAATAACCTTTGCGCTGGCAACCCCACCACGCCTAACTTCCGCCACGACGGCATCACCCTGGCGTCGATGTTGGTAGCGCCCAGTAACGGGGCCGAGGGAACCATGAGCCTGGCCGGCAACGACAGCAATCGTTATGACCATCGGCCGACCACCGAAGGTTACAGCAGCTCGGCAGCAGAAGTGGTGCGACTGGTGGCATTCTCGGAAGTGGGCGTTTTTCGTATCAGCGTTACGCCGCCTGGCAGCGGCTATCTGGACGGAGAGACGGTGGCTGGTGGGACTTCGGCGAATATTGGCCGAATCAAACCGGCCTACCTAGACGCGACGGGAGCCGGCTCGCTCCGACCGAGTTGCAGCCCTGACTACAGCTATCAGGAGCAACCAATGGCGTTCACTGAGTTTCCGAGCCTGACCATCACCGGCAAGAACCGCAGTGGCGTGACTACCGTTAATTATGATCGTGAAGGATTCTGGAAGTTTCCCGAAGCCTGGACGCCGACTTTTTTTTCCAGCGTTGGGCGCGCCTCGCTCGACACACGTATTCCCGGCGATGGCTCTCCCCTCAACCAAGATTGCGCCTTGGAAAGCAACAAGGCCGACTGCATCGCCGCCAGGCTACGCATTGAGGGTTCGACAGCCAGCAAGTGGGAGGAGGATAAGAACGTCGGCGATGGCGCTAGGATGCTGAAAATGCCCGATTCTCTACGTCTTCGGTATTTGCGAGGAGCGACACCGGGTAGTGACGACAAGTTGTTCGAAGCGCAGATCGAAGCCTTCACCAGCAAGGCGCAGCTTCTCGATAGCGATGGGGTATTCGTCGCTGATATTAGCGCCAGCTACACGGCGAAGGATCATGCGTTCACGATGAAGGGCTCGCAGGTTTTGCTCGGCCGCTACAGGCAGGGAGGGGCCACGGGATCGGAGCTGAGCCCCTTGCGCCTTCCCCTTGTCCTGGAGAAGTGGAACGGCAGTGCGTTTGTAACAAATACGGATCCGGTAGATAGCTCTTGCACAGAAGTCAGCGATATCAAGCTCGATAGCCCACGCGGCAACTTGTCCAAGGGTGACATTGATGCGTTGACCGTGATGCTAGGCGATGTCCTGCAAGGCATGCGCCAGATCACTTTAAGTGCGCCCGGTGTCGGCAAGGCTGGCAGCGTGCGGGTCGAGCCACAGGTGCCCAGCTGGTTGTATTTCGACTGGCTTGGTACCGGACCGATCAGTCCCAGTGCCATTGCAACGTTCGGCGGATATGCAGGGTCGAAGCCCCTGATCTTCCGCCGTGAGCTTTACAGGGGCATGTGACGTTTGGCGCGTACCGCCCGTACGAAAATCATCTGGATACCGGTAGAGAGCGTAGCGTGGCTGTTGCGGAGAAGCGATCCTGTTCGGCTTCTAGATAGTTTGTAGGACAGGAGCCTGCGTGCTGGCAACGATGCGACTGCGGTTTTTCACGGGCAGCTCTCACGTAATGGGCGGACGGGTGCGGCTGTTATGACATCTGTTTCCGCTGAAGCGGCCAAAGCTCTCGTCAAACATAGAGCCGTTCAGCTGAGCAGCCCTCATCAATGTAAAAGAGGGGATTCCCCGGCCTGCCTGTACCGAGGTCCCCGAAACTGGCTGAGTGAACCTATGCATTGCATATGCCAGTTTCGGGTTCGGTTGCGGTCTGCCGCTGATGGGCAGTGTAAGGTGGCCCGTAGTGACTGTATTGGAAGCGTTCAAGCCTGTAGGGCCGAACTTATTCGGCCGCAGACTTGCCCAGGCCGAACAAGTTCGGCCCTACGCGCTTGATTCGCGTAAGGGCGAGAGTGTCGATTTGCGCGCAAATTGGGTGCGGCTGTGCGTAGTTCGCTCACTTGTGGCGCAGCTTAGTTCTGTTCTGGCCAGACGCGGAGCGGGGCGCCTTCGGCTGGCCAGAAGCGCAGCTGATCGATTTTGGATACATCCCAGCGCTCGACACGGGAAAGCAAATCCAGGAATTGCTGTTCCTGCTTCATGATGTGCTCGGCGCACATCTTGCGCGTGCTGCCTACTTCGCTGAAGCGGATCTGCTGATCGTCGAGCTGGTAGTTGGCGAACCAGTGATTGCAGCCGGCGTTGCCGTAGGCGCGGTCTTCGCTGAAGGTCAGCGAGACCGGGTTGCGGCCTACCACGGGGTCGTCGCCGATCCATTCGGCGATGTAGGTGACGTCATGCTGCAGCGTGAGCGGGTCAACTGAGCAACCGCTGACAGACAACACGGCAAGGCCGGCCATGATGAACTTGTTCATTGCTTGGACTCCCGGCATGTGGGGCACAGGTGTCGGCCGCCGTCGTTCGTCCAGCCCAATTCGCTGATCCGCGCTTCGGCCGCCGGGGCGCGAGCGGCTTCGCCTTTGGCTGCGTCCACCGCGAATTCGAAATCCCGCTGTTTACCGCAAGCGTCGCAGTCGACCTGCCAGTTGACGATCGCCAGTTCACGAAACACCGGGCCGCTCGCCACGGCCATCCACTGGCCCGGCGGGTTGATCAGGTGTCGAACCTTGTCGACCGTCAGGCGCTGGGAGAGCTCCCGACTACCTTTGAGCGTGACGATGAGTACGTCGCCCGAGCGGATGTTGCCGCCGTTACCCGTGACCTGATAGCGGCCCGGTGCCAGGGCGCGGCATTCGGTCAGGGTGTGTGCAGGATTGAGCAGGTTGTAGCGGAAATCGTGTTCGGCCATGACTCGCAATCGACTGTGAATGAGGGGGCTTTTGCGGCGGGCCATAATGCTAGCACGGCAGATGGGCAGAGGCTGCGCTGGGACGAGGCAAAGTAATCGAGCAATCGGGTTTTCCGATGCTTTGCTGGACAATCGGTTTATGGTTGCGGCAAGCGGGGCTTCGGCGACGAGGTTCGCCCGCCCCTCACCCCAGCCCTCTCCCCGGAGGGGAGAGGGGGTGGACCGAGTTGTTGTTGTGGTTGTTTGTCTTTCCGATGGATGCTGCGAAGCCAGGGGTCAAACTGCCTGTGGGACGATGCTTCGGCGTCGAGGTTCGCTCACCCCTCACACCCCAGCCCTCTCATCGGAGGAGAGAGGGGGCGGACCGAGGTTGTTGTGGGGGTTTGTCCTTTTGAGGACGCGCAGGGTTACGCAGCCTGGGGCGGTTTTTCGCGACGAGGTTCGCCAATCCCCTCACCCCAGCCCTCTCACCGGAGGGGAAAGGGAGCTGACCGAGTGGCTGCTAGGGCTGTTATCGGCTGCGGCCACTTTGTGCGTCATTAAGAATCCAGACCATGAGCACCGATGCCCAACCAGGTTCAGACAGATAGCTACGGACGGGTATCGGCGAAAGTCTCGTCGAGAAAGCGTTGCATATCCTTCCAGGAGCGTTCGTCGGCGGCTTTGTTGTAAGCCACGTCGACACCCTTTTCCTGAAACTTGTCGGCACCAGGATTGGTGAAGCCGTGTTTGGCACCGGGCAGGTTGACGAAGCGGTAGTCGGCGCCGGCTTTGACCATTTCGGCATTCAGCGCCGCCACGTCATCGGCGCTGACCATGCTGTCTTCGCTGCCGTGTTCGACCAGTACGCGCGCTTTGACGCTGCCAGGGACGGCACGGGTTTGCGTGGCCAATGCGCCGTGGAAGCTGACGACGCCAGCGAGCGGCGCGCCCTGGCGTGCCATGTCCAGCACCACCTTGCCACCAAAGCAGTAGCCGACCGCGGCGAGTTTGGCGGCGTCGGTTTGCTGTTGCTGTCTGAGCAGGTCCAGGCCGGCGTTGAAGCGGTCCTTGGCCGCGTCGGCATCGGCCAGCGCGGCCTGCATGAAACTCATGGCGTCCTTGGGATGCTCGGTATTCTTGCCTTCGCCATACATATCGATCGCCAACGCGCTGTAGCCTAGCTCGGCGAGGTCTCGGGCGCGGCTTTTGGCGTAGTCGTTGAGGCCCCACCATTCATGCACCACGACGACGCCTGGGCGCTTGCCTTCGATGGCGTCGTCATAGGCGTAATAGCCGATCATTTTGGTGCCATCAGCTGCGGTATAGGGAAGTTCCTGAGTCTGGATTTCGGCTTGAGCGAAGGCGCTGGCGGCCATCAGCGCGCCGAGCAGGCAATAGCGCATGGGGAGGACTCCTTGTTATGGCAACGTCGATTGATAGCCGTCGTTCGACTCGCCTGCAACTCGGTCGTTCAGGTGTGGGGAAGAGCGCTGCTGTGGAGAAACAGAGCCGGCGCGACCTGGGGCTGCGCCGGATCGTGTTTACCAGCCCGGCACGCCGTGCATGTCCGGCAACCGGTGCGCGATGCCCTTGTGGCAATCGATACAGGTGGCTTCGCCGTTGGCCAGGGCTGTGGAGTGGAACTGCGATGCGCGAGCGGACTGGCGCGTAAAGTCCATGTAATCGAAGTCGTGGCAGTTACGGCATTCCAGCGAGTCATTCGCTTTCAGGCGACGCCATTCTCGTTCGGCCATTTCACGGCGCATGCCGAGAAACTTCTCCCGGGTACTGATGGTGCCGAAAATCTTGCCCCAGACCTCCTTGGATGCCTGCATCTTGCGTGCGATCTTGTCCGTCCATTCATGCGGCACGTGGCAATCCGGGCAGGTGGCGCGCACGCCCGAGCGGTTGGTGTAGTGAATGGTGTCCTTGATCTCCATGTACACGTTGTCTTCCATTTCGTGGCAGGAGATGCAGAACGCCTCGGTGTTAGTCACCTCCAATGCGGTATTGAATCCGCCCCAGAAAATGATGCCGGCGATGAACCCGCCGAGCGTCAGCGCGCCCAGGCTGTAATGCACGCTCGGACGGCGCAGGACCGTCCAGTATTTCTTGAGAAACGACAGTATCGACTTCATCCAGGCGTCCTCACTGTTCGTTCTGTTGGTTTTCGCGATAGAGCAACTCGTCGATGTTCTCGAAGTCGTTCTGCACCAGCGGTTTCACGTCGTGCTGCACTACATGGCATTGCGTACAGAAATAGCGACGAGGGGCGACGGTGCCCAGGGTCTGGCTGTCGCGATCCGTGAAGTGCGTGATGCTTATCATCGGCGCCTGGGTGCGCGCGCTATTGGCGCGGCTGTGGCATGAAAGGCATTTATTGCTGTTGGTGTCGACCTGGTAGCCGCGAATCGTGTGCGGAATGGTCGGCGGCTGTTCGGGATAGTTGCGCTCGCGCTTGAGGTCCTTGTTTTCTTCATCTTTGAGAGGCGGTGGGGTGAATTCCTGGGTGATGGTGCCGCCTGGGCGCCGACCGTCCGGCGCGGGGGCATCCAGTGGGTAGTCCTGCTCGGCGGCAATGGCCAGGCCAAACACCGCGAGGAGCGTCAAAGGCAGTAAGCGAAATTTCATGGCGACTCTCCTCAGGCGATGCTGACCACTTCGATTTTCACAGCGCATTTCTTGTAGTCGGTTTGCTTGGAGATCGGGTCGGTAGCGTCGAGGGTGACCTTATTGATCAGCTTGTTGGCATCGAAGAAGGGCACGAAGATCAAACCCTTCGGCGGCTTGTTGCGCCCACGGGTTTCGACGCGCGCCTGCATCTCGCCGCGCCGACTGATGACCTTGACCACGCTGCCACGCCGCGCCTTGAGGTCGCGAGCATCATCGGGATGCATGTACACCAGTGCGTCGGGAACCGCCTGGTGAAGCTCGTCGACGCGCTGGGTCATGCTGCCGGTGTGCCAGTGTTCCAGCACGCGGCCGGTGCTCAGCCAGAACGGATAATCCTCGTCAGGTATTTCGGCTGGGACTTCGTAGGGCAGGGCGAAGATGATCGCCTTCTTGTCCGGATAGCCATAGAACTGAACCCCGGTGCCTTTTTCTACATAGGGGTCGTAGCCTTCCCGGTAGCGCCAGCGGGTTTCTTCGCCGTTTACCACGGGCCAGCGCAGGCCTCGCTCCTGGTGATAGCGATCGAAGTCCGCCAAATCGTGGGCATGGCCGCGACCGAACTCGGCGTATTCCTCGAACAGGCCCTTCTGTACGTAGAAGCCGTACTCCTCCGACTCCCTATTGCGGTAGCCCTCTTCGATATCCGACGTGGGGAAGCGATCGACCTTGCCGTTCTTGAACAGCACGTCGAAAAGCGTCTTGCCTTTGAGTTCCGGTGCCTTGGCGAGCAGATCGGCGGGCCATACCTCATCGGTGGTGAAGCGTTTGGAAAACTCCATCAATTGCCACAGGTCCGAGCGAGCCTCGCCCGGCGCGTTGACCAATTGGTGCCAGAAGTGGGTGCGGCGTTCAGCGTTGCCGTAAGCGCCTTCCTTTTCCACCCACATGGCAGCGGGAAGGATCAGATCGGCCGCTTGGGCCGATACCGTTGGGTAGACATCGGAAACAACGATGAAGGTTTCCGGGTTGCGCCAGCCGGGTAGCGTCTCCTGCATCAGGTTCGGGCCGGCCTGCATGTTGTTGGAGGCCTGGGTCCAGTAGACCTTGAGCCCGCCGTCCTTCAGTTCGCGGCTCTGTTGCACGGCATGGAAGCCGGGCTTTTCCTGAATGGTGCCTTCGGGCAGCTTCCAGATTTTTTCGGTGGTGGCGCGGTGCTTCGGATTGGTGACCACCATGTCCGCAGGCAGACGATGGGAGAAGGTGCCCACCTCCCGCGCGGTGCCGCAGGCCGAGGGCTGGCCGGTGAGCGAAAACGGGCTGTTGCCTGGCTCGCTGATCTTTCCGGTGAGCAAGTGAATGTTGTAGATCATGTTGTTCGCCCAGACACCACGAGTGTGCTGGTTGAAGCCCATGGTCCAGAACGACATCACCTTGGTCTTGGGGTCGGCATACAGCTCGGCCAGCGCCTTAAGGCGCTCGGCAGGCACGCCCGATTCGTGGGCGGCGTGCTCGAGGGTGTAGGGTTTGAGGAACTCGGCGTAGTCCTCGAAGCTGATGTCGGTCCAGCTGGCGGCCACTGCGGCATTTTCGGCCTTCAGCTCACGGGGATCGGTGGGGCGCAGGCCGTAACCGATGTTGGTCGCACCTTTGGCGAACCGGGTGTGGTTCTTGATGAAGTCCTGATTGACCGCACCGCTCTGGATGATGTGGTTGGCGATGTAGTTGAGGATCACCAGATCGGTCTGCGGATTGAACACCATCGGGATGTCGGCGAGATCGAAGCTGCGGTGTTCGAAGGTCGACATCACCGCGACCTTGACGTGCGGCGCGCTGAGCCGGCGATCGGTGACGCGGGTCCAGAGCACCGGGTGCATCTCGGCCATGTTCGAGCCCCAGAGCACGAAGGCATCGGCGGCCTCAATATCGTCGTAGCAGCCCATGGGCTCATCCATGCCGAAGGTGCGCATGAAGCCTACCGCCGCCGACGCCATGCAGTGACGGGCATTGGGATCGAGATTATTGGAGCGGAACCCGGCTTTCATCAGTTTGTTGGCCGCGTAGCCTTCCCACACGGTCCACTGGCCGGAGCCGAACATGCCGACTGAGCTTGGGCCGCTTTCCTTGAGTGCCGCCTTGTATTTCTCCTCCATGACGTCGAAGGCTTGCTCCCAGCTGACCGGCTGGAATTCGCCCTGCTTGTCGTATTTGCCGTCCTTCATCCGCAGTAGCGGCTGCGTCAAGCGATCGGAGCCATACATGATCTTGGACAGGAAATAGCCTTTGACGCAGTTGATGCCGCGATTGACCTCGGCCTTCACATCGCCGTGAGTGGCCACGACGCGATCACCGGCAGTGGCGACCATCACGCCGCAACCGGTACCGCAGAACCGGCAGGGCGCCTTGTGCCACTGCAGGTTGGTGACCTCGGGATTGGTGATCAGGTTGCTGGCGCTGGTGGCGATCGGCAGTCCCGCCACGCTGGCCGCTATGGCCGCGGCGTTGGCCTTGGCAAATTGACGTCGTGTGAGGCTCATTCAGGCTCTCCTTCGGGTGAGAGGAGTTCGTGGTAAATCAAGGCGGCATTAAGAACGCCGGGTATTTGTTGGATATGGCTGATGGTGTCGAGAATCTGGCTTTCATGTTCGGCTTCGAGGACCACGACCAGTTTCCCCGCCGCACTCTCTTGGTGCAGTTCAGTTCCGGGCAATAGCACCAGGTTTCTTTTCACAGCTTCCAGCAGTTCGGCGCGGCAATGCACGAGCAAACTGGCGATATGCAGGGCGTTATTCATTGGTTTAGGTAAGGCTCCGCCTACATTGAAACTGCAAGCTAAAAGAGGACTGTTACGGTCAGGTTAGTGCTGGTGGTCAACTCGGCGGGCCGGGTGGTCCGAAGACGACCAGCTGGCTTATCCAGACGATGAAGCCGTACCCAGCGACGATCACGACGCTTAGCAGAGGGAACAGGAAGACCAGCAGAAATACGAACAGCCGTGTTTCGTCCGGCTTGCTTATAAGGGCGGGATCGGTGTCGTGTGGCACTGCGTTCACCTTTTTCTTCGAATGTGTATGGAGTCTAGGAAGCGCCAATGGCTTATTCAAAGTCGCCCGTCGATAAACGACAGGCTAATAAGCGTTAATTACAGTTGTTTTGACCTAGCTCAATAATAAGGTTCGGTACGGGCGATATACGGCCAAAACTTAAAGCCTGTTCTTGCGCTTGTTTCGTTGCGGCTGCGACGAAACAAGTGGACATCTAGCGTTGATATATGACCGCTTGTGCCTTTATCTGGCCAGGTTGTGGCTGCGTGGCATCTGTATGGCCGTGTGGTAGGCTGCGCCGCTTTTTTCAGGCTCGTTCCGTCGGAAACGGGTGTAGGAATAAACGCATGCTTCCTGACTCGCTCGTCCATGACCATCTCAAGCGCGGGACCGCTGCTTATCGCCGCGCCACGCTGGCATTGTTCTGCGCCGGTTTTGCCACCTTTGCCATGCTTTATTGCGTGCAGCCTTTGTTACCGCTGTTGGCGTCGCAGTTCTCCGTATCGGCGGCCGCCAGCAGCCTGGCGTTGTCCTTGACGACCTTAACGTTGGCGCTCTCCCTGTTGATCTCTGGAAGCCTGGCTGAAAGCTGGGGCCGCAAGCCGGTCATGGCGCTGGCATTGGCTTTGGCTTGCCTGCTTGGCCTCGCCTGCGTAGTGGTGGAGTCCTGGACGCTGCTGCTCGTGTTGCGAGCCCTGCTGGGGCTTGCGCTCAGTGGGTTGCCGGCCTTGGCGATGGCCTACGTTGGCGAGGAGTTCGATCCCGAGTCGTTGCCCGCCGCGATGGGCTTGTACATCGGCGGAACCGCTCTGGGCGGCCTGCTGGGCAGATTGCTGTCGGGCCTGTTGAGCGACATCGGCGGCTGGCCATTGGCGCTGGGCGGGATAGCTGGTCTCGGGCTGCTGGCGCTGGGATCGTTCATCTGGCTATTGCCAGCCTCGCGACATTTCAAGCCCCAGCCTTTATCGCTGCGCGCACTTCTGGACAACTTCGCTCGGCACCTGGGCAACCCGATTCTGCGCAACCTGTTTCTGCAGGCGTTCTTGCTGATGGGCGGCTTCGTCGCGCTGTTCAACTACATCGGTTTCCGTCTGGCAGGAGCGCCGTTTGGTCTATCGTCGACGGTGATCGGCCTGCTATTCATTGTTTATCTAGCGGGAATCTTCAGTGCGGGTTGGGCAGGGCGACTGGTACCGCGGCTGGGCGCCAAGACGGTCCTTCAATGCGGCGTCGGGCTGATGTTGCTGGGTGTCGGCTTGTGCGCAACGCCCTGGCTGGTCGCGATCATTCTCGGGCTGGCGCTGTTCACGCTCGGTTTTTTTGCCGCACATGCTGTCGCCAGCGGCCAGGTTGGCGTGCACGCCAAGGGTGCCAAGGCGCAGGCATCGGCGCTGTATCTATGCGCCTATTACCTGGGCTCAAGCGTGGTGGGCTATGCGGCTGGTTACGTCTGGGAGCACGCCGGCTGGCTACCGCTGATGGCAGTACTCGCCGCGTTATTCGTGGTGGCCGCCTGGCGTGCCGGGCGGCTGTAGACGGTCACTCGACCCGTTGCTCGCCGCTGAATACCAGCGTGGCACGGCAGCTGCGACAGAAATAACGGCGGCCTTTGCGGACCAGCGAATGGCGCTGCGGCGTGAACGGAAAATCCTGATCGGGACAGGCGCAGCGATAGATATAGCGGTTGACCTGGCGGCGGCTGACCTCATAGCTGTGGCAGCGATCAGGGGCCAGTTCGTAGACGCCGCGCATGATCAATTGCCACTCTTCGCCATGCGGGCGGATACGACCACCAAACATCTGATGGGCGATCAAATGCGCGACCTCGTGGGCCACGGTCTGCTTGAGGAAGTGATCGCGATTTTCCCGGTAAAGCTGCGGATTGAAGCGCAATAGGTTGCTATCGAGGTGCGCAACGCCAGCCTTTTGCCCGCGCAACCTGAAGCTGACCTGCGGACGCGCGAAGAGTTTGTTAAAAAAGGCCTCGGCCTGCTGATAATAGGCCTCGACACGGGCATGAAGCTGTTCGGGCATAGGGGCCTCCGAAGAAGCCCGGAATTATGCCGCAATGTGGCAGGGTGACAACCGTTCAGAGACCGCCGGGCTCCTCCTGCGGGCGGCTCTCTTGGGTGCCATAGCTCTGGTTCTGGTCCACGGTGCGCTCGTAGTTCGGCTCGAGCGAGAGCGTCCAGAACAGAATCATTCCGACCAGCACCGTCACCAGCACCAGTAACGCGACGCCCCAGATCGTGCTGGCGTATAGAAAACTCTGTGAGCTGCGCTGGCGCATGAAAGCGGGCAGGCCGGTGAACAGCAAGTACGTGGAGTAGACCCCGGCAATCAGCAGCACGATCGCGGCGAACCACCGGTTCGGGTAAAGCCCGGACACTCCGGCCAGCAGAAAAGGTGTGATCACGTAGGCGATGAAGCCGATGCACTGGTTCAGGCTTGGCCGTACTTCAAAGGCCCGCGCCATCCAGCGCACTAAGAAGCCCATGATCACGGTGCCGAC
The DNA here is from genome assembly GCF_024448955.1 of Stutzerimonas stutzeri. GTDB lineage: Bacteria > Pseudomonadota > Gammaproteobacteria > Pseudomonadales > Pseudomonadaceae > Stutzerimonas > Stutzerimonas stutzeri_AQ. The sequence goes on from NZ_JAMOIH010000020.1 coordinate 29,606, forward strand.
GACAATGGTGACGTACAGCAGCAGGCATAGCTGGAACGCACTGCCGAAGTCGAGCCTCACCCGTTCCGCATCCACCAGGCTCCAGCCAACGAGCGTGACCCCAATGAATAGGCACACGCTTGGAATCAGGGAAAGCAAGAGCAAGTGCATCAGGTAATGCAGACCGTGCGCATCTTCCTTCTGGCGAATGGCTTCCCAGGCACGATCCGGCCGGGTGAATAAGCTGATGAATTCTGGGGTCATGGAGCCTCCTGATACCGTGCTTGAGCCGCTGTCGTAGATATAGACGTCACAGCGCCGCAGGGATTCAGCAGGCTTTGGCTTCAATCTGTCGCGTTTGGATGGTTTGGGCAGGCAAAAGATTCAAGCCCCGCCAGTTCGGGGCTTGAAGCTCGGCTCGTCAGCGTATGTAAATCGGTCCGACGCCCATGCCCCACATGATTACCGAGAGCGCGATGATCGCCACCAGCACGACCAGCCCAACGGCCAACACCGAACTAGAGAACAGGAAGCCCTCGTCAGAAGGGATATTCATGAACGTCGGCAAACCGACATAGAGCAGGTAAGTCGTGTAGCAGATCGCCGCCGTGCCGACGATCATCCCTAGCCATATGTGTGGGTAAAGCGCCGCCAGGCCACCGACGAACAAGGGTGTTGCGGTGTAGGCGGCGAACACGATGCATTGCACCAGGGTCGGGCTGGCATCGTAGGTGCGTGACATCCAGTGAATGAAGCCGCCCATCACCGCAACGCCTGCGAGCATTGCCAGGTAGGACAGAAGGGTAAGCTGAAATGCACTGCTTTCGGTGAGTCTTACGGCATCCCCACCGCCAATGCTCCAACCGAACTGGGTGGTACCGATGAAGGCGGAAATGGCCGGTATCGCCGCCAGCACCAACACTTCTCCGAGATGCAAATGTCCGACTTCGCGTTCTTCTCCAGTGATCTCCTGCCATTCCTGACCTGGGTGAGCAAATAATCCCCATACGTGATTGATCATGCCAGCGTCTCCTCGGTTTTGGAGGTCGCTTCGCCTGGCGTGCCGTCAGTTGGACGGGCGTGCGACCTTAAGTCGCAGTATAGGAATTTGGCGGTACGGCGCACCCGGCTGGTTAGAGCGTTTGGAAGCTATGGTCCTAGCGGTAATAGCGTTGCAGTATTTCCATCGCCAGATTGATTGACTGGATGCGCCTGGTGCTGCCTCCACGGTCCGGATGGTGGATGCTCACCAACTGGCGGTAGCGCCGTTTGATCGCGTGCAGCGTTAGCGAGGCGCCTTCCCGATCCAGCTCGAACAGTTCGAGCGCCGCCTGCTTCTGCTCTGGATCCCAGGCATCGCTCCGCTCATCGAGGTGGTCGCCGCGCATCCGCGACCAGAAACTCGCCAGCAGGCGTTCCACTTCTCCCTCGTCGGTGTCGCGCAGGTTGGTCATGTCCAGGTAGTACTCGCGCAGCGGGTCGTTTTCAACGACGCCGCTGGTCCCAGGCACGTAGGGCTGAAGCTGGACACACAACGGTGAAATCTGAAGAGTGTGGCGGTTCTCGCCCCAAAGCTGGTCGCGCAGACGGTACAGCGCGTTGAAAACGAGGAAATGCGTACGGAACAGCACCAGCTTGTCGAGTAGCGGCAGGTTGGGGATATGCGTGCTGTGACGGGCCTTTAGCTGCTGGATCAGCTGGTATTCGCTGCAGCCTTCCGGCTGTTCGCATAGCAGCACGAAAATCTGCTCGGCCAGGTCCATCTCGGGTTCGAAGTCGTCGGTCATGCAGGCAAGCCTAGCAGCCAGCAGTGCGAATCGTTGGATGGATGGGGTGGGGCGCGCCGCACTTTGCGCGTAAAATGCGCGCCTTTTCGCATTCCACCGGACTCCTCACATGGGCAACCTTTCGGTCAACCAGAACAAACTGCAAAAACGCCTGCGCCGTCTCGCCGGCGAGGCCGTTACCGATTTCAACATGATCGAGGATGGCGACAAGGTCATGGTCTGCCTGTCCGGCGGCAAGTTATAACCAAAAAAATATTTGTAAAGCCTATAAACCTGTAGACATTGCCTGTAAGCCCCGCCTTCCGTCGCTTTTCCTTTCCTCTCGTTTGACAGAACTCATTTATGGACTAGTTTGTAACTAAATCGGTTATTGGACTAGCTTTTTTGTCAATTATGAAAGTCAAACGATACCAATTCAATTCGTTGCCCTTCGTGTCGATAGTGGACGAAGCGGATTGCCCTATTGATCCGTATGTTTCCTGCTACCTCAATGGTGCTTTATCTGCTAAATCGGCCAATACGAGATTTAGGTACGCAAATGAACTGCTGTTCGTGCTGCAGTACTTTTCGGAAAAAAATATTGACCTACCCGAACGAGTTGCGTCGGGCATTTTTATCTCCCAGATGGAGTACATGCAGTTCTATGACAGATGCTGCTTAAGTAAGGGTTCTGGTGATGAAGGTATAAATATAAGATTTCTAGATATAAATGATAAACATCTAAGGAACATCATTGTTGCCAATCAGAAAGGGATGGCAAAGGTCGCTAGCGAAACCTTGCAAGGTCGCATCAGACGACTTCGACAATTTCTTTTATGGTTGTTCGATGAGTTTCACGAAGTGCAAGATGCTGACGAAAAAACAAAAAATAAATTTAATGGGCTTATTGCAGAAATTAGGTTAGATGAAGATGCCCTTGGCAAGAATGGAGGGCAACATGTTGGCGATCCTGAGGAATCGGTGATCCCGGATGACGTTTTCGTAAAGTTTTTAGAGATGGTGATGCCGTCCTCTCCTAATAATCCCTTTAAAGCATCTAGGGTGAGGAATTACTTGATCGTCAATTTGCTAGTCCTAAGCGGCATCAGAAGAGGTGCGCTGGCAAAATTGAAGATTTCTGACTGTCTATTTCATGGCACTAACGATCAGCTAGCTATTTATCGATCTGCAAATGATCCAACAGATCTGCGCTCTGAAAAACCCAATCAAAAGACAAAAGCACACTTCGCCTCGGTTGATCCAGGTTTTTTGGAGAAGGTTAAGTTCTATATTGACAACGTTCGTATTGTCTTTCCTCGTGCGCAATTCCATGACTTCGTGTTTGTCAGCGAAAATGACTCTAAAGGCACTGCGGGTCAGCCTCTTTCTTTAAAGGCAATAAATGCAATATTTCAAAAGCTCTCTAGGTCGCTGGGCTTTCATGTCCATCCTCATTTGTTGCGCCACAAATGGAATGAAATTTTTGATAAGAAAGGGGAGTCGCTTGGGGTCAATCCGGCTTTGCTTGAGGATGCTAGAAAATATGCCATGGGCTGGTCGCAAAATACGACTCAGAACAGACGATATAATGAAAAGCGAATTGCGCTGAAGACGAGAGAGATATCAATGGCGCATCAAAAAAGAGTGGATCCGCAAAAATGACTCGCGAGAAGAGGCGGGAAGTTTTTAAGTCTCTGACTAATGAAGGCTCATGGATTACGGCCAAATCTGGCCTGATGGTAAATACCTCGGAGGATGTATGGATATTACTGCCGAATAATGGAAAAGGAAAACGGTTGTGCGTTGACTGGGTTCATTCGTCTAACATGCCAGATGATGATAAAAACTTAATTCTGAGTGTATTTGTGGACTACGTACGAACCAAGGCTGCGAGTACGGCGTCAGGTATCGTTTGCAATGTAAAGCCATTTATGTTGAATGGCATTCCGTCCTTAGCCAGAGTTAAATCTATATGGAGTGGGCTGCAGACAAACAATAAGAAGGGGCTCAATCAGTTCTTTGGGACGCTCTCTAGGCAAGGTAATACACGGTATGAAGAATATCACAAGTATACGCGGACACATTTGGACAAGGGTAAAGACAATACTCTTGATCCTTCCATTGGGGCACTAAGCGATATTGAGTTTGACTCGTTAGCCAGGCAGATCAATGAAAATATACAAGAGTTCGACTGGGGCGCCAGTCGGGATCTTTTGTTTTTTCAGTCGCCGAGGCTATATGCGCGGCTCAGAAATATAGTCACTAACAAGTTGTTGCTCTCCATCGTAAGGCGGCCAATTCAAATTGCGCTATTGAAATGGTCTGATTTGATCCCCTCGGGTGCGAGTTTTCGCGACGCGGGAATTCTTCCTGTGGACGAAATCGGCACGGTAGGGGGGCAAACATTGCAGCTTAGAGTGTTCATAGTTAAGTCTAAGGGCGCACAATTCTCAAGGGAGCGGCCCGAGCGCTATCCAATACATCTTTCCGAATATATCTCAGGGGTTCTTATAGACTATAAACGGGTGGTATTGGAAGGGCTCAGACTAGTGATGGACTCAGCAGAGATTCAAGTGGATCAATCTGAACTCTTGAGCCTCATGAATGATATGCCTATGTTTCCAGCGGTTGATTTTTTTAAAGTGCGATTTGACTCTTTAGATTTGTTCAAAAGCATGTTTACGCCAAAGTCTACTGCCTACCACATATCGGAGACTGCAGTTGCACACGCCATGAGATGGGTTCCGGTTGCCTCTGATCGAACTGTCGAATGTATGGCTACTTCCAATAGAATTCGTCACACCGTATTAACTCGCGGTGCTCAAAATGGTCTGCCCGCCGTTCAATTGGCCAAGATGACAGGTGTCACCGTGCCGGCTGCAAGGCATTACATAGATTTGGATTATGTATCTAGGAGAGAGATTGACACAAAGTATATCGGAAATGAGTTTCTAAAGAAGGCTTTTAGCCATACCTTAACTGTCGTTCCGGAAGGCGATGAGGTCATTGTCGACAATAAGTTCAACCCTGTTGGTGGGGCACTCAACAAGCATTCCTGCGCGACCTGTTCAACTGTTTTAGGGAGACCATTGGGGTGTTATGGGTGCCCAAACTTTCGTCCGATGCTAGAAGCTGATCACAGGTCGGTATTGGCTGATGCAGAGGGCAAGCTTGCTGCAAACCGCAACTCCCTAGTTAGTCCTATTTACGCCCGAAGTATTGAAAAACTGGAGAGACAGATTGTTTGGGTGAAGCAGACAATAATGGTTTGCGATGAAGAACTCGCAAGGCAGCGCACAATCAATGCTTAACAAATACCTTGGCCGATTGGAGCGGCTCATCAACGAATATCGCGAAGCCGAGCTAGCGCAATTTGAAGGACATGGCGGCAAGAAGGCGGAGTTTGATGATTTGGTCTGGTATCACGTGGACCCCAATACTGGCCGCCGAACCAGATTCTTGTGTGGTGTACATGGGCGTAAGGGCAAAAGCAACGCCGGCAACCATCCCATATACGCCCTTCCTTACCCCTATGACCACCTGATAAAAGTGTGGATCATAGAAACAACGAACACACCACTTTCCGTCAACGAGAAAAAAATTCGGACGTCGGTAGCTAGGAAATTGTTGTCACTCATGGATGGTGATCTCTATGAGCAATCAGAGTGCACAATCACCAGTCTTAATTTGGGGGCGCGTTCAGCTGACCGCTTGCGGCCGTTTCTCGCGTTCTGCGCTGAAAAGGGGGTGATGCGAAAGGTCAACCTGAAGGGCAGCGACAGCAGAGACAGGACGGGACATGCCACGTTTGACAATACGCTGGAGAAACTTCCAGATATCCAAGCAGTGCTTGCGCTAGCCGACATCTTCTCTACTGTATTTGAGTATGTGGATGAACATGGCTCGCTGCGCCCTGGTAAAGAGATAAAAATCCATGATGCCTTAGTAGTGACTTTTGGAACGCTGTCGCTGGCGTCGCCTAATCGAACTTCTGCGGAAATACCTGTTCTTCCTAAACAAAGACTGCATTGTTACTCTGAAAGCAATGGAGAGCCAGTTTATTACCTCGACTGGATTGGAAGTAAAGGCTACGGGAACAACAAGAACCACATACTTGCGGTGCTCGCTGATCCGATAAAGAAAGCCATGAACTTCTTTTACAAAGCATGCGAGCCAGCGAGAATTCTATGTCGATTCTACGAGAACCCGGACCAAAGCTTGAAAGCGTTGCTTGGTGGGTTCGAGATAGCGCCAGAACTAAAGAGGAATTTAAATTTAGCGCAGCGGCCCAATCTTTTCACATTGGGTTATGCATTAGGGTTCTATGGGGCTAATGATTGCGTTCCGATCCTTAAGGAAGGAGTTGATCTGACTTCCACCTATAAAAGTCAAAGAGGCCATTTTTTCGAAAAAAAACCGATTTATTCATTGCGGCCTAAAGATCAGTTGTCCGTGTCGCAAACAAGAAGTGCAGCTTTAGCAGGATTACCCCACTTGTTCGGGTACGCCAATATGCCAAAAGTTTTTTCCGATAAGTCTGTCGTTTCGGTTGAAGAAGTGCAGGAGTGGTGGATTGCTTTCTATAGGACATCAATTTTGCCGGAATTTCCACTCTCATTTTCAAGCGGAGAATCAAGTATCAAGCTTAAGGATGCCATGTTCTGCTTCTTGGGGAGTTGGCTTTATGGTGCGCCCGAGAGTGTCGGAAGTGGTGGGAAAGTTTTTCAAAAGACAAACTATGCGGTGGTGCCATTAGCGTCGCTAGGCGCCTCGGTTCTTACTCGACTGGTCGGCCAGGGGCGCTACACGACATCGATTTTTCAGGATTACGGATTTTCGTCAGAATTAATTCTGCGACCGCATAGTCTGCGGCACTTATCTAACACCCTTGCTGATTTAAGTAGCATTCCAGTTGAAATTATCACTGCTTGGTCTGGCAGAAAGAATCCCGAGCAAACCCATACTTATATTCATACGACTCACGACGAGAAAGCCAGTCGTGTGAGTGCGATATTGAATCCGCCAGATATCGACAGGCGGGATATTCGAGTCGTTTCCCAAAATCAACTTACACAAACCACCAACCTGCCGGCATCTGTCACCTCCACCGGTCTTTGTACTCAAAATCTTAATGTAACGCCTTGCAATTATTTGAACGATTTCGTCTCGCAGTGCTTCATGTGTCCGGAGACTTGTCACATAGCAGGCGATGTGAAGACAATCGAGTTTTTTGAGAAAGATTTATCGTTTCAAACTTTGAGATTAGAATCGGTAGCGTGTGATCCACGCTTACCAAACTCCCAGGCGATGAGGCAGTGGTATCTAATTCACTCGCGAAATACCCATATTCTATCCATGCTGAATGATTTGATGAAAAGTAAGCCTGTCGGAACGATGATTCGTTACTCAAATAAAAATTCTGAGTTCAGTTTGACCGATCTAAATACCAAGATCATTACAAAGGTCGCGTGTGCCCTACCGGATTTTGAGGCTCGCCTGAAGGGTATTATTGAAGATAAGACTGCCAGAACAGCATCTGATGCTAATCCCGAGTTGCGCTCTCTTTTATCCTCTTTCGGTCTGTCTGAAGGGGAGGTGTGATGTGGTAGTACCAAAAATATCAGCTCAGCAACAGCGTAAAATTGAGATTATGTTAGCTAAGTGGGTAGGTAAGCTGACTTGGGACGCGCTGGTCGCTAAGGTAGAGCTTGAGCTTGGCATAAAAACAACTAGACAAACCCTATGCACTTATGTCGGTATCAATACATATTATAAGAATAAAAAAGCTCAACTTCGTGGCGCAACTCCTTCCCTGCTCACAAAGATAACTGCTTCTGAAGTAAAGCTTGTGGAGCAAATAGAGCACTTGAAGGCTGAGGTTGCGGTTCTCAAAAGAAATAATGCAGAGCAACTGCGTATGATTGAGAGGATGCTTTTGAACGCCAATGCCATTCCCAACCTTGATCTCTATGCCTTGATCAAGAAAAGACCTGAAGAGATACAAAATGGCTAATCATTCGTACACCTCCTCGACTATGCCGTATTGGGCACACGCTTGGTGTGCAATCCAAGGGGGCATCCAGGAGAGAAGACTTGCTTTCTCCCGGATATGACCATCACGCTTTAATTGCCCCTTCGCTGACTAGGCGAGCTGTTTGCGGGTCATACGCAAAACCGGTAATCGACCCATCTCGAATGCGCTCAACCGCCTCATCAATCACATGCAGCGGCACCAGAAACCACTCCCTAGGTTTGACCGGATGGCCGAAGCGGTCTTCGATGGTCAAGTCCAGCTGCGCCGCGCCGAACAGGCGGTGGAAGATGTTTTCCAGCCGGGTGCGGTTCAGGTTGTGCAGCTTGTAAGTAGCGACCACCTCCACATCAGCCAGCAGGTAGGTGGCGTCTTTGTCTGCGCCTGCGATGCGGGTTTCCACTCGGCCTCCGGTTACGCCGATCTTGTGGATCAGCTCGCGGTGCTCGGCCACGAAGGGGTGGTTAGACTGGCTGCGCAGCACATAGATAGTGCCGCTTTCTATGTCGTCCGGCTCGGCGATGTCGCTGAACAGTGGGCCTGAGTCGACCTTGATCAGCCGAGATCCGGCACGCCCCTCACTGTCCTTGTAAAGCGCCCGCTGTAGGGATCGTAGCAACAGATCACTTTCCGTCTCATTGGAGTAGATGACGCGCAAACGCCCGTTCGTCTCCGCATTCGGCGTTTTGTAGGTGTCCCCGACTTCGGCGACGTAGGCAATGAGCCCGCTCAGAATGAAGAAGTCTCCAGCCTCAATGCTGGCGTTCTTGCCAAAAGGCTTGGTCACCCAGCGCTTTTGCTTGAGGCCTACTTCCACTTCATCAAACAGCGGCTTGAAATTCTCGAAGTCTTTACAGGGGTTCCGAGCGGCCATCTCTTCAGCCGCTTTTATTGCCGCACTGGAACGCACATGCCTCAGTACCGTTATGTCGTCCTGCTCGACGGACTCACTACCGATGCCCAGCTCGGCGAGCAAGGCGTCCTCATCCAGGTCATCCACATTAGTCGTGGTGACCGCAGTACCTGACAGTAGGCCGTGAGTATCCAGACCGGCCAGTAGGGTTTGTGCCTCTGGCAGTTTGCGCAGTTGATCCAGGCGCACGGCATACAAGCGCTCAAAAATGTCGCGGTCTTCGCCATGCAGCGGAGCGCGGCCGTGGGTCTGATAGAAGCGCTGAATGTCCTCGAAACCAGCGATGATGCGCTCTTCGCGAGGAGTTCGAGTGGCTGTCTTGAGCGTGGGGACTTCTACCCCCAGCGCCTCCAGCAGGTCGTCATCGTTCATATCAGCCATTGGCGGATTCCCCCTGCGCCGCTTTGGCTTGGGCGCGGTAGCGTGCCAATGCTGCTACGCCTTCAGCCAAGCGTTTTTCCCAGGCATCGGCAGAGTTGATGTCGGGCAGGCGGCCGCGCTCGTTCTTGAACTGCAGGGCACGCTTGGCCAGCTCTCGCGCCTCATCTTCGGGGATGCTCACCTTCTTGGCGGCAATGCTGGCCTGAACCTGGCGCAGAGACTTTTCATCCATTGCCTTCGCCAGTACCGCATAGGCGGCATCGAAGGGGTTGATGCGGTCGATCAGGTCAATGTCCAGCTCGCGCACGTTAACGAATTTGCGCACGCCATCAAGCAGTGCTGTGCTGCCCTGCACGTTGTCGCTACCGTTTGCATCTGCCTGCGCCAGAGCCAACTTGGCCTGCTGGGTAATGTTCATGGCGGCGATGGCGTGCTGGCGGATGGCTTCCTGGTCGACGTCGCTCAAATCGGGGTACCGCTCGCGCACGATCTTGCCCATGCGCAGTTGAGTCAGCTCTTCCGGCAGGGTGTTCTCCTTATCGAACAGGCCGCGCTCCAGCACGGTTTTGTCCTGCAGGAAGCTGGTCACTACTTCGTTCAAGTCTTCTTTGCAGATGCGCGTGGCTTCTGTGCTTTGCGGCGTGGTCAGGCCGTTAATCTCGACATGGAACTGGCCCGTGGTTTCATTCACACCCAGGTTGGTGCCGCCCGGTTGATACCCCTCCGGGCCATAATTGAAGCCTTCTTTCGGCCCGGTATCTTTCGGGGTGAACTCATAGCGCGGGGCGAGCACCTGTTCCATCAGCAGGCTGGCAGAAATGGCCTTGAGCATATCGTTTACCGCTTCGGCTACAGCTGCTTGATCAGCCATTGGCTCTGCGATCAGGTTGGTGAAGCGTGAGCGCTCTTTACCTTCTGCATCGCGGGTGGCACGGCCAATGATCTGCACGATTTCGGTCAGGCTCGAACGGTAGCCGATGGTCAGCGCATGCTCGCACCAGATCCAGTCAAAGCCCTCCTTCGCCATGCCCAGAGCGATGATCACATCGACGTTGTCGCGGTTGTTTTTCTGCGCCGGGTCTTTCAATGCGCCGAGCACTTTGGAGCGTTTGCCTGGGTCGCTGTCATCCACCAGGTCGGCCACTTTCAGCGTGCGGCCGTCCTTGGCTTTGATCAGGTGAAAGCCGGTGGTCGGGTCTACACCCTGCCAATCGCCGAGCGCGCTCATGATCTCGTTGACCTCGCGCTCTTTGTCCTTGAGGCTCTCGCGGGCATTTACGTTTGGAATGTGGACGATGGTTTTCAGTGCCGGGTCCAGCACCTTGGCGACCGCATCCACGTACCGGCCGGTGTAGAAGAAGTAGCCAATATCCAGCGACTTGAGCCAGCGGTAGCCGTTGAGCTGCTCGTAGTAGGTGTAGGTGACTGTCTCAAATTTGTTCTCTTCCGACGGGGCCAGCACGGCCTCGCTGTCACCACGGAAGTAGGAGCCGGTCATGGCAACCAGATGCACCTTGTCGCGGTTGATAAACGCGCTCAGTTGGCTGCCCAGTTTGTTGTCCGGATTGGCGGAAACGTGGTGGAACTCGTCGATGGCAATCAGGCGGTTGTCGAAAGCGTCGATGCCTAACTCTTCCACGGCAAAGCGGAAGGTGGCATGGGTGCAGACCAGCACCTTGTCGCTGCTGGTCAGGAAGGCGCGCACTGCATCTACCTTGGACTTGGCCACACGCGGTTCATCGATGCCTGGTGCATTGCACAGGTTCCACTGGGGGGCTACTTGCCAGTCCCAGTAGAAGCCATGTTGGCTCAGCGATTCATCGGCAAAGCTGCCGCCAATGGAGCGCTCCGGCACTACGACGATAGCCTGTTGCAGTCCCTGGTTATGGAGCTTGTCCAGGGCGATAAACATCAGGGCGCGGGACTTACCTGATGCCGGTGGCGATTTAATCAGCAAATACTGTTCGCCGCGCTTGGTATAGGCGCGTTCCTGCATGGTACGCATGCCCAGCTCATTTGCCTTGCTGGATGCCCCAGTGTGCGCGGTAGCAATGGATACCGACGGCACCGTGTATCTGTTGGTCGGGTTGGTAGTGTTAGTCACTGTGATTCTTCCTCCATGAGAGTACCGTCGCCTGGGCATTGTGGATGCGGCCTTTGAGATCAGCTAACCACTCGCCGTAGCCTTCGGGGGGCGTGGTCAGGTTAGCAAGGGTATCGCTCATGCCTTTTCCCTCGTGGCTTTTTCGGCGCGGCCTTCGATGTATCTGCTGTCATCTTGGTGTAGAGGTCAAACAGCTTTTCCAGTCGTTCGGTATCGTTTCTAAAACGCCGACCGATGTAGATACGCTCCAGCACTTCATCGTTGCGCTCGTGGGCGCGGCGCAGGTTGGCCGGCATGGCGTCCGGGGCGTACAGATCGGCGATGGTGGCGGGGAAGTGGGCTTCGCGGGCCAGGAGAATGTCCTCGGCGCAGCGCGTCAGGTCCGCCTTGTTCTGCTCGGTGAGTAGCGGCACTGGGAAGGTGTTCCAGCCAAGAGTGTTCGAGTAGCGAAAGTCAGTTTTCATTTTTCCGCAGACAGTGCCGATCCAGACTAAGTGCAAGCGGGAAGCAATCAGGGCCATGTTCCAGAGCGGAGCATCGTAGAGGGCGAAGGCGAGATTGGAAACGATAGTCCCGGCAGGCGCATAACCGCAGGGCAGATACGCGCGAGTTTCGGAGGAGACGCTAGGGACAATGAGCGTTGAATGCTTGCCGAAGTACATTCTTTGGAATTGGTGTGGTCTTTCAGCGATGTCCCTTGCTGTCTTCCCACCGTTGAGTCGCATATTGCGCACATCACGAAGACGTTGAGCAATAGGATGGATCGTTTGTGCTTCAGCCAAGTGCTGATCTTCGATCCACAGACAGTAACGCTCCAGGCCGCGAATGAACTCAGCGGAGCCATAAATCCGGCGAATAAATTGGCCTTGCTGAGCAGGTGTGAGTTGCAGGGCGTCGCGTTCGTCCCGCGAGAGCAGCAAATGACCGCCATCTATTGGAGTATTTCCAAAAGTCATCTCACTCTGCGTACCCAGGGGCTGGCTAGTCTTATCCACAATGACACTATCACCTACCGCCAGATATGCATTGATATGCGCACATTGGCGTTCGATGGTCTGTCCCGAGTCGTCCAGAGAGAACAAGCGCCTCGGATTGCGTGGCTGCGTTGTGATGCCAATGATGACTACAGTCACACCTGCATTGTGGCTGGCAAGATTGGCCCAACGAAAGGATGTGTGGGCAAATTCGATTTGGCGGCCACTGGCAAATATCTCCGGCCACAGGATTGGAACTTGCAGACCCTGGCAAATGGAGTTGGTGGACACGAAAGCCGCAGCAGAGCGGGTTTTGGTGCCGTAATCAGCGGCCTTAATGAACCAGCCGGCAACATAATCGAGCGACTTCCAGTTCTGGATTCGCCTATCGAAAAGAGTCTGCAAGTCAGCCTTTTGTTCGTCCTTCTGATCCCGTGAGCCAAGATACGGCGGATTCCCGCAGATATACGTTTCCCCACCTTCGTTCTCGAAATCAATTTCTGTCTGATTGAGAGGCGTGCCAAATAAGTCATCGGCGAGCACTCTCACGCCTGTTCCCGTTGGCGGGCAGATGCTCAGCCAGTCCAGCCGCAGCGCATTGCCGCAAACGATCCAGTTCTGCGCATCCAGAGGCAGAAACTCCGCCAGCGCATCCTGCTGGCCGCGATACAGCACATCGCACTGAAATTCGGCAATGATTAGCGCCAGACGGGCAATCTCTGCCGGAAAGTCGCGCAGTTCGATGCCGCGAAAATTGGTCAGAGGGATTTCCGATTTATTGTTGGCCTCGCCTCGGCGGCGATTGATCTCGGCTTCAATCTCGCGCATCTGCTTGTAGGCGATAACCAGGAAGTTGCCGGACCCGCAGGCAGGGTCAAACACACGGATGCGCGCCATGCGCTTGCGCAGGTTCAGCAGCTTGGCTTTGTTGTCGCCCGCAGCGTCTAGTTGAGCACGCAGGTCATCCAGGAAGAGCGGGTTCAACACTTTCAGAATGTTGGGCACGCTGGTGTAGTGCATGCCGAGTGCGCCACGCTCTTCATCATCGGCTACGGCCTGGATCATGCTGCCGAAGATGTCTGGGTTGATTTTTTGCCAGTTGAGGTTGCCAGCGTGCAGCAGGTAGGTGCGCGCCATGCGCGTGAAGCGTGGCACTTCGGTACTGCCGGAGAACAAACCGCCATTCACATAAGGGAAGGTGTTGGCCCAACTGGGTAGGCGCGGCTGAGCGGTGGCGCGCTCGGCCAGCTTGATGTTCATGGCGCGGAAGATTTCCGACAGCACTTGGTGGGTGTTGGAGCCGTCGCGTTCGCTGAACTGCTCAACCGTCTTGGTAAACAGACCATCGCCAGTGAAGATGTCGGTGTCTTCGGCAAAGAAGCAGAAAATCAGCCGCGCCATAAAGTGGTTCATGTCATGGCGGCGTTCGGCTTTGGCCCAGTCTGGGTTTTCATTCAGCAGCTCGACGTACAGCTTGTTCAAGCGGCTCGTGGCGCGCACGTCGATGGGGTTGTCCTTGATCTCCTTGATGGTGGAGATGCCGGCCAGCGGCAGCAGGAAGCCGAAATGGTTGGGAAGGTCTGGATAGCCGCAGGTGATGGTTTCACCCGTGATCAGCTCCTCGGCCTCCAGCGTTTGTCCGTCGGTAGCGAGGATGAATTTGGCCTTGGCTTTTGCGGTGGCCGGGCTGGCACGCAATGCCTTGAGCGTATCGCCCACGCTGCCGGGCTCGCAGGTGGCGATATGAATGTTGTTGCGCAGTAGTACGCCGCGAGGTACGTCCGAGGCGTTGTTGTTGCCGGCGCGCAGCCGCTTGAGAGCGGTTTCCTTATTGCCGAATGCGGCCAGGAAGGTGAACGGAAACTCCACCGCGTCAAAGGGCTCAAAGGCCAGGTCCGAAATGGCGGACTCAATTTCTACTGCATTCATGGTTTACCACTATCCAGCATCGCTGATGCGCGAATGCGGCGATTTTAGCCGCTAAATTTTTGGGTAATGGCTACCTCCCGGCCGGCACATGCTGCTCTGTCAGCCTGGCGTCAGCATCGGCAACTCAGCTCTGCTCAGAAGCGTTGACGCATGCCTAATGCCATCGGCAGCGACATCTGAGCGCCCTGAGCCAGTGACCGGGAAATCAACCACTACACGATGCCGGGGGATGATAAAGGAAGGCGCTTCTGTAATGCGAAAAAGCCGCAGACCAGGTTTTGATCTGAGAGCGAAATTTGGCCTGGATCTGGTCAGGCCTTCTTGAACACCGCTCTCGATCAGATGCGGAGCTACAGCTCTGACAACTGAGGCAGAAGGCAGGATGGATCGCAAGCGAGCTCGCTTGCAATGCGATAGAGCTTCTCGACGGTGATGTTTACTTCGCCACGCTCGATTCGCCCCATATAGCTACGGTCCATACTGCAGGCCAGCGCTAGAGCATCCTGAGAAATCCGACAGGCCTTTCTCTGCGTCCGGATGCGTTCCCCTAACGCCTTCGCCAACTTATCCATGACCGTCTCAATTCCACTTGAGGCGGCACTATCGTGTGTTTGCGGACGTAGGAGCCACGGATTATAATCCGCATTTCCTCTGCGTTAACTCTTCTGGTGCCTCAATGAAATCGGCCTCGTTTACCTTCGACAGGCGTCTGTATGAGCTGCTTCAGGAGGAAGGGCGTTCAAGGTTCACGACGCGTGAACTGCGTGATGCCTATGCCAAGCGCCTGGATGGCATGACTTTCCGTATCGGTGATGTGCGCCGCTATGTGTATGAGCAGATCCGCCGAATGCTGCGCATGGGTTGGGTTGTGCTCGATGAAGAGCGCCGTTCGCGGGGACAGGTCTACCACCTGCTGCCGATTCCGGCACATCTGCAATTGGAGCTGATCGACAACGGGTTCGAGAACAGCCATAAGACTGCTTGTGAGCCAGAGCAGGAGCCGTCAGCGTTCGATAATTCGGCGGTGCCGCAACCATCAGTCGATGCGGATCAGCACCTGGAGGCGCTCCTCAAGGAAATCAGGCTGGACTTCCTCGCATCGATGGGCGAGGCGGAGCGATACAAGCTGCTCCTCGATGATATGCCGCATCTCCGGGATAAGGTCGAAGGCGAGTACCTGGAAGCTAGAGACCGAAGCTCGCGCCTGCTGGGCCATCTTCGCGCCATCGAGAAGACACTCAAGACGCTTGCCTCCGCACGATGACCACACTGCTGCGAAACTGGCAACGCCGCTGCATCGACGCGGCACTGGAGCACTTTACTGCCACGCCGCACTTCTTCTGCCAGGCAACGCCGGGTGCCGGTAAGACGCGTATGGCGGCAGAGCTGGCCAGCAGGCTGCTTGAGCAGGACCGGATCGATCTGGTGCTCTGCTTCGCACCATCCTGCCAAGTTGTCGAGGGCTTTCGCTCGTCCTTTGCTGCGGTGCTCGGCAGACGCTTGGACGGCCAACTCGGCGCAGTTGGGGCGGCGTTCACCTATCAAGCCATGGAATACCGAGATGAGACGTTCTGGCGACTCCTCGATGACTACCGTGTGTTCGTGGTTTTCGACGAAATCCACCACTGCGCCGGCCACGATGTACTTCTGAGTAACGCCTGGGGCCAACAGATTCTTCAGCGGATACAGGACAGGGCAGCCTTCACCTTGGCCCTCTCCGGCACCCCATGGCGTTCGGACGACCGGGCCATTGCCCTGGCCCGCTACTCGACGCCCGAGGGGTACCTGATCTGCGACTACCGCTACGGATTGAAAGAGGCCATTGCTGATGGTGTGTGCCGTTCCCCTCGCATTGTCCTGCTCGACAACCAGAAGGTGATACTTACCGAGGAGCTGGACACGGAGAGCACTGTCAGGATGTTTCCCAGCATTGCCAAACTATTGGGGGAGTCCCCTGTCACCTACGAAGAGCTGTTGCGCCATGACGAGGTGATTGACCAGTTACTCGGTCTCGGGTGCAGCAAGCTGGATGAGCTTCGCCTGATCAAGCCTGATGCGGCAGGCTTAGTGGTTGCCACCGACATCGAGCACGCCCAGCAAATTGCCTTGGCCCTGGAAACCCTGGGTGAAGGTTGCCGCATCGTGACCAACAAAACCCCGGCTGCGCAGCAGGTTATCAATGCGTTCAGACACAGCGCCTGCCGTTGGATTATCGCAGTTGGAATGATCAGCGAAGGCACGGACATTCCTCGACTCCAGGTGTGCTGCTACCTCAGTCGCATCCGCACTGAGCTGCATTACCGACAAGTGCTTGGGCGAGTGCTTCGGCGCACAGGCGAGCCCGATAATCAGGCGTGGCTATTCATGTTAGCGGAGCCGACACTGCAGTGCTTGGCAGAGAGAATTGCAGATGATCTACCGGATGACCTGGCAGTGCTGAACGAGGTAGAGATGCCAGCCTCCACTTCAGGTTCAATATCTGGCTGGATTGGGGCTGCTGGTAATATCGATGTCCTGGATGACAGTAATGGAAGTGGCATTGCGCAGGTAATTGGGGCAGGTGCTACATGCGCCTTATCCCTGGGGGGCTCTGCCGCTGAGCCAAACCATCTGGTCAGCTTTTCCAAGCACTACCGGCAACAGTTGCTGGCTTGCTTTTGATGCTTGTATGGAGGACTGAATTCAAGCGTCGGCAGACGTGGTTGACTGAATCAGGAGATAGCCGCATTGACCCTTTCTCACGAAAGAACCCGCAGCGTCATCAAGACCGAAGAGTTCCTGCGAGAGCTCGCCCGTAACACTGAGCTGCCTCAGGATATCCGCAGCTATGCGAAAAGCCTGCTCAGGCACTACCCGTCGGCCGACCAGATCCTCTCGTTGGGGCGCCTTGAAGAGTGCCTGGTGAGCGATGCACCAGATGATGAATATCGACGGCGGGTGATCGCTTTTCATCAGCCGCTGTTCAGCTCGTCATTGGACTTCACGCGATAGAAATGAGAGCCGCAATGTCCAGCACTGATTTTGCTCTGTCGGTATCCACCCGCATTGCGCAACGGATTAAGCGCTTACCCAAAGGGCAACCCTTCTGCATCGGCCGCTTTGCGGAGCTTGGAGCGCGTGGCGCCATATCCAAGGCACTAGCTCGGCTGGTCAGCCAAGGCGAACTTGAACGGGTGCATCGAGGAATTTACATGCGCCCGAAATCCAGTCGATACGTTGCACGGGTCCGCCCAAATGTATGGGAAGTAGTGAGCTTGATCGCTAGGCAGAACCGCCATGTTCTACAGATTCATGGCGCTCATGCGGTCAGGTTGTTTGGACTGAGCACCCAGATGCCGCTCATTCCGATCTATTACACCAGCGGACCCAGCCGATCATTTTTTATAGGTAAGGGTGAGGTCCGGTTGGTACATGCGGCACCAATGGTCATGCAGCGTGCCGGGACCGAGGTAGGGACGGCTATCAGCGCACTATTTTATCTCGGTAAAGACGGCTCGACCCCGGAATGCATTGCCGCGATCAAGAAGGTGCTCAGGCCAGAAGACCTAACCACATTAATGGCCTGCAAAATGCCGAAATGGATGCGCATGGCGTTGGAGTAGTCAGCGCGCATACACACCGTCAACACGCTTGCTCCTTAACGCTCTGTCAGGCAGATTTCCGTTGCTGGCCGAGTCCGACCAAGCGACATCGGCGGCATCCCTTCACCCCTTGACCAAACGGAGATGGGCACCTGATTTCCCACCAGAGTCGGATGGGTTAGCGCTCTGCCCCTTCAACACGTTCAACATCAATCCGAACGTCAATTCATTGATCTCCTCAGGACTGATTGCCAGTTCTCCCGCGACGCCAGCTTTCCCAACCCCATCTGCACGTAACGCGGCGAAAATCTTCTCCAGGATCACTGACCGCTCATGAGCAATAGATTCCGGCTCTTCGGTGCGATAGCCCTCTTGAGCAATCTGAATACACAGCGTTCGGTAAGCCCACTCCGTGGAAAGCCCCAGGCTATGAAGCCGGTAATTTAAGGCTGCCACAGAAACGGACCAGAGCTTCTTGTATTTGATTAGGCTTTTGATAGTGATCGAACGTGGAGCCATCGCTAGAACGCTTGCACGTGGCATTAGAAAAGCCGACGCAAAGGCATTCGCCTCACGCTCTAAATCAGGTCCTTGTGGGTGGGCATGCTGGTGCATAACCAAATGTCCTAATTCATGAGCTGCGTCAAAGCGGCAACGCTCGGCCGACTTAAAGGTATTCAAGAACATAAAGGGGCGGCCGCCACTCCACATCGAGAACGCGTCGACCTCCTTTGCATCAATTGCAAGTGAGTAGACACGAACGCCTTTCGACTCAAGAAGCGCAATCATGTTCTTAACCGGCTGCTCACCTAAACCCCAGTGTGCCCTCAGCATCTCCGCAGCGGCCTCTGGCGCTTGGGCACTGCGTGATAGTGCCAGCTTATCGAGCGCCTCAAAATTCGTCAGTGCAGCGCGTTCGGACCCCAGGTCCGGAAGATCTGGCTCTGGCAAATCGAAACGTTGCTCGATCCAGTCATTCAGCAGGAGCGCAATTGCGCCTGCACCGAGAGCTGAATCCCTAAGGCCAGCAGTCATCTTTGAGAGCGACCGGAAACTGGCAACATCCGGCGTTGGCACCTCAGGATCATCACCAAAGAAAAACGCTTCGGGGAACCGAAGCGTTTTAGCGATTTTTGCAAGGGTTCCAGGCTCAGGCTCCTGCGTGCCACTCTCGTAGCCGGAGACTGATCGCTCCGTTACTCCTATATGAGTGGCAAGCTCACGCTTTTTCATACCTCGCCGGCGACGGGCGAGCGCAAATCGTTGTGGATTAAACATGATCTATCACGAGCTTTTACGGCGAATTTCGATGTCGATATCCGGACCGCCTGGGGAGGTAACCTCAAAGAAATCATCATCAAGAGCAAGGGTGCCAAGCATGATGCGTTCAGACCAGAAATTGATCTTGCCGCCTTTACCCATTCCCGATGGACGTGAGAGCTCGATGCGGATTTCCTTCTTCACCGTGTCGGTGTGGTGGAGCAGGATCCAGGTCTCATGAGGGCCTGATTCAGGCAGCTCCTCCGGATCGGGCAGCAAGTCATCAAACATGTCGAACTGGCAGTTCCGCTCAACAGCATCAACTGTATTTTTACCCTTCCTGGATCGGCTGCTCGGCATCCCCAGCAGATTTCCAACATAGCTATCTCCCGATGCGACAGCAATCGCGAGATTGAGCGCCGAGTGAACGGTAAGAGGGTAGTTCGACTGTTCATGCGCGACCCACCCTAGTGGGCGCAGCTGATCGCGCACCGCTCCTACCAACCAGCCCCACATTTCAAGGCCGGGAAAAATGCTGGGATGGTTAGGAGTCAGGCGAACCCGCTGTAGGTGAGCTTGATTGATAGCCTCACGCAGTGGCTCGCGCTCCAGACTCAACTGTTCAAGACGGGCGGCGATTTCATCCTGATCACTGAATACCTGGCAAGCCTGCATCTGAGGACTCCTAACACAACGGTGACTTCCGGTTATTCTTCCTCAAATGAGGTAAAAAAACAAGAAGCACACGTCGCGGAGGGAGACCGAGAGGACGTTGCAGCATGCGTGTTGCCGCCTGTGCATTTTCCACCCACATGCCGGAATTTCATTGACCCAGTTTCGAGCACCAAGCGAGTTGTAGAATTTCGCTTTCAGACTGCTGGGTTAGGGCAGAATAGCGTCGGCACCTGGGTTAAAAATGCACTGGCGATAACATTTGATGTTTGCGGCAGTACCGCCTCCCGTTCCGGATTGGCACAGTAATAGACTTGATTCAAATTCGGAGGAAGCATGGGTATTTCGTATTACCTCGCATGTTTGGAGACCCGGCAATATGTCTGGGTTGGCAGGCTTGACCCACAGGGGGAGGTGCCGGCGGTGGACGTCGAAGGCTCCATCGCCATGTTCGCGCTGGAGAATCGGAACAAACCGTTGATCGTCGTTAGTGAAAGCCATCCGATCCTCGAAGAGGGAATGGAGTGGTCGCCGCCCGCAACGCAAGAAACGTGCAGCGGACAACCATGACGAACCACCGCCAACCGCATCTGTCGAAGACCTGCCATATCCACCGCCGGCATGGCACACCAGACCATGCTTGAGCTAACGCAGCGGGGCTGGAAAACTGGCAAAAGGCGCTCCGTTGCGCAGTGCCCTCGGTTACTCTTTTTAATACGAAGATGAGGTCTGCCCGGTGACAGAGAGCCATAAAGACACCATTTGCGATGTATGCGCTACCAGTACGAGGGTGCCGGGGTACGGCGAGCAGTTCGGGACGCTTCAGGCGCTCTGGGGCTATGGCGCAGGGCATGATGGCGAACGCTATCGAGTCAATCTATGCGAAAGCTGCTTTTTCGCGGCACTAGCGTTTTTGAAGCAGGAGCGCCGCACGCAGAATCTGTTCAGCGATGAGCAGCCCTGCGAGGAGCGCCCATTCGGACTAGTCGCCCGCGATGACTACTTTGGTGATTCGTAGCCATATCTCAGAGATGAGGTTATTGGCTCGCCAGCATCGAACTCAGGCCATGTCTGCACGACTTCTCGGTACAATGGCGTCACCGGCAATCGCTCTAGGGATCTCGCTTGACTGACGCAAAACTCACTGAAGTCGAGATGCGGCGCGCGCTTGGCCTAGACCTCGCGCCTTCGAAATCGAAGCAGCCCATACCCAAACAGCACTCTACCGTCACACTCGTTGAATTGAGCGTGCGTAAGAACGGTGGTTCGCCATTCCGCTTCGAGCACCGCTCCCGTTCCATCAGTACTCTCGCTGCCCAACTCGAGGCCGAGAAAACAGCACGGGAGAAAGGGTATGAGGTCTGGGTCGTGTTGGATATCAGGCAGGTTTCATCATAGAGCCGCAACAGCCGTCAGTCAGTCCACGCCTCGCTGATTGCTCTGGGGCAGTGAACGCTTGAGTCAACTAGATCGAGTCAGTTCGCACTCGGGCAGCTCTTGGCCGGAAGCAACCGGTAGCGACAGACAGCAATCGGCCAATAAGTGCCGCACAAATCCCGGCGGGTGCAGATTTCCGGGCGGTTTGCGCCAGATCAGTTGGAGACGCTTTTCAAGCCCCGGGATGGGAAGAGCTACCAGCGCGCCACTGCGAACTTCGTCTTGTACTGCGGAAGCCATCACCAACGACACGCCGAGTCCCGCCCTGACTGCTTGTTTGACTGCCTCGGTGCTGCCTAGCTGCATACCGCTGCGAGGCACGCCCAGCTCGCCAAAGTATTCGGTCAGAAGCCGTCCGGTACCGCTACCCGGTTCACCTCCCAGCATCGGCAGGTCCACCAGACGATCGCGTTCTATGCACCCTGCTTCAGCCAGCGGATGGTCGGGGCTGACGATAAGTACCAGCGGCTCGACCCGCCAGAGGCGGTGTTCGAAGTCGGGGTGAGGTAGCCACCATTCCATGATCGCGGCGTCGAGCTGGCCCGCCAGTAGCTGGTCGGCCACATCCGGGTTGGCGGCGATGCGCAGATCCACCTCGCCCCTCTCATTTGCGGTCGTCAGATAGCTGCGCACGAATGGCTGGAGAAGGTAGGTGCCGATGTTGGAGCTGGCCCCGACGCGCTCACTATTTCCATGCAGGGCTTCTAGCGCCCGGGCGTGCATGTCGAGCAAGGCGGTCGCATGCGGCATGAAGGCCAGCGCACGTGTGGTAGGCTGGCAGCCGCTACGACTGCGCTGCACCAGCGTTACGCCGACCTGCTCTTCAAGCTTCTGCAAGTGCTGCGACACCGTCGGCTGGGCCAGCCCCAACGCCCTCGCCGCGCTCTGAAAACTGCCTGTTTGAACGATCGCTACCAGGCTCTTCAGCCAGACCGGATTCAACATGCGGCAGGCTCGGCCTGGGGCAGACGGTTCGCAGCGTTGATTGGGCGCGCACCTGCCAACGCCTGGATGATGCTCTGCGCTGCACAACGTTCAATCTCCAGGCGCACCGCGCGCACTGCCGACCCTATGTGCGGAGTGAAGAGCGTATTCGGATGCGCGAGCAGCGCAGGATCGATCAGCCGCGGCCGGTCCGCGCGAGCCCAGTCTTCCATTTCGAATACATCCGCCGCATACCCGCCGAGCTGGCCTCGCTCAAGCGCCGCGAGCACGGCGGCTTCATCCACTACCGAACCACGACAGGGGTTTACAAGCAGAGCGCCCGGCCGTACGAGGGCAAGCAGCTCGGCGTTGACCAGATGCTCAGTATCGGCATTCAAGGGAAGCGCCAGCAGGATGAAGTCCGAGCTGGCGAAGAGTTCGCTGCACGCCACCTGGCGCAGGCCGAGCCGTTGCTCGGTTTGTGTATCCAGAGCCTTCGCCTCGTGGTACTGCAGGGTCGCGCCCCATCCCTGCAAGCGCTCAGCCATGGCCTGTCCGATGGCGCCCATGCCAAGGATGCCGACCGTCGCGTTATCCAGCCCCGTGCCGTAGAACTGTGGTTGCCAGCCCTGGAACTCGCCAGAGCGGACGAACGCATCTGCTGCGCGCAGATGCCGCCCCAGCCCCACCGCCAGTCCGATCGCCAGCTCGGCAGTCGGGACCGTCAACAGATCAGGCACGAAGGTCAACCAGACCCCGCGGGCAGTACAGGCGTCCACATCGAAATTGTCGAAGCCCTTGAGCGCGCAGCCGACCACACGCAGCTCGGGGCAGGCTTGGAGAAATTCTGCATCGACCCGATCGGGCATGAACGCCATCATCGCCTGAGCATCGCGGCAGCGGCGCAGAATTTCCTCGCGCGTCAGCGTGCTGTCGCTCTGGTTGGTCATCAGCTCGCAATGTGGCGCCAGCAGTTGCAGGATCTCATCGTGTACTCGGTGAGTTATAACGAGTTTCGGCAGCATGGTTTGTCCTATTTGAAACGTTTGCGCAGCACGCCACTGAAGGCGTCTACTAGCGTGACCATGGCCAGGATGACCAGCAGGATTGCTGCAACCTCCTGGTACTGCATGATGCGCAGCGAGCCCATGAGTTCGAAGCCGATACCGCCGGCGCCAACCATGCCCATCACGGTGGAGGCGCGAAAGTTGTATTCCCAGCGGTAGATCGCCACGTCGGCGAACTGTGGAGTCACCTGTGGCAAAACCGCGTGCAGCAGCACTTGCATCGGCGTAGCCCCCGCCGCCCGAGCGGCTTCCACCGGCGCTTCGTCGACGTGCTCGATGGCCTCGGCGAAGAACTTGCCGACCATGCCGATCGAATGCAGACCCAGGGCAAGCACGCCCGGCAAGGCGCCGAACCCTACGGCTGCAACGAAGATGATGCCCATGATCAGCTCCGGCACCGACCGCAGGGCATTGAGCAGCACCCGGGCAACACCGAACACAAGGGGGTGCGGCGCCGTATTGCGCGCTGCAACGAAGGCCACCACCAGCGAGAACACCACTGCGATGGCCGTGCCGGCGATGCTCATCGCCAGCGTGTCGATCAACGGGCGAATCCAGCTTCGATAGCCCGAAAAGTCTGGCGGCATGGCCTCGCCTGCCAGGGTCGCGATGGAGGGCAGCCCGTTCAGCAGCGTGGTGGCATCGAGCAGCCCCACGTACCAGCAGGCCAACAGCACCACTCCGAGTACAATTGCCACCTGCCCCAGCTGGCGCCACCAACCGAGGCCGAAGCCTCGAAGGATGTGCTCGCGTTGCTCTGCAGGCAGCGCCTGCACGTCATGATGAGTAGACATATCGGTGCTCACATCGTGGCGAAGTCGAGGCCGAGCAGCGATCCCATGTTGCGAATCACATCGTAGTCGGCGTCGGTGATTGGCGCGAAGGCCTCGGCTTTGAAGTTGCGCAGCACTTCGGGATCGTCGATACCGACGAATACATCCCGCACCTTGGTTTTCAGCTCGGGGCTCAGGTTCGAGCGCATCGCCCAGGGGTATTGGGGATATTCGCCGCTGTAACCAAGTACTTTCACCTTGCTCGGATCGATTAGGCCACGTTCGGCTACTTGATTGAAAATTACCTCCGACAGCCCACCCGCATCGGCGTTTCCGTTCGCCACGTTGACGGCAACGGCGTCATGCGTGCCCACAAAATGTTGTTCGTAGTCCTGCCCACCCGTCAGCTCGGCCGTCTCAAGAAGCACGGTTTTGGGAATCAGATGGCTGGACGTCGATGCCCGGTCACCATAGGCCATCTTCTTGCCCTTAAGGTCGGCATACTCATTCACGCCTGACGCCACATTGGCGATAATCACTGAGCGATAGGTCGGCTTGCCGTCGATGATCATGGCAGCGAAGGGCTCGATGTCGCTTTTGCTTTTGGCCATGACGTAGGACAGCGGACCGAAATACGCCAGGTCGATACGGCCAAAGCGCATCGCCTCAATCATCGAGGAATAGTCGGTGGTTACGATCAGCTGCACCTTCTTGTCCAGATGCTCTTCCAGATAATCCTTCAGCGGCTGGTTTCGCTTGATCAACTCCGAGGCGTTTTCGTCCGGCAGCAGCGCAACCTTTAGCACATCCGGATCGGCATCGGCCGCTACGGCGGACAGACTTGAAACAGCGGACAGCAAACAGGTCAATAAGAGAGCGGATAAGCGTTTCATCGGGACATCTCCAGTGAAGGTGCGAGCATGACAGGGGTTTCAGCCGGAGCAGTTGCTGGCTGAGTCGTAGAGCGGCCTGCATAGATGCGCTCAAGCTGCGCATCGGTGAGTTCCGAGGGCGCGGCATCGAAAACGATCTGAGAATCGGCCAGCCCGACGACGCGATCGGCGAAGCGGCGGGCATATTCGAGTTGATGCAGCGAAACGATGGCGGTGATGCCGTCTTCCTTGCAGATGTCGCGCAGCAGTCCGAGAACACGGACCGAAGTGGCCGGGTCGAGACTGGCTACCGGCTCATCGGCAAGAATGATCGCGGGCTGTTGCGCTAGCGCACGCGCGATGCCTACCCGCTGCTGCTGGCCACCGGACAGTTTGTCCACCCGGCTTAGCGCCTTGTCTGCCAGACCGACCCGAGCGAGGCAACTGAGCGCAATCTCCTGATCGGCACGCGGCAGAGGAAACAGCGAGCGGAGCGTGTTGTGAAAGGCCAGCCGACCGGTAAGCACATTAGCCAGTGCGCTTTGACGTTCGATTAGCTGGTGGTGCTGAAAGATCATGGCGGTACGCCGACGATGCTGACGCAAGGCCGAGCCGCTGCCGAGCTCACCGAGCTCGCTGGTGACACTGCCGCGAGTGGGCGTGACGAGTCGATTGAGGCTACGGAGCAAGGTCGACTTGCCTGCGCCCGAGAGACCAAGCAGCACGGTGAACTCACCACGCCGAAATGCAATCGAGGTATCGCGTAGGGCTGTCACGCCGCCTGGGTAGACGACGCTCAACCGGTCGACCCGCAGCACGGCGTCCTGTATCGGATGGGGCGTCATTTGATCACCTTTCGCAATATTGCTGGCCGCACAATTGCGGTTCGCGATGCAA
This sequence comes from Stutzerimonas stutzeri, assembly GCF_024448955.1. Taxonomy (GTDB): domain Bacteria; phylum Pseudomonadota; class Gammaproteobacteria; order Pseudomonadales; family Pseudomonadaceae; genus Stutzerimonas; species Stutzerimonas stutzeri_AQ. Next base: position 55,166 of record NZ_JAMOIH010000020.1, read on the forward strand.
AGGGTAGAAATTCCTTGTTAACGCACTGCTTCTAAATGATGACATTTCGATGAATGCTTCGAATCTGCCGTAGCGGGGCGGCAAGCGAAGCCGTGGAAGAACGGGCGCAACGTAGCGTCTTTCTTCACGCGGGATACAGGAGGCTTTGATTGATACTGCTGCGGATTCGCTACAGTAACGTTGGGCCAGAACGTAATGCCATCCAAGCAAGAGAGCGCACACTAGCGGACTATAGGAGACATTCTACTCTTGCCCGTCGATTGACCCAGGCCGTTATGTGGCTGGTCGAAACCTTCAGGTGCCGCCCAACTAGATGTCTGTTGTCGCGCCCAGCTTAATGCTAGCGCAAGCCGCTTATTCTTCTAGCAACGCCGCGCTAGTCTTGAATGATGTTTCCTCAGTAGACTGATCATGCGCGGTATCTGCTTCGATGCCTTGAAGAGAACGCCTTCGGCTAAATGTCATATGACCAGCGCTTTTTACACTTCGGTTATTACTCCTTTTTTCAGCGAGATTGGGAGGGAAGGATGATTGCATATACAATGGTCGGAACGACCGATCTGAACCGTTCAGCGCGTTTCTACGAACCTATATTCTCAGCAATGGGGTTGGAAATTTCGTGGAGGGACGAGCGATCGGTTGCTTGGGGAGTTCCGGGCAACCGGACCCCCACCTTTCACGCTTGTCTTCCTTATAACCAAGAGGAAGCACGCCCCGGCAATGGAACCATGACGGCGTTACTCACGGAGAGCCCAGCGCTAATAGGGCGACTCTTTGAACTCGCGCTTGAGAACGGAGGTACTGACGAAGGCTCTCCTGGCCCCAGACCTGAGTACGGAACGGGATTCTACGCAGCCTATGTTCGTGATCCTGACGGCAACAAGTTGGCCTTTGTCTATTTCGACGATAACCAGTGTGGCGGTTAGCGTTACCACTAAGTCTTGGTCGCCTCTATATAGATGAATCATTTATATGAACAAGCGACCAAACAAACATGTATTAGCTACTCAAGATAGCAATCCGATATATCCTGCACTTAGTGACCAAATCGTCTTAGCTCCTTTTGACCCCTTCGGCGATATTCGCTGGCATGCCCCGGCTGGCGTCACCCCGGTAAATCTCATGCCGTTTCTGGTTCGGGGTCGACTCGGAACGCTTCGTTAGCTGAACGATGCCACTTGATACGCTACCGGCCAGTACGAGGAGTTACAGTACTAGACGACCGCTTTCGGCCAAAAGCAGTCACACCTAAAGTGCATGATGTAGCGGTAGCCGAGAAGAAGAGGCATTTGCTGATTGTCACGAACAAGTAGGCTCCTCGCTCGTGACAACACAGCGTTTCAGATCTTAGTCGTGAGCGTGACCGTGGCTTTCGACTTCGGACTGGGTTTCCGGCTCGCCGCCGCCACAGGCCGACAGCAGACCAAGCAGACAAACCAACAGCAGGGAGCGACTCAGGGTAGTTGTGCTTTTCATCATGTAATCCTTTCTGTTTCGATCATGAAAGTAGAAGCCCCTGTGCCGGCTGACGCAGGGGCTATGTGCCTCAGATAACGCGTTTGACGCTCAGGTACTCGCCCTTGGTCTTCAGCGTGATGGTCACGTCCTGGTTGCTGCGGTTGCGCCAGAACCAACCGTGTGTGCCGTCGAAAATGGCGGTGAACTCGCCTTTGTCACCCTTGATCTGCTTGGCTTTGCTGTAGCTGTGGTAGTAGCCCTTGGGGCCGTTGTAAGGCTCGCCATGAGTGTCGTGGTTGACCGGTACGCCATTGGTTGCCCACTCGTAGCTGACCGTGGCCTTGTTCAGCATCTCCAGCTTGATTTCACTGGCCTCACCTGGCTTCAGGGTGACGGTTATCTCGTCAGACTTCAGGGCTGGCTGTGGCTCTGCGGCTGGTTCAGCCACAGGCACTGCCGCGACTTGCTCTTGAACTACCGGCTGAACAGGCACGGGGGCTTGCACAACGGGGGATGCAGCGGGTTGAACCGCTGCATCCGCAGCCGCTTCTTCGGCCAGGGTTTTCTTCATTTCGCCCATCTGGGTCAGGCCGAGTAAGCGGCCAACGCCCGTTGGGTCGATGGCGTACTCCGAAGGCATCACTACAGTGACCAGTAAGGCTGCGGCAACGCCCACGGCGATCACAGTGGAGCGCAACAGTTGGCGGCTGGTAGGCAATTCGCTTTGGGTCGGAAGCTTGGTATTGAACATGCTGAGAATTCCTTACTGAGAGGCGATCAGGCCGGTGAGCTGGTAACCCATCAAGAGGAAACCGGCGCTCATCATGGCGACGTTTGCGGTATATGCATGGCGCCAGAAGCTGGCGGTGCGTCGCCAGTAGCCCATGACAATCAGGATGGCGCTCAGGGCCAGGAGCTGGCCGATTTCGACGCCGACGTTGAAGGCGATCAGGTTGGTGATCAGGCCATCTGCCGAGATCTCGTATTCCTGAATCTTGGTCGCCAGACCAAAGCCATGCAGCAGGCCGAAAATCAGCGTGGCCGCTTTGGTGTTCGGCTGATGGCCGAACCAGCGCTGGAATGCGCCCAGGTTATCCAGCGCCTTGTACACCACCGAGAAACCGATGATGGCGTCGATCACAAAGGAGCTGATGCTGATTTCTGCCAGCACACCGAACAACAGCGTAACTGTGTGGCCCACGGCGAACAGGGTGACGTAGAGCCCAACATCCTTCAGGCGGTAGAGGAAGAAGATCACTCCGAAGAGGAACAGCAGGTGGTCGTAGCCGGTGATCATGTGCTTAGCGCCCATGTAGATAAACGGCAGCACCATCACCCCGGAGCTTTCCTGAATAAAGCCCTTGTCGCCCTCGGCAACGGCGTGGGCCAGCGCCTCAGGCATGCCTAGAAACAGCAATGCCATGAAAAGCAGCAACAGTAGTAACGAGCGATTCGGACGCACGACAGATGAGTCCATTGCGCCCATAGATAGCGAATGCATGGTTGAGTCCTAAATTAAAGGGGGCTTGGGCCGCACAGCGGCCTGTGTCAGAGCACGAATGTGGCGCGCGGTGGCCGCTCGATCAGGAAGATCGGGCTTGGAGGAATGGAGTAGCGAGGGGCGAGTATCGGCTGCGCACGTTCTGGCAGCGTGCTTATTCTCAGCAGCGCGGTCAGATGCGGTGTTTCATGCAAGTGGTCGGCTGTCAGCGGCGAGTGGCAGTGATCCCCGTACGCAGCACAGGCCTGCGTCTCATCACCATGCGCATGCGAATGAGCACTGTCATTTCCACTCAAGGAAGGCTGGCTCGATCCCATAAACAGCGCAGAGGTATGCCCGGCCCAAGCCAGCAATATGGCGAGAGCAAGGGCAAAAATCACCTTGGTGCTAATGGGATTGCTGAGCATGTTGTGGTTCTTTCGATGCCTAAGCGAGTGGCTTTTATGGAGAGGTAGCCGGTTTGACCATATCCCCCCCAGGGGGATAGCATGAGAGCGTAATTCATCGACGCACGAGACTCAAGGCATGAGCGATCACGAACACGGCCACCAGCACCAAAGTCATGGCGACATCATCAAAAGGTTGAAGCGTGCGGAGGGCCACCTGCGCAGCATCGTCACCATGATTGAAGACAGCCGGGCCTGCGTCGACATTGCTCAGCAGCTACATGCCGTGGAAAAAGCCGTCTGCCAGGCCAAGCGTGTGCTTATCCAAGACCATATCGACCACTGTCTGGAACATACAGTCGAAGCACTTGCGGTAGGCGAGCGCGCTTCACTCGAAGACTTCAAGCAAATCACCAAGTACCTCTAGGCCCCTCCCATGTCGAGTTTCGCCGAATTGCTGCAACAGGGGGGCTCGCAGGCCTGGCTGTACTTCCCCAGCGCCATTCTGCTGGGTGCTTTGCACGGCTTGGAGCCTGGGCACTCGAAGACCATGATGGCGGCGTTTATCGTGGCCATTCGTGGCACGGTGAAGCAGGCCATTCTGCTAGGCCTTGCCGCAACGCTTTCGCACACCGCCGTAGTCTGGCTGGTGGCCATGGGCGGCATGTACCTGGGGCAGAATTTGGATGCCGAAACTACCGAGCCTTATTTCCAGCTAGCGTCCGCCGTAATCATTATCACCATCGCCCTGTGGATGCTCTGGCGCACCTGGCGTGGCGAGCAGATGTGGCGCTTCGAGGAAGGTGATGAGCATCAACACGACCATCACCACCACGATGAAACGCAGCGTATCGACACAGGGCACGGGCGTATCGAGCTGTCGATCTTCGAAGAAGGCGCCCCTCCGCGCTGGCGGCTGAAGACCTTGAGTGGTCATGCCTGGCCGGCTGCTGAAGTAAGCTTGCTGACGACTCGCCCCGATGGCCTGGCCCAGCAGTTTCGCTTCGTCGACCGGTGTGACTACCTAGAGTCACTGGACGATATTCCCGAGCCCCATGAGTTCACTGCGCGCCTGAGCCTCGGCCATGCTGATCACTCCCACGACTATGACCTGGAGTTCCGCGAGCAAAGCCACCGTCATGAGCATGATCATTCCGAGCTGGAGGGGCTAGAGCTGTCGCTGGAGGGCTACCAGGATGCCCATGAGCGAGCGCATGCCAACGACATCCGTAAACGCTTCAGCAATCGCAATGTCACCACCGGCCAGATCATCCTGTTCGGTCTGACTGGCGGACTGATTCCCTGCCCGGCAGCGATCACCGTGCTGCTGCTCTGCCTGCAAGTGAAAGAAGTCACCCTGGGTGCCGTCCTGGTGCTGTGTTTCAGCATCGGTCTGGCTATAACTCTGGTTACCGTTGGTGCAGCCGCTGCTATCGGCGCACGCCAGGCATCCAATCGTTGGCCCTGGCTGGGTGCTGTGGCCCGTCGCGCTCCTTACCTGTCCAGCCTACTGATCATTGGTGTGGGGGTTTACGTCGGCTTCCACGGCTGGATCGGCCTGAACGCCTAGCCGATGTGGGAGTTATCCGGTTATTTCGGCCTGTTCCTCGCTGCCTTCGGTGCTGCCACGTTGCTACCCATGCAGTCGGAGGCGGTGCTGGTCGGGTTGCTGCTGACTGACCGCTATGCGGTCTGGGCGCTGCTGGCGGTCGCCACCACGGGTAATGTACTGGGCTCGGTACTGAACTGGCTGCTGGGTCGCTCTATCGAGCGCTACAGACACAAGCGCTGGTTTCCCGTCAGCGAGGGCAAACTGGAAAAGGCTCAGCAGGCTTATCACCGCTTCGGTCGCTGGTCACTGCTGCTCAGTTGGGTGCCGATCATTGGTGATCCACTCACAGTCGTCGCGGGTGTCATGCGAGAACCCTTCTGGAGCTTTCTGTTGATCGTGATGCTGGCTAAGACCACTCGCTATCTGGCACTAGCTGCCATGACGCTTGGGTGGTTTGGGTGAGCCTGCAGAAGCGCGACACCAACCTGGATCTGATCAAGTGGCTGGCGATGCTGACCATGCTGCTGGATCACCTGCGCTACATCTGGCCTGACAACGGATGGTTGTTCATCGTTGGGCGCTTAGCCTTTCCAATGTTCTGCCTGGGGATCGCCGCCAATGTCGCGCGCTCGCAAACAGGTGAGCTGTATTCCGATAACAACGTTCGCTACATGTGCTGGATGACTGCGTTTGCAGTGATCTCGGAGTTGCCCTATCGCCTGCTTTCTAACGACAGCAGCACGCTCAACGTTATGCCTTCGCTGCTGTTGGGCCTGCTTATCACCTGGGGAGCACATCACCGTGGTCGCGACGGTTTGATCCTGGCTCTGGCCGGCGTGACTGTCGCGGTGCTGATGCAAGAGCGCCTGATGTACGGCGTTTTCGGCGCACTGCTGCCGGCAGCGTTGCTGCTGGCCATTCAGCGCCCAGGGCTTGTGTGGCTATTGCCTGCCGCACTGTGCGTACTGGCCAATAGTCGCAACCGCTGGCTCGCCGAGTGGGAATTGCAGCCCTATACCTTGCTGATCGTGATCACTGCGTTTGTCGCACCCTTGCTTGGGTTGTGGCTGCTGCGCCGACTGCGCCAGTTCAGGGTCTGGCCGGTCAAGCGCTGGGGTTATTGGTTCTACCCCGGGCATCTGGCCGTACTACACATGATCCGCTCGCTCGGCTAGTGCCAGCGACTATCGCGTCATATCGGCGGAGATCCACTACCTCGATATGCTACGGGTGGGCCGGCCAGCGCCGTACCAGCCAGCAAAGCCATCGATCAAGAAGCGAGCATCCAGGCCCATGGCCTCCAATGTGGCGGCGATGCCCTGGCTGATTTCATGCCCCTTGGCGCAATAGACAATCACTGGCCTGTCCCGTGAAACCTGATCTTTCCAGGTGAAGACAGCCTCGGGATCACGCCAGTGTGCGTCGGGAATTTCTTCGGCATCGGCAAGCCGCACGCTCGTACGGCGCACATCCAGCAAAGTGAACGCCCGATCTGCTGCCTGCCATTCCGCCAGTTCGCATATCGAGATTCTGCTCATCTTCTACCTCTCAGTTTTGCAGCAGGTGTACCACCAGTCCGGCCAAAGCACAGGCCATCAGCACTTGGATGACACCGCGTTTAAAGTGAAACAAGGCTACCGCTGCCGCCAGGGCAATTAGCGCCGAAGGCCAGTCGAAAGCCCCCTCGAAGCCTTGCGGCCAGAGCACGTGATAACCAAAGAACAGCGCCAGATTGAGGATTACCCCGACCACGGCGGCGGTGATGGCCGTCAGCGGCGCGGTGAACTTCAGTTCGTTGTGGGTCGATTCCACCAGCGGGCCGCCCGCAAGAATGAACAGGAAGGACGGCAGGAAGGTGAACCAGGTGACCAGGCTGGCGGCCACGACACCGGCCAAGAAGGCCTGATCGGCACCGAATACCTGCTGCACGTAGCCACCGACAAAACCGACGAAGGCCACCACCATGATCAGTGGCCCTGGCGTAGTTTCACCCAGAGCCAGACCGTCGATCATCTGTGTCGGGGTCAGCCAGCCGTAGTGGCCGACTGCACCCTGGTAGACATAGGGTAGTACCGCATAGGCACCGCCGAAGGTCAGCAGTGCGGCCTTGGTGAAGAACCAGCCCATCTGCGTCAGCGTGCCTTCCCAGCCGAATAGAGCGGTCAACAGCCCCATGGGCAACGCCCACAGCGTTGCACCTATCGCTGCCAGCAAGAGCAGTCGTGGCCAGCGGAAGCGCGCATGTTCCGGTGTCGGGGTTTCATCATCAATCAGCGCTGGGCCGTAAGACTGCTTGGCCGCGCCATGACCACCGCCGATGCTGAACTTCTCTGGGACGAAACGCCCACCGAAATAACCGATCACTGCGGCGACCAGCACGATCAGCGGGAACGGCAGGTTGAGGGCGAATATCGCCACAAACGAGGCGGCAGCTATCGCCCACAGCCAGTTGTTCTTCAGGGCACGGGAGCCGATGCGATGAGCGGCCTGCACCACGATGGCGGTCACGGCGGGCTTGATCCCATAGAACAGTCCGGCCACCACCGGCACATCACCGAAAGCGATATAGACCCACGACAGCGCGATCAGGATAAACAGCGAGGGCAGCACAAACAGCACCCCGGCAATCACACCACCCCAGGTGCGGTGCATCAGCCAGCCGATATAGGTGGCCAGTTGCTGGGCCTCCGGGCCGGGCAGCAGCATGCAGTAGTTCAGCGCATGCAGAAAACGCCGCTCAGAGATCCAGCGCCGACGCTCCACCAGCTCCTGGTGCATGATCGAGATCTGTCCGGCTGGGCCGCCGAAACTGATGAAACCGAGCTTGAGCCAGAACAGAAAAGCCTGGAACAAACTGACAGGCTCGGCACGTGGCAGATCCTGCTCTACAGGCGGCAGTGTGGTTTCATTCATCAGGGGTCTCTTCTTTCACAAATGCCGCCAGCAACCCATCGAAGATGGCGCAAGCAGCCGTTAGCAACTGGTCGTCATTGAGGATGGTTTCGCGCAGCCCGGCCAATACACGCTCGATGCCAACAGCCTCAGCGGGTTGAACGCCACCGACATCCAGGTAATGCACCAGAGCCGCGATGCGGCTTAGGCCTGGCTCGACCAGTGCAAAGCTGGCTTGCAGGGTTTCGAAGGTGACGCGACTGCCGACATGGCTAAAGGTCGCACCGTCGAAATCGAAGCCCAGCGCGTCAGCAGGGCAATCATTCGGTGTGTCCAACCAGAGAATGCGGGCTCTCGGATCGATGCAGCGCCGAATCAGCCAGGCACTGGCCAGGCGGTCGACCCAGGGCCGCTTGCGCGTAGCCCAGAGGCGGCCCTGGTAGTCGCGGCGATCCAGCTGTTCGATAGGCTGATCCTGACTGCTCGGCTCATCCCGCGAAAGTGCCCGACTGATGGCCGTTTCAAGTGTTTTGAGGGCCGTGTCGGTCTGTTTCCGCGCTGCCGCAGGGAAGAAGTCGATGGCCGCAAGCTGCGCAAATGCCTTGCGCAGCTTGCGTACCTGCTTGGTGCTAGTGAGGGCGTTATCCGAAGTCAGTTGAGCCTGGCACGCCTCGATCTCGACGCGCAGCTTGGCGTAGTCCTCGCTACGGTCGAACAACTCGATAAAGCGCTCGCCTTGCGGATCATTGATGGGCAACAGAAAGGCCGTGCCATTGCTACCCAGCACGTCGCGCTCAACAGCTTCCAACGCTTCCCGGCAGGCGGGAGTATCAGGCAGCAAATAGACACCATCGCGCAGTACCGCTGCGCCACTGCTCTTGAGGGCACGCCAGGCACGCATCCGCTCTGTGGCGTTAGCGGTCGGCAAGGCGATGATCAGAGATAGCCAACTATTCATGTAGAGTAGAATACCTATTAGGTAGTAATCTTTACTCTATTCTTGCTCTGGGTGATTGTGAAGCACTAAATAGTTGGCCGATGATTGCCCGTTACGACTGGTCGCTTTTGGCCGGTTAGCGACGGTCTGACTTCGACCGTCGCTATACATGGTCAAACCTCGGTCTGCTCCGCCATTTCCAAGGCGTCATCGACCTCAATCCCGAGGTATCGGACAGTGCTCTCAAGCTTCGTATGGCCGAGCAGCAATTGAACCGCACGCAGGTTCTTCGTCCTGCGATAGATCAGTGATGCCTTCGTACGTCTCATTGTGTGAGTGCCATACATGGCTGGATCAAGGCCAATGGCTTTCACCCAGCCTTTGACGATACGGGCGTATTGACGAGTGGAGAGATGGTCAGAGGTATGCAGCCGGCTCGGAAAAAGGCAGTCCTCGCTGCGGAGCTGGGCTTGATGTATCCAGGCCGCGAGAGCAGACCGTGTTTGCTCAGTGATCTCGAACTGCACTGGCCGCTGCGTTTTCTGCTGCATCACCATGGCTCGTGATGACAGGTTTTCGCCATGGGCAACGTCGCGCACACGGAGCTTGGTTAAATCGCAGGCTCGCAGCTTGCTGTCGATGGCTAAATCGAAGAGCGCTAGATCTCGACTTCTCTCGGCGATTTGCAGCCTCACCCGGATTGCCCAGATATCTCTCAGGCGGAGCGGGGCCTTCTGTCCGACTAATTTTCCTTTGTTCCAGGGCTGATGGCTGTAGGTAGCAATGGTGTTCATGGCAAGTCCTCCTGGTGTGGGAGGACAAGGATGGTTGGCCGGAGCAATGGTCGCTAACCGGCCAGAAGCGGCCACTAATTTCTTGGCAATCAACAGCAGAAAAAGCATTATGGAAACAACTGCTCACGCGCAGTCCCATCTTCGGCGGCATGGATGCCTTGCTTATCTCACACAAGCATTCATTCCTGCTAGCTTTGGCGACATGCTGTGAAGCGCGGGCTTATGCCGCATTCGGCCGCCCTGGCTTATACCGCGTTCGATATAACGTCGCAGCAGAAGGGAGTGAAAGATGCATAAAACACTGATCCGCAAGAGAAAAGTCAACATTGTTAGCGAAATGTTAGGCTGCGTATTAGTCGAGCGTTCGGTCTAATCACTGTTAGTGGCTTTTCTCCAGGTCATGTCAGGGTCACGAACGTTTGAAGTAATCCAGCAGTAATCCGACAGCTCCAGTGTTCGGCTAACGCCGTAGAAAGCACAATCTAGAGGTTGATTAACGAGATAGTAGATGGTCCGGTGAAACCGACTAAGAGAAAATTGTGAGTCTGTAACTGACGTTGTGACGCGGCCCGGAGAAATTATGATCGAGAGAGTTTTCAGAAGTAGTCGGTTTATGGTGTGGGTGGCAGTCGTTATCTGTGCGGTGTCATCTTTGCTCTTGTATGGTGCCTCGGTTAACATAATCTGGAATACCGCACTGGATGTAGTACGTGATATACCTGTCTCTGCTGACGACGGCAAGAGCCTCGCGGTTCGCCTCCTGAAGCTGTTGGATCTCCTGCTGATCGCTATTACTTTTCAGATCATGGCGGTTAACCTGTATCGTCTGTTCATCCGTCCGGTGTCTGATGATGACAGAGAATCCCAAAACCCTCTGGACATTAAGAGCTTCCATGATTTGAAGATAACAGTAAGCCAAGTGGCTGTTGTGCTACTGGTGGTTCTGTTCCTTGAGCAGGCGGTAGAGATTGGCGCTACGATCGCTACGTTATACTTTGGTGCTGCCATCGGTATCATTATTTTGGCCTCGGTATTCGCGTGGAAGAATATGAAAGACTGATGCACAGCACGCGGTTAGACGTCACCTGCTGGTTGCCTGAACTAGAGAGGCAACCACTCCGCAGAGAATGTAGGCGGCCAACGCTTCATGGGAGCCTGCTTTGGGCAAGAGCCAACGTCACGGGCGTCTGCCACTAACCAATCCAAGCATAGCGACACCATTTCGGTTGCGGCTTCGCCTTCACTACAAAGCTGCGCGTGTTGGCGGCGTTATGCGCATCCATAGAGAGGGTACTCTTATTATTGAAATCAGGAAGGCAGAAAAAGCGGACGTTCCTGCGATACTCGACCTTGTTCGAGGAAAAGCGGAATTCGATGGGTGTTTGAATTCGCTTCAATCTACGGAAGCTGACATTGAGGAAGCTTTCTTCTCCGAACAACCCAAGGCGTTTGCGCTCTTGGCCATGAAGTCAGGCGAGGCCGTGGGTATCGCGACGTACTACAGTATCTATTCCACGTTCATTGCCAAGCCTGGCATCTGGCTAGACGATCTGTTTGTCTATCCGCAGTTCCGGGGAAGCGGTGTGGGCGAAGCTCTACTCTCAGAGCTGTGTATCCTCGCTCAGAATACTGGCTGCGGGCGTATTGACTGGATCGTGGCTACCGACAATGATCGAGGAAGGAGCTTCTACGAGCGCTCGGGCGCTCGGATATTCGAAGAGGTACGGCGTGCCCGGTTAGATGAATGTGCGATCAACGCACTTGCAGAGAAAGCGCATAACAAAGCAATGCACCCGACAAGCGGGTGATTGCGG
>NZ_JAMOIH010000021.1 GCF_024448955.1 Stutzerimonas stutzeri
TCGTCGAAGCCTTCGATGCCGAGCATTTCCTCCATTGGGACGTAGGCAACCTCTTCGAGCGAAGTGAAGCCTTCCTCGACCAGTACCTGCGCCAGTTCTTCATCGACATCCAGCTCTTCAATGAAATTGCGCAGAATATCGCCAGTCTCAGCCTGCTGCTTGGTCTGGATATCCGCCTCGGTCATTACGTTCAGCGTCCAGCCGGTCAACTGACTAGCGAGCCGCACGTTCTGACCACCGCGACCGATGGCTTGAGCCAGATTGTCTTCGCCGACAGCGATATCCATAGCATGGGCATCTTCATCGACGATGATGGCAGCGACTTCCGCCGGCGCCATTGCATTGATGACGAACTGGGCTGGATTCTCGTCCCAGAGCACGATATCGACGCGCTCGCCACCGATTTCGCCGGATACGGCCTGTACGCGCGAACCACGCATGCCAATACAAGCGCCTTGCGGATCGATACGCTTGTCCTTGGAACGAACGGCAATCTTAGCGCGCGAGCCTGGATCACGCGAAGCGCCCATCACTTCGATCAGACCTTCTGCGATTTCCGGCACTTCGATACGGAACAGCTCGATCAGCATCTGCGGCGCGGTGCGGGACAGAATGAGCTGCGGGCCGCGGTTTTCGGTACGGATTTCCTTGAGCAGCGCACGAACGCGAGCGCCGACCCGGAAGGTTTCGCGAGCGATGATATCTTCGCGGGCCAACAACGCTTCGGCATTGTTGCCCAGGTCGACGATGACGCTGTCACGGGTAACCTTCTTCACCGTGCCGGAGATGATCTCGCCCAGACGGTCCCGATACGCTTCGACCACCTGGGCACGCTCGGCCTCACGAACCTTCTGCACAATGACCTGCTTGGCAGTCTGCGCAGCGATACGACCGAATTCGATCGACTCGATTTTTTCTTCCAGGACGTCACCAACCTTGGCATCGGCTTCGCGAGCTTGAGGCATATCGACCGTCAGCTGATGAGCCGGATCGTCGAAATCCTCCTCCTCGATCACCGTCCAGCGGCGAAAGGTCTCGTAGCTACCGTTCTGCCGATTGATCTCAACCCGTAGATCCACCTCGTCCTCGAAGCGCTTCTTGGTAGCCGTGGCCAGAGCCAGCTCCAATGCCTCGAAAATCACACCGGCCGGTACGCCTTTTTCATTGGATACCGACTCCACAACCAGCAGTACTTCTTTGCTCATCGTACGCCTCGCCTTTCGCAATCCATTGGGGTCCGCGGGATCCGCGATTCACTCAAAACGGGGAATTATGTTGGTCTTGTCGATCATATCGATCGGCAACAGATACTCGTGATCATCTACCAGCACTACCACGTCCTGTTCTTCAACCCCGCGGAGAAGACCCTGGAAATTGCGCCGGCCCTCGAAGGGCGAGCGCAGCTTTATTTTGACCTGTTCGCCTACGTGCGCCGAGTACTGTTCAAGTGTGAACAAAGGTCGATCCATACCAGGCGAGGACACTTCAAGCGTGTAATCGGAACTGATCGGATCCTCGACGTCGAGAACACCGCTCAGCTGGCGGCTGACCTTCTCACAGTCGTCGACAAGAATCCCATTGGAGTGATCGATATAGACCCTCAACAAGGAATGCCGACCCTGCGAAATGAACTCGATGCCCCAGCATTGATAGCCGAGCGCCTCGACCACCGGGGCCAACAAGGCCTGCAACTGTTCTAGCTTGCTCGACATCGAAGTCCCTCGCGCATGCTGTACAAATGAAAAATGGGCGAAACGCCCATCCCTTATGATCGCCTGTAGATGCCGGCGATCTGGCTTGGAGCTAATAAAAAGCCCCTCGACAGGGGCTTCTCATTAACTGGTTGCGGGGGCTGGATTTGAACCAACGACCTTCGGGTTATGAGCCCGACGAGCTACCAGACTGCTCCACCCCGCGTCAAACTGGGCACGAATTATACGACCGCATCCAAAACAGGTCAACCCAAACACCTGAAAACAAGAAAGCCCGCATCTGCGGGCCTGCTTGTTTGGTACCGAGGAGGGGACTCGAACCCCTACAGCCTATGGCCACTACCACCTCAAGGTAGCGTGTCTACCAATTCCACCACCTCGGCAAAAACCTTACTTCTGCTCCTGAACCTGCGGCACATCATCTGGGCTAGGCGCGGACGGAGCAGATTCCAGGACCGGAACATCTTCAACCACCGGCTTGCTAACTGGAACTTCCAGTACTGCCGGATCCGGCAAACCCGCCTGCGACATCTGATCTGCCTGCTGCGTTGCAAAGAACGCCAACCCCAGACTCGTCACAAAAAAAACGCCAGCGAGTATAGCAGTAAAACGACTTAGAAAGGTAGAGGAACCTTGACTCCCGAAAACAGTTGCCGAAGCACCCGAACCGAAAGACGCACCAGCATCCGCCCCCTTGCCCTGCTGCAGCAACACCAGCACAACCACACCAATGGCAACCAGCAGATGCACCACAATCACAACAGTCTGCAACATCTGATCAGTTCCCTGCGGCACGACAGATCGCGCCGAAATCATTCGCTTTCAGAGAGGCACCACCGATAAGCCCCCCATCAATATCCGCCATCTCGAAAAGCTCGAAAGCATTCTCCGCCTTCACGCTGCCGCCGTAGAGAAGACGCACGCCATCAGCGATACGTTGATCCTCCAGCGCCAGCTGCCCTCGAATGGCCGCATGTACTTCCTGAGCCTGCTGCGGAGTCGCCGTGAGCCCGGAGCCTATCGCCCACACTGGCTCATATGCCACAACCGCTCGCTCGAAAGCAGCGATACCGGCATCAGTTATAATGCGAGCCAACTGACGCCCTACCACTTCTAACGTTTGTCCGGCCTGACGCTGTTCAAGCGTCTCCCCCAGACAAAGCACCGGAGTCATCCCACACTCCAATGCCGCCGCGAATTTTCTACTTACCACTTCGTCGCTCTCGCCCATTATCAGGCGTCGCTCAGAATGCCCAACCAGCACCCACTTGCAACCCACATCAGCCAACTGCGATGCGGATTCCTCACCGGTAAAGGCACCGAAGCCAGCTTGCGCTGCGCAGTCCTGGGCACCTACCGCGATCGCCTTGTCATTCAGATCACTCACCACCTGCGCTAAATGCAGACAGCTTGGAAATATCACTACTTCTACATCGGCAGGCATATCCTGCTGACGAAGCGCATCGATCAGCTCTGCGACGCTGGCGCGGGTACCGTTCATCTTCCAGTTACCAGCTACCAGTGGGCGACGCATGCTTTACCTCGTCGGTCAAAGTGGGCGCAGATGGTACTCAACGGCAACACACCTGGCAAGCGGGAATCATGCACAAACCTCAGCAACCACTTTGGCCAGCTCCTCGGCGTAGTTGCGAACCTGCTTTTCGTCGTCGCCTTCGACCATCACACGCACCAAAGGCTCGGTCCCAGATTTGCGCAACAATACACGCCCCCGACCAGCCATTCGCTCGGTGACACTGTCACAGACGGCTTGAACCTGGGGGTGCGAGATCGGATCGCGATCACCTGTGAAACGCACATTAATCAGAACCTGCGGACACTTGTTCCAGGCCAGTCGCTCTTGCGCCAGGTTTCGCCCCCGCCGCCTCAGAGCAAGCACGACCTGAAGCGCTGCGATGATGGCATCTCCGGTAGACACATGCTGGGCGCAGACAATGTGCCCTGAGTTTTCCCCGCCGATCACCCAGTTACGCTCTAGCATTTCCGCCATTACATAACGGTCGCCGACCTTCGCTCGTACGAAGGGTATATCACGTTCCTTCAGTGCCAGCTCGAGGCCCAGGTTACTCATCAGGGTGCCAACGACCCCACCTGCTAAGCACTCGCGCTCTTGCAAGTCGGTAGCAATGATATAGAGCAACTCGTCCCCATCCACTTGCGCACCAGTATGGTCGACCATCATCACTCGATCGCCGTCTCCATCGAAGGCGATACCGAGATCCGCGCCGTGCTCGACCACAGCTTTCTGCAATTGTGCGATGTGAGTCGACCCAACGTCGGCGTTGATATTCAGCCCGTCGGGCTGGGCAGCGATCACCACCACTTCTGATCCAAGCTCACGAAAGACGCTGGGGGCCACCTTGTAGGTCGCGCCGTGGGCGCAATCGAGCACAATCTTCATGCCGGAGAAGTCGGTACTGGTGGGAACGCTGCTTTTGCAGAATTCGATGTAGCGACCAGCAGCATCGTTGATGCGCGATGCTTTGCCGAGCTGCGCGGACTCCACGACTGTCATTGGCGTATCGAGCAACTCCTCTATCATCAACTCAACCTCATCCGGCAATTTCGTACCCCGTCCGGAGAAGAACTTGATGCCGTTGTCGTGGTGAGGATTGTGCGAGGCGCTGATCACGATACCTGCGTCAGCGTGGAAGGTACGGGTCAGATAGGCAACCGCAGGTGTAGGCATTGGACCGAGCAGCAGCACGTCGGCACCTGCCGCGGAAAGTCCGGCCTGCAACGCCGACTCGAACATATATCCGGATATGCGGGTGTCCTTGCCAATCAGAATGCGGCACTTGCCTTGCTTGCGAAACGCCATGCCGGCCGCCCACCCCAACTTAAGCATAAAGTCCGGGGTAATTGGAAATTGCCCCACATGGCCGCGTATGCCGTCAGTTCCAAAATACTTTCTAGCCATGACTAAATTCCTATCCCGCCGCTTGCACGGCGGCAACCATTCGAACCACATCAATCGTTTCGGCAACGTCATGCACACGCAGGATGCTGGCACCCTTGGCTACAGCAAGCGCGGCAAGCCCTAAACTCCCATAGAGACGATGCGCCACATCCCGCTCAAGCGTCTGTCCAATCATGCTTTTTCGCGAGACACCAACCAGCAACGGCCGCCCCAAAACATGAAGCTGCTCCATATGTTTGAACAGGCTGAGATTATGCGAGAGGGTCTTCGCGAAGCCAAACCCGGGATCGAGCACGATCCGCTCCGCAGGAATGCCCACGCTAATGCACACTTCCATGCGCTCGCGCAGGAAGCCCAACACGTCGGCAGCGACATCGTCGTAGCGCGGATCGTTCTGCATGTCGGCCGGCTCGCCCCGCATGTGCATCAAGCACACCGGAAGACCACTATCGGCCGCTGCGTCCAGTGCGCCGTCGCGGGAAAGCGAACGAACGTCATTGATCAGACCAGCGCCAAGACGTGCACTCTCGCGAATCACCGCCGGTGTCGAGGTATCCACCGAGATGACCACGTCGAGCTCGCGCGATATCGCTTCGACCACCGGAGCCACACGCTCCAGCTCTTCTAGCGGCGAAACGACACGTGCACCCGGGCGCGTCGACTCCCCGCCAATATCAACCAATGTCGCACCGGCAGACACCATCGCCTCAGCGTGACGCAACGCCGCATCGACGCCGACATGCCGACCTCCGTCAGAGAACGAATCAGGCGTGACATTAAGGATGCCCATGACATGTGGACGCGATAAATCAAGAACCCGGCTGCCACAAGACAGCCGGGTTGGGTGCAACATCTCAGTCATTTAAACGCCTTAGCTAGTGCTCGCCAGCGGGGCCACCGATTGGAGCCTGCGGGCGATCGCCTTCAGGCTGAGCGGGCGTTCCCGTTGGGCCTGAACCGTCCTGCCAATCGCGAGGCTCGCGCGGGGTCCGCCCCGCCATGATGTCGTCGATCTGGTCTGAGTCGATGGTTTCGTACTTCATCAACGTCTCGGCCATCACATCAAGCTTGTCGCGGTTGTCAGCCAGAATCTGCCTGGCCGTGTCATAGCAGTGATCGATGATGCTGCGTACCTCAAGGTCGATCAGCTTGGCTGTATCCCCGGAGACATTGGTGTGCTGACTGCCGGCACTGCGCCCAAGGAATACCTCGCCTTCTTCTTCGGCATACATCAGAGGACCGAGCTTTTCGGATAAGCCCCACTTGGTGACCATGTTACGGGCCAGCTGGGTAGCACGCATGATGTCATTCGATGCACCGGTCGTAACCCCATCAAAGCCAAGCGTCATTTCCTCGGCGATACGACCGCCGAACAAGGAGCAAATCTGACTGATCAAAGCACGCTTGGACAAGCTGTAGCGGTCTTCTTCGGGAAGGAACATCGTGACGCCAAGCGCCCGACCACGAGGAATGATCGAAACCTTGTAGACCGGATCATGCTCAGGAACGACGCGCCCAACAATGGCGTGACCCGCCTCGTGATAAGCCGTATTGAGGCGCTCTTTTTCGGACATGACCATGGACTTGCGCTCGGCGCCCATCATGATCTTGTCTTTGGCCAACTCGAACTCTTTCATTTCCACCAGACGCTTACCGGCGCGCGCGGCGAACAGCGAGGCTTCGTTGACCAGGTTGGCCAAATCGGCACCCGAGAAGCCAGGAGTACCACGAGCGATCAATGCCGGTTCGACACTGTCGCCGAGCGGAACCTTGCGCATATGAACTTTAAGAATCTGTTCGCGACCACGAATATCAGGCAATCCAACCACCACTTGGCGGTCAAAACGACCAGGGCGCAGCAATGCCGGATCGAGCACGTCCGGACGGTTGGTTGCAGCAATGACGATGATGCCGTCGTTCATTTCAAAGCCGTCCATCTCAACCAGCAGCTGGTTGAGCGTCTGCTCGCGCTCGTCATGACCACCACCCAGACCCGCGCCACGATGGCGACCGACGGCATCGATTTCGTCGATGAAAATGATGCACGGCGCGTGCTTCTTGGCCTGCTCGAACATGTCGCGCACACGGCTCGCGCCCACACCAACGAACATTTCGACGAAGTCGGAACCGGAAATGGTGAAGAACGGAACCTTGGCCTCGCCAGCGACTGCCTTAGCCAGCAGTGTCTTACCGGTACCTGGCGACCCCACCATCAGCACGCCGCGCGGAATACGGCCACCGAGGCGCTGGAACTTACCAGGATCGCGCAGGAACTCGACCAGCTCGGTTACTTCTTCCTTAGCCTCGTCGCAGCCGGCGACGTCGGCAAAAGTGGTCTTGACCTGATCCTCGGACAGCAAGCGCGCCTTGCTCTTGCCGAAGCTCATCGGCCCACCCTTGCCACCCGCTCCGCCCTGCATCTGACGCATGAAGAACATGAAGACCGCGATGATTACCAGGATCGGGAAACTGGCGACCAGCAACTGCGTCCAGATGCTCTGCTGCTCCGGCTGCTTGCCTTCGATCACCACATTGTTATTGATCAGATCGCCAATCAGGCCGTTGTCCTGAATTGCCGGGCGAATAGTCTTGAAAGTTTCACCATCACTGCGTTTACCGGTAATGACGAAGCCGTCGACGGTCACGCGCTCCACCCCACCTTCTTTCACCTGCTCGATGAAATCGGAATAGTTGAGCGTTTGGGGCTCGGTCGGGCTGGAAAAGTTGTTCATCACCGTCACCAGGACAGCGGCAATGATCAACCACAGAATCAGGTTTTTTGCCATGTCGTTCAATTCACTACCCTCTAGAGCGAGCTCGTTGTCGAGAGCTCGCATGACGGCCGATGGTTCGCTCTCGGCCTAACTTACTACACAACGTTACTAAACGGGCAGCTTGGTCTGTAACCCGATATGAAACATGCTAGCCCGTAATCCTGCAGTTGGCGCCAGCCGGAATTGTTATTAGACAGCTGGAACTGGGGCCGATGGACTACCCCTCGCCACGATAGCCACGCGCCAACAAGTACTGTTCGCGTGAGCGATCCCGTGAAGATAGAGGTTTGCGCATCTGCACCTTGTCGAAGTTCTGCCGCACGTCCTTCAGGTAGGCATCGAACCCCTCCCCCTGAAAGATCTTGATCAAAAAATCGCCACCGGGGCGCAATACACGCATCGCCAAATCCAATGCCAGCTCGCAGAGAAACATCGCGCGCGCCTGGTCAGCTACTTTCACCCCACTCATATTGGGGGCCATATCCGAAATCACAAGGTCGACTTGCGTATCACCGATGGCCTGGAGAATTTCTGCGAAGACCACCTCCTCGGTAAAGTCCCCGAGCACGAAGGTCACATCGGCAATGCTGTCCATCGGCAGGATGTCAGAGGCGATCAGCCGCCCACGGTCTCCGATGACGCGACTGGTTACCTGAGACCATCCACCCGGGGCCGCCCCCAGATCAACTACCGTCATGCCCGGCCGCAGGATCCGATCCTTTTCCTGGATTTCGAGCAGCTTGTAGCTCGCTCGTGAACGATAGCCATCGCGCTGCGCCATCTTCACATAGGGGTCATCGAAATGCTCTTTCAGCCAACGCGGGCTGGTCTTGGAACGTGCCAAGCTGATACCTCATCTGTGCGGCTCAGGGCGTGTCAGTTACACTAGCCGCCGTTTTCAAGAGTTCTGACGCAAGGGTCGAATTATGCCGCTCACCAATGAGCAGAAGAAACAGTACAAATCCATCGGCCACCACTTGAAGCCGGTGTTGATCGTATCCGAGAACGGGCTGACCGAAGGGGTGCAGGCCGAGCTGGATCGCGCCTTGAACGATCACGAACTGATCAAGGTACAGCTACGGATCACCGAGCGCGACGATCGCCATGCGGTGATGGAAGAACTCTGCAAGGTCGGCGGCTGCGAACTGGTTCAATCCATCGGCAAGATGGCCTTGGTCTATCGGAAAAATCCGAAGGTGAACAAGCAACTATCGAACGTGCATCGCTTTCAGGGCTAAGCCGCTTTCCGCCCGTATCGCCTTCCGCCTATCGCTCCCGCCCGGGAGCGACCTGCAGCACCAGCATCAGCCCGCAAAACCCCATCACCAAATAGCTGAAGACCAACCAGTACGCTGATTCGATGACGCCAGCGCGCACTACAAAATAGCTCGCCGCAAGCAACAGCACCGTCATTAGTAATTGACCACGCACATCCCGCCAAAGACTGCGAAAGCCTTTGGA
Source organism: Stutzerimonas stutzeri (assembly GCF_024448955.1). GTDB lineage: Bacteria > Pseudomonadota > Gammaproteobacteria > Pseudomonadales > Pseudomonadaceae > Stutzerimonas > Stutzerimonas stutzeri_AQ. The sequence continues at coordinate 8,886 of NZ_JAMOIH010000021.1, forward strand.
CTGGATCAGTACGACTGCCTGAAGCCCCACGCAGAACGCGGCAAGACCCACCAGCAATGGCCGAAGACTGGATGCGATCTCTTCGATCAGCAGCGGCGCCAAGCCAATTTTCGCCAGCGCTGGCAACATCACGAACTGCAGCAACCAAAGGCCGCCGACCCAGAACGTTTGGGCCAGCTGCCAGCTAATCACCCCGGCGCGCATGGGTTGGCGGTCAGATATGGCGAACCTCGACGATCTCATATTCCAACACACCGCTAGGCGTCTTCACCGTCACCACATCACCCTCCTCTTTACCCACCAGGGCGCGAGCGATAGGCGAGCTGACCGACAACTTGCCGCGCTTGATGTCGGACTCGTCGTCCCCAACGATCTGGTACGTCACGGTTTCATCCGTTTCGACGTTGGCGATGTCCACAGTCGTGCCGAAAATGACCTTACCGGTACGCGGAATGCTGGCAACATCGATGACTTGCGCGTTCTGCAGTCGGCCCTCGATGTCACGAATGCGCGCTTCGACCATACCCTGTTGTTCCCGGGCAGCATGGTATTCAGCATTCTCCTTAAGGTCCCCCAGCTCCCGCGCCTCGGCGATGGCCTGGGTAATCTGCGGACGCAGCTCGGTTTTCAGATGCTTGAGCTCCTCTTCCAGGGCGCGTGCGCCCTGGACAGTCATAGGGTATTTAGTCATGCCTTAATTCCTGCATGGAGGTCCTGCAAGCGGCGCACGGTCTTCTCAGGACCGAACCTGAGCGCCTCACAGATCGCCTGGCCACCCGCCAGGGTGGTGGTGCAGCAGATCTTATGTTGCAGAGCATTACGACGGATCGAGTAGGAGTCAGCGATGGACTGGCGCCCCTCGGTGGTATTGATGATCAAGGTGACTTCGTCATTCTTGATCATGTCGACGACATGCGGGCGACCCTCGGTCACCTTGTTCACCCGGCGCACCGGTAGTCCCGCGGCTTCGATGATCTTGGCGGTGCCGGCCGTACCAACCACCTCGAAACCGAGCTCGATGAGATCGCGCGCGACCTGAGCCACGTGAGGTTTGTCGTCGTCACGCACGCTGATGAAGGCGCAGCCGCTATTCGGCAGAATCTCGCTCGCGCCCAGCTGTGCCTTGGCGAAGGCCTCGGCGAAATTGTCACCAACTCCCATTACCTCGCCGGTGGACTTCATTTCCGGGCCAAGGATCGGGTCGACACCCGGGAACTTGGCGAACGGGAACACCGCCTCCTTGACACTGTAGAAGTTGGGGATGATTTCTTCGGTCAGCCCAACCTCTGCAAGCGTTTTGCCCGCCATCACCCGCGCGGCGATCATCGCCAGCGACACGCCAATGCATTTCGACACGAAAGGTACGGTACGCGACGCACGCGGATTCACTTCGATGACGAAGATATCCTCGCCCTGAACCGCCATCTGCACGTTCATCAGGCCGACCACGCCAAGCTCAAGAGCCATCTTCTTGACCTGATCACGGATCTCGTCCTGGATATGTGCGGGCAGGGAATACGGAGGCAGCGAACACGCCGAGTCACCGGAGTGCACACCCGCCTGTTCGATGTGCTGCATGATCGCGCCGATCACCACATGCTCGCCGTCGCACACCGCGTCGATATCGACCTCGATGGCGCAATTGAGGAAATGATCCAGCAGCACAGGGCTGTCATTGGAGACCTTGACCGCCTCGCGCATGTAGCGACGCAGCTCTTCTTCTTGGTAGACGATTTCCATCGCACGCCCGCCAAGCACGTAGGACGGACGCACCACCAGCGGGTAGCCAATGACCTTGGATGCGGCCAGCGCCTCTTCTTCGCTACGGGCAGTCGCGTTTGGCGGTTGGCGCAAATTGAGGCGCTCGACCATCTGCTGGAAGCGCTCGCGATCTTCGGCACGGTCGATAGCGTCAGGGCTGGTGCCGATGATCGGCACACCAGCTTCTTCCAGCGCACGAGCCAATTTTAGCGGGGTTTGGCCACCGTACTGAACGATCACGCCCTTGGGCTGCTCGACGCGGACGATTTCCAGCACGTCTTCCAGCGTCACCGGCTCGAAGTACAGACGATCCGATGTGTCGTAATCGGTCGAGACGGTTTCCGGGTTGCAGTTGACCATGATGGTCTCGTAACCGTCGTCGCGCATCGCCAGTGCCGCGTGCACGCAGCAATAGTCGAACTCGATGCCTTGGCCAATACGGTTAGGCCCACCGCCGAGGATCATGATCTTGTCGCGGCTCGACGGATTGGCTTCGCACTCTTCCTCGTAGGTCGAGTACATGTAGGCGGTGTCGGTGGCGAACTCAGCCGAACATGTATCGACGCGCTTGTAGACCGGCAACACCTTTAGCTTCTGGCGATGGTTGCGCAGGTTCTTCTCGGTCACGCCAAGCAACTTGGCCAGACGCGCATCGGAAAAGCCTTTGCGCTTGAGCTTGTACATCACATCGCGGTCGATGCTGGACAGGCCCATGGTCTTGATGCGTTCTTCGTCTTTGATCAGGTCCTCGATCTGCACCAGGAACCAGTGATCGATCTTGGTCAGCTGGAAGATTTCTTCCACGCTCATGCCCGCACGGAAGGCATCCCCTACGTACCAGATGCGGTCTGCGCCCGGTACAGTCAGCTCGCGCTTGAGTGTGCTGCTTGCGTCAGGATCGCCGGCCTCGATCTTCGGATCGAAACCAGCCACGCCCACTTCCAGGCCGCGCAGCGCCTTTTGCAGCGATTCTTGGAACGTCCGACCGATGGCCATGACTTCACCGACCGACTTCATCTGAGTGGTCAGACGAGCATCGGCCTTGGGGAATTTCTCGAAGGCAAAGCGCGGGATCTTGGTGACGACGTAGTCGATAGCCGGCTCAAACGAAGCCGGAGTACGACCGCCGGTAATGTCGTTTTGCAGCTCGTCGAGGGTGTAACCGACGGCCAGCTTGGCGGCGATCTTGGCAATCGGGAAACCCGTGGCCTTGGAAGCCAGAGCCGAGGAGCGCGACACGCGCGGGTTCATCTCGATTACCACCATGCGACCGGTGTTCGGGCAGATGCCGAACTGCACGTTGGAGCCACCGGTTTCTACGCCGATCTCACGCAGCACCGCCAGGGAGGCGTTGCGCATGATCTGATATTCCTTGTCGGTCAGGGTCTGTGCCGGGGCCACGGTGATGGAGTCACCAGTATGCACACCCATCGGGTCGAAGTTCTCGATGGCGCAGACGATGATGCAGTTGTCCTTCTTGTCACGGACCACCTCCATCTCGTATTCCTTCCAGCCGATCAGCGATTCGTCGATCAGCAGTTCGCTGGTTGGCGACAGGTCCAGACCGCGTGCGCAGATTTCCTCGAACTCTTCGCGGTTATAGGCGATGCCGCCACCGGTGCCGCCCATGGTGAAGGACGGCCGGATGATGCAGGGGAAGCCGACCTTGTCGAGTACGCCGTAGGCTTCATCCATGTTGTGCGCGATGCCGGAAACTGGGCAGGCCAAGCCGATGTCACGCATGGCCTTGTCGAAGCGCGAACGGTCTTCGGCCTTGTCGATGGTGTCGGCGTTGGCGCCGATCATCTCGACGCCGAATTTCTCCAGCACGCCGTGCTTTTCCAGATCCAGCGCGCAGTTCAGCGCGGTCTGGCCGCCCATGGTCGGCAACAACGCGTCAGGGCGCTCCTTCTCAATGATCTTGGCCACGGTGGCCCATTTGATCGGCTCGATGTAGGTGGCGTCGGCCATGGCCGGATCGGTCATGATGGTGGCCGGATTGGAATTCACCAGAATGACGCGGAAACCTTCCTCGCGCAGTGCCTTGCAGGCCTGGGCGCCGGAATAGTCGAACTCACAGGCCTGGCCGATGACGATGGGGCCAGCGCCGAGGATCAGGATGCTTTTGATATCTGTACGTTTTGGCATGTCTACTCTCGAATCCTTTGGTCAGTCGGCAGGCTTAACGGCGCTTGGCCATGGCTTCGATGAATCGGTCGAATAGCGGCGCTACGTCATGCGGGCCTGGGCTGGCCTCGGGGTGACCCTGGAAGCTGAAGGCCACCTTGTCGGTGCGCTCGATGCCTTGCAGGGTGCCGTCGAATAGCGACTTGTGCGTGGCGCGCAGGTTGCTCGGCAGACTGGCTTCGTCTACTGCAAAACCGTGGTTCTGGCTGGTGATCATCACCACGCCTGTGTCCAGGTCCTGTACCGGGTGGTTGGCACCGTGGTGACCATTGGGCATCTTCACCGTGGTCGCGCCGGAAGCCAGCGCCAGCAACTGATGACCCAGGCAGATGCCGAGTACCGGCGTATCGGTTTCCAGGATCTCCTGGATGGCCTTGATGGCGTAATCGCACGGCGCCGGATCGCCCGGACCGTTGGCCAGCAGGATACCATCGGGATTCAGCGCAAGCGCTTCGCTGGCAGGCGTCTGCGCTGGCAGGACGGTCAGACGGCATCCACGCGCAACCATCATGCGCAGGATGTTGTATTTCACGCCGTAATCGTAAACCACCACATGGTACGGCAGCTCGCTGGCCGGAATTTCCGCGTGCTGGTCGTTTTCCAGGCACCACACGCTGGAGCGCCATTCGTAGCGTTCCTTGACGCTGACTTCCTTGGCCAAGTCCATGCCCTTGAGGCCCGGAAAGCTCCGCGCCAGCTCCAGCGCCTTCTCTTCGGTCGCGTCTTCACCTGCCAGGATGCAGCCATCCTGGGCGCCCTTCTCGCGCAAGATGCGTGTCAGGCGGCGGGTATCGATACCGGCGATGGCAACAGTGCCGTTCTCCTTGAGGTAGTCAGGCAGCGACTGCTGGTTGCGCCAGTTGCTGGCCAGCAACGGCAGGTCGCGGATGACCAGGCCGGCAGCCCAGACTTTCCAGGACTCGGCATCGCCCGGGTTGGTCCCGGTGTTACCCACGTGCGGGTAAGTCAAGGTCACGATCTGCTTGGCGTAGGACGGGTCGGTGAGGATTTCCTGATAGCCGGTCATGGCGGTGTTGAACACCACCTCGCCGATGGTCTGACCATCGGCGCCGATGGATTCGCCGCGAAAAATGCTGCCATCGGCAAGGGCCAGAATGGCTGGCGTAGGGGCTGGCTTAGTCAAGAGACCTCCCAAAGATCAAGGCTGAAGCAGGCGCAGATTGTAAAAAAGCGGGATGACGTGTGAAGGTCATCCCGCTTTTTATTGGAGTCATTCTGCGCAACTTTTAGTGGACACACTAAAGCGGGAAGCTTACAGAAAACCCCTCTTGCGGTCCAGCCGCAATCCACCCGACGGCGAATCAGCGCAAGCCAAGCACGTCCTGCATGTCGTACAGCCCGGCCGGTTTTTCATCGAGCCACAGAGCCGCACGTACCGCACCCTTGGCGAAGGTCATGCGACTGGAGGCCTTGTGAGTGATCTCGACCCGCTCACCTTCGGCAGCGAACAGAACCGTGTGGTCGCCCACCACATCACCGGCGCGCACCGTGGCGAAGCCGATGGTGTCCCGCTCGCGCGCGCCGGTCTGGCCTTCGCGCCCATAGACCGCGACCTTGCGTAGATCGCGCCCCAGCGCCTCGGCAACCACCTCACCCATGCGCAGCGCAGTGCCGGATGGTGCATCGACCTTGTGCCGGTGATGCGCCTCGATGATCTCAATGTCAGCCTCGTCGCCCAGTACACGGGCCGCAGTATCGAGCAGCTTCAGGCAGAGGTTGACCCCAACGCTGAAGTTGGCAGCAAAGACAATGGGGATGTCCTTCGCAGCGGCAACCAGACGCTCCTTTTCAGCCTCGGAAAAACCGGTCGTACCGATCACCATCGCCTTGCCGGCACGCCGGCACACGTCCAGATTTTTCAAGGTAACCGAGGGATGGGTGAAGTCGATCAGCACGTCGAACTCATCCGCCACTTTGGCCACTTCGCCAATCAGCGGCACCCCCAAACGACCGATCGCCGCCAGTTCGCCGGCATCGGCGCCGACCAGCGTGCTATCCGGCCGATCGATCGCCGCAGTAAGTCCGGCGGCGCCAGCGGTCTGCTGCACCGCTTCGATCAGGGTCTTGCCCATGCGCCCAGCGGCGCCCATCACTGCAATACGTCGCATAACAAAGCTCCAAGCTGGAAAGCCTGAAGCTGAAAGCTGCTCCGGCGCGCTTCAGGCTCCCGGCTTCAAGCTTCCAGCTTCCGCTCAGACATCGCCGAAAAAGCGCTTCACACCCTCGAACCAGCCGCTGGCCTTGGGCGAATGAGAGGTGTCGCCCTGCAGCGTGCCGCGGAATTCCTCGAGCATTTCGCGCTGCCGCTTGCTCAGGTTGACCGGCGTTTCCACCGCAACCCGGCACAGCAGGTCGCCCGCCGCACCACCGCGCACCGGCGCCACACCCTTGCCGCGCAGGCGGAACTGCTTGCCGGTCTGGGTACCCTCGGGAATCTTCAGCTTGACCCGACCATCGAGGGTCGGCACTTCCAACTCGCCGCCCAACGCCGCGTCGGCGAAGCTGATCGGCACCTCGCAATAGAGATGCTTGCCGTCGCGCTGGAAGATTGCGTGCTCGCGCACGTTGACCACCACGTACAGATCACCCGCCGGGCCACCTTGAGTCCCGGCCTCGCCCTCGCCGGTCAGGCGAATGCGGTCACCCGTATCAACACCCGCCGGCACCTTCACCGACAGCGTCTTCTGCTCCTCAACACGCCCCTGGCCATGACAGCTGCCACAAGGGTCGGAGATCATCTTGCCACTGCCATGACAGCGTGGGCAGGTCTGCTGAACGGAGAAGAAGCCCTGCTGCATGCGGACCTGGCCGATGCCACCGCAGGTAGTACAGGTCACCGGACTGGTGCCCTTCTTGGCGCCGGAGCCATCGCAGGTCTTGCACTCGGCAAGCGTCGGCACGCGAATAGTCACGGTGGTGCCGCGCACGGCTTCTTCCAGATCCAGCTCGAGGGTGTAACGCAGATCGCTGCCGCGCTGGGCACCACCACGGGAGCTGCCGCGTGCACCGGTAAAGAAATCGCTGAACACGTCGCCGAAAATGTCGGAGAAATTGGCGCCGCCATAAGCCGCACCCGCACCGGCCCCCATCTGCGGATCGACACCGGCGTGGCCGTACTGATCGTAGGCCTGGCGCTTGCTGGCGTCCGAGAGCACTTCATATGCCTCGCTGGCTTCCTTGAAGCTCTCCTCGGCCGCCTTGTCCCCTGGATTGCGATCGGGGTGGTGTTTCATGGCGAGACGACGGTAAGCCTTTTTCAGCTCCGCCTCGCTGGCGCCACGCTCGACACCCAGCACTTCGTAATAATCACGTTTGGCCATAAATTTCCTGAACCTTCAAATTCGTACCCTCCAGACACGCCGACGCGGGAGCAAGCCCCCGCGCAGCGGTCAGGCCCGCCCGAACGCAGTCGGGACGGGCTGGAGCGGAAGTAAGCCAGGCTTACTTGTTGTCCTTGACCTCTTCGAACTCGGCATCGACCACGTCGTCACCAGGCTGCGCATTGTCACCGGCCGGCTGGCCTTCGCCACCCTGAGGCTGTTCGGCATACATTTTCTGCGCCAGGGGCGTAGAGGCCTGGGACACCGCAGCGATTTTCGCCTCGATCTCAGCCTTGTCGTCACCCTTGATAGCAACTTCCAACTCGGCAAGGGCCTTCTCGATGCTGACCTTGTCTTCCTCGGTGGCTTTGTCGCCAGCCTCGGTGATCATCTTGCGAGTCGCATGCACCAGTTGGTCACCCTGGTTGCGGGCACCGGCCAGCTCTTCGAACTTGCGGTCTTCCTCGGCGTTGGCCTCGGCGTCACGGACCATCTGCTCGATTTCTTCCTCGGACAGACCGGAGTTGGCCTTGATCACGATGGACTGATGCTTGCCGGTGGCCTTGTCCTTGGCGGACACGTGCAGGATGCCGTTGGCGTCGATGTCGAAGGTGACTTCGATCTGCGGCATGCCGCGTGGCGCCGGCGGAATCTCGGCCAGGTCGAAGCGACCCAGTGACTTGTTGCCGCTGGCCTGTTTGCGCTCGCCCTGCAGCACGTGGATGGTCACCGCGCTCTGGTTGTCGTCAGCGGTAGAGAACACCTGCGACTTCTTGGTCGGGATAGTGGTGTTCTTCTCGATCAGCGCGGTCATCACGCCGCCCATGGTTTCGATACCCAGGGTCAGCGGGGAGACGTCCAGCAGCAGCACGTCCTTGACGTCACCAGCCAGAACCGCGCCCTGAATGGCGGCGCCCATGGCCACGGCTTCGTCCGGGTTGACGTCCTTGCGCGCGTCCTTACCGAAGAATTCTGCAACCTTCTGCTGCACCAACGGCATGCGGGTCTGACCGCCGACCAGGATCACATCGTCGATCTTCGATACGTCGATACCGGCATCCTTCAGCGCGATGCGGCAAGGTTCGATGGTGCGCTGCACCAGATCCTCAACCAGCGCTTCGAGCTTGGCGCGGGATATCTTCACGTTCAGGTGCTTCGGACCGCTGGCATCGGCAGTGATGTACGGCAGGTTGACGTCGGTCTGCTGGCTGGAGGACAGCTCGATCTTGGCCTTCTCGGCAGCTTCCTTCAGGCGCTGCATGGCCAGCGGGTCGCCCTTGAGGTTCATGCCGCTTTCTTTCTTGAACTCGTCGACGAGGTAGTCGATCAGACGGATGTCGAAATCCTCACCACCGAGGAAGGTGTCGCCGTTGGTGGCCAACACTTCGAACTGGTGCTCGCCATCGACTTCGGCGATCTCGATCACCGATACATCGAAGGTACCGCCACCCAGGTCATAGACGATCACGGTGTGGTCGCCCTTGGCCTTGTCCATGCCGTAAGCCAGCGCAGCCGCAGTCGGCTCGTTGATGATGCGTTTGACGTCCAGACCGGCGATACGACCGGCATCCTTGGTGGCCTGACGCTGACTGTCGTTGAAGTAGGCCGGTACGGTAATCACCGCTTCAGTGACCGGCTCGCCGAGGTAGTCTTCGGCGGTCTTCTTCATCTTTTTGAGGATTTCCGCGGAAATCTGCGGCGGCGCCATTTTCTGACCGTTCACTTCCACCCAGGCGTCGCTGTTGTCAGCCTTGACGATCTTGTACGGGACCATCTGAATATCTTTCTGCACGACTTCTTCATCGAAGCGGCGGCCGATCAGACGCTTCACTGCGTACAGGGTGTTGTGTGGATTCGTCACCGCCTGACGCTTGGCAGACTGACCGACCAAGATCTCGCCGTCATTTGCGTACGCGATGATCGACGGCGTGGTACGACCGCCTTCAGCGTTCTCGATGACCTTGGCCTTGCCATTTTCCAGAATGGAGACGCAGGAGTTAGTGGTCCCCAGGTCGATACCGATGATTTTGCCCATTTATCTATCTCCGAAAATCTTGGATGAAATCCGCGCCTGTTTACCGGCTGCGGGTAACACAAAAACGCTTGGCTACCAGATGGGGGTCCGCAGCCGAAATTCAAGCCTTCTCGTCGATCGAAGGCGGGGTTTGCGCCGGCGCCTTGCTGACGACGACCATTGCCGGGCGCAGCAGGCGGCCATTGAGCAGATAGCCCTTCTGGAAGACCTTGAGCACGCTGCCAGGCTCGGCGTGGGTGCTTTCTTCCATCGCCATAGCTTGGTGGTGCTCGGGATTGAAGGGTTCGCCTTGCGGATCGAGCTGCGTCAGCTGATGGCGTGCCAGTGTGTCGAGCAGCAGTTTGAGCGTTAGCTCGAGACCTTCACGCACGGCCTTGACGGCCTCTTCATCTGGGCTCGACAGCTCGAGGCCGCGCTCCAGACTGTCAGCCACCGCCAGCAGATCACCCGAGAATTTTTCCAGTGCGAACTTGTGCGCTTTCTCCACGTCCTGCTCGGCGCGGCGGCGAATGTTCTGCAACTCGGCGGCAACCCGCAGAGACTGGTCCTGCGCCGCCGCCAGCTGCTCCTCGAGTGAATGCACGCGCGCGGCCAGATCCTCGGTCACCTCGGCTTGCAACTCCTCACTCTGTTCAGGGTTCTGGTTGTCCAGGTTCTGCTCGTCGGCCATGCGATCCTCCTCATCAAAACGTCAGCGGGCTGTCGAACCCGCGCTTGTGCCGCTATATGGGGGCACGGAATCCTGGTTCAAGGGGCGGCCAGCAAGCTAAACGCATGAGCGGCTCGGGCTGCATCGAGATGCTTTACCTTGTATTCCGTCTCGAGCTTGCAGTTTGCAGCTCGTCACTGCTTTTTTCTTCCTGCTTGAAGCCGCCTCAAAAACTACTGTATAAATAGCCAGCCACGCTTTCGGGAGCCCTGCCATGCTGGTTCATCTTTCCGTCCATAATTTCGCCATCGTCGAACATCTCGATCTCGAATTGCAGCGTGGTATGAGCGTGATCAGCGGGGAAACCGGCGCCGGCAAGTCGATCATGCTCGATGCCCTCGGGCTTACTCTGGGAGATCGCGCCGACAGCAGTGCGGTGCGCATCGGCGCGGACAAGGCCGACATCCTCGCTAGTTTCGATCTGGACGACATCCCCGATGCGCGCGCCTGGCTCGCCGAGCGCGATCTGGACAATGACGGCCCATGCATCCTGCGCCGCGTCATCACCGCCGAAGGCCGCTCGCGGGGCTACATCAACGGCACCCCCTGTCCGCAGGGCGACCTCAAGGCACTCGGCGAGCTGCTGATCGATATCCACAGCCAGCACGAACACCAGTCGCTGCTGAAAACCGATACCCACCGGCGCCTGCTCGACGAATACAGCGGCAGCCAGGAACTCGCGCGCCAGGTACAGCTGGCCGCACAGCGCTGGCGCCAGACCCGCCAGACACTCGAACGCCTGAGCAATAGCAGCGACGAGCAGCGCGCACGCCATCAGCTCCTCAGCTATCAGTTGGAAGAGCTGGAAAATCTCGCTCTCGGAGAAGGTGAACTGGAACAACTGGAGCAGGAGCACAAGAACCTGGCCAATGCCGAACAGCTACTCGGCGCGTGCCGCCAGGTCATGGACATGTGCAGCGAAAGCGATGCCGGCAACGTGCTGTCGGCGCTGACGGGCAGCCTGCAACGCCTATCCGCTTTCCAGAGCCAGCCCAGCGCACTGGCTGAAGCGGTGAATCTGCTGGCCAGCGCGCAGATCCAAGTCGAGGAAGCCATGGGCGAACTGAATCGTTTCGTCGATCATTTCGATGCCGACCCCGAGCGCCAGCAGACATTGGAAGAAAGGCTGGACAACATCTATACCCTGGCACGCAAGCACCGCGTACAACCAAGCGAACTGCCCCCCTTGCAGCAGCGCCTGCTGGAAGAACTCGAAAGCCTGAATGCTGATGACGAAGCGCTGGAGCGCCTGAGCGAGGAGCTGGCCGGCTACAGCCGTCACTATCAAGACAAGGCATCCGAGCTGAGCAACGCTCGCCGGCAAGCAGCCGAGACGCTCGCATCTTCGGTGGAGGCGGAAATCCAGCGCCTAGGTATGCCGGGTGGCAAGTTCAGCGTCGTGCTCAAGCCCTGCACTGAAGGCGAGCACCTTCCATACGGGCTGGAACAGGTGGAATTTCTCGTCAGTGCCAACCCTGGCCAGCCACTGCGTCCACTGGCGAAGGTCGCTTCCGGCGGCGAACTGTCGCGAATCAGTCTAGCGATCCAGGTGATCACCGCGCAGACTTCACGCGTACCGACACTGGTGTTCGACGAAGTCGATGTCGGCATCGGCGGCCCTACCGCTGAAGTGGTGGGCCAGCTGCTGCGCCGCCTCGGCGAACAAGGGCAGGTACTGACCGTTACCCACTTGCCCCAAGTTGCTGCCCAGGGGCATCACCACCTGTTCGTGCACAAAGCACGCGGCCAGAACGAGACCCATACGGCGGTCGCCGTGCTACAGGAAAGCGAGCGCGTCGACGAGATTGCACGCATGCTCGGCGGGGTCGACCTGACCGAGCAAGCGCTGGCCCATGCCCGCCAGATGATCAGTTCAGCCCAGGCGTAAACGGCCACAACGAAAAAGGCGACCGAAAGGTCGCCTTTTTTACGCAGCACTAATTATCACTCGGCCTTCTTGCGCACGTAGAGCACCAGATTGTGATCAACGAGCTCGTAGCCGTGGCGCTGGACGATCTCTTTTTGCAGCTTCTCGATGTCATGATCGAAGAATTCGATGACATCACCGCTATCGACGCAAACCATATGGTCATGGTGGCCACCGTCGGCTAGCTCGAATACCGCATGGCCGCCATCGAAATTGTGGCGAACCACCAACCCCGCCGCCTCGAATTGCGTGAGCACGCGATAAACCGTGGCCAGGCCGACATCTTCGCCCGCCTCCATCAGCGCTTTGTAGACATCTTCGGCACTCATATGACGCCGATCGGTGGTATCCAGCATCTGCAGAATTTTGACCCGTGGCAGGGTCACTTTGAGGCCGGCTTTGCGTAGTTCGCTATTTTCAACCATGGTTGGCTTTCTCGTTGCTGCTGTTTCGCAGCCTCCTTCAATACGGGTATGATCCAGGCTTTGCCCAGCCAAGATAGTGGAAGTCACCCACCGATGCAAAACGCCAAGCTCATGCTGTCCAGCCTCACGCTTGTGGGCCTGTTCGCACTCGCCGGTTGCTCATTCCCCGGGGTTTACAAGGTCGACATTCAACAGGGCAATGTCGTTACGCAGGACATGATAGACCAGTTGCGCCCCGGAATGACCCGGTCACAAGTGCGGTTTATCATGGGCAGCCCGCTTATCACCGATACCTTCAACGCCAGCCGCTGGGATTATCTGTACAGCATCCAGCCCGGCGGCGGGCAGCGCCAGCAGGAGCGCGTCAGCCTGGTCTTCAACGGCAACGATCAACTTGCAGGTCTGGCCGGTGATTTCATGCCAGGCGTCAGCCGTGACGAGGCAATCCTAGGCGGCCAGCCGACGACCGTCGAGCCCGCGGCAACCGGGGAAGAAAGCCCCGCGCCAGGCTCGCTGCTGGAGCAGATCCAGCGCGATGTCGACGCAGCCGAGCCGGTACCGGTGCCGATCCCGGAACCTCTGGAAACCAACTAAGCTGCGAGGCAGAGCCCGGATCGCCCGGGCTCGTCAACTCCCTGTCGTCTCGGCCTTGTTCTTTGCCGCCTTCGCGGCACGCTGCTTGCGTACTTCTTTCGGGTCGGCAATCAAAGGCCGGTAAATCTCCACCCGCTCGCCCTCTTCCAGCACCCGCTCATCCGGCTTGAGCACCGCCTTGCCGAATATCCCCAGTGGCGCCGCATTCAGATCCAGCTCGGGAAAATGCGCATCCATTCCCGATTGCAGCGCCGCCGCACGCACGCTCGTACCCTGCGGCACCGTCAGGCGAAGCAGCTTCTGCTTGTCTGCCCGGGCGTAGACGACCTCGATGGCGATGGCCTGCTTATCCATAGAGCTGTTTCGCGCGGTCACAGAAGGCATCGACCAAGGTGTTGGCCGCCTGATTGAACAGCGGTCCGAGGGTGGCCTTGACCAGCGGTCCGGCGTAGTCGAACGTCAGGTCCAGGCTGATCTTGCAGGCCTTCTCCCCTAACGCCTTGAATTCCCAAATACCGTGCAAATGGCTGAACGGCCCCTCCTCCAGCTGCATCTCGATGCGCTTGCCCGGCTGCAGCTCGTTGCGTGTCAAAAAGCGCTGACTCAGCCCCGCTTTCGCCACGGTCATGCTGGCCTGCATTTGCGTCTCGCTGGCAGACAGCACCTCGGTGGCGGAACACCAAGGCAGAAACTTGGGGTAGCTGGCCACATCGTTGACCATGTCGAACAATGCGTGCGCCGGATACGGCAGCAGTGCCGAGCGTTGGATATGTGTCGTCATGCAGACCTTCTACTTCATCAGTCGACAGCCAAAGACCGCCACAGCCAAACGAACGCCAACGGCATCGATGGCAAGAATGAGGGCACCCGTACAATCCTCCGGCACGCAGCACGACCGGCACGAGCGAACGAAAAGATGGCACATTGTCGGGGATAAGCCCGTCCCTCTCAAGTTTCATGCCGTCGCAGCTCACAGCTTATCGCCAGCCGCAGCGTCTCTCCCTATAATGCGCAACCTATGGCCAAACAGAAGAAACAGTCCCCCGGGACCATCGCGCTGAACAAGAAAGCGCTACACGATTACTTCATCGAGCAGAAATTCGAGGCGGGCCTCGTTCTGGCTGGTTGGGAAGTGAAAAGCCTGCGTGCCGGCAAGGCGCAACTGGTGGATAGCTACGTACTGCTCAAGGACGGCGAGGCCTGGCTGATGGGTTGTCACATCACGCCGCTGACCACCGCCAGCACCCATGTCATCGCCGACCCGACGCGCACCCGCAAGCTGCTGCTCAACAAGCGCGAGCTGGGCAAGCTGTTCGGTGCCGTGCAGCAGAAAGGCTACGCCTGCGTCGCCCTCTCGCTGTACTGGAAAAAGCATCTGATCAAATGCGATATCGCTCTTGCCAAGGGCAAGAAAGAATTCGACAAGCGCCACACCGAGAAAGAGCGCGATTCGGCGCGCGAGATCCAGCGCGCCATGCGCACCAAGGGCAAGGACGACTAAGCCAGCCCCCAAAGCTTGAAGCTATCCCAGGCGCTTTTCGCGCCAGGATTCGCTAAGAACCTTTTACCTTTTCGCCATGCCGGCGCTGCGCGCGCGCCAGGCGGCGAGCCTCTTGCTGACCTTCGGCGAGCACTTCCTGCACGTAATTGATATGGCGGTGGATCACGTCCCGCGCCTCGTCCGCCCGACGCCCGATGATCGCGTCGTACAGCTCTTGATGCTGCTTCATGAGCATGTTGCGCGTCTCATCGCGTAACGCATACATGCCACCAATGTTGGTCACCACATTGCGTTTGAGCATGTCGAACAGGCCCCGGATCGTGTGCAGCAAGACCGTATTGTGACTGGCCTCGGCAATAGCCAGATGGAAGCGTGCATCGGCCGCACCTTCTTCCGCCCGGCTTACGGCGCCCTCCCGCGAATAGCAATCCTGTAGCGCGGCAAAGGCTTCGCCGAGGCGCTGCTGATCGACCTCGGTAGCGCGCAATGCAGCGTAATAGGCGCAACTGCCCTCTAGCGTGTGCCGGAACTCCAGCAAATCACGCTGAGCATCGGCGTTGTTCTCCAGCAGATGTAACAGCGGATCGCTGAAAGTCGTACCCAGCGACTGCGCCACGAAGTTTCCGCCACCGTGCCGGCTGACCAGCAACCCCTTAGCCACCAGTTTGTGGATCGCCTCGCGCAGCGACGGTCGCGATACGCCGAACTGTTCCGCCAAGGTTCGTTCCGCCGGCAACCGCTCACCCGGCTTGAGCGTGCCTTCGAGAATCATCGCTTCCAATTGCGTGACGATGTCATCCGCCAACCGGCGGTGACGCACCATTCCCACTTCCATATTCCACTCCCCGAGTGGTCTTACCAATAAGTACAGAGCCTAGCGATCGCGCTGAATACTGGCAAGAGCAGACCCTGCGACCAAAGTCTATAGCGAGTTAATTGACGGCAAAACAGAGATGCTCTTACGCTGACGGCACTTCCATGTTAAGTGGTATGACCAATTTACAGGAAGCCAATAATAACGAGGACTCATCATGAGATCTTTATCCGGCGCCTACTCCACGGTCCGCTCAGGGTCCTGTCTGAACCCAACCACAGGGGGAGCCTGACATGTCCACCGGACTGCTTGCACTTTTCGCCTTCACGCCCATTCTGCTCGCCGCCATCATGCTGATTGGCCTGCGCTGGCCTGCTAGCCGCGCCATGCCGTTGGTCTATCTGTTCACTGCCGCCATCGGCTTGTTCGTATGGGACATGAGTTTCAACCGAATCATCGCCTCGACGCTGCAAGGCCTGGTAATCACCCTCGGCCTGCTGTGGATCATCTTCGGCGCCATCCTGCTGCTGAACACTTTGAAGCACTCCGGTGGCATCACCGCCATTCGCGCCGGCTTCACCACCGTCAGCCCTGACCGCCGCATCCAGGCCATCATCATCGCCTGGCTGTTCGGATGCTTCATCGAAGGCGCGTCCGGCTTCGGCACACCTGCAGCGATTGCCGCCCCCCTGCTGGTTGCCATCGGCTTCCCGGCCATGGCGGCCGTACTGATGGGGATGTTGGTTCAAAGCACGCCGGTATCGTTCGGCGCAGTCGGCACCCCTATCGTAGTTGGCATCAACAGTGGCCTGGACACCGCCTCCATCGGTGCTCAACTGGCCGCCCAGGGCTCCAGCTGGAACCTTTTCCTGCAGCAGATCACCAGCAGCGTGGCGATCACTCACGCCATTGTCGGCACCGTGATGCCGCTGGTCATGGCGATGATGCTGACGCGCTTCTTCGGCAAGGAGAAAAGCTGGAAAGCCGGCTTCGAAGTGTTGCCCTTCGCGATCTTCGCAGGCCTGGCGTTCACCCTGCCCTATGTCGCAACCGGAATCTTCCTAGGCCCGGAATTCCCGTCGCTGCTGGGCGGCCTCATCGGCCTGGCCATCGTTACAACCGCGGCTCGCTTCAACTTCCTGACACCGAAAAACGCCTGGGACTTCGCCGAGGCCAAGGACTGGCCGGCCGAATGGCTGGGCACCGTCGAGATGAAGCTAGAAGACATCGCGGCGCGCCCGATGAGTGCCCTCCGTGCCTGGCTGCCCTATGTGCTGGTGGGCCTGATTCTGGTGATCAGCCGGGTCTTTCCCGAAGTCAGCAGCGCGCTGAAGTCGGTGTCCATCGCCTTCGGTAACATTCTTGGCGAGACAGGTATCAGCGCCAGTATCGAGCCGCTGTTCCTGCCCGGCGGCATTCTCGTCGCGGTGGTGCTGATCACCTTCTTCCTGCACGGCATGCGCGCATCGGAGCTCAAGGCCGCCGTGAAGGAATCAAGTGGCGTGCTGCTCAGTGCCGGCTTCGTGCTGCTGTTCACCGTGCCGATGGTGCGCATCTTGATCAACTCCGGCGTCAACGGCGCGGACCTGGCCAGCATGCCGATCATCATGGCGCGTTACGTCGCCGATAGCGTGGGTGGAATTTATCCGCTGCTGGCGCCCTCCGTAGGTGCGTTGGGCGCCTTCATTGCCGGCTCCAACACAGTTAGCAACATGATGTTCAGCCAGTTCCAGTTCGGCGTTGCGCAGTCGCTGGGCATTTCCGGCGCGATGATCGTCGCGACGCAAGCGGTCGGTGCGGCTGCCGGCAACATGGTGGCGATCCACAACGTCGTCGCCGCCTCGGCTACCGTAGGCCTGCTCGGTCGTGAGGGCGTCACGCTGCGCAAGACCGTTTGGCCTACTCTGTACTATGTGCTGTTCACCGGTGTGATCGGCATGCTGGCGATCTACCTGCTGGGCGTGACGGACCCACTGGTTGGCGTCTGATGTAATGCACGACCTTTGCCCCGGTACGCCCGGGGCAAAGACGTTTGGAATGCTGTCCTGTTCACGCTCAGCCTCGCCTGATCAGGACAACCAGGTCGGAACACAGCCTTCGTCACAGACGGGAGCACCACGAGACTTACCCCGTTTCATTCGGTGAGAACACACGATGATCATTTCTGCCTCCACGGATTACCGCGCTGCTGCAAAACGCAAACTACCGCCTTTCCTATTCCACTATGTCGATGGCGGCGCCTATGCGGAGTACACGCTGCGTCGCAACGTCGAAGACTTGGCCAGCCTCGCTCTGCGCCAGCGCGTACTGCGCAACATGTCCGATCTCAGCCTGGAAACTCAACTGTTCGGCGAAACCCTGTCGATGCCCGTTGTGCTGGCACCGGTCGGCCTGACCGGCATGCTCGCCCGTCGCGGCGAAGTCCAGGCCGCCCGCGCTGCGGACAAGAAGGGCATCCCCTTCACACTGTCCACCGTATCGGTCTGCCCGATCGAGGAAGTCGCGCCGGCAATCAAGCGGCCCATGTGGTTCCAGCTCTACGTGCTGAAGGACCGCGGCTTCATGAAGAACGCCCTGGAGCGCGCCAAGGCCGCCGGCGTCACCACACTGGTATTCACTGTCGACATGCCGACCCCCGGCGCTCGCTACCGCGACGCGCATTCCGGCATGAGCGGCCCGAATGCCAACATGCGTCGCATGCTGCAAGCCATGACTCATCCGTTCTGGGCCTGGGACGTGGGCCTGCATGGCAAGCCGCATGATCTGGGCAACATCTCCACCTATCGAGGACATCCGACCGGGCTGGAAGACTACATTGGCTGGCTGGCGGCCAACTTCGACCCGTCGATTTCCTGGAAAGATCTGGAGTGGATTCGCGAGTTCTGGGACGGCCCAATGGTGATCAAAGGCATCCTCGATGCCGAAGACGCTCGTGACGCCGTGACCTTCGGCGCCGACGGCATCATCGTTTCCAACCATGGCGGTCGCCAGCTCGACGGTGTGCTCTCCAGCGCCCGCGCCATGCCCGCCATCGCCGACGCAGTCAAAGGCGACCTGAAGATTCTCGCCGACTCCGGTATCCGCAGTGGCCTGGACGTGGTTCGCATGATCGCCCTGGGCGCCGACACCATCATGCTTGGCCGCGCCTTCGCCTATGCGCTGGCGGCTGATGGCGAAGCCGGCGTGACCAACCTGCTCAACCTGATCGACAAGGAGATGCGCGTGGCGATGGTGCTGACCGGCGCGAAGTCCATCAGCGAAATCACCACCGATTCGTTGGTTCGCGAGCTGGGTCAGTACCAGAGCACCAAACACGTCGAATGAGCACCACGAGGTCGCGCCCCGACGCGGCCCGTTTGACCTTCCGGAGCCCGCATGAACGCGTCTGCCACCCTGCCGAGCGACTTTCTCGCAGCAGTCGAACAGTTGATCCCGGCGGAGCGGCGCTTCGACGACCCACTTTCCACGCTGGCCTTCGGCATCGACGCCAGCTTCTACCGGCTGATTCCGAAGCTGGTGGTGCGCGTCGAATCCGAAGCCGAAGTGGTGGGACTGCTCAAACTGGCCCACTCGCAGCACGTGCCGGTGACCTTCCGCGCCGCCGGCACCAGCCTTTCCGGCCAGGCGATCTCCGACTCGGTACTGATCGTGCTCGGCGACAACTGGAACGGCCGCGAGATCCGCAACAGCGGTTCACAAATCCGCCTGCAGCCCGGCGTGATCGGCGCCAACGCCAACGCCGTGCTGGCGCCGCTGGGCCGCAAGATCGGCCCAGACCCGGCCTCGATCAACGCGGCGAAGATCGGCGGCATCATCGCCAACAACTCCAGCGGCATGTGCTGCGGCACCGCGCAGAACAGCTACAAGACCCTCGCCGGCCTGCGTATCGTCCTGGCCGACGGCACCGTGATCGACAGCGAAGATGCCGTCAGTGTCAGCGCCTTCCGCCACAGCCACGGCGCGCTGCTCGACGAGCTGGCCGAACTCGGTCGCCAGACCCGCGCCAACAACGAACTGGCAACAAAGATCCGCCACAAGTACCGACTGAAGAACACCACCGGCTTCTCGCTCAACGCGCTGGTCGATTTCGATGAGCCGCTGGATATCCTCAACCACCTAATGGTCGGCTCCGAAGGGACCCTGGGCTTCATCAGCGCGGTGACCTACGACACCGTGCCGGACCACCCGCACAAGGCCAGCGCGCTGATCGTCTTCCCCAACGTGGAAACCTGCTGCCTGGCCGTGCCAGTGCTCAAGCAGCAGCCAGTCTCGGCGGTGGAACTGCTGGACCGTCGCAGCATGCGCTCGGTGGAAAACATGAAAGGCCTGCCGGAGTGGGTCAAGGACCTCTCCGCCAATGCCTGCGCGTTGCTCATCGAGTCCCGTGCCGCCAGCCAGTCGCTGCTGCACGAGCAGATCAACCTGATCATGGCTTCCATCGCGCATTTCCCAGTGGAGAAGCAAGTCGATTTCAGCGAAGACCCGGCGGTCTACAACCAGCTCTGGCGCATCCGCAAGGACACCTTCCCCGCCGTCGGTGCCGTACGCCAGACCGGCACCACGGTGATCATCGAGGACGTCACCTTCCCCATCGAACGCATGGCCGAGGGCGTCAATCGCCTGATCCAGCTGTTCGAGAAGCATGCCTACAACGAGGCGATCCTTTTCGGCCATGCGCTGGAAGGCAACCTGCATTTCGTCTTCACCCAGGGCTTCGACGACCCAGTCCAGGTCGCCCGCTACGAAGCATTCATGCACGACGTCACCCAACTGGTGGCGGTGGAATTCGGTGGAGCGCTCAAGGCCGAACACGGCACCGGGCGCAACATGGCGCCCTTCGTCGAGCTGGAATGGGGTAGCGAAGCCTACGCGCTGATGTGGCAGATCAAGCGCCTGCTCGACCCCTCCGGCATCCTCAACCCGGACGTGGTGCTCTCCGAAGACCCGCAGATCCACCTGAAAAACCTCAAGCCGATGCCTGCCGCCGACGAGATCGTCGACAAGTGCATCGAATGCGGCTTCTGCGAGCCAGTCTGCCCGTCCAACGGACTGACCCTGACGCCGCGCCAGCGCATCGTCATCTGGCGCGACATCCAGGCGCGCAAGCGCGCCGGCATCGATACCACCGAGATCGAACGCCTCTACCATTACCACGGCGTCGAGACCTGCGCCGCCACCGGCCTCTGCGCCCAGCGCTGCCCGGTGGGCATCAACACCGGCGATCTGGTGCGCAAACTGCGCAGCAAGGAAGCCAGCAAGACCGGCACCGCCAACTGGCTAGCAGATCACTTCGCCACCGCAGTGCAAGGCACTCGCTTCATGCTGCATGCGGCCAATGGCGCGCATCTGATTATGGGCACCAAGGCCCTGAGCAAAACCTCCTCGGCGTTCTCCAAGCTCAGCAAGGGTCGTGTTCCACTGTGGACACCGGCCATGCCGCAGCCGCTACATCGTCTGCACCTGCCCAAGCCGGCTCCGCAGGACGAACGGCCGCGTGTGGTCTACCTGGCCGCCTGTGTTTCGCGCGCCATGGGTCCAGCGGCGCGCGATCAGGAACAGAAACCGCTGCTCGACACCACCCGCGCCCTGCTAGAGAAGGCCGGCTACCAAGTTATCTTCCCGGACAACCTGAACGATCTCTGCTGCGGCCAGCCCTTCGCCTCAAAAGGCTACGCCGAGCAGGCCGAGCGCAAGCACCAGGAAACCCTTGATGCCCTGCTCAAGGCCAGCCGCGGCGGGCTCGACCCGATCTACTGCGACACCAGTCCCTGCACCCTGCGCATGGTCCAGGGCCTGACCGATCAACGCCTGGACTTCTACGATCCGGTGCGTTTCATCCGCACCCACCTGCTGGACCGGCTGGACTTCAGCCCACAGGAAGCGCCGATAGCAGTCCACGTCACTTGCAGCACGCAGCACCTGGGAGAGGCGCAGGCACTGATCGATATTGCCCGCCGCTGCGCAAAGGAGGTGGTGATCCCCGAAGGCATCCACTGTTGCGGTTTTGCAGGCGACAAAGGCTTCACCACGCCAGCGCTCAACGCCCACGCACTGCGCAGCCTCAAGGAAGCGGTGCAGGTGTGCAGCGAAGGCATCTCCACCAGCCGTACTTGCGAAATCGGCCTCTCCCGCCATGGTGAAATCGACTATCACGGACTGGTCTATCTGGTCGATCGCGTCAGCCGCAGCAAGGTCAGCCAGCCGGCCTGAACATCCGACGGACAAGGATGCCATCACAAAAATGAAACGCTTGAGCGCAACCGCAGTCCGAAGTTTAGAGCCCAGCAGTCTGAGGGCTCCACCCGCCTCGGCGCCGCCACGACAGACTGATTCAGGCAGGCCCGCCGGGAAGACAACTCCCTGGAGGACGCTCATGAAACGATTAGCCCTACTCGCCGCAGCCGCTTTGCTCGCCAGCCCCGCTGCGTTCGCCGCCGATAAAAATCTCTGCGAACTCAACATGCAGGAGGTCGACGACAACATGGCCACCAACATGGCCACCCTTGGAGAACCAGCCAAGAGCCAGATCGAAGAACACATCGAACAGGCCAGGCAGGCGCAGCAGTCCGGCGACACCGAAGCCTGCATCAGCCACTCGACCAAAGCACTGCAGGAACTCAAAGGACCAGGCAGCTCCGGTAGCGGCGGCACCAGCGGATCGGGTTCAGGCGCAGGCAACTGACCCACTGAGCGCGGGCAGGTGACCTGCCCGCTCTTCGCAGCAGAGCCCGTGAAATCCGACAAGCCGCACTTACCTAATCCATCAAGCGTTCGACGCAGCCTCTGCTTTGGCGTAGACTGCGTCGCACATGAAGCTGCAGACCGCTTCATGGGGCCGATTAGGATTCGACGCCGGTAACGAAACTCTAGGTGCATGCCGAGTTGGTAACAGAACTCGTAAATCCACTGTTGCAAACTTATAGTTGCCAACGACGACAACTACGAAGGGTACGCGCTAGCCGCCTAACCTTCATCTGGTCGCTTCGGCGCCAGCGGTCATGAGGGGATGCCTGTAAACCCGAAATGACTGTCAGATAGAACAGGATCGCCGCCAAGTTCGCTGTAGACGTAACGGTTAAAACTCATACAGCTCGCTCCAAGCACCCTGCCAATCGGGCGGCGCGGAGTTAACTCAATAGATCTGGCTAAGCATGTAGTACCGACAGCGGAGAACTGGCGGACGGGGGTTCAAATCCCCCCGGCTCCACCATTTCAACACTGAAACCCGTCTAGAATGCGGGTTTCAGACCAGATTTGATGGCATTGGATTACTCACAGTCCGTCTGTGAATCCAAAAGGTATGCCATCATGTCCAAGCGTCAAAGCAAAACAGGTGTCCCTCACCTGGTCTATCAAGCCAACACTGGCTTTCAGTACTACCTCACATTCCCGAAGCACTTCGCGGCCAACCCGAAACTGCCTGCGCAAATCCGGTGGTCGCTCAGCCACGACGAAGCACTTGCCCGCGACCTTGCGAGGTATCTGAACACGGCTTTCGAGCAGTTCCTTGCCAAGGCGACCGAGCACTACGTTGAGCTCTTTTCTGACCGCCTGCTGGCTGACCTCCAAAGGTTTCACTTGGCGGTAGCCGAGGCACTCAAATTCGCCGACCGAGTTTGGAAAGTCCGCCCGTCGCCAATGAAGCTCGCGAACCAAGACCTTTCGGTCGCCCACGCTCGCATGATGAAAGAGAGTGCCGAGCGTGTAGTGCTCTATAGCCACGAGCCAGGGGGCGAAATTTTCTTCGCACTCACACCAACACCCGCACTGGTAAAAGCGCTTGGGGTCGGGTTCGTACGCTTTGACTGGCCGCTCGGAACCAGCAACCAGAACGTGGCGAGCGACGCTGCCCGGTACATTTACGCCGCCCTTGATGTACTCGAGAACGTTCCACCCTCTCCAGGGCGCTATTCGAAAGAATCTCCTGCATTTGCAGCGATGACGCTTTATGAATACTTGTGCCATGCCCGCCCAGACCAGGGTCGGAATCTCATGCACATTCCCCCAGCACTACCGCAATCTCGACAAGCTTTGCATTTTCATCTTCAGCAAGCCAACGCGATGCATCTGAAGCTCCGCATCATTGATCGAGCGCTCTTGGTGCAGGAGGAATCGGGGCTTTATGTGATGCTTATCGAACTTGATCCGCTGTGCATGAAAGCGCATCTGAGAGAAAAGAAAAGCTTTCGGATTGAGCTGCTCACTAGCTCGATCATCATTGCGGTCCTCATGCTGACGTATACGCTGCAGAAGGTTGATAAGGTGCTGTTGCGTTACTTTCAGGAAGACGATCACGAAGATCCTTACGCCCAGGCGATGCAGGAGATCGGTGACCTCGTTCGGCGGATGTTGGGCTCTGCTGCAACCACCGAGCCTATGCAGACGATTCCGGAGCTGAACTCGCCGACAGATGCTGTGGCACCGCCGCAGGATCCTGGCACGCTCGCGTTGCTGAATGCGCTCGGGAGCGTTCTGCCCGACTCGCAGAAAGCCAGGCTTGAAACCCTCTTTACGCAACCGTCGGTCAACGAACGCATTGTCTCGCCGACGAGCAGTCCAAACGCAGGGTTGAGCCTCGCAGCTTTAGTAAAGGAATACGAAGAACGGCAAATTCGTGAAGGAGCCTGGGCTAACCCCCGGACTCGCATTACCGCAAAGGCCCGCCTGGAAGGCCTGTGCGAGCTGCTTGGCGGGCACCGGCAAGTCGAGACGCTGACTCGCGCTGAATTCAACACGCTACGCGATCATCTGCGTAGCTATCCGAAGAACCGGCATCGCCTCCGTGCCATGCGTAACCAGCCGCTAAGTAAGATCATTAGCGACGGTAAATTCGAGCCAATCAACCCTCGCACTGCGAAGAAGTTTTTCGAATTGGCGAGGGCGCTTGTCACCTACGCCCATGATCAAGGTTACATCACCGAAAACATCGCGGCCGGATTGGCGTTCAGCACGAAAGGTGCCGAGGCGCCTAGGAAGCGCACATATAGCCCAAGCCAAATCGAGAAGCTGCTTCACGGCCCGGCCTACACGTTAACCAAGCCGCCGCGCTGGCGTCTGGATGACTACAAGTTTTGGCTTCCGCTGCTCGGTCTCTATACCGGCGCACGGCTTAGCGAACTCTGCCAGCTGCGGCTGGAAGACATTCGGCAGGAGCTCGGCGTTTGGATCATCAGCATCAATCGGACAGGGTCGAAGCAACTCAAAACGTTCGACTCTGAACGGCTAGTGCCCATTCACAAGCAGCTGATCGAGACAGGCTTCCTCGACTATCACCAGGCTCGCCTGGACATAGTTAAGCAGGATATGAAAGCTCCTCTTTTCGAAAATATCCGTGTCTACGGTGATCTTTCTCCTGGGCACGTTGCGAGTCGTTGGTACCTGGGCTCAAGCCAGAGCAGTCATGGCTACTTGGGGCTCTGCGGCCTCGGAGAGGAGGGCCTGACGTATCACGGCCTACGGCATACTTTTATCAACCAATTCCGCCGACAGAACCTCGACCTCGCGAAAGCTAAAGCACTCGTGGGTCACGCTGATAAAAGTACAACTGGCGGCTATGGCGACTGCTATCCGGCAGGCGTCCTCAAGGACGAGCTCGACAAAATCGATTTCGGCATTGGCTTGGATCATATCCATTACCGGCACTATCAGAAGCTACAAAAAGCACAAGGTGACTTCAAAGTTGGGCGGCCGGTTGGCACGCCATTCCCGAACGTGCGAGCTCCTAAGCGCCACTGGAAATCGTACGCATAAGGCCTAGCCAAACAGAGGCGGGAGCCTTGCTCCCGCCCTTTTTACACATCCCTTAATTATTGACAAAGTGTCAATAAAAGCTATCGAAGCTAAGCTTCCAATAGATTACCTTGACTGTTCATTTATACAGTAATAATCTGAAGCCTCACCCACTGTGAGGTATATATGAATGTAACGTCCCCTGTCTCCATTCCTTTTTATAAGGGCCTGAGTCTGATCGTAGAGCCTGGCCATGAAGAGCACTTGCGAATCGCCTTGGCGAACATCTCCGCGGTGACGGACGCGATAAACCGCTTCCACTCTTCACCGTTACTTACCGAGTTCATGGACACTACGCTGTCCCGCTTCCTGCGAGAAAACACTTACGCAGGAAAGTCCGAGCATATGCTGCGGGCTCGAATGGAAAAGCTGAAGGTCGTCCTGACCCGAGATAACCCTACACGCCGAGTCGCTGAGCTTGATCGAGCTGATGTGCAGCGTCTAAAGGATCAGTTGCCATTGTTACTGAAGCAGAACTCGGCTTCGGGAAGTAAAGGCGCAAACCTGATGACCTATTACCAGCTGTTCAATCGCATGCTGGACGAGGCGCTGGAGAGCAAGCTGATTACCGATGCGATCAAGGTTGCTACTTGCAGTACAAAAAAGGCCGAGGTCACAAAGCCATTTCTAGATAGCAACCTGATTCAGATGCTCTCCGGCTGGCCTTACCAAAAGTACCTCGCGGGCACACTGCCCAAGGTCTACCAGGATGCCAAGCCGTATCGGTTCTGGTTGCTTCCTCTCGGGCTCTACACCGGCGCGCGGCTCAATGAACTCTGCCAGCTTCGTGTGCATGATGTCATCCAGGATGTCCACGGCGTAGACCTTATCGACATTAACGATAACGGCTACAACAAGTCGCTGAAAACGGGGACATCGGCACGGCAGATTCCGATCTGCACGAAGCTTGTGGAGATGGGTTTTATAAATTTCGTAGAGGAACGACGTCAGACCGATGGCAACGATGCATTGCTTTTCGGCGAGCTGAGCTTTGACCCGAAGCACTTATACTCCCGCGATCCGAGTCGTTTTTTCTGCGGGCCGTGTACGGGAACGGGATACATCGGTCAGCATTGTCCGCCGGCCGTTAATGGCGGGCTCAATTTTAAAAGTCTCCGTCGTTCGTTTGCCGTCCGGCTGGAACGGTCAGGCATATCTCCGTCCACGATCGCCTATCTGCTTGGCCATGAAGGCAGCGCTCCGGAGGTCACAGCAGACCACTACTTGGAAAAGCCGCTGAGTTTGAGACTGCTGGAGCAGATGGAGCGCGGCCTGACTTACAACATCCAGACCGACGAGATTCGCTGGGAACATTTTAAAATGCTGCTCCATAGCCAGGCGGGACGCGGAAAGCGCGGGAGGAAAAGTAAGCTGCAGCTTCACTAACGCATAGAGCGCGAACGATCATCGCTTGGAGATGGTTATGAGACAGGATGAATAAAAGGCCGCAGCTAATCTGCGGCCTTTTTGGTTCTGAACACAACAGGAAAGAAACCGTATATTTACGCGACTGCGGGTATCACTTGCGGCGACCGTTGGAACACCCAATCGCTGAGCGCTCTTCCACCGAAGAATTTGCACCCGCTGCGACGCGAATTCCGTGACAGTCGGCTGCTGCCACACAAATAGCACTTGAAGCATGGCCCCTTTGGCATCAGACCGGACACCGCGTCATACCTCTCTGCGACAGACACGCGGCATGGTCACCCGCCGCATCATCGACACTCACTAGCTGCCGCAAGCCCTACGAGTGACAAGGCGAGACTGCAGCACTCGAGTCATGTGACATGGCGGTCGTAAGACAAGTGTGCCGCGGTGATCGGGCTTATGATTGAGGCCGGGGCGGCAGCGCCCGCGAATGCCACAGCTCACGTCTGTGCACAATCGCCATTTCGGCCAGGCAACGCCTGGCGGCTATGATTTGACAACAAAATTGCGGGGGCATACTTGAAGCAGCGAAGCGTTCCTTCAAGTATGCCCCCGCGCCCCATACTTGAAACCTTCAAGTATGGGGCAGTTGAGCATTTTGGGCGTTTGCAGGTAAGCGAAACGAATGTGGAGCGAGACCGAGCAATAAGACCAAAATGATCAACTGCCTTCGCGAAGCGGCTGCCATTGTTGTCAAAAAAGGCAGCTTTCTTCATTTGCCGCAGGTAAATGGCTAGCTCTAATTTCGATGCTATGCATGGCTACCTCTGGCAAAGCGGAAGAAGCCTGCTCACGTCCGCTTCCTCTGCGGGATGCGCGACGTTTCTATGCAACGGCCGCCGCTTGGTCACCTCCCATTCTGCGAACCCACCACTTCATATGTCAGGAAAGTACACACCTCTCTGACTGACAAACACTCCGCAGCGCCATCCCTGTACCAGCCTCTCGATGACTGGATTACTCGCGAAATCGGTCGGTCCTTAGTTTTCTCCCTCCGTGCCCAAGCGGTAGAGGTAACGCCCACAGGTCGCAAAGTCTTCATGCTTCAATACCACAGGAACTCCGGTGTACGCCGCAAGCCTGCGCTCGGCCAGTTCGGCGAGCTGCAATGTCCGGGATTAGTTGACCACTACACTTCTCACCGCTAGGAACAAAAAAGTAGAAGCAAGCAGCACAGCACTGCCTGGTAGAACCGGCCTGCTCCGCTCTGGATTGCATAGCATTGCTTGCACTAACCGATCTTAGGTCGCCGCATCTTGAACAAGGTTTCTGGCCCTAGCTGGAAGTAATCCGCCGAGCCGCCGCCGCGCAGGATGGGCTCGGCCGCCACGGTGTCATAAATGCCATCCTTTAACAAAGATTGCTCAATGTGTACGCCAATTACCTCGCCAAGGACCAGCCAGCTTTGCACTAATACGTTATCTGCTCGCTGCAGCTGTACGATTTGGCAAACCCGACATTCGAAAGAAACAGGGCTTTCCAGCACCCGGGGCGCTGAAATCAGTCGGGAGGACGTTGGTGTGAGCCCGCTTAGAACGAACTCGTCAACATCGGGCGCCACGGCTACGCAGCTCTGATTCATGGCCTCCGCCAGCGGACGGGTCGCCAAATTCCAAGCGAACTCGCCAGTTTCTTCGATGTTCGCGAGGCTGTCCTTACGTCCAATGCTTGAAAAGCCAATAATCGGCGGGACGTAATTGAATGCATTGAAAAAGCTATAGGGGGCCAGGTTAAGCCGCCCTTCGTCATCTTTCGATGAGATCCATCCTATGGGCCGCGGCCCCACAATAGCACTGAACGGATCATGACGCAGACCATGGCCCCGGGCAGGCTCGTAGTAGTACATTTCATCCTGCATTTAGCCTCCAGTTCCGGTTTCGCCAGGCTCGCCTGCCCTCGCAACTAGGGATTTCGAGCAAATCGTCAACTAAACAATCCGTCGGCGTATCCCCCCGACAGCCGGTTTGCTGGTGTTGCTATTCTCCCACCACGGCGCGCAGGGACACGCCTAGTGGGTAAGGGGCAGGCAAACCGAACCGCTACAGTACAAGCCATCGAGGCTTCTGTTACAGACGATGCAACTAGGCAGCACATTTCCGTCGCGGTAGCCATGCCTAGTCTGTTCAATCGCTAGCAGACTCATCAGTAGCGCGCGAGCGGGGATGCGCTTAAGCTCGAAGCGGCTTTGGTTGTTATGTTGTCGAGTATCAGGCTACTGGGGGCGAAACACATCCTCCTGTTGCTACGGAGTAGCATGACTCATTATGGGTATCATCAGCGGAGCCGACGAGTGTCCAAGATTAACAGACGCCAATGCTAAGACGGCGCAAACACTTGAGCATATACCGTAGCCAAGAGTATCGATAGTTAGCGAGGGCCACGATAGGCTCAGGGCAAGCCTGCCCGAATTAATGCTCGAACAGAGCTTCGCTGGCCTTCCCGTAAGCCAGCTTCGCAACAAGTTTACCGTTGTTAAAATGAAGCAGATCCAAACCCCGGAGATACGCTGGCTTGCCGCCTAATTCAAGGTTGCAGCGCCAACTAACCATTACTTTACCTGCTTGTTCGTCAATGAATAGGTCTTCGCCAACGTATTGCACCCTGCCAAATGTTCCATCAAAAAATGGTTGGAGCGCATTGCGGATAGCCGTAACCCCAGAGTGGCGCCCACCATAGATATCTTCGAAAACCGCATCATCGGTAAAAAAATTCATGGCTGCGTCCAAATCAGCTTTGTTGTTCGCATCAACAAACCTAGAAGTCGCTTGCTCTAAGTTTCGCTTTTCAGATGACATTACGTTTTCCTCTTGGTGTGTGGATTCATCGTGCCGAAATCAACCCAAAAGCAACGGAGCTGATTTAACCCTAGTTAATAAAGTGCGCAAACTTGAGCTATAATCTATCTGTTGTTAGGCGACAATCTATTATCAACCATGTAGCCAAGCGCTAGCCGAGACGGAACAGAGGGGCGAATAACCCTGGGTGACGCTCGATAAGGAAAGCCTGTAAAGATGATTTCTACGACCCCTCATAACCCATCACTGCCTTTATCTCAAGGAACTCCTCAAAACCGTACTTCCCCCACTCTCGGCCATTACCAGACTGCTTATAACCGCCAAACGGTGCGGTGAAGTCGAGTGCCGCCCCATTGAGATGTACGGCGCCGGTGCGTAGTTGTTTAGCGACCTTCCGAGCGCGCTCCAGGCTTCCGGAACTAACATAGCCAGAAAGCCCGTAGCAGCTGTCATTAGCTATCTTGATCGCCTCATCATCATCGCGGTAAGGCATGATGCATAAGACGGGCCCAAAGATCTCTTCTTTAGCGATCTGCATCTGATTGTTAACCGCACTGAAAATAGTGGGCTGCGCAAAAAAGCCAGACTCGATCCCCTCTGGACGTCCCAAGCCCCCACAAATCAACTTGGCTCCTTCGGCCACGCCCTGCCGAATACATTCCTGCACTTTTTCATACTGCATTGCGCTAGCCAGAGGCCCCAAGTTGGTATCCGCATTCATCGGATCACCGACCATGATTTCCTTGCAGAACTGTTCGGCTAATCGTTCGACCTCATCTATCCTCGAAAGCGGAACCAACATACGAGATGGAGCGTTACAGCTCTGCCCGGTGTTAAGCATCATTGTGCTCACACCGTGCTTAACTGCAGTCTCCAAATCAGCGTCATCTAAGATAATGTTGGCGGATTTACCACCCAATTCGAGGGCGACACGCTTAACAGTCGGTGCCGCAGCTATCGAAACGAGGGTACCTGCTCGGGTGGAGCCGGTGAAGGAAACCAGGTCCACGTCTGGATGGGCAGCTAGGGGAGCGCCCACGCCAGGGCCGTCGCCATTGATTAGGTTGAACACCCCAGGCGGAACTCCAACTTCATCGAAGATTTTAGCAAGCAAATAAGCAGAAAACGGAGCGATCTCACTTGGCTTCAATACCATCGTGCATCCGGCCGCCAACGCGGGCGCCACTTTCGCAGCGATTTGGTTCAATGGCCAATTCCAAGGTGTTATCAAACCACAAACGCCAGCTGGTTCCCGTATCACACGAGTCGTTCCGAGGGACTCCTCAAAATCATAATCGCGCAATATGGAAGTTGCCGTGAGGAAGTGCCCCAGACCGGCCGGCGCCTGTAGCGGACGGGATAGCTGGGCCAGCGGAGCACCCATTTCCTCAGTGATAGCCTTGGCGATCTCATCAAGTTTGGACTCAAATGCTCGGCATACCTGGTCTAGCAGATCAAGACGCTGATCTCTGGTTGTACGGGACCAGCCGTCGAAAGCTTGCCGCGCAGCCTGCACTGCCAGATCAACGTGCTCCTCGGTGCCCAGCGAGATGACCCCGACAATCTCTTCATTCGCAGGATTTATGACTTCGGCTTCACGAGCGCCTTTCGGCATCACCCATTGCCCGTCTATATAAAACTCTCGGTAATCACGCATTGCCATTTTTTCCCTTGAGATAGCTAGCAACCTGATACCCAACCTCCCGACCGCTCTCTATCGCGCCGTCTATAAAACCACGCCAGCCGTTTGCCATGTCGGAACCAGCGAAGAAGAGTCGTCCTTCGCGCTTCTGCAACTCGGTTAAATAGCGAGTTGTCTGACCCGGTCGATAAGTGCACCAAGTGCCCTTAGAGAATGGATCGAGATTCCAATCGTAGCCATAGCTGGACGTGACCTCCACGCCTGGGAGAAGGGGTTGCAGGGCCTTTTCGACCGCTTTGCTATCATTAATGTCGACCAGTTTCGGATCGGCGGAAAAAGCGATAAGCAATGTACCGTTCTCACCGACGTGGTCCGTAAACACCGAAGTGAAAGGCGTTACATCGTTTCTAGCGGGCGCATAGGTCATTACGTTACCTACATCTTGCTTTATACGAATGTAACCCTTAACACCCTTACCCGCATGGCCTTGGGAGGCAATTTCTGACTTTGCATCAGAGAGACGCGGACTGTACTCAACGTCACCCATCGTGTTTAAAGGCACTGCCATGACAACTGCCGATGCCGCAATTGTGCCCTCTTCAGTGGTGATAAGTACCCTATGACTGTCTTGCTTAACTTTTAGCACAGGCGTTGAAAGCTGAATTTCCATATCACTTTCAGCAACCATGGCCTCCAGAAGACTCACGGTACCTGATTTAATTTTATATCTGGCAATTGAGTCGAACATAGTGGGCATGTTGAAGTTGCTGAGTGCAAACCAGCGCATAATCTCGCTATAAGCGATCGTCTCTGGGTAGTTATGTCCATTACCGCTAAGCCATGAATCCATCATGTCTTTTTGCTCGCGGGTTAGGGACAGTTTATTTAAGTACTCAGAAGCTGACAACCCATCCATCTCCTGGAGCGCTTTTTTTGCAAAGAAAGGATCGAAGGGACGTGGGTAGATGTTGTGCGCTTCTTTGTAATATTCAGTACAAGCGGCGCCAAATATTTCGAACGCCTCTGCCGCCGGCGCTCGCTTCACCTGATTATCAGTAACCCAAATAACAGTTTCAGGACTAGCGAGACCGACGGTTTCCTCGATTTCTAATCCATAATGCATGACCTCAGTCCACACATTAGGCTGGGTCCAGTGTACCCAAGTACCTCCAAGCTCCACCTTCTCACCATCGAGCTTAGACGTAAACGTGCGGCCACCTAGGCGACTCCGGCCCTCAAGCACTAATGTTTTCAAGCCGGATCGGCTCAACTCCCTTGCAGCCGTTACCCCCGCAAACCCACCTCCGATCACGACGGCATCGTAATCTACGTTGCTTTGCAGCGGACCAACTCTTTCTTTATCCGCCCCCTGTGCCGTAGCGGACAGTGATAGGATCTGAGAGCCAACGCCTGCAGCAGCAGCACCAATAACGGCACCGCCAAGAAATTTGCGTCGCGATACACCGTCCTTGCTTATATCACCCTTATCGTTAGCCATGTTATCTTTACCCCTTTCTTATTTTACAAGCCGTCGCTTGGACGACCGGCTAGTTGGACGTCTGATTCAGCATGCATATTACGTCGCGCCGATCTTGTTCATTCTTCAGGCCGGAAAACGCCATTCGGGTAAGCGGATAGACCCCCATTGGACTGTTAAGAAACGCATCAAGATGTTCTACGGTCCAGGTGTCGCCCGACTTACGCAGTGCGGAAGAAAACTTATAACCCGGCACTTTGCCAACCTCCCGGCCAACCACACCGTGAAGATTCGGCGCCGCAGGTCCGTGTTTCCCTGTATTGTCATTGCTGTGACAAACCGCGCATGTCTGAAAGATCTTTTTACCATTATCTGGATTGCAATTTTCACTGGCTGTAGCGACAGAAGAAGTAGCCCCAAAAAACAGCGCCCCCAGGCACAACAACACGGCTTGAAACTTTTGTTTTATCATGATCACTTAATCCAGTTATAACGTTGGCTAACCTAATATTTCTTTCGCTTCGCGTCCGGCGCGGAGACCACTCTCCACCGCGCCATCGATGTTGGCGTGCCAGCCGTTACTTGTTTCCGCGCCCGCGAATAAAATGCGCCCTTCAGGTTGCTGCAAGTCTGTCAATCGACTCAGTTGGCCGACACCATAGGCGGCCCATGCGCCCAATGAAAACGGATCCGCAGTCCAATCGTAGGCAGCTATTCCTAGAACTTCCACGCCGGGAAACAGTTTCCGGATTTCCCTAGTAACAGCATCACGATCATTCACGTCGATTGTTTCTGCGCGCGCGATGGTAATCGACAGTATTGTCCCCAACTCATCGCCGTAGTCGTGAGTCTGGACCCAGTTAAGCGGCTGTTGTTCATCAGCGAAAGCAAAAACTCGGCCGAGATTTTCTTTAACATGAACATAAAGCTTAGCGCCTTTACTGAGCTGCCCTTCTTGAATAAAGCGCTGTTTACCCTGCGATAGGGCCGGAGTGAATTGAATGTGGCGATAGGTATTGAGCGGAACCGTCATGATAACTGTTGCGGCGGTAATCGTTTCACCATCGTCAGTTTCGATGCGAACCCCGCCGGCTATTTGCTCCGCTGAGATAACCGGCACGTTTAATCGGACCTCGGCACCGCTATCGTCCAACATGGCCTCGATTAAACCAATAGTGCCTCCCTCTATCCGATAGTGAGTCTGCGTGTCCATAAAAGCGCTGTAGCTCCACCCGCCACAGGCAAATAACTTGAGAACTCCAGGGAGACCATATTTATCTGTGGTCTCACCAGCATAAAGCGCCATGAAGCTATTAAGCTCTGCTCGCTGGGCGCGACTCAGCTCCAGCTCATTTATACGATCCAAGACGGACAGCTTATCTAGCTTACGGGCTCGCTCGGTAAACATGGGCTCATGTGGCCGCGGAAATGCTTCCCAGGCGTCATGGCACATCTTTTCGAAAGCGACTTTGATGTTCGTTCCAAATACTTCAGGCGAAAGCTCTTCAACGTTTCCGTCGTTATACATAACTAGAGTCTTGTCTAGGCTTGCTAGAGGGTCTTCCACTACCCCTCGACCGTAGCGTTGCATTTCCGCCCAAATGTGAGGCTGCAACCAATGGACCCACGCTCCGCCAAACTCGATTTCCTGGCCGGCAAAATGGGAAGTGAACGTGCGCCCACCCAGGCGCGATCGTGCCTCAAGCAGAAGAGTTCGGTAGCCTTGATGGCCACATTCACGCGCAGCCGTCGCGCCAGCGAAGCCGCCACCAACCACGATCACGTCATAATCAAACTTGGTCGCCCGCTTGGAAGTGCTGTTCTCGGAAGCGGTTGCAGATGCAATGAGCCCAAGCCCCGCAGCACCGGCCGTTGCTGCCGCCGCGCCTCCAATAAAAGATCTACGACTAAGGCCTTTGTTTAGTTTGTCATCCATTAACTGACACCTTTAGTATCGTTGTAATTCTACTGAACCGATCAAACTAGCAAGCCGCTTATTCACCGAGATACGCCACAGCTGTTATTTCTATAAGGGTCTTATCGCTCACGAAGTCGGCCACTTTCACACCGGCTGCGCTAGGCGCCACTACCCCTTTATACGCGGCAGTTCTAACGTCTAGAGCTTTGATATAGGTTTCGTTATCGGTCTTGTAGTAGATAGTTTCACTGACAACGCTACTAAAGTCTGCATCATGAGCGGCCAGGATCGCACCCAGACGCTCATAAATAAGCTGCATTTGCTTGTTAGCATCATTGGCGTATACTTCATTTCCCTCTTCATCAACGGCTGTTACGCCACCGATATGAAGAAACCCGCCCGCCTTGACTGCAATTGAAAAACCGTATTGCTGCTCGAATTCAGGATTGAGGTGAAAAGCTTGCTTGGGCTCTGCCGCAAGCAGTTGTGTTGAAGCTAAAGACATAAGGGCGATCAGGCAAACCTTGCTACCTGTGCCGAATTTTTGAAAGAAAGATAACTGCCGCAGGCGTTGATTGGTAACGGTCATTACACATACCCCTTTTGTTTTGTTGTTTTGTGTTTCAAAGCCTATCTCATCGATGGGCATCGACGTTTGACCTAGCGCGCCATTTCACTTAACCGCACACGCCATTATTACCGGATTTTGACACCGCAACCGCTAGCGCAGCTCTTCAGAGTACACATCCCGGTACTGCTTTGGCGTCAATCCTGTCCAGCGACGGAACGCGCGACTAAAAGCACTGAGCTGCGAATAACCTAGCTCCGACGCTATATCGGTAAGCGAGCTGTTATTTTTCCTAAGGAGATCGACTGCTGCTTGGTGACGGACCTGATCCACTAGATGAAGGAAATCGACACCTTCGTTATTGCAACGTCGTTGCAGGGTACGCTCACTCATATGCATAGCGCTGGCAACTTGGGCCAGGGACGGCACACCAGCCTGAAGTTGACGACCCACAATCTGGCTGATTTTTACCGCAACGCTATGTTCGACTCGCCGCTCCACCAGGCGCTCACTGAGGTAACGGAGAGAAAGCATGTACAGCCTCTGATCGGCATTCACGACTGGCTTGGCCAAGACAGAGCGGCAAAACATTACTGCATTGATTGGTTGCTTGAATTTTGGGGCAGTACCGAAAAAATCTTCATGCTCGCGAGTGAATCTTGGCGCAGCGTGTTCGAAGTGAACCAATCGCGGTTTGATATCCGTCCCAGTCGCCTCGCGAATCATGGAGGTAATCGCAGCGAGTGAAAACTCTGAATCCTGACGACGATGTGTGATCCCAGAATCATTCAGACGATACGAGAGGCCGATAGCATCTTCAGTTTGAACAAGTTGCTCTTCTACTGCTTGGGAAAAAACGTTGACGAAGCCTGCCATGACGTTGAGTGCGGACAGTACATTTGGCGCATTGCGCACTGCATGGCCGAAAACCCCCCAATTACTGCACTTGAGCCTCATTGCCATGTGCAGCCCGATATACTGATCTTCCTCAATAG
This sequence comes from Stutzerimonas stutzeri, assembly GCF_024448955.1. Taxonomy (GTDB): domain Bacteria; phylum Pseudomonadota; class Gammaproteobacteria; order Pseudomonadales; family Pseudomonadaceae; genus Stutzerimonas; species Stutzerimonas stutzeri_AQ. The sequence continues at coordinate 44,792 of NZ_JAMOIH010000021.1, forward strand.
AGATAAGCTCAAGAAGCTCAACGAATTTACGATCCGTTATTTCGGCGTCCGGGTCGTCTAGTACCAGCCGGTCAATACCAAGGCGCTCCAAATAAGGCTCTACAACCTCACGAAACGGGCTAAGGACTGTCTCAGATATTTGTGTTGAATCTTTCGTGCTCATTTAATCGCCCTCGCCATCAGCCTCTCAAATATGTGACGCCGCATCAGCGTGCGTGAGCGATCTACAGCAAGCGCACGCTCGGCCCAACCGTCAGTTTACGAGACAGCCAAGCGAGACTGAAATGCATGCAGGTATCGACCCGCTCAGACTGTCCGATAGGTTAACCGTGTTCCCGGTTAGCACATGCATACAGGCCTCGCTAGGTAAGCGCTTTGAGGTTAGAGACGCTCGATCACTATTGATGTTATTTAGCGTTAACAAGGCATCAACATCCCCCGCACAACCGAGGCCGCAACTGCTTGGGCACCTAGAGACGATCCAGCATGGCCGTTCGACCAAGGATGATGAGATTAGATGGGAACGGTCCGCTCGCACGTCGCCCCTGCAAGGACCTGTCTCTTCTGACAGCGGGGTTGCGGCGTCTTGATTGGTAAGGATTATGTTTATCGACCGCATGAGTGAGCCATGTCTCTTTCGCTGCGGCGGAATCGCGAATACGCGCCTGGAGCGGCTTTAGCCGCAGTTATAAGCAGGCGGCCTTACTTGCGTTCGTTGAACTAGACGGCACCCCAGCGTTCAAGCGGCAGCATCGGTGCGTTGTCGCGCACGCTTCAATAACCTGGCCAAGGTTACATCGAGCCAGAGGCGAGCCATATCGGGCCTAGTTCATCGTATTGCGGCAAGGCTAAATCCGGAAGCCACCCACGAGCTCTTTGAGCCGAGTGGATTGCTGCCTTAAATCAGCGCAGGCGCCCAGGGTCGACTGCAGATTTTGGACGCCTACTTGGTTGAGCGTGTTTATCTCCGTAATGTCTTGATTTAGCGATTCGATTACTGAGGTCTGCTCCTCGGTGGCCGCCGCCACCGACTGGTTCATCGCGTCGATCTCGGCAATGCTCTGGGTCACGCTGGCTAGTCGCTCGCCGGCCTGATCGGCGATGTACGCGCTTTCGTCGCTCTGACGCCGGCTCTCAGTCATTAGGTATACCGAATCCCGTGCCCCGACCTGAAGTTTCTCGATCATTACATGGATTTCGTGAGCGGAGGCCTGGGTACGATGCGCCAAGCTGCGCACCTCATCGGCCACGACTGCAAAGCCACGCCCAGCTTCACCGGCACGGGCCGCTTCGATGGCAGCATTGAGCGCGAGCAAATTAGTCTGAGCTGAGATTCCCTGGATTACATCAAGAATATGACCTATCTCGGCAGTTTGACTATTGAGGGCCTCAAGCTGGGCGCAAGACGCGCTGATATTGGTAGAGAGCAGCTTCATCGCGTCGATATTTTGCTGAACAACTTTGCGGCTCTCCTTGGCTTGATGGCTGGCAGCACCGGCCCGCTGCGAAGCGTCAGCTGCGTTACGGGCGATTTCCTGGGCAGTTGCGCCGAGCTGGTTGACTGCTGCCGCGACGCTGTTTACCCGGCTCGCCTGCTCGTCAGAGTTGGCCATCGATGAGTTAGAGGCATCCAGTACTCGCTGTGCCACTTCGTTTACCTGCAACGTTGTGGAGGAGACTTCGTGAATCGATTCGTGTATACGTCCGACGAAGCGGTTAAAGTCCAACGCCAGCTTTCCGAACTCGTCCCGTGAATGTACGGCGAGGCGGCGAGTGAGGTCGCCCTCCCCTTCGGCAATGCTAGCCATCGCCTGGCTCATGTCCGTGAGGGGACGCATCAACATTTTTATCAGCATGCCTAGCAGCGTTATGACGAGCACCACTGCAATCAGGGCAGCTAGGAATGCGGATATACGGAAATCTGAAAGCGCCGCGTAAGCTTTTTCCTTACTCACAGATATGCCTACGTACCAAGTCACAGAAGGCAAGCCCTGGACGGGGCTGAAGCTGAGGATGCGCTGCTGTCCATCGAGCTCCGCCTCGATAAATCCACTTGTCACCGAAGGCGTATTGTTAGGATACAGCTCGGCCAAGGTTTTCATAACTTTGGTCTGATCCGGGTGCACAAGTACCTTGCCTTCGCTGCTAACTAGGAATGCATAGCCCATTCCGTCGAAGTTCAGTGTGTTGATGATATCCACCAGCACCTTAAGATTAATGTCGCCGCCCACCACGCCGAGGCTCTCGGCTCCGCTTTGCGCAGGCGTTGACGCAGCAATGACCAGCTCTCCAGTCGAGCCATCACGATATGGTCCGGTCAGAGTAGTCGTTCCAGACTCGAGCGCATGCTTGTACCAAGGCTCTAATCGATAATCAGAGCCAGCCTCCATGCTGAAGGAAGGAAAAATAATCAGCTCTCCATCACTCCTACCAAGGTACGTGAAAGCGAAAGCCGAGTTGAGCGCTGGCTGTTTAACGAGCGCTTGAACTTCTATACTCGAACTATCGCGGGCAACGGTCTGGGCTGTGCTTTCTAGCAAAACCAGACGCCCAGCAAGCCAGTTGGCAATGTTGCTAGCGGCTACGCCCCCCATCTCATCTAGGTAGCTCTCGAGCTTCGCCTGAATAACCATGCGTTGCGAAAAATCGTTGTAGAGAGTAAACAAAGTGAAAGCGGCGATGACCACCGATGACGCGGCCACCAATATTTTACGGCTAAACTTTAGTCGACTAAGTATGGCGCGTGTCCGAGGGATTTTCTGGGTCATATGCAAGCTACGTCCTTATTATTTCTTATCTGAGACACTTTCTTCAAATAGCCACTTAGGCGCAGGATCAAGCTAACTCATCCAAGCCTACATATGCCCAAGCGTTGATAATTATACCGGTTTGGTTGGGATAGCTCGCGCTTTGCTACCGGCTTCCTTATTCTCAGGAAGCCACTTAATCGTTAAAGAGCCTCGTCGCCTGCAAGCCAAATAAAATGACCCGAAGGCAACGTTTAAATAAGCGCTCCACAGCAGCTGGTATTTAACTTATCACCTGCTGAATAACAAAACATCTTTACATCCGAAAAACGGAACGTTTTCTAAGGAAAACGCCCGCATTCATGTGCTCAGAAAAGCTCAAGCGGGTAGGAGATAACAAGGCGGGTTTGGGTAAGATCACCGCCAGTGCTACCGTCACCCGAATGCCAAGATTGGACCAGCCTAGCGGTAAGATCTTTGACCGGCCCGCTTTCGGCAACATACTGAGCGCTTAAATTAGTCTCACGCTCCTTCTCAGACTCCCCATAAAGACCGAAGTAGGCCGAATCGGAGCTGACACTGCTACCATCGATGCCATGGCCACGTATATGCCTAGCCATTAACGTCAAACCTGAAACTCCAAAGCTTTGCATGTTTAGCTCGTAGCGAACCTGAACTGAGCGCTCATTCGGAGCATTGAAGTCCGACAGTTCAGCAGCGTTCGCCAAGTATAGCCCGTCGCTATATACTCCTGCTCCAACACCAGATTGTCTGCTGCCTATCGCAGCATAGTCATGAGGTTGGTCACCATCATTACGCTGTAACGCGACGACAAACGTGTGCGCCCCTGTCGTAAATGCGGAGGAGAGCGATGCAGCTGTCACGTTGATTTCGCCTGCTTTCTCCCGACCTGAGTCGAGGCTACGATATATATTAAAATCGAAAGTCAACGCCTGAGTATCAGAAAACACATGTACATAGTTAACGCCTGCATAGTACTGCGCCATCACGTCCTCATACCGAGAACCATACAGAGACAGTGATAGATTATCTTTAAGACCGTACGTACCTCCAACATAGTCAACTTGGGTGGTACTAACTCCAGCGAAAGCCAATCCAAGCTCACCATTTCGATTTGTGGAAAGGTAACCAGTTCCAGACGTAAAGTGGCCCGCAGAAATAATCGAACCTTCGACGTCAGCGCTTTCTATCATCCAGCCCACTGCGGTTTGGTTAAGCTGATAATAGCTTCCAGTAGCAAAGACCGGGACCTGCGGCTGCAGGTCTCCATACCTTAGTGTAGTATTTGAAAGGCGAACCTTTACACTTCCGCCTGCTTTACCGTAATTGTCAGCAGGCTGGCCGTTACCTCGATAAGGCAGAGTCATTGAGCCCGTACGACTGCCGCTTCCATCAAGCTTCACTGCACCATAAGCAAAAGCATCGATGCCCAAGCCAACAGCACCCTTGGTGAAACCAGACGTGAAATCTAACATTTCACCTTGCGTCCAATCGCGTTGCGCCCCTAAGTCTCCCGTCTGGTGCCAATAATAGTTGCGAGAGAGCAAGGTGAGGCGACTATCTTCAACGAACCCAGCAGATTCGGACTGACTATTTGCATAGCTAAAGCCTACCGGAATTATCAGGAGTGCGGCTCCGGCGAGCTGACTATACAGGGAGGTATTCTTATTCATTTGTTGCTCCCAAGATTCTACAGATTAGAGGTTATAGATTTTGGTGGCGAATTCGGGGAATCCTAATAGAGACCAGGCGGGATTATTAGGCCCCCGATCTGACCAGCAGCCTGTCACAGACGCCAACCGCTCGATCACTTTCGCTGCGTAGTGACAATTCTTAAATGGCGCACGGTGCTACGCTCAACTCAGCTAATCAATAAGTCAATTTTTAATCTCACCTCCTAGCCTCTAACATCAAACCATAATCACCGTGTTTCGTTGGCATCTATTTGCTTTTAGACAAATAACAGAACAACGTGGAGGATGATTTGATATCATCACTGGGCAGCATTTTCAGCCTAAAAGAGAAGTTGACGCTTGCAACGAGCTCAGCCATCTCAAGATATCGCCGGAATCAGTCACATCGCCATACTTCTGGTGTATGTCATATAAAGCTGCATCGTGCGGAGGTGAGGCGCGGTCAGCACAGCAATCAGCTGGCACAAGAACATTAAAGCCAGATTGAACGGCATCCACGGCAGTCGCGCGTACGCAGCCTGAAGTTGTGGCCCCGGTTATCACAACAGTATCCGTGCCGGATCCGGCTAGGAGAGTGGCTAAGGTGGACCCAAAGAAAGACGAGGCGCCCTTTTTAACAACGACCATATCCGATGGCTGAATCCCTGTAGCTTCATCAATTTCCACCAAGCGCGTTCCCAAAACCAAATTGGCCATGCCCGACGCTTTTTTCAGCCAAGGAAGTACCGCCACTTCTGCCGGATGGTAAGCGATGGTAGTGAAAATAACTGGAAAGCCCAGCTGTCGGGCGTAATCACATATTTCTTTCGTGCGCGCAATTTGGCCGGCGGCGTTAAACGCCGTGGGATATTGCTCGTCAGTGAACCCATACGAGAAATCTACTACAATTATTGCTGGTCGAGACCCTCTAGGTACGGGCCGCCCGAATCCTGCAGTATCATATATATTAGCCTGAGACATTTTCTCTCCTTAATACAAGGGCCGCTCTGTAGCGTTCATCTTGCGTCGAGTTGGATTTCCTTAACTACGATATCGCCAGCGATGACAACAGGCGCGTCATCAAGGAACAGCGAGCAATTTCGCAATGGAATATCGAGATGACAGGCTGTGTCATTTAACCCGCCAAGTTCATTATTTGGACCAGTAGAGAACATGACATTGCCGTAGAAACTTCTCGCCTCCATCCCCATGCCGCCAGGGAACTGGCCGGGCACAAAGTTATGCCACCTTGCATAAGGATTCATGCCCCAACCAACATGACTCATTCCCCTTCCCTGTGGGTCATTGAATGAATCCATGTACGCGCTGACTATATCCGCCTCGAGACCGCCGCGAATATCGGTAATCCACCCCTTCTCGATCGTATATGTAATCGGCTCCCTAACCATAAGCAGCTGCGGCAAAAGGATATCGCCTGGCGCGACGACAATTGTTCCGTCTACTCCATCGTCGTCGCCGCCCGTAAACACGAAACCTGAGGGCCAGTGATCCCAGCGTCCAGGTGTATCCGTACATGCGTATTCCGCAACGGTGGGATATGTGTTTAATTTATAAGTTACATCCGTACCATAAGGCGATGTGATTCGCATCACCTTAGCTCGGTCTAGCAACTCCGCAGCAATAGTCACCTTCTCGCGGAGTTCTGGAAATGGTTGCAATCGCGCTAGTAGTTCAGGTGGCTCCACGGCAGTGAGAATGCGAGTTCCCGCTGCTTGAATTGCCATTTGCTCAGGCGAGAAAAGAAGAAATATGCAATCAATGAGCATGTCGCAGTTTTTCAAAGCTTCGACAGCGCCAGGCATATCCGCCAAACCAGTGACACCTACGGCCCACCCTTCTGAAGGTAAAGGCGCCGGCAGTCGCATATGAAACATCTCGGCACCAAGCTGCCGCCCCGCAGACATAAACGCATCCGCATAAGCTAGACGGTCGTTTCCTTGGGTTAGAACGATAAGACGCTCGCCGTTCCTAACTCCCGACATCCTGAGTTGGTGTAGGCATATTTCTGTGAAGCTTAGGTGATCCATCCTAGGCCCCCTTTGCGTCATCGGTGACAGCGCCGAGGAATCCTTCCAAATCGTCCCAAGGAATCATGTGTCCGGCATTTTGAACAGTATAGGTCTTGGTCTGTGGTGCGAGACTCTCGAACTCAGCGATATCTTCCGCGCGGATAACATCCGCTCCGCCAGCTACAATCAGTCGGATAGGAAGCGTCAACTCTAACAAGTCAGCGTGTATATCATCTGTATGAAAACCATCGAAGGCTGTTTTGATGGCCGTATATTGGCAAGTGTGTAGCCACTCCGCGCGGAGTTGGATCTGTTGATCTGTCCAAGTTGGGCAGAAGACTCGCATCTCGTCAACAGAGCAGCCTTTTTGGGCTAAGCGTATGGAGTCGGCATACCATGGCCACTTTGCTGGATATTGCCGTCTCCCTGGCCCAGAGACAGGCGGATCTACAAGAATTAGCTTCGAGAATAACTGCGAATTCTTGCGTGCTGCACGGATCGCGATACGTGCTCCCATAGAGTGCCCTAACACAACAACAGTACCCCCCATCCGTTGGACCAGGGCTACAACATCATCCGACATCGCGTCCAAGGAGTAATCGAGGTCGCCTGCTTCACTCAATCCTCGGCCTCGAATGTCGAGAACATGCACGTCGTAGAACTTTGACAGCCGTTCTGCCACGAATCCCCAAGTGATCGCGGGCGAAGTGATTCCAGGAACCAAAAGAAGCGGCTCACCATTTCCCGGAAAATGAAGGATGTGTTGCCGAATCCCATTGGCATGTACGTTGTAACCTTCCATTAGTACGCCCCCGACAAAAGGGCGCCACCGCCTGGAACTCGTGTGGGCAAGTTCAATGCTTTCAACATTGCCCACGTCGTAGCGACTGCAGCTGAAACAACTGGCTTTCTGGTCTGGGCCTCAACCATAGTTATTGCTGACAGTGACGGCATTTGAACGCATGCGGAAAGAACGATCGCGTCAACGTCATCCGTTCTCATCTTGGCCACGATGTCTGGAAGATTCATTGGATCGTGTGCGGCTACTGCAAGATTGTCGGAGATTTCTAGCGCCCGATAATCTCCAACTTCGATGCCCTCGTTCCGAATATAGTCAACGACTAGCTCAGTTAGCGGCTTCATATATGGCGTTACAACTGCTACGCGCTTGGCACCAAGCGCACGAATACCATCCACAAGCGCTCCCGCCGAGGTAATAACCGGCGTTTTAGCATCGTTCTGCGCAGTGACTGTTTGGAGACGTTCGGCCGAAGCGCGATGATAACCGTGCCCCATGGACATGATGGCGACTAAACAGGCATAACCCATCACATCGACACGCGCGTCAGATAGCTCGAGCGCGCAACGGTCGCTGTCCCCATCCATCCGCGCCAATTCTTCTTTCGTTACATGTTTCATTCGCATGCGAGAGGAGTGAAACGTGAACCGCTCAGGAGCTATTAATTCCCTTGCCTTCAGCAAAGCAGGTATCTCCGTCTCCATAGTGATGTTGGAGCTAGGTACGATCTGCCCGACACGAATGATAGTCATTATCGAAACCCTCTTTTATATAAAACATTTAATTTAGTCGCCAATAACCCAGCACGTGTTATAGGCATGACCGGCGAGTTAGAATGAGCCCGTTCGTTTTGTAGCTGCTAGCTAATCCGGTATACCGACCGGCAGCGCTAAACAGCTAAAGTATCGCTCTCGTACTTGGCAGCGACTGTCTATTGAGCTGTCATTACCGACCCTTCAAACCATGAAACAAGTAAGCGCGCGATGTCACTGCTGTTTTTTTCTGACATAAGCATGTGATTGTTCCCTAAAATCCCATGCTCCTCTAAAAGGAAATGAGTGACATCGTAATTTAGATCTTTTAGATAACTAACAGCTTTACTATTAGCTTCCCTCATCCAAGTCGCCTGCCCTGTCACAAAGCAGATCGGCCTATCAAAAGGATCATGGGAACCGGACAGCTCCGCCGCGCAAAGTCCGTTATCAAATACTCCAAACGAATGCTCTAATCCCGGATATCCAAGCGGCTCTACCGCAGCAACGGCTTTGACTCGATGCCCACCGATAGCCGCCAGCGCCCAACCACACGGCCCGCCTGCTGAATGCGAAACCAAAATCGTATCACCGGTGACTTCAAACAATTTCGGGGCAATCGCTTCTACATGTTGTTGAGCTGCGGTTAAGGTTGTGGCCATTACACCTTGGCTCGCCATGAACCTATCACCGGCAAGCGGCTCGTGATCAGGCCATTGATCGTGACTTTCTGCTTGTGCCCATAGACCCAAAGTTTTGGGATCGACGAATCTTTGATAAAGAGTTTCGTAATCTGGATGAGGTGTATGGGGCCCTAAAACATCAGTATTCCAGCCACTACGGCCGTGACCCGGCCTGTCTAGAACAAAAACCGAAAAGCCAGCTTTCAAAAAGTCATGTACCCACCCAGGGCGCCCGTCAGGGGTGGTCAGAAATTCCGATCCTTGCCCACCACCACCATGTACAAGCGTAATAGACAATGGATGAGGGTTGACAGGTTTGAACCATTGCACGTAAGCATTTATACCTGGAAAACTCCGACCATTGCACGACAGCGGGGCACTGGTAAGAAACATTCCACCAAAGTCGGCCAGTTCAAGATTGGTCGACGGCGCGGTTCTGAATGCCTGCTCGTCTAGCATTATATCTAGCACTCCTACTCACTATTACTTGATTTAGTTTAGCTAAGCTAAGCTAAGCCTAGGTTCATTTCCGTCTGTCACCCTCAGCCAACGAACTGTGCGACGCTAAACCCAAAACGAACGATAGCGCCGGACCGGGTTCCGCAAAGCACTAATCCGGCACGATCAACTTTCGCGTATTACAGGAACGTCTCCATGTGTTCTGGGAATCGGAGTGCGTCGCGCATTCTGTCTACATCTTTCGAGATAGCCCTAGTGTTGTCCACCCACTCGTCTTTGCCTACACCTTGCTTCTGGTGATACAAATTACGAAGGTTATCGCTGGCTCTCGGGGAAACTAACTCAATAAATTTTCTACGACGGTCGGCTTCAAAAACATCCAGGACTTCTTCGCTACGACCTTCATGGATAATTTGATTTAGCGCAGCTGTTAACGCAAACGCATCAAACATACCACCCGTTAGGCCAAGCCCTCCCGTCGGATTAGTCAAATGGGCTGCATCGCCAATTAACAGAACACGACCCAAGCGCATGGTATCTGCAACCCGCTGGTGCATACGGTACGGCGAATAGGCAACCACCTCATATGGATCGTCAGTCGGCAAAAGCTTGTTGAACATCTGACCGATACGGTCTGAAATACCATCCATGGGTAAGTTCGGATCCTCCATGAAAGTGACCCGCCATAGCGAATCACTATCAATACAGCATATAACTGACCCGTAGACGTCATCCACCTGCATGGTGGTTTTACCAAAACCTAGACTGTCGAAATCAAACTTTGTATTTGTTGCAACGTATCGCTGCGGCCATGTTATGCCAAAGAAGTTTTGCTTCATGACCTGTTGCCGAACAAAACTGTTAGCGCCATCGGCACCAACCAGCCATCCACCCTCAATAACTTGTCCAGCGAACTGACCACCAAGTACAACCTGAACCGAATGGGAACTAATCTTATAATCAACAACGGGCGATGAATACCGAACTTCCACATTTGGGAGGGCTTTAAGATGGTTAATCAATATCTTAGAAAGCTTGTCCTGTCCTAAATGAAGCGCATATGGCAACTCGACCTCAGATTCGAGGCATTTAAGATCCCAGAAAATCATTTCGCCAGTTGAGTGCACACGCCATGCAAAGTTCTGCCTCATTAACCCTGCTGCTATGCAGTCGTCGAGCACTCCTAGACGTTTAAGATGAGGCAAAACCGGGAAGTGGTAAACAAGCGCGCGTGGGCTATCACTGGGCTGACTCTCAGCTTCTAGTACCGTTACATTCGCACCCGCCTTGCCTAATCCCAAGGCAGTTAGCAGCCCTACCGGGCCGCCGCCGACAATAATGACGCGCTTATCAATACTCATCACTTACCCTCTTATTAATTTGATTTCCGATCCCTACCGGGATGAACGAAACGCATTGCACGAATCCGGCCTCCCCCATATGACGTAAGCCGGCCGTTAGCGTAGTTATATGGCCGTATATATATGTGTGTCAAACCAAGGTTGGCTGGCTTATTTTTCATTCAGTTCAGAAAATGCGTGGTTGAAAAGTTATCTGGTTTGATTATTTAACCGACATAACGGAGATCAATGCCCTTGGTCTCTTTCCAGCATGCCACCACAGCAGCCCCTACTAAGACCATGGCCACTACGTATAAATGATATACCCACCCGTAGCTTAATTCCGTTAACCATGAGTTGAGGTAGGGAGCCGTGCCTCCGAAGACTGCAACGCCAATTGACAATGAAACGCCCATTACCCGTGCTCGGTATTTCGTGGGGATTTGCTCAGTGATAGTCGCTGGCATTGTCCCGCCTATACATGCGACCAAAGCGAGCATACCGCCCTGTGCCACAAATAACGTCCAAGCCTGATCCGTTATCATAGCCATAGCCGGATAGTTCAAGAGGGCAACGGAAAGGAAGTAAAATATCGTTACAGGTTTGCGGCCAATTTTGTCGGACACGTATCCCCAACACGGTACTGCAATCAAATATACAAGCTGAGCTAGGACAGTTGCCGTAAATGCATCACTTGGATTCATTCCCCTCTGGGTTATTGCAATCACGAGCGCATACCCAGTCCAGATATAGAATGGTATCCCTACCCCGGCTTGGTAGAAGAAAATACCCACCGACCGCAGAAAAATTTTCTTGCTAGTCCATTCCCTAGGTGTTTCTGCTGCTAACCGTGAGCTGTTAGCTTTGGTTGCAAAATCCTCAAGCACTTCGCTCTCCATCATGTTTCTCCTTAAAAAAAGGACAACAATGGTAAGGAACGCGCCCAATGCGAAAGGAATCCGCCAGCCCCACGCATTCATATCTTCAGCGGATATAGCATTTGTAAGGAATGCGCCTACGAGGGACGCTAGAAGACTTCCCAGCCCAGCGCTGAAGTACATGCTGCTTGACCACAAGCCGCGTCGCTCTTTAGGTGCAATTTCCGCTAAATATGTGTACGAAGCCGTGGCCTCTCCCCCGTGAGCGAAACCTTGGAGCAATCGGGCCGCCAGGATAATCAAAGATGCCACGCCTCCAATTGATTCATATGACGGCGCGAGGGTAATAATAAGACTCCCGATACCCATCAGCACCATAGATATCAGCAGTACGCTTTTGCGACCGTATGAATCCGCGAGAGTACCGAAAACGATCCCGCCGAGGGGGCGAGAAATAAATCCAACTGCAAATATAGCCAATGTTAAAAGGAGCGCGGAGCTTGGGTCGCTCGGATCGAACATCGCCTTCGCAATATATGATGCAAAAATTGCGTAAATGGTCCAGTCGAACCACTCAAGTATGTTGCCAAGACCAGTAGCGATCATCGAGCGCGTACGCAGCACACCACCCAGTGCTTGGGTGCGTGCAGGTTCGCTAGGAGTTGTTGTTGTTGTAATATTTAACATTTAACTAGTCTTCCTATGGACTCAGCCATGACAGTCGTGGCTACAGCTCGGCCCACCCCGTCACTTTTAAATTGAGAGTTCGGCCACACGTTAAGGACCAGCATTGCATCATTCTGATGGGTTTCGTCTGAAAAGTCCGGCTACCCAAGATTTTATGACCGGCCAGATAAGCGACCGAAGTCCGACAGGCGCGTTTTTTCGCTCAGTTAACGCTCCTTCGCGCAACAGTTGCTCTAGATTTTCTCCAAACATAGAAGCAAGACGTCGAACCGTTTCGATGACAATTCCGCCGCGCCCAAATTGAGCCAACGCTCCGGTGAGCTTCCATGCTAAACCTACATCTATGACTGAGCCCGACTCACCGTTTTGTCTTACCGTCCAAATGATCCGACCCGTAGCGGTGGAACCAGTCAACGCATCCCGACCCCCTACCGTCATCCAGCCTTCCCGGCGTTCATCATTCATTTCGTAAGTTCCATCGCCATTGAAATGGGCCCTAATTGGGCCTAGAGCCATGTGCATTTTTCCAGTTACTTCGTGTTCAGTTAAGCTCACAACCTCTGCCCCAGGAATACAGCTAGCGGCAGTCTTAAGGTCCCGCATAACTGCCCATGCTTCATCTGGCGGGAGGTCGATTTCCACACTCTGTGAAATTGAGTTTGGAAAGTCGTCGGCCTTAGCATCTCGCTTCAAGCTAGGTTCAGGCTTCGAAGATTCGTCAGTTTCATTGGCAACGGACTGAATAGCCTCGCGTTCCTGATGAACCACGACCGGACTTGCACTACCGGTCGGCACCTTTCCACAACTTACTGAACGAATCGCATCAACTATTCCTACATAGCCGGTGCACCGACATAGATTCCCCGCTAATTCGCGCCGAATGCGATTTTCATCAACGTCTCCCAGTCGCAACACAATATCGCGTGCCGTTATAAGCATGCCGGGGGTGCAGAACCCACATTGCAAAGCGTGCTTTTCACGGAAAGCTTTCCTCACATAGGACATCGTAGGGTCATCTTGAAACCCTTCAATGGTGGTGATATTTGAGTCATCGCAATCAACAGCAAAAGCAATACATGAGCGCTGAGGTTTGCCATCGATAAGAATCGTGCATGCGCCACAGACTCCTTGATCGCACCCGAGGTGTGTGCCGGTAAGGCGAAACTGCTCTCTTAGAACGTCCGCAAGCACATCTCTCGACGTGACTGTTGCGGCAATCTTTTCACCATTTACCGTGAGCGTGATAGAGCACGCGGACTGGTCTGGAATAACCTGGTTAATCATCATTTGTAACCCTCAATCCGCCTTATAGCTCTTTCGACCATTGTCAGGTGGATAGCTAGACGATCAGCCTCAACCTCCCGCAGCTTGCTTCGAATTTCCTTTTTCGCAACTTTCAACATCGTTTCTGGGTCGGCTGAGCCTAACTGATTTGATGTTTCCTTGAGGAATAAGGGCGGTCCATCCATTCCTCCGAGAAATGCGCGCGATACCCCTGTTGATGGATCAAAAACTACCGCACATATGGACTTGGCGAATTCGCCGGTTTTTTGGCAAAACTTCACATAAGCCCATCGAGCCGTCGCTGATAGCTTCGGAACCTCAATGCTCGCAAGGATTTCATTACGCTCAAGAGCATTTACGAAAGGAGCGATCATGAGCTCTTCCACTGGGACTTGGCGCTTCCCTTTAGCACCCTGAATGTTGCAAACCGCACCGATTGCGCTCAATGATGTTAACCAGTCCGCTGCAGGATCGGCATGGCACAAAGAGCCTCCTATGGTTCCACGGTTTCGAACGGCGCGGTACGCAATCCCTTTCGCGACATAAGAGAGGTACCGGCCAGTAACGTCTGCAGAATTCTGATCTTCTAGTACGGCATGTGTCACCGCTGCGCCGATGCGGATAGTTTTTTTCGCCTCTTGAATGTCCTGCAGCTCTGGTAAACGGCGAATCGAAACTAAATTATTTGGCCTCGCCAATCGAAGATTCATCATGGGCACTAAGGACTGTCCTCCTGCCATTGGCTTCGCCATGCCCTCTGAAACGGATAACATTTCAACAGCGCTTGAGAGTGAGTCGGCTCGCTCATAGTCAAATTTAGACGGCCTCATAATTTTCTCCCGCAGCTGCAATTGCATTTAGTATCCGTGGAGGCGTCATTGGGAGAGTGCGGACTTTGGCCCCCAACGGTAAAAGTGCATCGTTTATTGCGTTAGCAATCGCAGCTGCGGCAGGGATCGTGCCGGACTCACCGGCACCCTTCACGCCAAAGCTTGTATGCGGAGATGGACTCACGAGGTGATCGAGCCGGAAGCGGGGCACCTCCGCTGCGCCAGGAAGCAGGTAATCTAGTAGCGTCGATGCAAGTGGTTGGCCGTTCTCGTCGTACGGACTTTCTTCGAAAAGCGCTGTACCAATCCCTTGAGCGGCGCCACCGATGGTCTGGCCTTCCACGATCATAGGGTTAATACGCTCTCCGCAGTCCTCGACAATTACGTAGTCGACAATATTAACTTGACCTGTTTCTGTATCGACTTGAACCTTAACTGCGTGTGTACCATAAGCGAAGATTCCGCTATCAACCGGTACTTTGTAGCCTTCGGTAACCTCAAGGCTTTTGATATTCTGCGCACACGTTGGAAGCAAATGCGGTTTCAAATAGAACATGTGGGCGATTTCTTCAAAACTGACGCTTTGATCGCCGATGTAAGCAGCCCCTTCGTCAATCTCCACGTCATCGGGATTGACTTCACCTAGCAGTCCCGCAGCGACAGTCCGAATCCTATGATTCAGAACTTTGGATGCCGCCTCTATCGCGCCTGCGCCAATTACTGCAGATCGGGATGTGAAAGATCCGACAGAATGAGGTGTTAGCTCGGTATCCCCTAAACGAACCTGAATCTTGCTTAGTTCAAACCCGGTCGCAGTGGCCGCAACTTGAGCAAGGGAGGTCTCAAGCCCTTGACCGAAACCTTGGAGGCCCAGCTTCACTTGCAGGGTTCCATCAGCGTTAACTTTAAGAGTTGCTTGATCTAACCCGGGGACAACTGGCATACCCCAAGATGAAAAGAAGCTCGCGCCGTTAGCCGTCTGCTCGTAAAACGTTGCAAAGCCAATTCCTGTTAAGGTTCGTGGCGAAGCCAAACAAGAGGATTGCTCTGATCGGAACTTGTCGAAATCTATCAATTCTCGGGCGCGTTGAAGGCTTTTTCCGTAATCACCAACGTCGAACATTTTTCCCGTAACATCGTGAAACGGCATAGACTCAGGCGGAACCAAGTTAAGCGCACGAACATCGCACGGCTCACGGCCAACGGCGTGAGCTACCGCGTCAATCACTGACTCAATCGCAAAGCATGTACCTACCCGCGCGATACCTCTGTACGGGCAAAAGCTGGGCTTATTGGTAGCCACGACATTCACCCGTGATTGGTAATGGGTGATTTGATACGGGCCAGGTAAGTTGCTTCGCGCGGAGTAGCCTTCCAGAACGGCCGTGAATGGCCAGGTGGAATAAGCGCCATTATCGATGCATATGTCGGCATCCAAACCAACAAGCCGCCCTTCGGGGGTCGCGTAGCCAGTCAGCTTGTACTTGGCTTGTCGAGTACATGCCCCAGCCACCAAATGCTCACGCCTATCCTCTACCCAACGGAAAGGCGTCCTATGCTTAAGCGCGAGCCAAGCAACAACAATTTCTTCGGGAAGGAGCTGAAGCTTATATCCGAACCCACCACCAATGTCTGGTGGAGTGACCCTTATCTTTGATTCAGGAATTCCGAGGAACTGGGCCATTCCGCTACGTACCGGATGGGGGATCTGTGTCGACATTGCGAGCACCAGCTGGTCCGCTTCGAAATCCCAATGCGCCACGATCCCCCTTCCCTCGAGTGGATGGATCGTTTGACGTGAAAGCTCGACCTCGACGTCAACAACAACTGGCGCTTCTTGTGCGAGTGAAGCTAGATCCACCTCAGTTATCATTTCTACAAAGCTGTTATTTGTCCAGCCTTCATGAAGTAGCGGCGCATTGGGTGCAAGTGCCTGGCTAACCGTGGAGAGCGCCGACATCTCTTCGATATCAAGCTGCACTTCATCCGCTAAATCTTCCGCTTGAGCGCGGTCGAGAGCCACGCAAGCGGCGATCGGCTCGCCGACAAACCTTACGCGGCCGGAGGCGAGAACCGGGCACTCGCTGTGTTGGTAACCGGGCGTGGTAACTGGCGTGGTGATTGGCTGAACCCCGACAAGATCAGCATTCGTAAAAACCCGGTTTTCCAAATATCTGGGCTTAATGATTTGGCGAATAACGCCATGCGCGACGGGACTTCTAACAAAAACGACTTCCAGCATACCCGGGAGCCTGATGTCTCCTACGAAGCGCCCGCGCCCTTGAAGATGTCGCTCATCCTCGCGCCTTTCGACTCTCAACCCGATTGAATTTGTCATAGGGGCTGTATCTCCCATTTGCGCAAGACTCAAAGCCAATCCCCGAACTGGGACAGCCAATTTATTATATGTATGACGGTATAATTACTGCCTAATGGTGTCAAGCACAGCCGATAGGATTTTCAGCTTCGCAATGCGATACCCGGCCTGTCACGTTTGCTGGCCGACAGCGCAGGTAGTTAGCACACGCGAATAGGGCGAGATCTCGGCACAGATCGCACGGACCTGAAGCT
>NZ_JAMOIH010000022.1 GCF_024448955.1 Stutzerimonas stutzeri
GAGCGACGATACCCGCCAGGTCGATGGCCGCTTCCACGCCAGAGTTGCCACCGCCGATCACCGCGACACGCTTGCCCTTGAACAGCGGGCCGTCGCAGTGCGGGCAGTAGGCGACGCCACGGCCACGGTATTGCTGCTCGCCCGGCACGTTCATTTCACGCCAGCGGGCACCGGTGGCAATAATCAGCGTCTTTGCCTTGAGCGAGCCGCCGTTTTCCAGTTTGATTTCGTGCAGGCCGCCTTCACCTGTAGCGGGTATCAGAGCCGCAGCACGCTGCAGGTTCATGATGTCAACGTCGTATTCGCGCACATGGTTTTCCAGTGCGCGGGCCAGTTTCGGGCCTTCGGTCTCGTTGACCGAGATGAAGTTCTCGATGGCCATGGTGTCCAGCACCTGACCGCCGAAGCGCTCAGCTGCCACGCCGGTGCGGATGCCCTTACGCGCGGCATAGATGGCCGCGGCCGCTCCGGCAGGGCCACCACCAACGACGAGCACGTCGAAGGCCTCCTTGGCGCTGAGCTTCTCGGCGTCACGCGCCGAGGCACCGGTGTCGAGCTTGGCGATAATTTCTTCCTCGCCCATGCGGCCCTGACCGAACAGTTCACCGTTGAGGTAGATGCTCGGCACGGACATGATCTGACGGCGCTCGACTTCGTCCTGGAACAGCGCGCCGTCGATGGCGACGTGGCGGATGTTCGGGTTGAGCACGGCCATCAGGTTCAGCGCCTGGACGACGTCCGGGCAGTTCTGGCAGGACAGCGAGAAGTAGGTTTCGAAGGTGTAGTCGCCGTCGATGTTCTTGATCTGCTCGATGACTTCCGGTGCGGTCTTCGACGGATGGCCGCCGACCTGCAACAGGGCGAGCACCAGCGAGGTGAACTCGTGGCCCATCGGGATGCCGGCGAAACGCAGGCTGATGTTGCCACCGATGCGGTTGAGTGCGAACGATGGGCGACGAGCATCATCACCATCGGTGCGCAGGGTGATCTGGTCGCTCAGGCTGACAATGTCTTCCAGCAGGGCGAGCATTTCCTGGGATTTCTCGCCGTCATCGAGGGACGCGACGATCTCGAACGGCTGAGTGACCTTTTCCAGATAGGCTTTCAACTGGGTCTTGAGATTGGTGTCCAGCATGAGCAGCGGTACCCCGTAGTGCGGATATGAAAATGCAGAAAATAAAACGCCTGGATAAACCGCATCCAGGCGTTGGGCTAGAGAGGCTGGGTTACAGCCCCTATAGCATGCAAGGCATTCGAGCGAATGAACCTTAGATCTTGCCGACCAGGTCCAGCGACGGAGCCAGGGTCTTCTCGCCTTCTTTCCACTTGGCCGGGCAGACTTCGCCAGGATGCGCGGCGGTGTACTGAGCAGCTTTCAGCTTGCGCAGGGTTTCGCTGACGTCACGAGCGATTTCGTTGGAGTGGATTTCTACGGTCTTGATCACGCCTTCCGGGTTGATCAGGAAAGTGCCACGCAGAGCCAGACCTTCTTCAGCGATATGTACGCCAAAAGCGTTGGTCAGCTGATGAGTCGGGTCACCGATCAGCGGGAACTGAGCCTTGCCTACAGCCGGGGAAGTCTCGTGCCAGACTTTGTGCGAGAAGTGGGTATCGGTGGTGACGATGTACACCTCGGTGCCAGCCTTCTGGAATTCGGCGTAGCTGTTGGCAGCGTCTTCGATCTCAGTCGGGCAGTTGAAGGTGAAGGCTGCCGGCATGAAGATCAGCACCGACCACTTGCCCTTCAGGGACTCTTCGGTGACTTCGATGAACTTGCCATTGTGGAAAGCGTTGACTTTGAACGGCTGAACTTGAGTGTTGATCAGAGACATCTGCTAACTCCTTTTGGGATTAGAAATTTAACGGGGCCTACGATAACGCAGCTGACCGCATACGGTTAATTGATTGAGGGAATAGAAGCGATAAGTTTTAACTATCAAAACCATCTTCCCTATTATGACGGCATCGGATACGACCACTGCATCGACCGGCAATTCGGATCAGCCTGTCGAGACGGAGTGATCGCGCTCAGCCATCAATTCGGCCAGAATGCTCGGATCGCTGCGACCCCTTGGCCGCCCGCCCGCAGGGCCTGCGCCAGATCGGCAGGACCGAGCCCGCCCAATAGGTAAGCGGGCTGGCTGAAGCCTACCAGCAATTCAGCGGCGCGTGACCATCCCAAAGGCTGTACCTCTGGATGAGTGGCGGTAGGTAGTACCGGTGAGAGCGTAACGAAATCGACTCCCATCGTCATGGCCAGGTCCAGTTCAGCAGCATCATGACACGAGGCTGCGAGCCATTGCCGGAGCGGGACCGGCCTGCCCTGCCCGGCATGATCGCGCAGCTGTTCAGCGGTCAGATGCCAGCCGGCCGTGGGAAATTCGTCCGCCCACTGCAGCGGCCCCTTCAGCATCAGCTGCGCCCGTCCGCCACACATCGCCGTTACCTCAGCCGCCAACGCTCGGTAGTCGAGATGGCACAGGGATGGGGCTCGCAACTGGATCAGCCGAATGCCTGCATCCAGTGCCCGAGCAACGCCGTCCAGCAATTGTTGCGGAGACAGGCCGTCAGGAGTAATCAGATAGTGATCCGGCAGACGCGCCGCCGTAATGATCGGCCGGTTCGCCGCCGGAAAACGGTAGTTCGGCAAGTCCGCAGGCTCCACCCAGCCCAGCGGTTGACCCTCAGCGCCGTGCGGCTCACCCGAGAAGGCCAGCACCTCCCATACATCCAGCAAAACCTGCTTGTCCGGATAGTCGTGACGCACCTGTATCAGCGGACGAGCCTCGGTAACGGTGATGTTCAGTTCTTCCTGCAGCTCTCGCGCCAGCGCGGCCTCGACGGTTTCGCCAACCTCGACCTTACCGCCGGGGAACTCCCAAAGCCCGCCCTGGTGCTTGTCGAGCGGTCGCTTGGCGATCAGAACGAGGCCGTCAGGGGAGCGGATCACCGCGGCGGCGACATGGATTCGGTTCATGGCTAATTCGTTAGCTGGAAACTGGAAGAAGTGTCGGGCAGTCCAGCCTGCACGGCCTGCCACGCTCTGTCTTCAAGCTTTCAGCAAGCTGCTTTACGTTCGATATTCGGCATTGATCCGCACGTACTCATGCGACAGATCGGTGGTCCAGATGGTCTCGCTGCAGCTACCGCGGCCCAGCTCGATACGGATCTCAATCTCCTCTTCGGCCATCACCGCAGCGCCCTGCTCTTCCGTGTAACTCGGCGATCGGCCGCCTTTACTGGCGATACAGACCGCACCGAGATAAACATCGATCTTGCTGACATCCAGCTCCGGCACGCCGGCACGGCCAACCGCCGCGAGGATGCGACCCCAGTTCGGATCGGAGGCGAACAGTGCGGTCTTGATCAGCGGCGAATGAGCAACGGCATAGCCGACATCCAGGCACTCCTGATGGTTCTTGCCGCCGTTGACTGTCACCGTGACGAACTTGGTGGCGCCTTCGCCGTCGCGGACGATGGATTGCGCAACGTCCATGCTCACCTCGAACACGGCCTGCTTGAGCTTGGCGAACAGCTCGCCGCTGGCTTCGGTGATTTCCGGCAACGCCGCCTTTCCGGTCGCTACCAACATGCAGCAGTCGTTGGTCGAGGTATCGCCATCGATGGTGATGCGATTGAAGGACTTGTTAGCCGCATCGCGTAGCAGGTCCTGCAATACGGCCTGGCTGACCTTCGCATCTGTAGCGATGTAGCCGAGCATGGTGGCCATGTTCGGGCGGATCATGCCGGCGCCTTTGGATATGCCGGTAACGGTAACGGTAACGCCCTGGTGCTCGAACTGACGGCTGGCGCCCTTGGGCAGGGTATCGGTGGTCATGATCCCGGTTGCGGCTTCGGCCCAGCGATTTTCGTCCAGGTCAGCCAGGGCGGCCGGCAATGCCGCCTCGATCTTCTCGACCGGAAGCGGCTCGCCGATCACACCGGTGGAGAATGGCAGAATGGCCGCTTCATCGACGCCGGCCAACTTGGCAAGACTAGCGCAGCTACGAATCGCCGCCTGCATTCCCGGTTCACCAGTACCGGCGTTTGCATTCCCGGTATTGGTGAGCAGATAGCGGACCGCTCCTTGTGCACGTTGTTTGGCCAGGATTACCGGCGCGGCGCAGAAAGCATTGAGCGTGAATACGCCGGCAATGGTCGAGCCTTCCGCACAGCGCATCACCACCACATCTTTGCGCCCTGGTCGCTTGATACCAGCCGATGCAATGCCAAGTTCAAACCCTGGCACCGGGTGCAATGTAGGTAAAGGACCAAGACCGACAGCCATTGATGCACTCCTCAGGACGAACGGATGGCCTTCAGCCACCACTAAACAGGGATAAAAACGCCGCGAGCGGCTAAGCCGGTCGCGGCGCGGGTCATAACGAGCGGCTCAGGTTATTGGACCTGCCCGTGACAATGCTTGTATTTCTTGCCGGAGCCACAGGGGCACGGCTCGTTGCGCCCGATCTTCGGTTCGACACGCACCGGAGCGACAGGTGCGGCGGCACCACCGGCAGCTTCCGGCTCCTCGTCGGGCTGTTCCAGGGCAGAGACTTCGGCATGCTGAAACTGCATGCGCTGCGCCAGCTCCTCGGCCTCGCGGCGCAGACGCTGCTCTTCCTCGGCCGGGTCCTCGCGGCGGACCTGGACGTGGGAAAGGACGCGAATGCTGTCGCGCTTGATCGACTCGAGCAGTTCCTGGAACAACGTGAACGACTCACGTTTGTATTCCTGCTTCGGATTCTTTTGGGCGTACCCGCGCAGATGGATACCGTGACGCAAGTGATCCATGGTCGACAAATGGTCTTTCCACAGATCATCAAGCACACGCAGGACGATTTGCTTCTCGAAGGATCGCAGCGCCTCTGCGCCAGCCATTTCTTCCTTCTCGTTGTAGGCATCGACCAAGGCCTGCAGGATGCGCTCGCGCAGGGTTTCCTCGTAGAGCTTCTCGTCTTCGTCAAGCCACTGCTGAACCGGCAAACGAACACCAAAATCGCTGTACAGCACCGCTTCTAGGCCGGCGATATCCCACTGCTCTGGCAGCGACTGCGGCGGAATGTGCTGGCTGATAGCCGAATCGAGCGCTTCACGTCGGAACTCGGCGATGGTCTCGCCGATTTCATCGGCCGCTAGCAGGCTGTTGCGCATGTGGTAAATGACCTTGCGCTGTTCGTTGGCAACATCATCGTATTCCAGCAACTGCTTACGCATGTCGAAGTTGCGCCCTTCGACTTTGCGCTGCGCTTTCTCGATGGCATTGGTGACCATGCGATGCTCGATGGCCTCACCAGATTCCATGCCAAGCGCCTTCATGAAGTTCTTCACCCGATCCGAGGCGAAGATGCGCATCAGGCTGTCCTCAAGGGACAGATAAAAACGGCTGGAACCGGCATCGCCCTGACGACCGGCACGACCGCGCAACTGGTTGTCGATACGACGCGATTCGTGGCGTTCGGAAGCGATCACATGCAGCCCGCCAGCCTCCAGCACGGCCTGGTGGCGCTTCTGCCAGTCTGCCTTGATTTGTGCGATCTGCTCCTCGGTGGGATTCTCCATCGCCGCAACTTCGACTTCCCAGTTGCCGCCCAGCAGGATGTCGGTACCGCGGCCGGCCATGTTGGTGGCGATGGTCACCGCACCCGGGCGACCGGCCTGCGCAATGATCTCGGCTTCCTTATCGTGGTGCTTGGCGTTGAGTACCTTGTGCTCGATGCCTTCCTTTTCCAGCAGCCGCGACACGTACTCGGAACTCTCGATTGTCGCCGTACCGACCAGAACCGGGCGGCCGTTGTTCTGGCAATCCTTGATGTCGGTGATGATCGCAGCGAACTTCTCCTCCTGGGTCAGATAGACCAAGTCGTTGTAGTCCTTGCGCGCGAGCGGCTTGTTGGTCGGAATGACCATGACCGGCAGGCTGTAGATCTGCATGAACTCAAAGGCTTCGGTATCGGCGGTGCCGGTCATACCGGAAAGCTTGCTGTACAGACGGAAGTAATTCTGGAAGGTAGTGGAGGCCAGGGTCTGGCTTTCCGGCTGGATCGGCAGGTTTTCCTTCGCCTCGATGGCTTGGTGCAGGCCTTCGGAGAGGCGGCGACCCGGCATGGTACGACCGGTGTGCTCGTCAATCAGCAGAACCTGGTTGTTCTGCACGATGTACTCGACGTTGCGATGGAACAGCTTGTGCGCGCGCAGACTGGAATAGACGTGTGTCAGCAATCCCAAATTGTGCGCGGAATAAAGACTTTCACCTTCGGCCAGCAACCCGGCGCGGGTGAGCATCTCCTCGACGAACTGGTGGCCCTGCTCGTTCAGCTCGACCTGGCGGGTCTTTTCATCGATGGAGAAGTGGCCCTCCTGAGTGACGACGCCCTCTTCTTCCTCGATGTGCTGCGTAAGTAGCGGAATCAGCTGGTTGATCTGCTGATAAAGCTTGGAGCTGTCCTCGGCTTGCCCGGAAATGATCAGCGGCGTCCGCGCTTCGTCGATGAGGATCGAGTCCACCTCGTCGATCACCGCGAAGTTGAGTTCGCGCTGGTTCTTGTCCGCAAGGCTGAACGCCATGTTGTCGCGCAGGTAGTCGAAGCCAAACTCGTTGTTGGTGCCGTAGGTAATGTCGGCGGCATAGGCGGCACGCTTTTCTTCCGGTGGCTGGAACGGCGTGACGATGCCTACAGAGAGACCGAGAAACTCGTACAACGGACGCATCCAGTTGGCGTCGCGGCGCGCCAGGTAGTCGTTCACCGTGACCACGTGAACGCCCTTCCCAGCGAGCGCGTTGAGGTAGACCGCGAGCGTTGCCACCAGGGTCTTGCCTTCACCGGTGCGCATCTCGGCGATCTTGCCCTCGTGCAGGGTCATGCCACCGATCAGCTGTACATCGAAGTGACGCATGCCCATCACGCGCTTGCCGGCTTCGCGGCAGACCGCGAAGGCTTCGGGGAGAATCTGGTCGAGGGTCTCGCCTTGGCCGAGGCGGGCCTTGAACTCTTCGGTTTTGCTTCGCAATTGCTCGTCGGATAGAGACAGCATCTGCTCTTCGAGCGCATTGACGGCTTGTACCGCCTTGAGCATGCGCTTGACCTCACGGTCATTCTTGCTACCAAAGAGCTTCTTCATTAAAGGCGCAAACATATCGACAAGGACTTCCATGCTGGGGATGGAGGCACGGCCGCAGGGCCACCACGGCTGCGTGCAAAGGGGGCATTCTACTCGGAAACGTCCGAGAGGAAAGGTGCCTTACTGCGCAGCCAAGGCAGCCAAGCATGCGGTAAGTTGCCGACCGCACGGTCACGTCCGAACCCGCAAGGGCTATCTGCCAGTACCGACGGCCCGACTTCAGATGGGCCAGTCGCTTACTGCGTTCACCGCCTCGATCGGCCGACACGGCGATATTCGAGCTTCTGCTAACATAGCCCGCTCACCCTTTCTAGTTCGAGCTTTGACCATGTCGCTGCGTCCCCTGCCGGCCCGAGCACCCGTTGCGCTACTACGCGAGGCGAAGCCGCTGAAAGCCTTGTTCGGCGAGGCAAGACGACTCGACCATCTGCAGCGGCTGGTCGAAAGCCAGTTGCAGCCCGCAGCGCGAGAGTATTGCCGTGTGGCCTCGTGGCGTGAGGGCACTCTTCTTCTCATCGTCACCGACGGCCATTGGGCGACGCGTCTGCGCTATCAACAACGCCGGTTGCAGCGGCAACTGCAAGGCATGAACGAATTCACCGGGCTGAGCCGGATCCAGTTCAAGGTCCAACCTCCCGAGGCGCCCCGATATAAACCCGGGCCGGCACCGGAACTGTCGGCAAGCGCGGCGGACAACATCCAGCAAACGGCGCAGGGCATTACAGACCCGAGACTCAGGGCCGCGCTCGAGCGACTCGCTAGCCATGCCCAACCGGCCAAAGGCGACTGACCAGCACGTATCTGCGCATGACGCGGTCGCAACCTAGCCTAGTCAGGGTTAGCATGTTCGCGGACTCAATCGAAATCGAGGTATTGATGCCTGCCCACTCGAAAGGCGACCGATCGTGCTGATCGGCGCCCTGTTGATCGCCACCTGGGTGATTCTGCTGATTCGCTATCCCCTTCGAGCGATTCCAATCTCACTGGGAGCACTATTCGGGTTGGGCCTGGTTGCCGCGTGGGTGATCTGGCAGGAACAACGTGAAGAACACCTGCTTGCTCAGCTCGAACTACGGCTGGAATACGCACCCGCGACCTGTCCGGCGGCACAGCCGTTGCGTATCACGCTCGACAACCATAGTCCGCAGCCATTGCAAAGCCTACGTTGGGAGGTCGGCGCCTATTCGCCCGGCTCCAGCCTGGATTTGGTGACCTCGAACTACGACGCACCTCAATACCGGGGGCCGGGCGACCTGCAACCCGGCCAACGCTGGGAATCCTGCTTCCCCTTGCCGCCGCTGCGCGCCGGCTATCGCGGTAGTAGCCTGGAGTTTCGGGCCGAGCGGCTTCAAGGGCACTTCGACCATTGAGATGGCCATAGGACACACAAGCGCTTTTCATTCGTCGCCAGGCGGCATATGCTGTATAAAAAACCAGTAAGTCAATTTAGCCGAGGTGGTTGATGGCCGTCGAAGTGGTGTACCGCAGCAGCCGGGACCTGGAGCGTTTATTCATGGATAAAGCCGAAGCCGATCGTCACGACAAAATGCTTGAGCTGGCCGAAGCCCTCGCTGCGGCGTTGCAGAAGGCCTCTCCATCCCTGAGCGAACAGCAGGCCGATGACATAGGCATCTTCATGGCCCGGCATCGAGATCTATTTGCCAAGGCTTTCAAGAACAATCCAGAAGTACTGACTGAGCTGCCAGCCACGACCGAAGCGTGATGGCGCCCCCTCATCGCATCCGTCTGGTGCTACGTATCGCCACAGCGAAACACGCCCGACGGGCGAAACTTGTCATTCGATCCGCCGGTCCATTGCGTGCAGTCATCCCAACCAGGTACCGGCATGGACAGTCCATTCAAGAAAATCAGCGATGTGTTTCAGCCCCACTACAACGTCAATTTCAGTATCGAAAAACCTGACGGTAGTATTCTACTGACGCTGACCGACGCAGCTGGCGTGGCGGTCAAACGCTTCATTAGCACCAGTCAATGGCGGGACCAGCAGCAGCTCGAACGCTTGATCACCAGCCTGCAGTTCAGCCTGGCGATAGAGCGTGGTGAGCACGCCAGTTTCTATCAGCCAGCCAAGCATTCAACCTCAGCCACTCAGTAACCAACGTCTGACGCCTGCAGTAGCTGCAACCCCGCGCTGTTCTTCCAACAAAAATAAAAAGTTTTCAGGTCATGCCGACGCGATGTTTTGGCACCGCGAGCCATACCACTGGGCCCGTCTCGGTCGTTTTCGCCTTCAGTCGAACCGATCAGAGCCAAGCCAACGCCTTGGCGCGAGCTACAGCCTGCGTACGCCTGGCCACGCCTAGCTTGGTATTGATACGACGAGCGTGGGTTTTGACGGTGTGAAGCGAAATAAAGAGTTGTTCGGCAATTTCCTGGTTCGAACACCCTTGGGCGATAAGGCGCAGTACCGTGAGCTCACGATTGCTCAAAACCACCTCCTCGTTTGACGCAACAGCCTCGTCAGGCTCACGCTCGAACTGCAGAAGCCGATCTCGCAGACTTTCACCTTTACTGACTGGCAAAATTCTGGCGAGCCATTGTGGTTGACGATGCTGCAATTCGTACAACGGCTTGATCAAGTGCTGCCTTGCCGCCTCCCCGAGGGCTTTGCGCAGCTCCACTTCCGCCTCTTCATGCCGACCATCCAGCTGCAGCGCTTCGGCCAACGTGAACCTGCACTCACAGGCCAGACCTAATCGCTGTGAACGCAGATTCTGCTCGATCAGCTCGCGCAGCGTATCGATGGCCAGCGAGCAGCGCCCCGAAAGCAGATCAATCACCGCAAGATAGCGTTGCACCCGTGGCAGCAACTCGTAAAACCCCGACGGCGCTAGATAGCTGTGCCCTCTGTAAAGCTCCAGCACCTGCATGAAAACTGCCCTGGCTTTTTTCAGTTGTTCCTGATGAAGCCAGGTCAGACCTGTTATCAATAGCAGGATGCCGCGGAATCGCGCCTCCGGCACATGCCGCCACTGCGCCAGCCGCTCAGCTTCACGCAACCAATGGTACGCCGTCGGAAATTCCTGCTTGCGAGCCGACAGCTCCGCCAACCCGGCATAGCCAAAGAAAACGTAGGAATCTCCGCAGGTTTCGGTCTCGATTCGCCCTTGCTGATAAGCCTCCCGTGCCAGCTCGTCGAGCCCCTGATATGCCAACAAGTGGCCCTGCAGCAGCTTAAGGCGACCAATGATGGGGCTGTGCCTGACGCTGTCGCGCAGCACCAGCAGCGACTCGTCCAGCACGCCTACGGCGCGCTCGAACTCCCCAGTCAGCTCCAGTAGCTGGATTCGGTCGACATTGAGCATCGCTTCATACAGTACGCTGCCCTTGAGCCGAGCCAGCTTCATTCCTTCGCTGTTGTAATGCTGCGCAAGCTCGAGCTGGCTCTCGGCCATTGCGTGCTGAGATAACGCCTGGTAACAGAGCACTCGCTGCGCCCAGGCATGATCTGACAAAACCTCAAGCGCCTGGAGGCAATAACTCCTGGCCTCCGGCTCCCCTCGCAGTCGCGCAAGAAAGCCGCGTAGCGCTTGCCATTGGGCCAGCAGTTGCGCCTGGCGACGAGCATCGGGCTGAGGAAAGAACTTCGCCAGATCGGCAAGACAATCATCTACCTCATCGAGCCGGGCGGAGATGATCAGTGCCCAGCCATGCAGCACGATCAGTCGAGTAGTGCTGTTGAACAAATCCTGCGGCAGCTCGCTGCGCCATTTCAGAAAATGCGAGACGTTGTCACCGATCAGTAATTGCTCCTGCCCGTAACGCTGCAGAAAATTGGCGGCGACCTCGGGCTGTCCCGCCCAAAGCGCATGTTCCACTGCCTCACGCATCTCGCCGCGGTTGGCGAACCACTGGCACGCACGCAAATGGACCTGAGTCGGTGAAACTGTCTCCGGCATCCGTCGTAGCATCGATGCAAAGGGGCGCCACAGACGAAACCACTCGCCGCAATTGTCGATCTGCCGAATGAACAGCTGGAAAGTCTTCAGCACATCCAGAATGTCGCTACCGCTTCCGTCGAGCACATGTTCGCAGAGCTGCGGCGAAAAACGCGGCATTTGCGCCAGCGCGAACAGTGCCCGGCAAACGTCTTCGCTCTGCCCTTCGAGTACTTCTCGCTGAACGTAATCCTTCAGCAATGGCGTTCCCGCTACCAGTCGCTCGCGCACCGCCTGTTCATCTGCATTCAGCAGCAACAGGCTGACGCCGGCCAACCAGCCTTCGCTACCGGCCAACAATCTCTTGAAGGTGTCGTCAGCCAACTCCAGACGGTGTGCTTCGAGCAGTTGCCTGAGCTCGCCAGCTGTGAGCGCCAACGTCTCGGCTTCCAGCTCGAACAGGTCACCCTGCAGCAAAAGCCGGGGCAATTTCCACGCTGGTTGCCGGCGGCTACTCACCCACCAACTGACGGACTCAGGACCTCGTTCCAGAAGCAGGTCAAGGCAGGCATCGAACTGTACGGCGGCCTCACGCGGATAGTCATCGAGCATGATCCAGAGCGGTCGCGGAAAGTCATTCAACAGATCGACGAGATCCTGCTGCACGTCTCCGCTCGGTGCCGAGGGGATACCGAGGACCCGACTCAGTTGAGCATGCAGCGCCTCGACGGAGAACGGCCGCCCGCCAAGATCAAGCCATACGAGATGCGTGTCGGCAGGCATTCGCCGAGCACACTCGTTCATCAACACGCTTTTGCCGAAACCCGCTGGTGCGCAGATCAAACGCAGGCGGCAACGGGCTTCGAGCAGTGCCTCTACCAGCCGCGGTCTGGAAATATGAATGGGGGGTAAACGCGGAATAGTCGCAACTTGAACCTGCGCGGCGGCCTCTGTGCTAAGCGCACCAGGGTTGAAGCGTACGGACATGGCGAGGTTCTCTTATTCGTGTCAGTCCATTGAAAACGCGATGAGCGCAGCCAAAGGCCCAGCTCCGAGGGCCAACAAACTTGAACCGTATCGTTGCGCTTTTGCCGTAATAACCTGCACGATCCCGCTGCTTTTGTCGACTCGAGTAAAGTGCTCAGCCTGTTCTGCCTGATATCCGGCCTCACTACTGGCTAAAAAGTATCATCCTCCGCTTCGCAAGAAAAAAAAAGGCGGCCAAACGGCCGCCTTATTCATTACGTGGATTTCAATCGATCAGCGCACCCCGGCGTTACGCAATGCGGCGGGCGTGAAGTCCCGAGCCGACGCCTTGTAACCGAACTCGTGCGCTTTCTCTTCGTTGCTCATACCGATCGCGATATAGCGACCTGAGATGATGTCGTAAAGCGCTTCGAAGGCGAAGGTAGGAACCTTGTGCTGATAGTACTGCACCATATGCCCTTCACCGACGCGCCACAGCTGGCCGCGACCGTCATAGAGCTCGGATTGCACGATAGTCCAGCTATCCTCGTCGACGAAGAAACGGCGCTTGGCGTAGATGTTGCGCTCACCATCTTTTAGGTTGGCTTCGATCTCCCAGACGCGGTGCAGCTCGTAACGTGCCAAGTCCTGATTGACGTGACCAGCTTTAAGGATGTCGCTGTATTTCACATCGCTGGAATTGATTTCGTAGCTGTTATAAGGGATATACAGCTCTTTTTTGCCAATCAGCTTCCAGTCGTAACGGTCCGGTGCACCACTGAACATGTCGAAGTTGTCCGTGGTACGCATACCGTCGGACGCGGTACCCGGACCGTCGTAGGCAACCTGCGGAGCGCGACGAACGCGACGCTGACCGGCATTGTAGATCCAGGCCTGACGCGGCTCTTTCACCTGATTAAGCGAGTCGTGCACCAGCAGCACGTTACCGGCGAGGCGTGATGGCGCCGTTACCCGCTGTTTGAAGAACAGCAGCGCATTCTTGGCGCGCTCCGGATCCAGATCCGTCATGTCGCTCGGGAAGGCCACCTCATCCTCGAAGTGCACCAGGGTGTAGCTGCCGTTCGTTTGCGGGGTGGCCTGGACGATATTGCGGCGTACGTTACCTCCGCGGTAACGGGTGATGTGGTTCCAGACGACTTCCAGACCGCTCTTCGGAATCGGGAAGGCGTAGTAGCGACTGTCGGCGAAATTGTCGACCCCGTTACCCCCGGCAACCAGTTCGGTATTCAATGCGCTTTTCTTGGCCGCTTCGTAAATGGCGTCCGGCACTGCAGCGCTGCGATGCGTCGGGAATACGCGAATCTTGTAGGTTTCCGGATAACGCTTGAACATCGCCTGCTGACCTGCGGTCAGCTTGTCCTTGTATTGTTCGACGTTCTGCGCGGTGATGACGAACTCGGGTTTTTCGTCCTTGAAGGGGTTGGTCAGGTGGCCGTTATCCAACGGAGCGGCATCGGTAGGCAGACCGCCAGTCCACGCAGGGATGGTCCCGTCGGCGTTACCGGCTTTTTCGGCACCGAGCGGAGTCAATGAAGTGCCGAGCTTCGCGGCTTCCTCGGGAGATACAGCGGCCATGACGCTGCTTGCGAGCAGCGAGAGGGCCAAGACACTGAATAGTTTTCTTGTTGTTTTCATACGCTTCCAGTTCCTCTTGATCTTGTTTTGGCCGGAGGCCTTGCATGAAGCTAGTCGCGCAGCGGAGCCTTCGCAGGCCCCGCTCGACGACTTTGAAGCGGCCTCCTTTAAAAGTTCACACCCACGCTCAGTGCGAGGAAGTCACGGTCGACCAGTGTGTTGTAATCGCCACCGAAGAAGTCGGTGTACGACAGGCTGGCGGTGTAGGTGTTCTGGTAGACGGCGTCTACGCCAACGCTGACAGCCTTGGAACCTTCGTTGAACAAGCCGTTCGGGCCGTAGCCATCGACGTCATGAGAGAAGGACACGTTCGGCGTCAGGTTCACGCCGGCGAATACGTTGCTGTAATCAGCCAGAGCGCGCAGACGGTAGCCCCAGGAGTTGGCAGTTACGAACCCGTCCCAGCCATATCGCGCCTCCGAAGCGGCGTTGCTGGGCTGAGTTCCAGCCGGTGAACCGTAGATTGCGTCGCGCCCATAGCGAATGTCGCGCCGACTTTCTAATCCACCAACGTGCGCATAACCGATTTCGCCAACGAGCGTAACCCGCCCAGCGCCAAGTACTTGATCAAAGAAGTGCGTGAACGTTGTTTGAAGCTGCGTTACTTCTTTTCGGTTGTAACCATGCGTATCGAGACCAGCTTGAGCGGCGGCCAAGTCAGGGCCACCAGCTAACAATGCTTCAACAAAGCTCAGCGCCAGCCTACCCGTGGTGTCAGTAGTATTAATTTGGATGGGCAGATTCGGCCTATAGCTCAACTCGCCCGACCACGCAGTGCCGGTGGGCAGGGTTGTGGAAAAGCTAAGCCCGTATAGACGTATATCTTCCGGGTATTCAAGAAAATACTGCCCATTGCCAAGCAAAAGAGCTTGAGCAGTTGAAATTTGCCCAGCACCGGCCGCTTGAAGTGCACCACCAATCACTAAGGGATTGCTTGTGTTTTGCATACTCAAGTTAGGCGTGCGGCTGTGGTAATTCATGAAATAAGCGCCGTATTCCGTAGCATCACCAAGCCAACGCAACGCAATCCCGAACTGACCAGAATCACGAGCGTCACGATCGCCGCCGCGAGGAACCATTAACCCCTCGTCAGTTACCGTCAAGCCTGCTTGTTGCAAAGCAGCAGTTTGAGCCGCACCGAATGGGCCAAGGATGTGATAGTTGTCGTCACAACCGTCGGCCGCTACGTCTGCGCTAGAAAAGAAGGTGCCGCAGTTATCTACGATGGTTTGGTCCCACTCCAACTGATAAAACGCCTCCATGCTTAGGCGATCGCTCAAGCTTTGGGACACGTACAGCATATTGACCGGAATCAGACCTTCCTTGATTTCCGCACCAGGGCGGCGGAAGGCGGCGGCGTCGAGCGGGTTGATGGAGTTAATCGAGTTACCGATAAAGGTACTTTCACCCCAGCTCACGACCTGCCTACCGACACGCACCGTGCCAGGCAGGTCGCCTACGTAATAGTTGTGGTAAAGGAAGGCATCGAGAATCTGAGCACCAGATGACTGCGCAGCCTCTTTACGGTTGCTGTCGCTAATATCCTTGAACAGACGATCTTCATCCTTCAGCTCAAAGTCATACCAGTACTTGCCACGAATGAATGCGCCGCTGTCGCGATAGCGCAGTTCGAGGTCATGAATGCCTTTAAATATTTTCGAGAAGGTCTCGCCCTTCTTGAAGTTCAGACGGCCATCGTCACCAGTCTGAGTAAAGCCGGTACCGCCATTGGCCGCACCTACCAGATCCATATCGGGATCATCCATCGCCCAACTCGCCCCAATCGACATCGCCGAGTCGAATTGCCCCTCAATTTCCCCGATATTGAAATTAACGGCATAAGCCGGTGCGGCAGTGCCCAGCGCAACGGCGAGAGCCAATGCCTTGGGCTGGAAGATTCCTTGCCTTGTTGTTTTTGTCATGAGGCGCTCCTGGTTGGTTCGAAGTAGGCTCACCCTAACCACACGGCAGCGGAGGGTTAAGCGCACTAAGGTTTGATTTGTTTTGTAATCCTAAAGTATGAACGGCCTTCCCGTTACTGGCTTGCAACGGAGCATCACCCTATCGGAAATGCCGCCCCCAGCGAAGCTATCGAAGAGCTTAGCCGCAAGGCAAATTGGTGCAAGCCCCGAATTAGAGCAGCTGCGACGCCGTTTGCGGAAAATCTGCAGAACTACGCTCAATCAGCCCCAGGCGATTTGAACTGAAGCGCCCGTAATCCGCATTGCAACTCACAGGCTGCAAGGAAGGCAAAACGCCATCGGCGAGCCGGAGCGTTACCCAAGCACAGCGTCCTGGGGCGAAACGAAACAACCGGAAGGCCGAAGTCGCCGGTAGCGCATTCGCGCCGGTCTAGAGACAAGGAGGGAGAAGCCGAGCAAACACCCGTCGCTCGGCGCGAAGGGATAGCCCAACCGGAACAGGAAATGTGTGGCGAGATAGCCGCTTAGTCAGAAATCAGAGCCGAGCACGCGGCCCTGACGGGATAACAAGGCGCGCCGCCTTACATTCCTTTAACGGCGTAGATACCAGGAGCGTTGCGCCAATAGCCCTTGTAGTCCATGCCGTAACCGAACACGTAGCGATCGGCACAGCTTAGCCCGACGTAATCTGCTTTCAGGTCTGGACGGGCCTTGCGCTGGTGCTCCTTGTCGACCAGCACCGCGGTATGCACGGCAGTGGCACCGGCATGACGACAGAAATCGATGATCGCGCCGAGGGTATGCCCTTCATCCAGAATGTCGTCGATGATCAACACATCGCGGTCAATGAAGGAAATCTCCGGCTTGGCCTTCCAGAACAAGTCGCCACCGCTCGTCTCGTTGCGATAACGCGTGGCGTGCAGGTAGGAGAGCTCCAGCGGAAAGTTGAGCTTGGGAACCAGCTTGCCGGAGAAGATTAGCCCTCCGTTCATGACGCAGAACACCACCGGGTTACGGTCGGCCAGCTCGCCATTGATTTTTGCGGCCACCGCATCGATTGCCGCCTCAACTTCGGCTTCGGAATAAAGACAATCGGCTTCGGCCATGATCTGGCGGATATGTGCGAGATCGACGGACATGGGCGATGCTCCAGGACAGTAATAAAGGAGTAGCAGCTCAGTAGGCTGCGCACAAAATAAGGGGCGCGACGATACCGATGCAGTTGCGGCCAGGGCAAGCGCTGATTGATACATCAATAGCCGCTAACACCCCGATGCATTAATCTACGCCGGTTTATTCGACCGCCGGAGTCACCATGACCATTCGAGAGATCCGCCACCCGCTTATTCGCCACAAACTTGGGTTGATGCGTCGCGCCGATATCAGCACCAAGAACTTTCGCGAACTGGCGCAGGAGGTCGGGTCGATTCTGACGTACGAAGCCACTCGCGACCTGCCGCTCGAGAACTACACCATCGAGGGCTGGTGCGGCCCGGTCCAGGTGGAAAAGATTTCCGGCAAGAAAATCACTGTGGTACCGATCCTTCGGGCCGGCATCGGGATGCTCGACGGCGTGCTCACTTTGATTCCCGGCGCCAAGGTCAGCGCGGTAGGCATCGCCCGTAATGAGGAAACACTGCAGGCACACACCTATCTGGAACGTCTGGTGGACGACCTCGATCAGCGTCTGGCGATGATCATCGATCCGATGCTGGCAACCGGCGGTTCCATGGTCGCGGCAATCGACATGCTGAAAAAAGCTGGCTGCAAGGAGATCCGCGCGCTGGTGCTGGTCGCTGCGCCGGAGGGCATCGATGCCGTAGAAAAGGCTCACCCGGACGTCATTATCTATACCGCCTCCATCGATGAGCGCCTGGACGAGCATGGCTATATCGTGCCCGGCCTGGGCGATGCGGGGGACAAGATCTTCGGCACCAAGCAGAAGGACATCTGAGATGCCGCAGCCCATGGAAGAAGCGCTCGGCCGCCAGGTTCTCGCCGGCGCGCAGATGCTGTTCGTGGCGTTCGGCGCACTGGTGCTGATGCCGTTGATCACCGGCATGGACCCTAACGTTGCGCTGTTCACTGCCGGTATCGGCACTCTTCTGTTTCAAATGGTCACTAAGCGTCAGGTGCCCGTGTTTCTGGCATCGAGCTTCGCCTTCATCGCGCCGATCATCGCGGCCAAAGGTGACTTCGGCCTGCCCGCGGTACTCGGCGGCGTAGTCGCAGCGGGCATCGTCTATATAATTCTCGGTTTTGCGGTTCGCCTTAAAGGCCCGGGCTTTATCGACCGGCTGCTGCCACCCGTTGTAATCGCTCCGGTCATCATCTCCATCGGCCTCGCGCTTTCGCCTGTCGCGGTGAACATGGCCATGGGCAAGGCCGGCGACGGCAGCGCCCAACTGGTGCCGTACGAGACAGCCATGCTGATCTCGATGCCTGCGCTGGTGACCACACTGCTGGTGGCCGTCCTCGGCAAAGGGCTGTTCCGACTGGTGCCGATCCTCGCAGGCGTTGCGATGGGCTACGGTCTGTCATTCGCTTTCGGCGTCGTGGATACCACCGGCATTGCCGCCGCGCCCTGGCTGGCCATTCCAAACTTCGTCGCACCCGAGTTTCATTGGGGCGCGATTCTGTTCATGGTCCCGGTGGCGCTAGCCCCGGCGATCGAACACATCGGCGGCGTGGTGGCCATCGGCGGGGTCACTGGCAACAACTTCATCAAAAAGCCGGGGCTGCACCGCACATTGCTGGGTGACGGTCTGGCCACCTCGGCCGCTGGCCTGTTCGGCGGCCCGCCCAACACCACCTACGCGGAAGTCACCGGCGCGGTGATGCTGACCAAGAATTACAACCCGAAAATCATGACCTGGGCAGCCATCTTCGCCATCGTCCTAGCCTTCATCGGCAAGTTCGGAGCGGGCTTGCTGAGCATTCCAGTGCCGGTGATGGGCGGCATCCTTTGCCTGCTGTTCGGCTCGATTGCCGTAGTCGGCCTGAGCACTCTGATCCGCCATCAGGTGGATCTGGCGGAAGCGCGTAATCTGATCATCGTTTCGGTGACGCTGGTGTTCGGCATTGGCGGCATGGCGATCGGCTATGGCGAATTCACGCTGTCGGGCATCTCCCTTTGCGCGATCATCGCGCTGCTCCTCAACCTGCTGCTGCCGGGCGGAGAAGGTTGGAAGAACAAGCAGCTCGAAGAAAATAGCTGACGCGATATCTGGCCAGCCGCATTTTCGTGAGCTGGCCTTCGCCGCTGCGCGTCGAGCGGGCTGTCATCACCGTTGCAGCTATTGCTGGACAGGAACGGTAGACTGCCGCGATGAGCCTGCCGAACATTCCCCATCGACAACTGAGCGGAGCTGCTGTGAGCTGCTCCACTTGCGCCGCCTGTTGCTGTCGGCTTGAGGTTCTTCTCATCACCGATACCGGCGTACCGGAGCGCTTTATCGATGAGGACGCCTGGGGTGGCCAGGTCATGCGCCGTCTCGATGATGGCTGGTGCGCGGCGCTCGACCGCGACAGCATGCGCTGCACCATCTATGAGAAGCGCCCGCTGATCTGCAGAGAGTTCGAACTCGGCTCGGACGATTGCCTGGAGGAGCGAAAGGGCTCTGAACGGGCTTATCAAGAATGAGCGGGGGAGCACAACTTTAAGTAAGACCCATCGACCTTAAATAGCCGATGGGTTTCACCTGCGCGGCCCGCACCACGCTACGGGCACGTGGCCTCCGGCGCTTAGAACGACGCCCGATAATGCACTGCGTAACTTTCGATGCCATCGTTCGGATTCTTGATCCCGGCGTTGGAATAGTGGATCGCCCGAATACCAACTTCGTGCCCGCCAGCGAATCGCAGCCCCGCGCCGAAGCGATCTTCGAACTGGAACGATGACCCCAGATCCTTATCTTCCACTTTGGTGTTCTCGAATGCCGCAACACCGATACCCAGCTCCAGATAAGGCTTCACCGCATCCCCGGCGAACTCGTAGACGAACACCGGTGCCAGCGACACGCTATGGTTACTCGAGGTTTCATCACCTTCCCAATAGGTGTACCCAGCATCCCAATATCCCGTGAGCCGCCCCACGCTCGTCTGGAACCAGCTGCGGTTGAAGTCGAATTGCGCACCAAGGCGATAGGTCATTGTCGACTCACCGGTCTGGCCGACGGCAGCGGTTAGGTCCAGCGCATGAACAGCAGCCACCTGACCCAGCGAAACGGCGGCAATCGCAGCGAGGGAGATCAGTTTTTTCATCGGAATTTCCTTATCGAAAAGTTGGCGTCGCTTGTTTTTTTCGAGCATTAACTCGAATACAGAAAGCAGGCGCAGCGGGGAGTTCCTAATCAGAGTAGTCGGCTACCGTGCCGTTTTCGCCCCAAAGTAGCGGGAGTACGCTGGCCAATTGGCGGGGATCGCCACTGCTCCAGAACCGTGTCGCCGGCTCGCCATGCCCCAGCAGGTCGCGCGCTGCCAGTACCGCTTCGAGATGCCGCGCCACCGCGGCCCCAGTATCCACCAGAGTTACGTTAGACGGCAGCAGCTCGGTTAGCAGCGGTTTGATGAACGGATAGTGAGTGCACCCCAGTATCAGTGTGTCGCAGCCCTGTTCGATCAAAGGCTGGACGAACCCCTGCAGCAACGAACGCGTCGTGTCGCCATTGAGCTCGCCGGCCTCGATGCACTCGACCAGACCGGGGCACGGCTGGGTGATGACCCGTACGTCGCTGGCAAAACGGTCGAGCAATGCTGCAAATTTCGCGCTTTTCAGCGTGCCGGTGGTTGCCAGCACGCCCACCACACCGCTACGAGTGGCTAGTGCGGCGGGCTTTACCGCCGGCTCCATCCCCACTACCG
Source organism: Stutzerimonas stutzeri (assembly GCF_024448955.1). GTDB lineage: Bacteria > Pseudomonadota > Gammaproteobacteria > Pseudomonadales > Pseudomonadaceae > Stutzerimonas > Stutzerimonas stutzeri_AQ. Next base: position 20,429 of record NZ_JAMOIH010000022.1, read on the forward strand.
GGATGCTCGGATACAATTCGCGAAGCTCGGCCACTCCCGCGGCAGTTGCAGTATTGCAAGCCAGCACCAAAGCCTTGGCGCCCTGCCCCAGCAAGAAGTCAGCGATCGATCGGCACCGCTGACGAATGAATTCTGGGCTTTTTTCGCCGTAGGGCACATGACCGCTGTCGGCCAGGTACAACAACGACTCCTGCGGCAAGCGCGCGCGAATCTCCTGCAGCACCGACAGCCCGCCCACGCCTGAATCAAAGACGCCAATCGGCGCGTTATCAGCCATGGCGGTCGCCGCAAACCGCACAGGCCGGGTCGCGCTTGACCTTCAGTTCGCGAAAGCGACCGGACAGCGCGTCTATCAACAGCAGCCGGCCTACCAAAGGCTCACCGAATCCGGCGAGCAGCTTCAGCGCTTCAAGCGCCTGCAGACTACCAACCATTCCCACCAATGGCCCCACTACGCCGGCCTCGCTACAGGTCAGTTCGGCTTCGCTGCCATGGCCGTAGAGGCAGTGGTAGCACGGACTTGTCGTTACTCGCGGATCGAACACTGACAGTTGCCCCTCGAGACGGATCGCAGCACCGCTCACCAAGGGTTTGTTCGCGCTGACGCAAGCGGAATTCACGGCTTCCCTCACGGTGAAGTTGTCGGTGCAATCGAGTACCAGATCCACAGCAGCCACAGCCGCACCTAGGGTATCGACATCCATCGCGGCGCGATGCGGCACCAGCTTCACCAAGGGATTGAGCGCCGACAACCTCGCAATCGCCGAGTCCACCTTCTGCACCCCGACCGAAGACGAATCATGAATGATCTGCCGCTGCAGATTGGTCAGATCGACACTATCGAAGTCCGCCAGATGCAGCTCTCCCACCCCTGCTGCGGCCAGATAAAGCGCCACGGGCGCCCCCAGCCCGCCTAGCCCGACGATCAACACCCGGCTCTGTTTGAGTTTCAGCTGGCCCTCGATGTCGACCTGTTTCAGCAATATCTGCCTGCTGTAACGCAGCAGCTCGTCATCGCTCAGCATGTTGCTCTCCTGGATGATGAAATCATGGTCGACGGCCTAAGCTGATGCGCTCGTGCCCACCGAAATCCCTGCGGCTTTCGACGTCGGCGAATCCGCCTGCAGCGAGCAGCTCGCGCACCGCCGCTGCCTGATCGTAGCCATGCTCCAGCAGCAACCAGCCGTCATCCTGCAGATACTCCGGTGCCTGCGCGATGATCTGGCGAATGTCATCGAGGCCATCCACACCGGCAATCAGGGCGCTGCCCGGCTCGAAACGCACGTCACCTTGCTCCAGATGCGGATCGCCGGCAGGAATATAAGGCGGATTGCTGACGATCAGCCGATAGCGCTGATTCCCCACCGTGGAAAACCAATGGCTTTCATGAAAGCGCACATTGACCAGGCGCAACTGTTGGGCGTTACGGCCCGCCAGGGCAACCGCCTCAGCGACGCGATCTACACCCGTCACCTGCCAGGCCGGACGCTCGCTGGCCAATGCCAGGGCAATCGCACCCGTGCCGGTGCCGAGGTCGAGAACCTGCGCCGCAGTCGTCGGAATCAGTTGCAGCGCGGTTTCGACCAGCAGTTCGGTGTCCGGTCGCGGAATCAGCGTATTCGGCGCGACTTCGAGATCCAGACTCCAGAACCCTTGCCGACCGAGGATATAGGCCACCGGCTCGCCACGGCTACGGCGCTCCAGGCATTCGGCGAAGGCCTGACACTGCTCGGCGTCGAGCTCTTTCTCCGGCCAGGTGTGCAAATAGCTGCGCGACTTGCCTAGCACATGGGCGAGCAATAGCTCCGCGTCGAGCCTGGCGCTCGGTGAGTCGGGCAAGTTGCTGTCGTTAAGCAGGGATTCAATGGTGGCCATAAGGTTAAGCCTCAAGCGAAAGCCTCAAACGACAACACACCACATACTCAACTTGTGGCTTGAGGCTTGCCGCCGTCGTTAATCTCCCAACGCCGCCAGCTGATCCGCCTGATATTCCTGCAGCAAAGGTTCGATGACTTGCTCCACCGCGCCGCCGATGACTTCGCCGAGCGAGTACAGGGTCAGGTTGATACGGTGGTCGGTCACGCGGCCTTGAGGAAAATTGTAGGTACGGATGCGCTCGGAGCGGTCACCGGAGCCAACCAGCAGCTTGCGGGTATCGGAGATTTCCTTGTGCGCGGCGCTGTCCTGCACGTCCTGCAGCTTGGCCGCCAGCCACGACATGGCGCGGGCGCGATTCTTGTGCTGCGAGCGCTCTTCCTGGCACTCGACGACGATGCCGCTGGGCATATGGGTGATACGCACCGCCGAATCGGTCTTGTTGATGTGCTGCCCACCGGCGCCGGATGCACGGTAGGTATCGACGCGCAGATCGGCCGGATTGATTTCGATAGCGATCTGCTCGTCCGGCTCCGGCAGCACGGCGACGGTGCAGGCCGAGGTATGGATACGGCCCTGAGATTCGGTTTCCGGGACGCGCTGGACGCGGTGGGCGCCAGACTCGAACTTCAGCTTGGCGTAGACGTTGTCCCCTTCCACGCGCGAGATGACTTCCTTATAGCCGCCGTGCTCACCCGGGCTCTCGGAGAGGATCTCGACGCGCCACCCTTGCCGCTCGGCGTAACGGGAATACATGCGGAACAGATCACCAGAGAAGATCGCCGCCTCATCGCCACCCGTGCCGGCGCGGATCTCGAGAAAGACGTTGCGTCCGTCCTTAGGGTCCTTCGGCAGCAGCATGCGCTGCAGGCGGGCTTCGATCTCCTCCAGCTTCGCGCGTGCGTCGGCCACTTCCTCTTCGGCCATCTCGCGCACGTCCGGATCGTTGTCCTTGAGCAGCGCCTGAGCGCCTTCGAGATCGGACTGCAGCTTGAGAAACTCACGATAGGTGGCGATGACCGGTTCGACCTCGGCGTACTCGCGCGAATAGGCACGAAACCGCGTTTGATCGCTGATCACCTCGGCGTCGCCAAGCAACGCCGTCAGCTCTTCGAAGCGGTCCTGCAGAATGTCGAGTTTGTTGAGCAGCGACGCTTTCATGGTTTGTCCGTGCTGTCCGGCAAGGCGAAGAGTTCCTGAACGATGCTCAGTGCCTCCACTCGCCCTTCGGCGGAAAGTTTTTTCAGCTGAACGCTGGGCGCGTGCAGCAGTTTGTTGGTCAGCCCTCGAGCCAGCTGGGCCAGCGCATCCTCGGGCGTACCGCCATTGGCCAGCAGCCGCTGGGCCTTAACGAACTCTTCATCTCGAATGCGCTCCGCGTGCTGTCGATAGGACTTGAGCACGTCTACCGCAGCCAGTTCCCGCAGCCGCCCCATGAACTCATCGGTTCCGGCGGCGACCAGCTCTTCGGCGGCCTGGGCGGCACCCTGGCGACTCTTGAGATTCTCCGCCACCACCTCATGCAGATCATCGACGGTATAGAGGTAGACGTCGTCCAGCTCGCCGACCTGCGCCTCTATGTCGCGGGGCACGGCGATATCGACCATGAACATCGGCTTGTGCTTGCGCTTCTTCAGCGCCTGCTCCACGGCGCCCTTGCCCAGAATCGGCAATTGGCTGGCAGTGGAACTGATGACGATGTCGCTGTTATAGAGCTCCTGCGGGATATCGGCGAGCAGGATCGCATGGGCACCGAACTGCTCTGCCAGCATGCTGGCGCGTTCGAGGGTACGGTTGGCGACCACGATGCGCTTGACCCCCTGCTCGTGCAGATGACGAGCGACCAGTGTGATGGTCTCGCCAGCGCCGATCAGCAGGGCCTGGCTGCGATGAAGGTCGGCGAAGATCTGCTTGGCCAGACTGACCGCTGCAAAGGCCACCGACACCGGACTCTCACCAATGGCGGTATCGGTCCGTACAGTCTTGGCGGTGCTGAACGTCGCCTGGAACAGACGCCCCAGCAGCGGACCAACGCTGCCGGCTTCGCGCGCGACGGCATAAGCCGACTTCATCTGCCCGAGAATCTGGGGCTCGCCGAGCACCATCGAATCCAACCCGGACGCGACGCGCATCATGTGGCGCACCGCCTGATCGTCGGTATGAACGTAGGCACAGGCCCGGACGTCTTCGAGATTCAGCCGATGGTAATTGGCCAACCAGGCCAGCACCGCCTCGGCCTCGACCTGGTCCTGCTCTAGGTAAAGTTCGCTGCGGTTACAGGTCGAAAGAATCGCGGCCTCTCGCGTCGGCGTGACACGGCACAGCTGCTGGAGCGCCTCGACCGTTTGTTCAGGCGTGAATGCAACACGCTCGCGCACGTCCACCGATGCGGTCTTGTGATTAATGCCAAGCGCGATGAAAGCCATGCAGGGTCGCTGATCGAAAACGGAGCGCGCGATTCTCCTACTTCGCCTGTCTCAGAACAACCATTGCCCTTCATTGTCTGTACCTATCGAGCCTTCCCACTCGCCTCGCATGCCAGCCCGTGCGCTTGCCTGACGGCTTGTGTCATGATGCCGCGACCCCAGACCAGCCTTGTAATCCCCTATGAAAAAACTCCTCGCCCTCAGCGCCCTTCTGTTTCTCGGTGGCTGCCAAAGCATCATGCAGAGCACGCCCGAAAGCAGCCCGCCGGTCGAGGAGGCCACTCCGCAAGCCGTTGAGCCAGATACCGGCACCTATGGCTCGTTCAGCAGCGACACGCTTTATGCCCTACTGGTGGCCGAACTGGCGGGCCAACGCAATCGCTTCGACATTGCCCTGGGCAATTACGTCCAGCAGGCCAATGCGACCCAGGATGCGGGCGTCGCCGAGCGCGGATTCCGCATCGCCGAATACCTCGGCGCCGAACAGGCCGCGCTGGACACAGCGATGATCTGGGCGAGCAACGCGCCGGCCAACCTCGACGCCCAGCGCGCCGCAGCCGTGCAGCTGGCGCGTGCCGGGCATTACGAGCAATCGATGGAATTCATGGAAAAAGTGCTGCAGGGTCAGGGTGATACCCACTTCGACTTCCTCGCCTTGTCCGCCGCCGAAACCGACCCGGATACCCGGACCGGCCTGCTGAAGAGCTTCGACCAGCTGCTGGTCAAACACCCCGACAACCCCCAGCTCAAATTCGGCAAGGCGGTGCTGCTACAGCAGGATGGACGCCCGGAAGAGGCGCTCGCATTGCTTGAAGCGCAGAGCACCAGCGAGCAGGAGGTTCCGTCAATACTGCTCCAGGCTCGTCTGCTGCAGATCCTCGAGCGCGGCAAGGAAGCATTGCCGCTGCTGGAGAAGGGCCTGCGCCAGCACCCCGAGGACAAACGCCTCCGATTGACCTATGCGCGCCTGCTGGTCGAGCAGGATCGCCTCGACGAGGCCATGGGTGAATTCGCCACGCTGGTCCAGCAGCACCCCGGCGATGACGACCTGCGTTTTTCGATGGCCTTGGTATGCCTCGAAGCACAAGCCTGGCGCGAAGCGATCGTGTATCTGGAAGACCTGATCGCGCGCGGCAGTCATCGCGATGCGGCCCACTTCAACCTCGGCCGCGCCTATCGTGAGCTGAACCAGCCCGAGCAGGCGTTGAGCGCGTTCGCCAAGGTCGGTCCCGGCAACGAATATCTGCCAGCAAAGCTGATGCAGGCGGAACTGCTGTTCACCCTCGATCGCAACGAAGAAGCCTCGCGGTTGCTGGCCAGCGCCCGCGACGAACAGCCCGACTATGCCATCCAGCTGTATCTGATCGAGATCGAAGCACTCTCTGGACAACAGCGCCTCGACGCGGCCTGGCAACTTACCGAGCAAGCGCTGCAGCAGTTTCCGGAAGACCTCAACCTGCTCTATACCCGCGCGATGATCGCCGAAAAGCGTGGCGACCTGGCGCAACTTGAGCTGGACTTACGCTTCATCATCGAGCGCGAACCCGACAACGCCATGGCCATCAACGCGCTGGGCTACACCCTTGCCGATCGCACCGATCGATACGAGGAAGCCCTCGCGCTCATCGAGCAGGCCTACCGGCTCAGCCCCGATGACGCCGCTATTCTCGACAGCCTCGGCTGGGTCAATTATCGCCTGGGCAACCTGAAGGAAGCGGAAACCCAGTTGCGCAAAGCCCTCGAGCGCTTTCCAGACCACGAAGTCGCCGCCCATCTCGGCGAGGTGCTCTGGGTGTCTGGCGAACAACGTGAAGCGCGGGCCGTCTGGACCGAAGCGCTAAAGCAACAGCCGGACAGCCAGATCCTGCGCGAAACTATCAAACGCCTGACAGGCTCGGAGAATCCCTGACCCATGAAGCTGATGTGCAACCTGCTGCTCCCCGCTCTCGTGCTGTTGCTCGCCGGCTGCGCCGGTCTCGGCCCGCAGGAATCGATCGAAGGCCCTGGCAACAAGGAAGACTGGGCGACTCACAAGGCGCGGCTCAGTGAAATAGATGGCTGGCAGATCAGCGGGAAGATCGGCATTCGCGCGCCGCAGGACTCGGGCAGCGGCACGCTGTTCTGGCTGCAGCGTCAGGACTATTTCGATATTCGCCTCTCCGGCCCGCTGGGACGTGGCGCCACTCGCCTGACTGGTCGGCCAGACGCCGTCGCGCTGGAAGTCGCAGGCCAGGGCCGCTTCGAAGCCGAATCCCCAGAAGCGCTGGTGGAAAGTCAGCTCGGCTGGCAATTACCCGTATCGAATCTGCTCTGGTGGGTGCGCGGACTCCCCGCGCCGGACAGCCGCAGCCGTATCGCGCTGGACGCCAACGGCCGCCTCGCCAACCTGCAGCAGGACGGCTGGGACATCCAGTATCTCGGCTACAGCGAAGAAGACGGCTACGCGCTGCCGTCGCGCATCAAGCTGGCAGGCCGCGACCTGCAGATCACTTTGGTGGTCAAGGACTGGCAGCCGCGCCAGCTCGGCCAATGATGCATAGGCTGACCCTGCCGGCCCCGGCCAAGCTCAATCTGATGTTGCACATCCTCGGTCGTCGCGCCGATGGCTACCACGAGCTGCAGACGCTGTTTCAGTTTCTCGACTATGGCGACGAGCTGAGCTTCACGCCTCGTGCCGATGGCCAGATCCAACTGCACACCGAACTGCCTGGCGTCGATCATGAAAACAACCTGATCGTGCGCGCCGCCCGTCTGCTGCAGCGCCACGGCGGATGCCGCCAGGGCGCCGACATCGAGCTAACCAAGCGCCTGCCCATGGGCGGCGGCATAGGCGGCGGCAGCTCTGATGCGGCAACCACGCTCGTCGGCCTCGATCATCTTTGGCAAACAGAGCTGGGCGAGGACCGGCTGACGGAGATCGGCCTGTCGCTCGGGGCCGATGTGCCGGTCTTCGTACGGGGTCGTGCAGCCTTTGCCGAAGGCGTTGGCGAGCGCCTGCAACCGGTCGAATTGAGCGAGCCGTGGTTCCTCGTGATCGCCCCGCAAGTCTCTGTTAGTACAGCGGAAATATTTTCCGACCCGGAGTTGACACGCAATACCCCCGCCATTACAGTTCGCAGCCTTCTTGCAGGGGGCGGTCATAACGACTGTCAGCCGGTGGTCGAGAAGCGTTATCCAGAAGTTCGTAACGCTTTGAGCTTGTTGAACAATTTCGTTCCAGCAAGAATGACCGGCACTGGAGCTTGTGTGTTTGGGAGCTTCCCAAACAAAGGTGAGGCTGATAAAGTTTGCCGCCAACTTCCAGCCGATTTACCAGCTTTCGTAGCTCAAGGCCGCAACATTTCGATGCTGCACCGCAGGCTCGCGCAACTGGCGCAGGAAGTGAGTGGTTAGAGGTTGTACGTTACAGGGGCGTCGCCAAGCGGTAAGGCAGCAGGTTTTGATCCTGCCATGCGTTGGTTCGAATCCAGCCGCCCCTGCCATAACCTTCGGGTTGGTACAGCAGCAACACTTCAAGTTTTATATCCACAGGGGCGTCGCCAAGCGGTAAGGCAGCAGGTTTTGATCCTGCCATGCGTTGGTTCGAATCCAGCCGCCCCTGCCAAACATCACGAGAGCTGTTCAAAACGCCTGGCCTTTTGAACAGCTTTTTGTTTCATCGGATCCACCCTCAGGCAGGTACTGCGCGTGTCCAAGATGATGGTCTTCACGGGGAACGCCAACCCCGACCTGGCCCGGCGTGTTGTACGTCAGCTGCATATCCCCCTCGGTGATGCCTACGTCGGAAAATTCTCCGACGGCGAAATCAGTGTCGAGATCAACGAGAACGTTCGCGGTAAGGACGTCTTTCTGATTCAACCGACCTGCGCTCCCACCAATGACAACCTGATGGAACTGGTGGTGATGGCAGACGCCTTCCGCCGTTCTTCCGCTACCCGCATCACGGCAGTCATCCCCTACTTCGGTTATGCCCGCCAAGATCGCCGTCCGCGCTCCGCTCGCGTACCGATCAGCGCCAAGGTCGTGGCCGACATGCTCGATGTGGTTGGGGTCAACCGCGTCCTCACCGTCGACCTGCACGCCGATCAGATCCAGGGCTTCTTCGACATGCCGGTAGACAACATCTACGGCTCGCCGGTCCTGGTCGATGACATCCAGGCTCAGCGCTTCGAGAACCTGATGATCGTTTCCCCCGACATTGGCGGTGTGGTGCGTGCTCGCGCCGTAGCCAAGTCGCTGGGCGTGGATCTGGCCATCATCGACAAGCGTCGTCCGAAAGCCAACCAGTCCGAAGTGATGCACATCATCGGCGACATCGAAGGCCGTACCTGCATCCTCGTTGACGACATGGTCGATACCGCCGGTACTCTGTGCCACGCAGCGACCGCTTTGAAAAATCACGGTGCTTCTAAAGTCTACGCGTATTGCACGCATCCGATTCTGTCCGGTCGCGCCATCGAGAACATCGACGGCTCGGTGCTCGACGAACTGGTGGTGACCAATACCATTCCGCTGTCCGCAGCGGCGCAAGCCTGTACCCGTATTCGCCAATTGGACATTGCGCCAATGGTGGCTGAGGCGGTTCGCCGCATCAGCAATGCTGAATCGATCAGCGCGATGTTCCGCTAAGCCGAAAGCTTGGCCCTTCACGCCGAACGAAAATGTGCCCCGCCGCGTGCGGGGCTTTTTGCCCAACCGCCCGATAGCACTGGTCGCGAGTGTTTCGGGCGCGTTGTTATCCTGGAGAAACACAATGACTGACTTCACTCTGAATGCCCAAGTGCGTTCCGACCTGGGGAAAGGTGCGAGCCGCCGCCTGCGTCGTAACGCCAACCTCGTCCCGGCCGTAATCTACGGTGGCGACAAGGCTCCGCAATCCATCAGCCTGCTGGCGAAAGATCTGGCCAAGATGCTGGAAAACGAAGCTTCCTTCAGCCACGTGCTGACCCTGGACGTCGATGGCCAGAACGAATCCGTTCTGATCAAGGCGCTGCAGCGTCATCCGGCCAAGGGCTTCGTTCTGCACGCTGACTTCGTTCGCGTTGTCGCTGGCCAGAAGCTGACCGCTATCGTTCCGCTGCACTTCATCAACCAGGAAACCTCGGTTGGCGTGAAGCAGCAGGGTGGCGAAATCCTGCACAACCTCAACGAAGTCGAAGTGTCCTGCCTGCCGCAGGATCTGCCGGAGTTCATCGAGGTCGACATGGCCAAGGTCGAAGTGGGCCAGGTTCTGCACATGACCGACCTTACGCTGCCGAAAGGCGTTGAACTGGTCGCTCTGGCACATGGCAGCGATCTGCCGGTCGCCAACGTTCACGCTCCGCGCGTGAGCCAGGATGACACTCCGAAAGAAGAAGGCGCTGCCGAGTAATCCACTCGTCATCACCTGAGGAAGGGCCTCTGTCGTGACTGCCGTCAAACTGATCGTTGGCCTGGGTAATCCAGGCCCTGAGTACGACCAGACCCGGCATAACGCAGGGGCCCTTTTCGTTGAGCGTCTGGCCGCCCACAAGGGCGTCAACCTCAGCGTCGATCGCAAATACTTCGGTCTGGTCGGCAAGTTTCGCCATCAGGACGAAGACGTCCGCCTGTTGATCCCCACCACCTACATGAACCGCAGCGGTCAGGCGGTGGCGGCACTGGCCGGATTTTTCCGAGTTCCCCCCGAGTCCATCCTGGTTGCCCATGATGAACTCGACATGCCTCCCGGCGTCGCCAAGCTCAAACAGGGCGGCGGCCATGGCGGGCATAACGGGCTTCGCGACATCATCGCCAAGCTCGGCAACCAGAACAATTTCTACCGCCTGCGTCTGGGCATCGGCCATCCCGGGCACAGTAGCTTGGTTACGGGCTACGTATTGGGGCGAGCGCCTCAGGCCGAGCGCGAAAAGCTGGACGCCAGTATCGATTTCAGTTTCGACGTGCTGCCCGAGATCCTTGCAGGCGACTGGACGCGGGCGATGCATAAGCTGCATAGCCAGAAGGCCTGAGGCACAAGCACACACTACTAGGCGACGGCTGGACAGGACGCTTGCATCACAGCGCACCCCGACGCCGTTAACGCAGTTTGGCAACGCCGGTAGCTTTCCAGCTGCCAGCCACACCGAGGCAAAGACACCATGGGATTCAATTGCGGCATCGTCGGCCTGCCCAACGTCGGCAAGTCCACCCTGTTCAACGCACTGACCAAATCCGGTATCGCTGCGGAAAACTTCCCCTTCTGCACCATCGAGCCGAACAGCGGCATCGTACCGATGCCCGATCCGCGTCTCCAGGCACTGGCTGACATCGTCAAGCCTGAACGGATACTGCCGACCACCATGGAGTTCGTCGACATTGCCGGCCTCGTCGAAGGCGCGTCCAAGGGTGAGGGCCTGGGCAACAAGTTCCTAGCCAACATCCGTGAGACCGATGCCATCGCCCACGTGGTGCGTTGCTTCGAAGACGACAACGTCATTCATGTTTCCAATTCGGTCGATCCCAAGCGCGACATCGAAATCATCGAACTCGAGCTGATCTTCGCCGACCTCGACAGCTGCGAAAAGCAACTGCAGCGCGTCACCCGCAACGCCAAGGGCGGCGACAAGGAAGCCGTGGCGCAAAAGGCATTGTTGGAAAAACTCATTCCCCACTTCACCGAAGGCAAGCCGGCTCGCACACTGCTGAAGAAGCTGGGTGACGATGAAATCCAGCTGGCCAAGGGCTTCCACCTGCTGACCAGCAAGCCGGTGATGTACATCGCCAACGTTGCCGAAGACGGCTTCGAGAACAATCCGCACCTGGACGTGGTCAACGCCATCGCCGCCGAAGAAGGCGCCGTCGTAGTGCCGGTGTGCAACAAGATCGAAGCGGAAATCGCCGAACTGGACGATGGCGAGGAAAAGGACATGTTCCTCGAATCCCTCGGCCTCGAAGAGCCGGGCTTGAATCGCGTGATCCGCGCCGGCTACGAACTGCTCAACCTGCAGACCTACTTCACCGCCGGCGTGAAGGAAGTCCGCGCCTGGACCGTAAAGGTCGGCGCTACCGCGCCCCAGGGCGCCGGCGTGATTCACACCGATTTCGAGAAAGGCTTCATCCGCGCCGAAGTGGTCGCCTATAACGACTTCATCCAGTTCAAAGGCGAAGCTGGCGCCAAGGAAGCTGGCAAATGGCGCCTGGAAGGCAAGGAGTACATCATCAAGGATGGTGACGTGATGCACTTCCGCTTCAACGTTTAAGTCGAAGCAGTAACTTCGGCACGTTTCGTGAAAAAACCTCCTGAAAGTAACGAAACAATAAAAAGGCCGCGCATTAGCGCGGCCTTTTTGTTTCAAGAACTACCCGAATTACTTGCTCACGAAATGGAATGTACATTTGCCCTCGTTGCCGAAGCACGACCAGCGAGGCGCGCTCGCCCCGATGCTCCCAACGTGTTAATCCCTCTTTTTCAACCGAATAGGGGATATGCCTGACTGCGTATGCGCGAGCATGATGGTGCGACACGACTGAGATAAACAAAGGTGCGCCCAGGACAGATTGGACGAGGAATGGACCGGGCTTTTCACCGCCCTTCTTGCGATCCTGCCTGTCGCCCGCAGCATTTGCCTCAGATGGCTTTCAATGCTGAGACAGACCAGCCCCGGCTATGGCTGGGCCTGTGCCGGCCTCCGTCAGGCAATGGAACTTAGGGGTCTGTCATGTCAGCCGCACTCAAGACGCGCGTCACTACTGTTCGTAACCGCATTAAGCGTAACGGTGCTGTCATTACCCAATTTGGGTCAAAGAACACCACAACACTGGATCAGGGCGGCTCCTATGGGCCATCGAGGTCGACCAGGTGGAAACGGGAAATAGGGCTGTGGTTCTTCAAAGTCCGACAGCTTGTACAGTCGTGATCAGTCAGGACTGATTTCCGTAAGCAGAAACACACCTAATCGGAGCTACTTCATGCGCACCCTGAAGCCGCTTGCCCTTGCTGTGATTGCTGCAATGTCCTCACCGGCATTCGCAGCTCAAAACTCCGCCAACGTTGATCAGTCCGGCGTCTCGCTGCAAGCCACTGTCACACAGACTGGTGGTATGGATAACACAACCTCAATCACCCAGGGCGGCGCGTCCAACGAAGCGATTTCCTTCCAGCAAGCCGGTATAGGCGACTCGATCAATCAATACCAGCAAGGCAGCGCCAACTACAGCGAAGCGCGTCAATCGGATTACACCGTAGCGAGCCTCGCCTCAGGCAACATGATCCTGCAGCACCAGGCAGTTGGTTCTGAAAATGTTGCAAACGCCACTCAGACCAACTCCACCGGCAGTGTCATTTCACAAGGCCAACATGGCAGCTCGAACTCTGCGGAGGGTACCCAGTCGGATTCCGTCGGAGCAGAGCTCTACCAGCTGCAAGTAGGCGACGGGAATTCTGCTACCGCGAACCAATCGTTCGCCGAAGCGAAATCCACCAGCCAACAGTACGGTAACGACAACGTCAGCAATACCCTCCAAAACGATGCCTTAGGCGACACGGCCTATGTTTGGCAGGATGGTACTGCGAACATTGCCAGTGTGAGGCAGGACTTCGGCAGTGTTTCTGATGTCACGATTTTGTCCTTTGGCGTTGGCAATTCGGCGACCGTCGTTCAGTCCTCTGCGATCGCCTCGAAAGCCGAGATTGAAGGCACTGGCAGCTACAACAGCGCGACGGTCACCCAATCCGACATCTTGATGAATTTCTCGAGCGAGCAGAATGGCGACCGCAACGAGGTCGTAGCGAGCCAAGGTGGCCGGCAGAACACATCCGTTTCTTCCCAGACCGGCAATGACAACGCGGTCGAACTTGCACAAGCCGGCAGAGACAGCAGCATCGCCATCGTGCAGACCGGCAATCGCAACACGGCCAGCCTCTCGCAGATCGCGGTCGGCAACGTATTGCGTGCCGTGACGACAGGAAACGACAACAGCATCGTGACCGTTCAGGTTGGAGTGGGTGAGGTAAACGAACTGGATCTGGAGCAGAACGGTGAGAGCAACATCATCCAGGCCTCGCAATACAACGAGGGCAACTACGCGCTTGTCAGCCAAGCCGGCACTGCAAACTTTGCAGACGTTTCGCAGTATGGCGCCAGCGACAGTGCCAGCGTCCTCCAGAGCGGCTCTACCAACTCGGCGCGGGTAGTGCAGCGCTAAAGCTTATCGCCGCCGGCAGTCGCCGTGCTGCCGGGCCGGCTTTAGACTCAATACGTTACCTCTAAGCGAATCTGCCAGATTGGCACTCGCTAATTGCACTATCCGAAAGCCTCGCTAACGCGGGGCTTTTTTGCATTCTGAGGGCCGAACCACCCGCTCTGAAACACCGAAAAATGGCTCTGCCCCGGACATCTGTCTGACGACCGGCACGGAATCCATTCATCAAATGCGGAATATTCGCCCTGCTTATGCGGTCGGAACAGGCAGACTTGCCGAAGCCGGAGCGCAGATGAACAGCCTTACCGAACCGCCATCACAGTTTCTCGACGACGCTTTTTTCGACCGAGACGCGCAGCTAGTCGCCCAGGATCTGTTGGGAACCGTGATTCGCCATTGCGTCGATGGACTGTGGTTGTCGGCTCGCATCATCGAGACCGAAGCCTATTACGTCGACGAAAAGGCCAGCCACTCCTCGCTCGGCTACAGCCCGTCACGGCGCGCGATGTTCATGCCGGCCGGCCATCTCTATCTGTATTACTCGCGTGGCGGGGATTCGCTGAACTTCAGCGTGCAGGGTGACGGCAACGCAGTGTGCATCAAGGCCGGCTACCCCTGGGTCGACTCGCTGTCGTGCGAAGAATCCATCGCCCGCATGCGCAACAACAGCCCCGCAGCGGCTGGCGGTCCCCGTCCATTGACTCGCCTATGCTCCGGCCAGACCCTGCTGTGCAAAGCATTGGGATTGACCGTCACGGAGTGGAACGCTCAGCGCATGGACCCCGCTCGGCTGCGCGTAGACGACATCGGCGCGCGTCCCGACATCGTTCAGACCACGCGCCTGGGCATCCCGGCCGGCCGCGACGAGCATTTACCGTACCGTTTCGTCGATGCGGGCTTCGCCGCGCACTGCACGCGCAATCCGCTGCGCCGTGGGCAACTGGAAGGCCAGGACTACGTCATGCTGCGCCGCGAACTGCTGGCGAGTTAGCAGTACAGCTCACTCGCCGGCTTTCACCAGACGAAGCCGGGATATTTCCGAAGGGGCACCGAAGCGCAGCGGCGGCCCCCAATAGCCGGTGCCGCGGCTGATGTAGATCTGCATCTCGCCGACACGCTGCAGCCCCGCCACCCACGGCTGCTGCCAGCGCACGAAATGCATCCAGGGCCAGAACTGCCCGCCGTGCGTATGACCCGACAGCTGCAGATCGCAACCCACCTCCAGCGCGGCCTTCGCCGAACGCGGCTGATGCGCCAGCAGAATGCGCGGCACATCATTCGGTGCGCCAGCGAATGCCGCAACCGGGTCACTGCGATGACTGGGTCTGAACAGTTCGGCCGAATAGTCGGCGATACCCGCCAGCACTAACCGAGCGCCACTGTGTTCGAGTTGGACGTGGCGGTTGAGCAGCACCTTCATGCCCAGCCGCTCGAATTCAGCGATCCAGCTGTCCGCGCCGGAGTAATACTCGTGGTTACCTGTCACCACGTAGACACCGTGCCGAGCGCTTAGCTGTGCCAGCGGCGCGATATCCCCGGTCAGATCGGCAACGCTGCCATCTACCAAGTCGCCAGTGATGACGACGAGGTCAGGCGAGAGCTCGTTGACTCGCTTCACGATCGCATCGATATAGCCCTGCTTGATCGTCGGCCCCACATGGATGTCGCTGAGCTGCACGATGCTGAAACCTTCCAGCGCGGCGGGCAGGTTCCGCAAAGCGATGTCGCGCTCGACCACCCGCGCCGTCCGCCGGGCGTTGAGCACCCCGAACAGCGTCACCGCCATCACCGCAACGATGACGACAAGCGCCGAGCCACTCGCGAAGCCCGCCGATTCCCAGCCCAGCAGCGATCCCAGCGCCAACACGAAAGCACGCAGCAGTGAAAATATCGACAGGCTGGAAAATATCCCCATCGCCAACAGTCCGGACCACGCCAGCAACGGGTTGCCAGCCCCTCGCACCAGCACGCCGTAGCGCATCAGCACGGCTGAAAGCGCGAGGTACAGCCAAGCGAGAGCGCTACCGAGCGGCCCGAGCGGGAGATCTGGAATCAGCGTGACACCAACGAACACATGCAGGCCAATCAGCAATATTCCTATCAACAACCGCCTGTTCATGCTTCGTCTCTACAGAAGGGATGGATACGTTTGGCATGCGCAGCGTGCTGAGCTGGCTGCGTTTCGGTGCACGAAAGGTAGCGTACCCACGCGGGACATGGGCACGTCCGACAGCATTCATCAGGAAATGGGCGCTACGCAGCCGGACCGAACGCATCGGGTCCTGCATCCCTGTCCGTAGGGTCGAATTTATTCGACCGGTCGTAAGGCATCAGACCGATGCGCAAGCCGCCTGTCGAGCGCATCGCCAGTAAACAACCGCAGCTACATCACCCCAGGGTCAGGCATCGGGTCCGGTGGCGGCGGCTCTTTCTCCAGCTGTTCGAGCACTTCGTCCGGCAGCGTGTCGCCGTCGTCCAGCTCGGTGTCACTCTCGGCGTCATCGAGATCGTTCAGAGGTGATTCATCCGCCAGCCAAGGGGGCTGCGGCTGATCGCTTGGAAAGGCTGTGCTGAGCATGAAAGTCTCCTCGCAGGTGTGCCTGCGACATTAGGCAGGCACACCCTCGCATCGTTCGGACCGGTCATCCGTGATGCGTCCACGCCTGCTCCGCCAGGCATTCACTCAGATAATCGAGAAAGCAGGTAATGCGTGAGGCCAGCGCGGTATTGCGGTAGTACACCGCATTGATCGGCTGCAGCACGCGGACGTTCGCTTCAGCCAGCACCTCGACCAGGGTGCCCTCGACGCGGTCCCGCGCAGTCATGAAGTCCGATAAGCAGGCGATGCCCTGCCCGGCCAGCGCCAGATGTCTCACCGTTTCACCGCTCGATGCCCACACGCTCGGCACGATAGGCCAGGTTTCGCCGAGCGGGTGGCGCAGCGGCCAATGATTGAGGCTTTCCGGTTGGGTGAAACCGATGAGGCTGTGCGCCGCCAAGTCTTCCACCTGCTGCGGCGTACCACGCCGCGCCAGGTATTCGGGACTGGCCACTGCACGCAGCCGACTGCGCCCCAGCGGCCGCGCATGCAAGGTGGAATCACGCAGCGGCCCATGGCGCAGCGCCAGATCGGTGCGGTGCTCGAGCAGATCGATGATCTGGTCGCTGCTGTGCAGTTCCAGCTCGATATCCGGGTAGCGCTCGCGAAACCCACCAATAAGCGGCACCAGCACATGCAGCATGAACGGTGCTGATGCATTGATCCGCAGGCGCCCGGCCGGATGCTGCAACCGACGCGACATCTGTTCCTCGGCTTCCTCCACCGCCTCAAGAATCCGTCGCGCCTGAATCAGAAAGGCCGCGCCCTCCTCCGTCAGCTCCAGGCGCCGGGTCGTGCGGCGCAACAGCGTGGTGGCGAGCTTGGCTTCGAGCCGGCTAAGGGCCCGACTGACGCCCGAGGCGGTCTGCCCCAATTGCACCGCAGCGCTGGAGATGGAGCCGGTGTCGATCACCGCAGTGAAGGCCTGCAACTCGTCGAGCGTCGTTTTCATTAGTGACTCACAGTCAATTATGTTTGGCCTGAGACCCGGTTTTTCCGCATGAGTCTGCGGTAGACACTGCGCGCCATGCAAACCAACCGGAGTTTCATTCCATGCCCATCGCCTTGCTCGCGCTGACCCTCAGCGCATTCGCCATCGGCACGACGGAGTTCGTCATCGTCGGCCTCATCCCCACCATCGCCAATGACCTGGCCGTCAGCCTGCCCTCGGCCGGGCTGCTGGTAAGCCTCTACGCCCTCGGCGTCGCGGTCGGCGCGCCGCTGCTCACGGCGCTGACCGGCAAGGTGCCACGCAAGTTGTTGCTGCTGTCGCTGATGGTGCTGTTCACCGCCGGCAACCTGCTCGCCTGGCAAGCTCCGGGGTACGAGTCGTTGATTCTCGCGCGCATCGTCACCGGCCTCGCCCATGGCGTGTTCTTTTCCATCGGCTCGACCATCGCCACCAGCCTGGTCTCGAAGGAAAAGGCCGCCAGCGCCATTGCCATCATGTTCACCGGGCTTACCGTCGCGCTGGTCACGGGCGTGCCACTGGGCACCTTCATTGGCCAGCAGTTCGGCTGGCGGGAAACCTTTCTCGCGGTATCCCTGCTCGGCGTGTTCGCCTTTATCGGCAGCCTGCTGTTCGTGCCGCGCGACATCCAGCACAGCAAACCCGCGTCTCTCGGCGAGCAGCTGGCCGTACTGAAACAGCCCCGCCTGCTGTTGGTCTATGCGATGACTGCCGTCGGCTATGGCGGCACCTTCATCGCCTTCACCTTTCTTGCGCCCATCCTGCAAGAGATCAGCGGCTTCGGCGCAGGCGCGGTGAGCCTGGTGCTGCTGGTGTATGGCGTGTCGGTCGCGGTGGGCAATATATGGGGCGGCAAGCTGGCCGACCGGCGCGGGCCGATCAGTGCGCTCAAGCTGATCTTCACGCTGCTGGCCGCCGTGCTCTTCACGCTCACCTTTACCGCGGCCAACCCTTGGCTGGCACTGGCGACGGTTCTGCTCTGGGGTGCGGTAGCGTTCGGCAACGTGCCCGGCCTGCAGGTCTACGTGGTACGTCAGGCCGAGCACTACACGCCGAGCGCCGTGGACGTCGCCTCCGGCCTGAACATCGCCGCATTCAACCTTGGCATCGCCGGTGGCGCATGGCTCGGGGGACACATCGTCGCATCCATGGGTCTGATCCATACCGCCTGGATCGGCGCGCTGGTCGTGCTGATCGCCCTGGCCCTCACGTATTGGAGCGGCCGGCTGGATAGCTTGGACACAAGCTCCGGCAACGACACGCAAGAGTCGGCCCTCGCCGCCTCGCATTGATCAATCACACAGGAGACCCCCATGAGCATCCCCGCTTTCGGCCTCGGCACCTTCCGCCTCAAGGGCCAGCAAGCCATCGACTCGGTGAAGATGGGCCTTGAGCTCGGCTATCGCCACGTCGACACCGCGCAGATCTACGAGAACGAAGCGGAAGTCGGCCAGGCCATTGCCGAGAGCGATGTGCCTCGCGAAGAGCTGTTCGTGACCACCAAGGTCTGGACCAGCAACCTTGGTGCTGACCGGCTGATTCCCAGCCTTGAGGAAAGCCTGACCAAGCTGCGCCTGCAGCAGGTCGACCTCACCCTGGTGCACTGGCCATCACCGAACGACGAACAAGCAGTCGCCGACTACCTGGCCTGCATGATGGAAGCCAAAGAGCGCGGCCTGACCCGCGCCATCGGCATCTCCAACTTCACCATTGCCCATATGCAGCAAGCCATCGATGCCATTGGCGCCGAGAACATCGCCACCAACCAGGTCGAGGTGCATCCCTTCCTGCAGAACCGCAAGGTGATCGACTTTGCCCGCAGCCATGGCATCCACATCACCGCCTATATGCCGCTGGCCTACGGCAAGGTGATGCAGGACGAGGTGCTGCAACGCATCGGCGAAAGCCACAACGCCAGCCCCGCGCAAGTCGCCCTCGCCTGGCTGCTGCAACAGGGCTTCGCCGTCATCCCCTCCTCCACCAAACGCGAAAACCTCGCCGCCAATCTGGCTGCTCAGGAGCTGCGCTTGACTGATGAAGAGATGCAGCAGATCGCCACGCTGGATCGCAACGAGCGCCTGGCCAACCCCGGCTTCGCGCCAATGTGGGATTGATCGGCACACAAACAGACGCGCCACCGCGCGGGCTTCAAGCGCCCACCGGCGGCGCGGCATAAGCATTTGATAGACGGACGAAAAATCACGGAAGGAGGGTTGACAGCCACAGGCGCGACGAGAATAATGCGCGCCACTTGGCTACGTAGCTCAGTTGGTTAGAGCATAGCATTCATAATGCTGGGGTCCGGGGTTCAAGTCCCTGCGTAGCCACCAAATTCAAAAGGGTTCAGCGAAAGCTGAACCCTTTTTTTGTGCCCGCCGTTTAGCCCAGCATCACCGAGAGCGCACCATGAGAGACGACTTCGACAACATCCGCGCTGAGCGCGAAACGCCCTATCGCACCTCCTCAGCGACTCAATCCAATCAGCATGCCGGGCTCTGGAAACAGATCGCGATCGGCATCGTGGTTGGGCATCTATCGTTGGGGTTGATTGGCGCGGTGGTTTGGATGGTTGCGGCGCAGCTGCTTGTTGGGGATTTGCAGATCGTCATGCCCTGGGCGGGGAAGCAATAGGGATGATGTGGTTTCTGCGCTGCATCTGAGAAAGATTAAAACAGGGCGAAAAACCAAACCTGTTCCCGTTTCGGCTTAACGAATAACTGGCCAGCCCCTGCTTGAGCAGGCAGTGACTGACATTTCTGGGCTACCTCCTCTCCGCTAGACATTCCGACAGCGGCTGCTCTTGCTGATTGACGCGAAAGGCAGCTATCGGCCAAAAGCGGTCACCTGACTGTTTTTCCCAATGAGCAGCGACACAGCAGCAGTGATCATCTGCTCAACCCCTTGGCAAGTGATCACTGCTCAACAAGCGACGTTCCTTCAAGATAATCTGGTCGAAACCGTTGTTTGGCTGAGCGGTAACAGGCGTACTGTCGTGCTATATCCTGCAGCAAGTGATAACCGATGAGGCAATCCGCCCCGACTGGGATTGATCAGGAACAAATAACTGGCTCCTGACCATCTTGGCAACGCGCATACCGCGGATCAATGACGCAGCGCTTCCTGCGCGGCCATCGTGTCTGCACGTTCAGCATCTTCCAGCCACGATTGCGCAATAAGCTCGAGCATTGCGTGGGTACGTACGAAGTCCAACGACGCCTGCGCCCATTCTTGTGCTTGTTGAGCCAAGCTCCGCTCCTGGTCACCACCCTCTCCGAACGCTTTGCAGAACACGCCTCGCATGTTGACCCTTTCGATTCGAATCCCAAGTTCTACATGCGAAGAAGCGATCGTCTCGATGACATGCCGAACGGCTTCGTGTGGCCAGGCTCCATCCGTAGGGCTCATTGGCGCATGCGCCAGTACTTGGCCGATCAGCTGATCGGTAATGTCCTGACGATTCTGTTCCGCTGCCAGGCATCGGAGCTCGAGGCACCACGCCAGCAAGGCATCCTGATTAACCTCTCGATCCGTCTGACCTGGCAGGGACTTCAAGCTTTTCAGCAATTGATACGCAGTAGTGGCACGGCTCTTCTGCAATGCAGAGGCTTCCACCGGCTCTGCCCCCTTAGCCCTGAAAACCAGACATACCATCTGCAGGAAGAAGCTCGGCTGCTCAAGCAGCATTCGATGCAAAGCTTTAGGGTCATGGCGCAGCATAGGTAGGTAGGCAAACTCCAAGCTCGCCATTTGTTCCAGCGTCATGTCCGGTCGCTCGGCCAACTCCCTGATGACCTTTTCAATGTCAAAGAAACCTGTGGCCAGCCGAGCACCAGTCTTGGCGTTTTGCTCTGCAACGCCTTCCATCAACAGCGACACGACTTCCTCTGTCGGAATCTCACCGATTCTACGGGATACGGCGCTCAAGGCGGCGACAGGACGTCCGATCTCTCGGTATTTTCCCACTGCATAAAGCAGCTCGTCGGTGCTTACTTCGAGGGGGTATGGTGATTTTTCAGTCCAATAAGCTCGCGCTATCTCATCGCCGAAAGATTCGACGTACAGCCATGTCTGCCTATCCTCTGGGATACGCTCGATCACCCTCGCTACACAGTCAGAAGGCAGGCCACTGCCCAGAAGCGCCGAACGCACCTCCTCTTTCCACCTATCCTCGAAGCGTACGATCCCGTCCGCCATAACTGCTCCAGCTGCGAGCTCACGCTCCTGCACAGCACTCGCAAGCAGGCCTGTGAACAACGCAAGGCGCTCGTCGTAGGACAGCTCAAGACGCAACGCGGAGTAAATCACGAAGTGCGAAATCTTAGCGCGGCCCGCCAGCTGCAGGACGCCCTGAACGCCTAGCATCTCATGCACCGCCGTCATGGCCTGCAAGCGGGCATTTTCAACGAGCTGGACAAAATCGGCACCTTCGTCATCAATGCCGTCCACAGGTGGCGTCCAGTCATCAAACAACCAAGTATGCTTTTCTACCAGCGCTTCGGGTGCGTACTGGTCGATCAGCGGCATCAAGCGTTCAATCCGCTCCGCCGACATCGCCCAATTTGCGCTCGGATACTTCTGGTGATGCTTGACCTGCACGTTCAAGGCCTTCCAGATTTGCGTTCGGTTATCCACGTCGGCGACGCTCAACACCTCGCCGAGCCGCTCGACAGCGGACTCGAATGGATCTTGCTGGAAGCTATGCAATGATTCAATCAAAGTGATCCAGCGCTCTGGCAGCGAGCCTGCAGCTTCGATCGCTAGCGCGATGATCTTGGCCTCGCTCTCCCAGACCAAACCATAAGTCAGGGTTTCACCGTGATCCTGCCCATACTCCCGAAATTTCGGCTTTTCGGTTGGCGAGCTGGTATCCCCTGAACTGGGAAGCAAGCTGACGAGGAGCGGCCAAGCAATGCTCGGGACAGTGTTCACGGTAGATTGCAGAACGGCCAACCGACGCTTCGTCCTCACAGAAGTGCTCGGCACCCAAGAGAGGAAGATAGCGCGCAGGCTGTTGATGGGACGGTTGATTAACTTGCCGCCCGGGTCGATCGACGCAAGCTTGGCCAGGCACAGCACTGCCCGTTCAAAGTAGTTCGCATCCCAAGCGATCACTTCCAGCGCCCACAACATTCCGCAGTGGTATGTGACTGGCGTGAGCATTCCAGGATGCTCGTCGAAAATGGGCAAGATGCTCGGCGAGGCGCCCTCAAGCTGGCGCTCGAGGGCCTCAAGAAAAGGGCCTGGAGATGCCTCTGCAAGTAGCACGAGATTCTGGCTCAGACTGGCCATCAACGTGGAGTCGCTCGATAGCCCAGGAATGGATCTGACCAAGTCGTCTACAAAGGCTTGCGGATTACCTCCGGCAACTGTGAACCCCGCATGTCTATGCAGCACGGCCATGTGAAGCAGTGTAGTCATCAGGCCGTTTCTGAGCTGTTCGCTATGAGAAGTATCCTGGTCGCGTTTGCTGCGTAGCAGGAAGGGTTCGTCTGCAGTGGGTGGTTTGTGCGACGCCGCAGCACTCTGGAAAACGGCGATCAGAGCCGCTTTAAACTGTTCCAGGTGCCGGCGCCCAACCCGATGGGCAAGGTGTAGAAACGCATCGACTGGAGCTTTGGTGGCCCACAAATTCTCAATGCGCTCGATGGGCGAATCCTGCATGGCTAGGAATCTGAGCAGTTCGTCCTCGGTTTCGTCATAAGGTTTCTGGCTGAGCGAGCTGAGGACTTCTTGATCATGTTCAACATCGCAGACCCACGCTCCTGCCAGCATGGCCGGTATCAGTGCGTCAGCATCGCCGACCCACGTGGGCAATTCAGCGGTACCACTTGGCTTCTGTCGAGCCAAGACCGCCAGACTGCGACCACAGGTACGCGCAGCGTTATACCCTTCGCTTTCAGACATGCCCATGCCGGTGAACGCTTTGCCAAGCTGAGTACTGGTGGGACGTGCCAGTTCTACATGATCACTCTTCTTGTCCTCTGCTCCGGCGCTTATCACTGTTGGCCCCGAAGTCTTCAGGATTCCAACACAGCTGCGCGCGGCCAGTCTGGGCAAGTAGATAAGGTTGCTCGTGTTAACTAGGTGTCGAGCGGCTTCCTCCGTCTCAACGATCAATGTACGTGCTTCCAGCGACTTGCGCACCGGCTCGGGTGCTTTGCGGATAGCTGCTACCGCAAAGGCGATGACCTCATCTGTAGTGTCTGCGGCAAACGCCAGTCGCCCACTTCCTTGGGCCAGGTTTCGCAGCAAGTCTTCTGCCTGGGATTCGCGCCCGGCGAGCAGAACATCTTCGACTAGTGCAGGTTCGAAGCGACGGGAAAAGGACTCCCAGAACTCATCCGTGCTGAGCACTCCGTGTTGGGGGGCGCGTCTGAATGCATGCCGTGCCCAACGCGAGGCGACTGCCGGGTTTTGCGCAAGCCAATCCTCCAGCAACGGGCCATCAAGATAGACGACACGCTTCCACTCACCTAGCTCGTTTTTTTCATCAAGCCAGTCCTCAACTTTTACCTGTGGCGTGTCCCATGTCCTGGGCGAAACGATGACTAAGGTGCACTCAGCACGATCGTCAGCAGTGACCTCTTTGGTGCGCTTGCTGTAGTCACCTTCGGCCTTGGTTTTGCCGGCACCGTTGGTTCCGAACTCCCAAATCGACTTTCCGTCGGGCACGAACGGGGATGTTGCATCGACGTCGAGATAGCCATCGAAGCCTCGAACTTGCCCCATGTCTCCGTGCAAAAAACGAAGCCGGCGCACCCGGGAGGCGGTGGCCCAGATGAGGTCAGCCACCAGTTCGGGAACTTTATCCCTGCCTTGGAGGGTGTCGGCCCACTGCCCTAGTTCAAGCGCACTGATCCACTTCAATGTTTTTCTCCTTTCACATGGCGCAGCGGTGGTGGCCGAGACGGCATGCCCCCCTTGCAGAAGCGACTCTAACGCACGCCAGAATGAAACTGCTAGGCACTCAGCATGGCTACAGACAGCGGCTTGTGCCATGCCTCGGCAGACAAGTCTCCAATGGAATAGGTGGAAAAGAGGACGTATGTATTTATCGGGCAGACTGGCCACTTCTGGCCGGTTAGCGACCACTGCTCTGGCTGGCCATCCTTGTCCTCCCACACGTGGAGGACTTGCCATGAACGCCATCGCTACCTGCAGCCGTCAGCCCTGGAACAAAGGAAAACTGGTCGGGCAGAAAACCCCGCTCCGACTTAGAGATATGACATCGACGGGACTATTGGCCAAGTTTGAGACGGTAGCACCGAACAGCTAAGCTGCGACAAGAGCATGCTCGGCATCTAAAAAGGCACATGTGCCGCCGTTCGCCTGCGCTCTGGCGATCGTCTCAAGACAGATCGTGGTTTTGCGCAGCTCTCAGAGCCGGCAATTTTCAACAAAGTGACCAGCCGGAAAACCACCAAAACCTAGGTCAATGTCCAAGGCCAGGCTACCTGACGGAAATACCTCGTTCCGAATTGCTCTGCCTTCATGAGACAGAGTCTCAGTGCGAGCATTTGCTCTAAGCTCGATTTCACTCAGTGCAGCGGCAAGAGCTGCAGATTTACGTTCGGCGGTCATGTCGGGTCTCGATACAGATCATGGTCTTTGTGTTGCCAGAACTGTAACGAGACCTCCGGACGACAAAGACGCGCTTCACCGCTCGTATGTAACTTGCATGTAATGGAATTGATCATCGTAGTGCGCAGCCAGGACGTATCCAGCAGAGCAAAGAAAGCTGTGATATCGCTCCGCGCTTTGAATGTGTGCAGGCAAAGCCTCTACGTAATGTCGGTGTACCGTACGAGCGTTGAGCTTGAAGCCACCTTCCAACATGATAGAAACAACGTCATGGGCTATCGAATCGCTGTGTCCTTCTTCGACATACAAAGCCTTAAGTGGCGAAGCCGTTCTCTTCCTAATCGCAACCATTGCCGCCGCAATATCAGTAAGCGCTGTGGATTGCTTACTGAGGCATGCGCGCATGTACGGGGCCAGGGCTTTGCAGCGTGCAAAGAATATCTTTACCAATTCCGGATCATTCAGGTCGGAGGGGATTGCTTGGAATGTATGTGATTTCGATGGTGACATCCTCCTTCGCTGCACCGCTTGGGCCGCGTCGAGAACGTGTTCCTTTAGATCGCGCCGGACGTACTTTCCCAATGTGCCTAATAAATGACTTGTCACCCCAAGGTCGTCTTCTGCGTTAACCTGGCTCGCAACGTAAGTACGCATAGATTCGAAGGACGCGATCGACGCAGCTCTCAGGACAACTTCTTGATGTGTAAATACCTCACGCCTTCCGCTGAATTTTGCAGACGGGACAATTTCCAGTTTTGATAGCCAGGAGTAGAGCTCCAGCGGCGCGTCTGCGAACTCCATGGCCAGCGCTCGTTCACTAAGCCTGTACCTGATGCATGCCGGCTCCGTTCGCAGCTCATCGAGAATTGAAAAAGCGATATCCGACGCTATGTGACCGTCTCCTTGGGTACCGGTCTTGTGGCAAACGGCGATCCCCATTGCTGCAAAAAAATTGCGGCTGTGTTCCAAGAAGCGCGTAATGGTTTCCAGATCCAACCCATCGTTTTTTTCGGACGCTGGCAGGGCTTCGTAATGCGCCTTGAACATGTCGATGTGGTCGGACAGAAAGATTTCCAGTATGCAATACACCCAGTGCTTCACATTCGCAGCACGAGCACCCTGTAAGCCTTTCTGTTGCACACTTGCCTGAACTTTGAGTGTGAGCCGGCGTAGCGCCATAAAGGCATACGGCTCGCGGTTTCGCATAACGATGTGAACCTGCAGCTGATTGAAGTAGAGCCGGTCTAGCAGGTCAATTGCAGCTGCTTTGTCAGGTGATGTTCTAGCCATTCTTTTCGTCGCGTGCCGCCGCAGCGGCATCGCTCTCCATGATCAAGTGGTCACTTCGTTCGCTTTGAATCGCCGCTCTTCTGAGCAGGAGTTCGGTCACCACCTCGATTGTATCGGTGGTCATGAGAGCCATCTCGCTTCGACTGGCCATACGGAACAAACCCAGCCGTATGCCCTTTTGGTGAAGTGGGTAGCTTTATGCACAAGCAGCCAAGGAGACTCATACATCCTCCTGACCGCTCTGGGCCTGTGCAGGAGTGGAGTTATTGACTACGGAGTCGTAGACATCTGATGCAGCTCGGGCAGCAAGGGTGCTTACGGCTACGGTGGCTACAATTTCAGCGGCGACAATCAGAATTTGGGGAAGAAAGATAGCTGGCAACATGATTTCGGACCTGTGTTCGGGGCATTCAGACGGCCTGGATGCATCCCGTGAGCCCATACTACGAAGCAGTCCTAGTGTCGTTAATGGTCATAGTGGATGTACCGATTCGTACACTAAATCTCAGATAGGGGGCTGAGGTTAATTTCCGGAGCTGCCCCTGTGCTGACTCGGCAAACTGAACATTGTGGCGATACCCGTACCGCCATGGACATACTAGGTGTCCTTAGTCCCAGTTGTTAAGAATGCGCGTTGTCCTTGTTAGGATTGTTCTCAACTCGGTCAGGCTTTCCCCGGAATTCCAGCTATCGCGCAGATTTTTACGTAGACGATCTCTTGCCTCAGCTAGGTCAGCGGTTACGGCAGCTAAATTTGCTTCTGATTTGGCTAAGTCTGCTTCAGCCTTAATCAGTTTCTGCAATGCATTTCGCAATTGAAAGCGTGGAGGGACATGCAGGCAAGCCGCTATCTTTAGCTGGGCCTGCATCAGGGAGTTCAAGATGGTTTCGTGTAAATCTTGATGAGCCAGCGTCCGAGCTAGCCATGGCTTCAGGCTGCTTTTGGCCGAAAGCTGCCGGTCATGGTCATCGGCAAAAGCGGACTTCGACATAGGCCTGCTTTCGTCTGTTGCAACTGCCACTATGTCAGTACTGCTTGACCGGCACTGTTTTTCATATGGCTGCCGCTAGATAGGGGAACGGTCATGTCCCTAATTATTCGGAGGCGTGTGCTATCAGCAAGCTTCGCCACGACCTCGCGCTGCGTTTACATCAACGCAACCGCTGCCCCGATACTGCCGGATGATAAAGCGGCTGAACCGTGTTCCCAGCAGGGTCGAGCATATGAAAGCTATATGCGCCGTCGCTGTGGGCAAAAGGGCGATCCAGCAACGTTACGCCTTGGCCTTTCAGGTATTCATACCAGGCATGTAGCTCGTCCAGGCTATCGACAATAAAGCCGTAGTGATCCATCGCCTGGACGCCGCTGCTTTTTTCCCGTGCGCGGCCCAGGGAGAGGTTGTCGTTGCCGCAGGTCAGGTAGACGAGGTCCTTGCTGGCTCGGTTGAGCACTTCCATGCCCAGCACATCGACATAGAAACGTTCGCACTCTTCAAGATTCGGGGCGGTCAGCGCCAGGTGACGCAGGCCATTCAGGCGACCGGGACGGGTTGGCATGGCTTGATCCTTCTTTGTATACAATCAGGCCGTAACCATAAAACAAAACAGGATGCTTATGTACTGTCTCATTTTGAAAACGCAGCTCAAGCCTGGCTCGTTCGCTCAGTTCATGGAGGCCATGCGCGTCAACGCCGCCGCTTCGGTGCAGAACGAGCCGGATTGCCTTGTGTTCGATGTCGTGCAGGATCTGAATGACCCTGATCTGGTGTATCTCTATGAGCTATACCGCGACGAATCGGCCTTCACTTACCACAAGACCACTGAGCACTATCTGCAGAGTCGCCCGCTGGTAGGCGAATTCATCGTCAAGCAAGAGGCCATGAAGGGCCAGATGGTTTGCGGTAACAGCAAACGCTGAAGGACACGGCGATAGAAAATAGCCGGACGACGACAAGCCCCGCCGAAGAGCGTGAATGCTGTTCACTTGAACACTATCGACTCTAGGCACGCTGCGTTTCGGACAGGCCTGCGGCCTGTATTCGCCGCGAGGTTGCGCCTCCCACAGGAGCTGGTGTGCACCTGCCGTTTAACGTGAGAGGTCCGACCTCGAGGCGAACTTACGAACGAACAGCATTGCGCCGAAGCAGGGCTATTTGAAGCTATCTGGGCTCGACGTCAGCGAGCCGCCTTGCGCATGGTGGTCTGGGTCGCCAACAGCAGGCCGGCAAAGATCAGCCCACCACCAACCAGATGGAACAGCTGCACCCCTTCCCCCAGCACCAGCCAGGCGAGAATCGCGGTGAAAACCGGCATCAGGTAGGTCGTCATGGCGGCCTTCGCCGCGCCAACGGTTTTGACGCCGTGGTTCCAGGATAGATAAGCCACCAGCGAGGCGAAGATGGCGGTGTAGCCGATTGCGGCGAGGTTGGTTGGGGTGGGCGTGAAGCCACCCACTTGGGCCAGTTCGAACAGGTAGAACGGCAGGATCATCGGCACGCCGAACAGCATTAGTACGCCGAGCAACGTCAACGGCGGAAGCTGGAGAAAGCCTGACCAGCGCCGCAACAGCAGGGTGTATAGCGCCCAAACCAGTACCGCCACCAGCATAATCAGGTCACCTGCCTGAAACGACAGCCCACTGAACACCTCCCAGCTGCCCCGGCTGATGAGATAAACCAGCCCTCCAGCCGCAATGGCCATACCGAACCAAGCGCGCCGCGCCGGCCATTCATTCAGCAGCAGTCCACCACCGATGAAGGTGAAAAGCGGCAGGCAGGTATTCACCAATGTGAGGTTGATGGCTTCGGTGCTTTGCGCTGCCGTGTACAGCAGCGAGTT
This sequence comes from Stutzerimonas stutzeri, assembly GCF_024448955.1. Classification (GTDB taxonomy): domain Bacteria; phylum Pseudomonadota; class Gammaproteobacteria; order Pseudomonadales; family Pseudomonadaceae; genus Stutzerimonas; species Stutzerimonas stutzeri_AQ. The sequence goes on from NZ_JAMOIH010000022.1 coordinate 49,170, forward strand.
ATAGCTGCTGATGCCCAGCGCAGCGATGACCGGCAGACGCCAGCTTGCCGCGCGTAGCACTGTGCGGTGAGCCCAGATCGATCGCGCGACGAAAGGGAGCAGCAGACAGGTCGCCAGAACCCAACGCCAGAAAGACAAAGTCAACGGAGGGATTGCGTCGTGGAAGGCCCGTGCGACCAGCGCATTACCGCTCCAGCAAAGCACAGCGAGCAGCAGACCAGCGAAGGCCCATCCTTGGCGACTCGCCATCAGACTGACCGTTGCGGGCGCAGACGGTATTGCGGTGGCACTTGCTCGGGGCCGCTGATGGTGACGTTGAGGTCCTTCCAGATGCCGTCCTTGATCCCGTAGATGCAGCCGTGCACGGACAGTGCCTGGCCGCGATGCCAAGCGTTCTGGACGATGCTGGTGTGGCTGACGTTGGCGACCTGCTGAATGACGTTGAGCTCGCACATGCGGTCCACCTGCTCCTCTTCTGTCGCAAAGGTGGAGATATGGTCACGGTGCTCGTAATAGAGGTCGCGGATGGTGCGTAGCCAGCCATCGATCAGACCCAGCTGGTCGTCACGCATGGAAGCGCGAACGCCACCACAGCCGTAATGGCCGGTGACCAGAATGTGCTTCACCTTGAGTACGTCGACGGCGTACTGAATGACGGACAGGCAGTTGAGGTCGGTATGCAACACGACATTGGCGACGTTGCGGTGAACGAACAGATCGCCCGGCAGCATGCCGACGATCTCGTTGGCCGGCACGCGGGCATCCGAGCAGCCGATCCAGAGATATTCCGGCGTCTGCTGCTTGGCCAGTTTGGCGAAAAACGTCGGGTCTTCCTCGTTGATGGCTTCAGCCCAACGCGCATTGTTTTCGAATAACTGTTGAAGATCGTTGCTCATCGATTGTCCCTTTGTGCTCCGATACGCACGTTACGAACCGGACCACGTTTTGACAAGCATGCAGGCCGGGACGTCACAGGCTAGACAGTGAAGAGCGGATTGGAAGGGACTTCGGCTCGCGGTCGGGACGAAAAGGCGCGCAGGTCGCGTAAAAAGTTGTCACGCCAGGCATTGAGATCGGCGGCGCGAATGGCGCGCATCATGTGCTCGTAACGATCCTTGCGTTCTGAGAGCGACATGCGCAGGGCTCGATCCAGCGCTTCGGCCATGCCGATGCAGTCGTAGGGATTGACGATAAGCGCCGAGGTCAACTCGCGAGCGGCGCCGGCAAAGCGCGACAGCACGAGCACGCCGGGGTCTTCAGGGTCTTGCGAGGCGACGTATTCTTTGGCGACGAGGTTCATGCCGTCGCGCAGCGGCGTAACGAAACCAATGTCGGCGTTACGGAACAGGCCCATCAGCACGCGCCGATCATGGCTCTTGTTGAGGTAGTGCAGCGGTGTCCAGTCCAGATCCGATAGCCAACCGTTGATGTGCCCCGCCGCGCTTTCAAGTTGCTGACGAATGTGCTGGTAGGTCTTCACATCGGAACGGGAAGTGGGCGCAATCTGGATGAACTCGACCGAGCGGCGGTGCTCTGGGTAACGTTCGAGAAACGCCTCGTAGGCCTTGAAACGCTCCAACAGACCTTTTGAGTAGTCGAGGCGGTCGACGCTGATGATTTTCTTGCGGGCGATGTCCGTGGTGCGCCGCATCGGCTTGCGTCGACCTTTGTAAGACTCGGCGAGGTCGTGGATTTCATCCGGGACCACCCCGATCGGATAGACCCCGGCACGGAAGTTCTGGCCGTAAGCGGTCAGGCTGCCATCGGACTCCAGAATGCCGCGCACTTCACGGGTCATGTAGTCCTGAAAGGCGAGACGATCGGTTTCGGTCTGAAACCCGATGAGGTCGTAGAAGCAGAGCGTCTTCAGCAACTCATTGTGCGGCGGGATAACAGTGAGAATTTCCGGCGGCGGAAACGGGATATGCAGAAAAAAGCCGATGCGGTTACGAATGCCCAACTGGCGGCAGCATTCGGCGAAGGGAATCAGGTGGTAGTCATGGATCCAGATAATGTCGTCGGGTTTGAGCAGCGGCTTGAGTTTCTCCGCCAGCATGGCGTTGACCCGTCTGTAACCATCGTATTCCTGACGGTTGTAGCGAGCCAGGTCGATGCGGTAATGGAAGATCGGCCAAAGCGTGGCGTTAGAAAAGCCGCGGTAATACTGATCGTAGTCTTGCTTGGTCAGCCCGAGGGTCACGTAGGTGATGTTACCGATGGTCTCGCTATTGGTTTGCGGGGAGCTGCTTACCTCACCGCTCCAGCCAAACCAGATGCCTCCGGCCTGGCGCAACGCGTCATAGACGCCCACTGCAAGTCCGCCAGCAGCGACCTTCCCCGCCTTGATAGGCGCTACGCGGTTGGAAACCACTACTAGTCGGCTCATGATGGTTCTCGCTTCAGTCTGGTTTTATTGGATTTACCGGCTGTTCGGACAGGGCGCTAAGTAGGCTTTCGAGCCAGGCGCCGACGGCTTCTACCGAATCCAGACGCTGCGTGGCTTCGGTCGCGCCGGTGCCGACCTTGACGCTCAACCCGCCCAACTCATTGACAGCCTTGAAGCCCGCCTCGTCGGTGAGATCGTCACCGATGAAGACAGGCGTTCGCCCCTTGAAAGGCGCTTCCTGCATGAAGGTGCGAATCACCTCGCCCTTGCTGGCGCCACGCGGTTTGAGTTCGAACACGCATTTGCCTGGTTGCAGGGCCAGCACGTCGCCGTAGCGACCAATGAAGTCTTCAGCCAGAGCACGAGCGGCCTCTTCCAGCTCTGGAGCCAGCCGGAAATGCAGCGCGAAGGCGACATCCTTGTTTTCCAGCGATAGGCCGGGAAGCTCGGCGCACGCTCGGGCCAGCTCTTGGTGGATGCGGTCGAACAGAACGTTGTCCAGCGCCAGATTCCGCAATTGGCCTTCGGCGGTGCGTCTTTCGGCGCCGTGCACGCCGGCAGCTGGCAGGCGCAGTGGCGCAAGCAGATCGTCGAGCTGGCTGAGCGGGCGTCCCGAAATAACGGCTATGGGGATCTCGCTGACATGCAGATGTTCGAGCGCCGTCAACGAGCCAGGCGGGATGAAAACGAGTTCGGGACGAGGCTGTATCTCAGCCAGCGTGCCATCGACATCGAAGAAAAAAGCGCAGTGGCGGACGTCCAGCCCGGATAGATCATGGGATTCGTTCATGCTTCTGAGACTCTTGATCCTCGTCAGTGGTTCGCGCGGCTTGCAACGCGACAGCCCCGGAAGCGTTACGCGAAAGACTCTTGCAGCTTGGTTCATAAAGCCCGAGCCGGCCAGCGGCCAGCCTGAATCTTCACCCCGACACCGGGTCACAATCTGCAAGACCGCACTTTCGCAGGAGGTTGTCATGAATGATCGCAAGCCCTACACACCCACTGAAATCGACGATACCGAAGACCGCATGGGTTCGATTGAGCAGCTCGATTTCGACCAGCGTCGGGACGAGCGCAAGGGCCGTATCGGTGACGAGGCCCCTGCGCAAGAGATTGAGGATGAGTTTCCGCCGGAGCGTGTAGCCGAAGCCGGCATGTCTGCCGGCGAAGTGCCGGATGACGGCGCAACCATGGATGACCTGGCACCGGAAACACTGATCAAGGAAGACGGTGCACGATCGCCCCACGAGCGCGGCCATGGCGGCCCAGCCGATCAGGAACTGAGTGAAGTTTCCGAGCACCGCATCGGCGCCGGCATGGATCTGGACGAGGCCGAAGAGGCCCGTTATGACCCGTTGGATGGCAAGGCCTGGGATGGTCCTGCCGATGGCGATCCGGATACTGGCCTCGGTGGTGGCGACGCCGTACTGCACGAGAACGACGATGTGATGGATGACAACGAACTGGGCGGCGACGCCCCGCTGGATTCGGGGCGGGACAAAGCGCCGGGGCGGTAATCTCGTCAGGGGACCTCATCGGGCTCAGGCAGAAAGGTTTGTCGAGCAAAACGAAAAGGCCGGACTCATTCGAGCCCGGCCTTTTCGTGCATGCCCTTTCGCTGTTCAGTCGATCAGGGTGCAGGCCATCACCAAGGCATCTTCGCGTCCGTCAGCGGACGGGTAATAGCCCCGGCGGCGCCCCACTTCGTTAAAGCCATAGCGTTCGTACAGTCGGTAAGCCGGTGCATTGCTGGCGCGCACCTCCAGAAAGCATTCTCGCCCGCCACGCTCGTGAGCCCGCTGCATCAGGTGCTCGAGCAGACGCAAACCAAGGCCACGGCCCTGGCTCTGCGGTTTGACGGTAATGTTCAACAGGTGCGCCTCGTCGAGGATGACGTTGATCACACCGTGCCCGACCTGCTGGTCACCTTCGAACATGACCCAGCACTCGTAAGCCGTCAGCGCATCGGTGAAGATGCCTCGGGTCCAGGGATGGCTGAAAGCGGCGTATTCGATTTTCAAGACGGTTTCGATATCCGCCACGGTCATCGGGCGGAAGCTGACTGCATCACTCATTCAACACTACTCAAGGGAGCCACTCATAAACCGGTTACCCAACGCGGCATGCTACGACGCATGGCCTTCCACAGCTGCGCCTTGCTTTCAGGCTGCTCCATCAATTGTTCGAGCCCTGGCATGGTCAGCGCGAGTCCCAAACCTTCTATGGTGAGCTCGCGATAGCAGGCATCCGCCTCGACTTCGCCAGCGAAACGAAGGGCTGGCGAGCCGATCAGCCAGAGGCAGGCACAACCCATTCCCTCCAGTTCAGCGGCGACCACGCCCTGCACGTAATCGCGTGCAGCTTCGATCCCCTGATCAAGGCTGCCGCGATGCAACAGCGGCCAGCGAATCGGCTCGCCGTCGCCGACCTGCTGGGGCTTGTCCGGCAACCAGGCGGCGCGCAGCAAATCCTTGAGCAGGATGTAAGCCGGGTCACGGCTCTGGAAGGATTCGCCTGTCGGCAGCTCCACCAACAGCAGCACGTTGCCGGCACGCAGCAGCTGCAAGGCAAAACGCGGCGGCGGCACGACGGCTTTCTGCTCGACCGCGGCCGCCTGCGCCTCACTGATTTTCGCGACCGGCTTTTTCGGTTCGGGCACGGCGATCCGTGGCATGGCGGCCCTCACCGCGTCGGCCGCCGGGCTCGCCGTGACAGCGGGTGTAGCGGTTACCGGCCGGAGCGCCGAAGGGGTCGGCTTCGGGGTTGGCCGTTCGAGCTCGATAGCTGGCGCAGGCTCGGGTTCAGGCTCGACGAACTGCAGCAGCTCCGGGCGCGAAGGCGCGGCGAAAGGCAGCTCGGTCCGTGGCAGCCAAGTGGTGATCTGCATGGCGTCGAGAAAGGCCCGACGCCGATCTTCGGCGATCAAACCCCGGCCACCTGCGGATGGGCCTTCGCGCCCACCTGCATCAGGTTCAAGGCATTCAGGTAAGCCTTGGCGGAGGCCACGACGATATCGGTGTCGGCGCCGTTGCCATTGACGATGCGCCCACCCTTCTCCAGACGCACGGTAACCTCACCCTGCGAATCGGTGCCTTTGGTGATGGCGTTGACCGAATACAGCTGCAACGTGGCGCCGGAATTGGCCACCGATTCGATGGCCTTGAAGGTCGCGTCCACCGGACCGGAACCTTGGCCTGCGGCGCTCTGTTCGCTGCCGTTTACGCTGATCACCAGCTTGGCATCGGGGATCTCGCCTGTCTTGCTCGCTACTTCCAGCGTCACCAGCTTGAAATGCTCCTGGACGTCTTCGGCCAGGGTGTCGGAGACCAGCGCCTGCAAGTCTTCGTCGAAGATTTCGTGCTTCTTGTCCGCCAACTCCTTAAAGCGCGCAAACGCAGCATTCAGCTCGCCTTCGCCGGACAGGACGATGCCCAATTCATCCAGCCGTGAGCGGAAAGCCGCACGCCCAGAGTGCTTGCCCATGACCATCTTGTTGGCATTCCATCCTACCGATTGCGCGGACATGATCTCGTAGGTTTCGCGGTGCTTGAGCACGCCGTCCTGATGAATGCCCGACTCGTGGGCGAATGCATTGGCGCCGACGATGGCTTTGTTTGGCTGCACCGGAAAGCCGGTGATACCGGAGACCAAGCGCGAGGCGCTGAGGATATGTTCGGTCTCGATGCGGGTGTGCACGCTGAGCAAGTCCTGGCGGGTCTTGATCGCCATCACAACTTCTTCCAGCGCGGCGTTGCCGGCGCGTTCGCCGAGGCCATTAATAGTGCATTCGACCTGGCGCGCGCCCGCTACGACGGCTGCCAGCGAGTTGGCGACGGCCAGGCCGAGGTCATTGTGACAATGCACGGAAAACACGGCCTTGTCGGCGTTGGGGATGCGCTCGAGCAGTTGGCGGATGGTATCGGCGTATTGATGCGGAATGGCGTAGCCGACGGTGTCCGGAATATTGATGGTCCGTGCACCGGCATTGATCGCCGCTTCGATGATGCGGCAGAGGAAATCGATTTCCGAACGTCCGGCGTCCTCGCAAGAAAACTCCACATCGGCGCAGAGGTTACGTGCTTTGGTCACGGCGCGTACGGCCTGCTCGATGACCTGATCCGGCTGCATGCGCAGCTTGTATTGCATGTGGATCGGGCTGGTGGCGATGAAAGTATGAATCCGTCCGGAGCTAGCGCCAGCCAGCGCTTCGGCCGCGCGCTCGATGTCTGCATCGACGGCGCGGGCCAGGCTGCACACGGTGCTGTCCTTGATGTGGTCGGCTACCGCTTTGACCGCGGCGAAATCTCCCGGGCTAGCAATGGCGAAGCCGGCTTCGATCACATCGACCTTCAGCCGCTCGAGAGCCTTGGCGATGCGCAGTTTTTCTTCACCGGTCATGGAAGCGCCGGGGCTCTGTTCGCCGTCTCGCAGGGTGGTGTCGAAGATGATGACGCGGTCGTTGCTGCTCATATCGAACTCCTCTTGGCCAGCCGTGCGGACTCAGGCGGCGCCTCAAGTGTGAATTGTGGCCGGAAACCCACAACGCGGGAAGGCCGAGCGGCTCATTGCGCGACTCCAACAATCGGTTTGGGCTGATTTGCACCGGCCCAGGCAGTACAGTTGCCGACTATTTTTTGCAGCCGACAGAGCCGATTCAGATGATCGAACCCAAGCGCGTACTGCGTGGGACGTTGCTTGAGCCCCTGTGCGAGCGCTTCGATGCCGGCACGCTGAGCCTGATCGAACTGCGACATCAGTTGGCCGCGCAACTGCCGGAAGGCACGCCTACCGACATCACCGCCCTGCTCGATCAATGGATTCGTCTGGACATCCTCGTCCCGGTGGCGAAAAGCCCGAATCGCTTCGAACTGAACGCGTAGATCCACGGCTTCCTATCTTATCTGCGCCACGAACATCGGCTCGGCCTGTGCTTGGAAACCGAAGCCTACTTGCGACCTCGCACGCCTGGCAGGGCATCCTCAGGACGCCGTCGAAGTCCGCGATGGTCAGGCCCCGCCTGCCAGCTGAGCCTGCTCGCATGCGCGTGCACGACGTGCTGAGAAACTCATCAACGACAAGCAGCGCTGATCAGCGTGGCCCCAGCGACCGGCAGATTTCGCTGCTTCACACTATGCCGATGTGCCGGCGATCTAGGATGAATACGTCGAGCCGATGATTCAACTGGCCGCGCTAGATAGCGCTTTCGGGCAGGCGTGTGCCACGTCGAGTAAGTGCTGATAAAGCTGCTCAGCGAGCGGCAGCGACTCGGTTAGTTGGTGCCTGCCGTTACGCTCATGCGCGCATCCTCAGGTGCAGAGCACTGCCCAGCTGACCCTGCGTCATGCTCACGAGCTGTTGTGCCTTTGCGTGAGGAGGCGCGTCGACACAATGCCGTGATCCAGGTGCCGCGCAGGTCTGTCGGCCATCCGCAAGGTAACCATAGCTGGGTAAGTCGCAGATCGAAGCCTTTATCCGCTCCGCCAGCGCTGCATCGTTGAGCACACACTGCCGTCGAGCTTCCTATACTTCCGGGATTTGTCTGATTCGAGCCGTCAGTCGCCTCACCAGAGCTGACCGCCGTTAGGCTGCCGCCCTGATACAGCTTGCGCCAATGGGATAGCTGGCTGGGGTTGATGCCGTTGCGCGTGGCCATCACCGAGACGCTTTGCCCGGGCTCCAAGCTCTCGCGCACCATGACCAGTTTTTCCTCGATGCCCCAGCGGCGACGCCGCTCCTGGCCGAGCACTTCGATGGTCTGCTCTTTGCTGGTAGTCATAAACACAGTCGTTTGCCTATCCCTTATGGTAAGGGGGAAACGGTGTCCTGTTTTTCAAGGGGCTCGTTCACCTGCATAGT
>NZ_JAMOIH010000023.1 GCF_024448955.1 Stutzerimonas stutzeri
AGTCTGGTTACGCGGGCCTTTCTCATTGGGCGTCAGCGACTATCAGGACTCGTTGGTTGCCATCGCGGCTTCAATCAGATCCTTGCCGATCTCATTCTCGAACTTCTTCCAAACCGGCTGCATCGCCTCGCGCCACTTGGCGCGCTGTTCGGGGGTCAGTTCGATGATTTCACTGGTACCTGCCTTGGCGATGGCATCACGCGCTTCGCGGTTCAGGTCGTCGGCCTGGCGGTTCACTTCGACGGTGACCTCATCCATGATCGCTTTCAGCTCGCTACGAACGTCCTCCGGCAGCCCTTTCCAGAACTTGGTATTGGTGATCACCATGTAGTCGATCACACCGTGCTCGGAGTTGGTGAAGTACGGCTGCACTTCATGCACCTTCTGGCTGAAGTAGTTGGACCAAGTGTTCTCGGTACCGTTGACCACACCGGTCTGCAGCCCTTGATAAACCTCGGCGAAGCTCATCTTGCGCGGGTTGGCGCGTAGCGCCTTGAACTGCTCGTCGAGCACGTTGGAGGCTTGGACACGGAACTTCAGGCCACGCGCGTCCCTGGGCTCGTGCATCGCCTTGTTGGATGACAGCTGCTTCATGCCGTTGTGCCAGTAAGCCAACCCGGTGATGCCCTTGTCTTCCATGCTGCTCAGCAGCCCCTGGCCATGCGGGCTCGCCTGAAAGCGGTCGACCGCGGCGATATCGTCGAACAGGAACGGCAGATCGAAGATCTGGATGGGCTTGGCGTAATGCTCGAACTTGGCCAGCGACGGCGCCAGCATGTGAACGTCGCCCAGCAGCAGGGCTTCCATTTCCTTGCCGTCGCCGAACAGCGAAGAGTTCGGATAGACCTCGACCTTCACCTTGCCCGGCAGCCGTTCCTCGGCAAGCTTCTTGAACATCAGGGCGCCCTGCCCTTTCGGCGTGTTGTCCGCCACCACATGGGCGAACTTGATGGTGATCGGATCGGCGAAGGCCAGGCCGGCGGTGAGGGAAAGCGCGCAAGCGAGTGCTTTTACGGTGGTTTTCAGCATGGTGGTACCTCTGTTGTTTTTGTCAGATTTGGTACGAGTGCCGGGTGGATTGCCGTCAGGACACTCCTTGCCCGGCACGCTGCAGCAGACGACGGGCGCGACCGATGACGGGCGCATCGACCATCTGTCCGTCCACTACGAAGACCCCATCGCCGGACGCGCCGGCGGCGAGGATGCGTTGTGCCCAGTCGAGTTCTTCAACACTGGGCATCAGCGTTTCGTGCACCACAGCCACTTGGCTGGGGTGAATACACAGCAGCCCGCCGAAGCCCATGTCGCGGGCATCGGCAACCGCCTGGGCGAGGCCGTGCAGGTTCTTAATGTCGGGGAAAACGCTGTCCAGCGGCGGCGCCAGGTCAGCCAGCCGGGACTGCAACAGCACTGCATAGCGGGCCTGGTCAAGGATGCGCTCGGCGCCTGCGGTGCCGCTCGCGAGCCCCAGATCCAATCCCAGGTCCAGGGCGCCGAACGACAGACGCTCGACACCCTTTGCATGGGCGATTTCCGCTAGATGAGCAAGCCCGCGGGCGCTCTCGATGATCGGCCACACCGGTTTGCCGCAGCCAACCGCCAGCGCCACTTGCACCGCACTTTCCACCTTCGGCAGCAGGACGCCGATCACACCGGCGTGCCGCGCGCAGAGGGCTAGGTCTGCGGCCTGTTCGGCGTGGGTCGGCGCATTGATGCGAACCAGCACGCGGGCCTGCGGATGGGTATGGAGAAACTCGTCGAGATTGGCGCGCGCCTCGCTCTTCTGGCTCTCGGCGACCGCATCCTCGAGGTCGACGATCACCGCGTCGGCACCGGTCGCCAGTGCCTTGGGAATACGCTCGGGGCGGGTCGCCGGGACGAACAGAGCGGTGCGGATGATGGCAGATGTCATGCTGCGTTCCTTCTCGAATCGATTACACGGCGGTTTACACCGCGCCCTGCTCATGCAAGCGCTGGATATCACCGGCCGCATAGCCCAGCTCGGCGAGCAGCGCATCGGTGTGCTGGCCCAGCGCGGGGATCGGGTCCATACGCGGCTCAAAAGCGGTATTGCGTCCTGGAGGCAGTAACGCAGGTAACTTGCCGGACGGGCTGTCCACCTCGCTCCAGCGCTGGCGGGCCTGAAGCTGCGGGTGCGCCCAGACGCCGGCCATGTCGTTGACGTGGGCGTTGGCGATCGGTGCGTTGTCCAGACGAGCGATCACCTCTTCGGCGGTTAGCCTGGAGAACGCCTCGACGATGATGGCGCGCAGCTCGGCACGATTTTCCGAGCGCTTGGAATTCGCCGAGAAACGCTCGTCCTGGGCCAGTTCCGGCTGCAGCAGGACCTTCTCGCAGAACAGCAGCCATTCGCGCTCGTTCTGCAGGCCGAGCATCACGGTGCCGCCGTCGCCGGTGGGGAACGGTCCGTAGGGGTAAATGGTGGCGTGGGCGGCGCCAGCGCGCGGCGGCGGTGTGGCACCCTGATAAGCGTAGTACAGCGGGTAGCCCATCCACTCGACGAGGCTTTCCAGCATGGAGACGTCCACGCGGCTGCCCTCGCCGGTCTTGTCGCGCAGCATCAACGCCGAGAGCACGCCGGTGTAGGCATACATACCGGCGGCGATGTCGGCGATGGAGCAACCGGCCTTGGCCATCTCGGTCTCACCCGGCCCGCCGGTGACGGAGAGGAAGCCCCCCTCGGATTGGATCAGCAGGTCGTAGGCCTTCTTCTGTTCGTAGGGCCCTCCTTCGCCGTAGCCGGAAATGTCGCAGACGATCAGGCGCGGGAAGCGTTCGTGCAGCGCCTCGAAGGACAACCCCATGCGCGCGGCGGCACCGCGCGCGAGGTTCTGCACCAGCACGTCGGCCTTGGCCAGTAACTGGTCCAGCACCTGCGAGGCGGCGTCCTGTTTGACGTCCAGGGTCAGGCTTTCCTTGGAACGGTTGGTCCAGACGAAATGTGAAGCCAGACCGTCGACGCGCTCGTCATAGCCCCGGGCAAAATCGCCAGAGCCGGGCCGCTCGACCTTGATCACGCGGGCACCGAGATCGGCCAGCTGGCGCGTACAGAACGGCGCGGCGATGGCATGTTCGAGGCTGACCACGGTGATGCCGTCGAGGGGCCGGGGTTTGGTGGTTATGTCGTTCATTTCGTTTTCCTGCAATTCGGTTCAGGCCAGACGGTGCGTTCGCGGGCCATGCTTGTAGGAGCGAGCTTGCTCGCGAACGCTTCGGCGATAATTCGCGACCAACGTCGCTCCTACGGGTTGTTTCCCTTTTCGTCTTTCGCCGTCCTGGTGGGCTGAAGCGGAACGCCACCCGGCCCACCCTACGAGTTGCCTTCAGCACATTGATCCAGCCCGTAGGGTGGGCTTCAGCCCACCAGCTATCGCAATCAGCGGAAAACGTTCAGATCGTCGATCTCACGCAGCCGCCACACCTGCTCGATCAAGGCGTTCGCCTCATCCGCACTGCGCGCACCGGAGAACTGCACCAGGCGCTGGAACTTGTCCTCCAGCTCGGCGCGGCTCAGGGTGTTGCCCGGATCGCCCTTGGGCTCGTCGATGGTGCCGTGCAGCGTGCGGCCGTCGGTGGTGGTTACCTCGACGCGGCCCAGCCAGCGCGCCGGATAGGCGCCATCCACCTCAGAATCGAGCGTCATCGAGACCTTCTCGCGGAACTGGCCGACACGCGGGTCGGTAAGGGCGTGGGTATGGAATTCGGTCAGCCCGGCCTTGCCATACAGAGCGATCAGGCCCAGCACCGTGCCCATGGAGAACTTGGCCTGGTGCACGGTCTGCGGCACCACCACGCGGCCGAGCACGTCGATGGCGCCCTGGTGCACGTGGGTGGTGACGCTGGCGATATTTTCGGCGGTGAGCTTCTCGCGCTGCATCAGGTCCAGCAGCGCATCGGCCGCCGGATGGGTATGGCGACAGGAGGCGTGGAACTTGAACGAAGTTTCGGCCAGCGCCCAGCGGCTGCCGAGGCGATCGGAGAGCGCACTCGGATTGGCGTCCTTCGACATCCCGGCGGCCATGCCCTGCTCGCCTTCGAGAATGTTCTGCGCGCCCGTCAATCCTTCAGCGGTCAGGTAGGCCGCAAGCAGACCATCGGCGGCAGCCTTGGCGGTGTGCAGCTGCTTGGAGTCGGCGGCATCACGGAGGAATTCCCACAAGCCAGCGGCCTGAGTGCCGGCACTGCCCAGCAGATTGGTGAACTGCTTCTGGTCGAAATCCATCAACTTGCCCACCGCCACCGCGGCAGCGAGGGTGCCGACGGTCGCGGTGGTGTGGAAAATGCGGTAGTGCGAACGGCCGAGGAATTCGCCGATGCGAATGCCCGCCTCGTAGCCAGCGACCGAGGCAACCAGCAGGTCGCGACCAGACTTGCCCAAGTCCTGCGCCGCTGCGAGTGCAGCCGGGAACACCACGGTGGCCGGGTGCAGTACCGAGCTGTTGTGCAGGTCGTCCTGCTCCACCAGGTGCGAGCTGGCGCCGTTCACCAGCGCGGCAAAATAGGCGGAGCTGCTGCTGCGATTGACGAAGATGTGCGATGCACCGGACGCCGGACCCATTGTCTGCGCATAGCGCTCGAACAGAGGGATCGGGTGCGAACCGGCGCTGGCCAAAGCGGAGCCGAGCCAGTCGAGGAAAAGGTCTTCGGTGCGGGCAAGCACCGCATCGGGAATCTGCTCGTAGTGCAGCCCGGCGAGAAATTCGGTCAGCGCTTGGGTGTGCTGGCTCATGCGGTCGGCTCCAGTGAATTGGATAGTTCGATCAGGTTCAGGTCAGGGTCGCGCAGATAGACGGAGCGGATCGGCCCGGTGGCGCCGGTACGCTGGACCGGGCCTTCGAGAATGGCGACGCCTTGCCGCCCGAGGTGCGCGATGACTTCCTCCAGCGGCGTGGCGACGATGAAGCAGAGGTCCGCCGAACCCGGCATCGGGCGCTCGGCCTTGGGCTCGAATTCACGCCCGGCCTGGTGCAGGTTGATCTTCTGCCCACCAAACGCCAGCGCCTTGCGTCCTTCGCCGAAGGTCACCGCCTGCATGCCGAGCACGCGGCTGTAGAAATCCGTCGTGACGTCGAGGTCGGCAACGGTTAGCACCAAGTGGTCAAGGTGGTCGATGTGCATGGCGTCTCTCCTTTCGCTCCTTTGGTGGGCTGAAGCCCACCCTACAGTCCAGCGGTAGGGTGGGCTGGGAGCGTTAAAAAGAGCGCGGCAGCTCGAGCAAGTGCTCGGCCACGTACGACAGGATCAGGTTGGTGGAGATCGGCGCCACCTGATACAGCCGGGTCTCGCGGAACTTGCGCTCGACGTCGTATTCGTTGGCGAAGCCGAAACCGCCGTGGGTCTGCAGGCAGGCGTTGGCCGCTTCCCAGCTCGCCTTGGCCGCCAGGTACTTGGCCATGTTGGCCGCGGCACCCGCGTTGCGGCCGGCGTCGTATTCCTCGCAGGCGCGCCAGCGCATCAGGTCGGCCGCTTCCAGCTCGATGTGCGACTCGGCGATCGGGAACTGCACACCCTGGTTCTGGCCGATCGGGCGACCGAACACCACGCGGTCGCGGGCGTACTGGGCTGACTTCTGGGTGAACCAGCGGCCATCGCCGATGCACTCGGCGGCGATCAGCGTGCGCTCGGCATTGAGGCCGTCGAGGATGTAGCGGAAGCCCTTGCCCTCTTCGCCGATCAGGCTGCTGGCCGGGATTTCCAGGTTGTCGAAGAACAGCTCGTTGGTTTCGTGGTTGACCATGTTGGCGATCGGCTGCACGGTCAGGCCGTTACCGATGGCTTCGCGCAGGTCGACGAGGAAGATCGACATGCCGTCGGCCTTACGCTGCACTTCGGCCAGCGGCGTGGTGCGCGCCAGCAGGATCATCAGGTCCGAATGCTGGATACGGGAGATCCACACCTTCTGGCCGTTGATGACGTATTTGTCGCCCTGCTTGACGGCGGTGGTCTTGATCTTGGTGGTGTCGGTGCCAGTGGTCGGCTCGGTCACGCCCATGGACTGCAGGCGCAGTTCGCCGCTGGCCAGCTTCGGCAGGTAGTAGCGCTTCTGCTCCTCGCTGCCGTTACGCAGCAAGGTGAACATGTTGTACATCTGTCCGTGCACGGTGCCGGAGTTGCCGCCGCAACGGTTCACTTCTTCAAGGATGATCGAGGCTTCGGCCAGGCCCAGACCCGAGCCGCCGTACTCTTCCGGGATCATCGCCGACAGCCAACCAGCTTCGGTCAGTGCCTTGACGAAGGCCTCGGGGAAGCCCTTTTCCTCGTCGATCTTGCGCCAGTACTCGGCGGGGAACTCGGCGCAGAGGGCGCGCACGCCTTCGCGGATGGCGTTGTATTCGTCGTTCAGGTACGGGTTCATGTTTCTGGTTCCTCGAATCTTCATGTACGGGTGGCGGTTTTCCCCTCACCCCTACCCTCTCCCCTGAGGGGAGAGGGGGTTGGTCTATGCTGCTCTTGGGCTACGCAGCCCGGCGACTCTCTTCAAGGGAGGGCTAGGCTGAGGGCCGCCGCCACCCACCTCACTCAAATTCCACTTCGGCTTTCTGCGCCAGGCCGTTGTGGTCCCCGGCCCAGAGTTCGGCCTTGCCCGGCGCAACGGTGCGGCCACCGACCTCGAACGGCTGCGGCGCGATCAGCGGGCGCAGGCCGCGATAGGCGAAGCGCCGGAGACGCATATCGGGATTGGCGCGGCAGAACGCACGCAGATTGAGGGTGGCGATCAGAGGGCCGTGCACCACCAGCCCCGAATAGCCTTCGGTTTCGGTGACGTAAGGCCAGTCGTAGTGGATGCGGTGGCCGTTGAAGGTGACGGCGGAATAACGAAACAGCAGCGTCGGGGTCGGTGTTACCGCTTCGCGCCAGTCACCGGCGACCATCGGTTCGCCACTGACGGTTTTCGGCGGGCTGGGCTCGCGGTAGACGATGTCCTGTTCTTCACGAATCGCCAGGCGGCCGTCCTGCAGATACTCGTGCTGCACGGTGACGAACAGCAGCGCGCCGGTGCGGCCGTGCTTCTCCTCAATGTGCTTGATGGTCGAAACGCGAGTCGCCTCACCGCCGGCCCGCAAAGGCTCGAAGAACTCCACGCGGCCACCGGCCCACATGCGGTTGCGATTGTCAGCCGGCGGCAGGAAGCCTCCGCGCGCCGGATGGCCGTCTTCACCCAGCCCGCTTTCGGCGACCGCATCCTGAAAGAAGCACCACTGCCAGAGCGGCGGCAGCGGCTCGCCATGGGCCGGCGTCGGTTCGCCGAGCGTCGCCGCGATGCGCTTGAGCATATTGCGGCTGAGCTGGTCATGGGTTTCTTCGGTGCGGCCAATCCAGGCTGATAGGTCGGTCATCGCGAGCTTCCGGCTGTGTTGTTTTGCCGCAGCATGCTCCGAAGCCGGCGTTCCGAGAATTTGTATTTACCGACACCGGCGTTCGGCTATCCTGAACGCCGTTTCACCTCATACCAACCCGTAGGAGCGAGCTCGCTCGCGAATCGCAGCCACACAAAGCATCACCAGGGACACGGCCCCTGGCTTTTACAGACTCTAGGAATTCCGCATGCACTTCGATCTGGCCGATCTGCGCCTGTTCATTCATATCGCCGAATCCCCCAGCCTGACCCAGGGTGCACGCCGTGCGCATCTCTCGCCAGCGGCCGCCAGCGCACGGATCAAGGCCCTGGAAAGCCAGCTCGACAGCCGCCTGCTGTACCGTGACAGCCGCGGCGTGGAGCTGACACCGGCAGGCAACCGGTTACTGCAACACGCGCGGCTGATCATGCGCCAGGTCGATTACCTGAAAAGTGAATTCACCGAATACGGCGCGGACAATGCCGGGCACATCCGCATCTTCGCCAACACCACGGCGGTAACCGAATTCCTGCCCGAGGTGCTGGCGGGCTTTCTGGCCCAGCGCCCCGGCGTCACCGTCGATCTGCAGGAACGCCTCAGTCGCGACATCGTCCGTGGCGTACTCGATGGCAGCACGGACATGGGTATCATCGCCGGCCCGGTGCGTGCACAAGGCCTGCAGGTGCTGCACTTCAGCACCGATCGCCTACTGTTGGCAGTGCCAGTCGGCCATCCGCTGGCGACCGAAAAGCGTGTCAGCCTGCGCCAGACGCTGGCCTACCAGCACATCGGTCTGCACGAGGGCAGCACCCTGCTGACCTTTCTGCGCAACCAGGTGGAAAAGCTCGGCGGCAACCTGTCGCTGCGCATCCAGCTGTCCAGCTTCGAGGCGGTGTGCCGGATGATCGAGGCAGGTGTCGGCATCGGCATAATTCCCGAGTCCGCCGCGATCCGGCACAGTCGCACGATGCAGCTGGCGACGGTGGAGCTGGACGAGCCCTGGGCGGTGCGCGAACGCAGCATTCTGGTGCGCGATCTGGAGGCGTTGCCGGGTAGCGTTCGCGCCCTGATCGCAACACTCCTACCGGGACAAAACGGAAAGCTTGAGCCAAGCTGAACGCTTATATGGGCGGAGCCGCTCAGCCGTAACGGCTTTGCTGGACGCTGAGTCGGCACGTTGAAGCAGCAAGCCGCGCTGACAGGCTTCACTGGAGATTGCCGGGCGTTTTGAATCCTCAGCGCAAACTGCTGCCCAAACCGCATACGCTGAACGCAACGGTGATGCAGGTTGTCACCCGTTCTGGATGCTTTAACGGTTAGCCGCTTCTAGTCGATCGGCTCGTCACCCAGACCATTTGCATAAGGTTGTTCGCCATGACGTCGTTATTAGCCCCCATCAGTTCACTGCTGGGTGGCGTTGCATTACTACTGCTCGGCCACGGCTTGCTGAATACGCTGCTAACGCTTCGCGGCATCGCCGAGGGCTACTCCACCGGGATGATCGGCCTGCTGATGTCGGGTTACTTCGCTGGCTTTCTCGTCGGCACCTGGCTCGCCCCGTCATTGATCCGACGTGTCGGCCATATCCGCACCTTCGCTTTTTACGCCGCACTGGCAGCGATCGCCGTGCTGCTACACGTGATGATCGTCAACCCCTGGGTATGGCTGATGTTGCGCGTACTTTACGGTGTCGCGCTGGTCACGCTGTACATGGTCATCGAGAGTTGGCTCAACGCCCAGGTCAGCGGTGAAAAACGCGGCCAGGTATTCGCTCTGTACATGGCAGTCAACCTCGGCTCGCTGGCGGCTGCTCAGCAATTGCTGAGCCTCGATAGCCCGATGAATTTCACCCTGTTCGCTCTGGCCGCCATTCTTATCTGCGCCGCGCTGATGCCGATCACGCTGACCCGCCAGGCGCAGCCCGCACAGCCCGACATGCCGGCGACCGACTTGCTGCAACTGGCTCGAATCGCCCCGCTCCCCTTGATGGCTGCGGGAATTTCGGGCCTGACCCTCGGCGGTTTCTGGGGCCTGGCGCCTGTCTACGCTTCGCAGAGCGGCTTCGATGCGTCCGGCGTGGGTCTGCTGATGAGTATCACCATCCTCGGCGGCGCCGTTCTGCAGTGGCCCATCGGGCTGTTTTCCGACAAGCATGACCGTCGCCTGGTGATGCTCTGGGTCGTAGCGATCGCGGCAGTCCTTGGCGGCCTGATTACACCGCTGTCATCCGGCCCGTTGATGCTGGGCATGATGTTTCTCTGGGGCGGTCTGGCTTTCTCGATCTATTCCATCGCCGTGGCGCAGATGGTCGACCAGTTGCATCCGGACGAAATTCTGTCCGGCTCCAGCGGCCTGCTGCTGGCCAACGGTTTCGGCGCCGCCTTCGGTCCGGTGGTCGCCGGCGGCCTGATGAGCGTTCTCGGCCCCAAAGCCCTGCCGGTGTTCTTCGCCGTCACGCTGGCGTTTCTCGCCATCTATTCCTACTTCCGCTCTCGCCGGGTAATCGATCTGGTCACCGAGCCGCATGGCCACTTCACGCCGATGCTGCGTACCAGCCATACGGTGCTGGAGCTGATGCCCGATACGCCTGAAGGCGATAGCACGGAAACCCCGGCCACCGAGCCGGAAGCCGACGACGGCGTGCCCAACGATACAATCGTCGAGCAGCGCACAGGCACGCACTGACACGCCTGAGCGGCGCCTAGAAATCCACCTTCCCGCGCCCGGCCTTGATCGCGGCGCGTTTGCTCTTGCCCTCGAGGCGTCGTTTTTTCGACCCCAGCGTCGGCCGTGTCGGCCGCCGCGCCTTTTCGACTTTCGCCACGCTGCGAATCAGTTCGGCCAACCGCTCGAGCGCATCGGCGCGGTTCTGTTCCTGAGTGCGGTATTGCTGGGCCTTGATCACGATCACGCCGTCGCTGGTGATGCGGCTGTCACGCAGCGCCAGCAGGCGCTCCTTATAGAACGACGGCAAGGAAGACGCGTTGATGTCGAAGCGCAGATGCAGCGCGCTGGAAACCTTGTTGACGTTCTGGCCGCCAGCACCTTGAGCGCGAATAGCGGTCAGCTCGATCTCGCTGTCAGGTAGCTGCACGCTATTGGATATGTCGAGCATCGGCCCTTCATAAATCAAAAATGAACAAGCATTGTCCACGAGCCGGGCGACGTGGACACGTTTTTATATGATTTCGAGCCGCTACAGGCGAGTCGGTTCGGCTACTGTAGCCCGCTCGCAACAGATGGATTTCTGCATGGACTCGATTACCCAGGCCCTTCTCGGCGCTACCGTTCACGCATCCCTGCTCGGTCGCTGGCAAGGACGTAAAGCCCTGCTGTACGGCGCGGTACTCGGCACGCTACCCGACCTCGACGTGGTAATCGACTACGGTGACGCAGTCGCCGACATGACCTATCACCGCGGCTTCAGCCATTCGCTGTTCGTGCTCAGCCTGCTTGCCGTAGCGCTGGCCTGGCTGGCTCGACGAATACGGCCGAATCCGAATTACACCGGCATACGGCTGTTTTTTGCGATCTGGCTGGTGCTGATAACCCACGTCCTGCTGGATGCGTTCACCAGCTACGGCACTCAGCTGTTCTGGCCCCTAACTCCGCCACCGGCGGCCTGGTCCAGCGTCTTCATCATTGACCCTTTGTACAGCGTGCCTTTGCTGCTTGCTGTGCTTGCCGGAGCCATATTCGGCTTGCAGGGGCGCAACGTCCGCGGGCCGGCGCTCGCACTGATCGTGTCATCGCTGTATCTGGGGTTCACCCTGGCGGGCAAGCAGATGGCCGAGCGACAAGTCGAGGCTGCGATGGCCAGCAACGGCATCGAAAACGCACGGGTATTCACCACGCCCACGCCCTTCAACAGCCTCCTGTGGCGGGTCATTCTGGTGGACGGCGACGTCTACTACGAGACGCTGGTCAGTTGGTTCGACGAGACGCCGCCGCAACTGGTGCGCATCCAGCGCGGAGAACGCCTCGCCGCGCATCTCACGAACTCGCCGCAACACACCCGCTTGCAGTGGTTTACCGGAGGCGTGCTGCGTTATGACGAGATCGACGGCCAGATTCTGGTTACCGACCTGCGCCTTGGCATGACCGGTTTCCACCCCTTCCGTTTTGCCCTGGCCGAGCACAACGGCGATGACTGGCAGCTGATCACGCATGTCGAGCGGCTGCCCGCCGAGCGTGGTGACATGGATCGCCTGATGCAGATCTGGCAGCGTATCTGGCAACAGGAGCCGGGACTGCCACTCGCCGAGTGGGCGGCTGATCTCAACGCGCGCTAGCCCGACGATTCTTGTGCCAACGGCCAAAACCGTAGAGCAAGGCGCCAAGCGCCATCAACAATCCTGCTCGCAGCCAGGTGCCCGCGTCCTGCTGCGAAAGCAGTACCAGACAGGAGCCGATCGCTAGTATCGGCAGTAGCGTAGGCGTACGGAAGTGCGGCGCGGCCACATGATCCCTGCGCAGCACCAGCACCGCCACGTTGGTGCTCATGAACACGAACAACAGCAACAGCACCACGGTTTCGGCCAGCGCCGCCAGCGTACCGGTCACGGTGAGAATCATCGCCAGCAAGGTGGTGACGATGATCGCCAGCCAGGGCGTACGCCGCTCGGGTAGCACGCGAGTCAACATTGACGGCAATAGCCCCTCATCGGCCATGCCGTAGGCCAGGCGGCTGGACATGATCATGGTCAGCAGCGCGCCATTGGCCACCGCCACCAGCGCCACGGCAGCGAACAGCCAGTCCGGTATGGCATAGCCGGTCGCGCGTACGACCTCCAACAAGGGCGCAGAGGATTCGGCCAGCGTCGCTGGGGAAAGGATGGCCGTTGCCGCGACGCCGACGCCCACATAGACCAGCCCGGCCACCAGCAGCGCACCGAACAAAGCGCGCGGGTAGTTGCGCCGGATATCCTTGACCTCTTCGGCAACGTTGGCCGAAACCTCGAAGCCGACGAAGGAATAGAAGGCAATCAGCGCCGCACCCAACACGGCGATGGCCGGCGACACGCCGGGGGTGAATTCCATCACCCGCGCCGGCTCGCCCTGCCCGCTCAGAAGAAAGCGCGCAGCCAGCACGATGACGAACAGCAGACCCGAGACTTCGACGACGGTCATCACCGCATTGGCGCCGAGGGATTCCTTGATGCCGCGCGCATTGAGCAATGCGACGACCGTCAGGAACACCAGAGCGGTGGGCACCGCCGGGGTGTCCAGAAAGGCGCCGAGATAATCGCCGGCAAACGCCAGCGAAAGCCCGGCCGCGCTGGTCACGCCGGCCGCCAGCATGCAGAACCCCACGAGAAAAGAGATTAGCGGCTTGCCGAATGCACGCTCCGCGAACACGGCGGCGCCACCGGCTTTGGGGTATTTGGTGACCAGCTCGGCGTAGGACGCCGCGGTCAGCATCGCAAAGCCCAACGCAACCAGCAGCGGCACCCAGACCGCGCCGCCCGCCTCGCCGGCAATCTTGCCCACCAACGCATAGACACCGGCGCCCAGCACATCGCCAAGGATGAACAGGAACAGCGCCGGGCCGGTAATCGCCCGCTTCAACCGGGATTCGCCTGCAACGAACGCGGTGGTTTTCATCGGCGGATCGCTCCCGGAACGGGAATGACGATAACGAGCGACGGGGTGTTCAATCGAGCATCTCCACGGCGGGCGGCGACGGCCGCGTTTCTTTCTAGAGCGGTGGAGGCTCAATGGAGTTCAGCGTCATAAACGACAAAGCCCCGGCGGGCCGGGGCTTCATTGCAACAAGCGGGCAGTATCAGGTGCGGAAACGCGCCACCAGCCCCTGCAATTCGACGCCCAGGCGCGCCAGTTCCGCACTCGACGCGGCGGTCTGCTCGCTACCGCTGGCGCTCTGCTCACCGATGTCGCGCACCCGCGTCACGCTCTCGGAAATGTTCTCCGCGACCGCGCTCTGCTCCTCGGCAGCGGCGGCGATCTGCTGGTTCATCTGCTCGATGGTCGACACCGACTCGGTGATGCGTTCGAGTGCGGTACCGGCTTCGCTGGCCAGATCGACCGTGCGCTGGGTCAGCTCACGGCTGGTCTGCATCTGCTCGACGGCATTTTGCGCAACACGCTGCAGATTGCCGATCAGGCCTTCGATTTCTTCGGTGGAATCGTGGGTGCGACGCGCCAGCGCGCGCACTTCATCGGCCACCACGGCAAAACCGCGGCCCTGCTCACCCGCGCGAGCCGCTTCGATCGCAGCGTTGAGCGCGAGCAGGTTGGTCTGTTCGGCAACCGCGCGAATCACCTCCAGCACGCTACCGATGCGTCCACTTTCAGTATTCAGCTCTTCGATGGCATGGGCCGACTGCTCTACTTCGCCGGACAGGCTGTCGATCTGGCCGATAGCTTCCTTGACAACCAGATCGCCCTGACGGGCCTGCTGATCCGCTTGGCGAGCAGCGTTAGATGCCTGCTCAGCGTTCTGCGCGACTTCCTGCACGGTTGCGGCCATCTCATGCATCGCGGTGGCGACCTGATCGGTCTCCTCACGCTGCTTCTGTACACCAACGCTGGTTTGCGCGGTGACGGCCGACAGCTGCTCGGCGGCAGCGGCAATCTGCCCTACGCCACCGCCGATGCGACCGATCAGGGTACGCAGGCTTTCGGTCATGCCAAACATGGCCTGCTGCAACTGGCCAAGCTCATCACGGCGCGTGACCTTTTGCGATTGAGTGAGGTCACCGTCCGCCACGCGCTGCGCCAGCTGCACCGTATAGCGCAGCGGCACGACGACCATGCGGGAAATCGCCGTAGCCGCCGCCAGACCGATGATGACAGCCAAGGCCGTGATGACCGCGAGCAACCAGTAGGCACTGCTGCGTTGGCTCTGCATCGCCTGGTTAGCCACTGCCAGAGCCTGGTCGGCGGTATCGAGTATCCGCTGTGCCTGACCGACCATGGCCTCTTCCAAGGCAACCCGCTCCAAGCGATAACGCTGGAACTCGCCGAAGGCTTGTTCGTAGATGGCAAGCGCGGCTAGCGCGCCATCCATGGTGGCTTTCTGTTCGTCGTTGATCCAAGTCTTCAGACTGGTGCCAATGGTAGTGACATCGCCATAGGCCTCGTTCCAGGCGTCCTTGGCTTCCTGGGAGCTGTCGCTGATGAACAGGTTTTCGAAGGTGCGCAGATCGAGGATGCGCTTGGTCAGGCCCGATGCCGCCTCGGCGACCGTCAATGGATCACTGCCCTTGAGGTGATCGCCCTCAAGTCGCAGGACGCGCACCGCGTCGTACATGTCCAGTTCGATGTATTCGAATTCTTCACGGCTGGTCTGCGCGGCATCGGCCATGCGCTTACGCAGTTCCACGCCTTTGCTAATCAGTACGCCATAGTCGGCAAACTGTCGGGCATAGATCGCCGCGTCACTTCGGATCTGCTCAAGCGCCGCCTGTTCCTCAGCGCTAGAGACTTTGGCGAGATCGTCCAGGTCCCTGTTGAGCTGGTCCAGAATATCGCGCAGCGCAGCGGCCGAAGCGTCGCTGCGGGTCAGGGCGTAATCGCGCTCCTGACTGCGTGCGTCGAGAATCGCGGCGTTGATGGCCGCCAGCTGATCCGTCTGAGACGAGCGGGTCAGGATCGAATCCACGGCAAAGAAGCCGGTCCCGGCGACTCCCAGGGTCAGCAACAGCACCATGGCGAAGCCGAGCAACAGCTTCTTGCCCACGGAGAGGTTGGCGAATATGTCGACAGACTGCATCAGAAAATCCCTTGAAAGATAAGCGCACGTCATGGAGTCGGCCGGTGCTGGCCAAAGTTGAGCGCAAAAACAGGGCAATTTTAAACAACTTGCAATGGCTATTTGCCAGCGATCATTCCAAAGAATCGAACAAAACACACAGCGAAACGGAAAGCGCGACTCAATGCTGCTGCAAATGCCCGTAAAGCTTGGCGTAGAGCCCTCCGTCGGCGATCAGCTGCTGATGGTCGCCCTGTTCGGCGATACGCCCGCCATCGAATACCAGGACCCGATCGGCCTGCTTAACAGCCGAAAGCCGGTGGGCAATGATCAGCGTCGTGCGGCCCTGAAGGAAACGGCTCAGCCCTTGATGCAGCGCATACTCGGTAGCGGCGTCGAGGGCGGAGGTCGCCTCGTCGAGAATCACCACCTTGGGTTCGGCCAAGACCATTCGCGCCACCGCTAGCCGCTGCCGCTGGCCACCCGACAGGCGTACCCCGGACCGGCCGACGACACTGTCGAGCCCCGCCGGTAGCTGGCGAATGGTCTCGGCCAGCTGCGCGATCTCCAGCGCCTGCCAGCAGGCCTGATCATCGCGCTCGCGGCCCATCAGCAGATTGGCGCGCACGGTGTCGTTGAACAGCGCGGGATGCTGCAGCACCACGGCAACGTTGTCGCGAACCGTGCCCAGGCCAATGTCCTGCACATCGATCCCAGCGAAGCGAATCTGCCCTGCCTGCGGCTGATACAGGCCCAGCAGCAGCTGGACCAGCGTGCTCTTGCCCCCACCGCTGGCGCCAACGATCGCAACCTTTTCACCCGCCGCGATGGACAGATCCAGGCCCTCCAGCACCGGCTCGTCCTGATAGGAGAAGCACAGCCCGCGGACTTCGATATCCACCGTCTCCCGTCCCGCGAACGGGTCCTGCCCGCCGGCATATTGAGGCTCATCAGCACGCGCCAGTAGCTGGTTGATCCGGCTGAGCGCGCCACCGGCGGCATAGAAGGCGTACTGCAGATTCAGCAGTTGCTCCACCGGCCCGATCATGAACCACAGGTAGCTGAACACCGCGAGCATCTGCCCGATCGACAGGTCGGAAAACAGCACCGTAAGCATCGCTGCGGCGCGGAAGATATCGATGCCGAACTGGAACAACAGCCCGCTGGCACGGTTGGAGGCGTCGGTTCGCCACTGCGAGGCCACCGCATAGTCACGTACCTCGCGAGCCCGCAGGCCCAGACGGCCAAGGAAAAATCCCTGACGGTTGCCGGCTCGCACTTCCTGGATCGCATCAAGGGTTTCGGTCAGCGCCTGGGTAAACAGCGAAGTGCTGTCGTTCTCCAGTTTTTTCAGGTGCTTGACGCGCTTGCCCAGTTGCACCGTGGCGTAGATCACCAGCGGGTTGAACAACAGGATCAGCAGTGCCAGCTGCCAGTGCATCCAGACCAGAATCGCCGCCGTGCCGGCGATTGAAAGCAGTGCCACCAGGAGACGGCTGAGGGTCTCGCCGATGAATTTGTCGATGGTTTCCAGATCGGTGACCAGGTGCGCTGCAACCGTGCCGCCGCCGAGGCTTTCGTACTCGCTCAGGGCAATACGCTTGAGCCGCTCGATGAGACGGATGCGGATGCGATAGACCAGATCCTTGGACAGCCGCGCAAACAGCCGCGCCTGCAACACGTTGAAGATCAGTGCGAAGGCGCGCAGCAGCAGCGTTGCGCAGAGCATCAGGCCGATATAGCCGATCGCCGTCTCCCAGTCTGTGGGCAGCACGCGATCCATGATCTGCAAAGCGGTATCGCCCTGCCCCAACAGCACCTCGTCGACCAGCAGGGGCAGCAACAAGGGGATCGGCACGCTACACAAGGTCGCCAGCACGGCCACCAGATTGGCGAGGACCAGCGCCTTGCGATGACGCAGCGCGAGGCGACGGATCTCCGCCCAACTGAGCTGATCAGGCACGGACATTGTGTTCCAGCCAGCGATTCAACAGAGGCGAAAGCGCGTCGAGGGGCTGATAGCCGTTGGTCAGCAGAGCGAGCTGGCCGTCGTGCTCGGCAAGCAAGGTGGGAAAGCCGGCAATGCCCAGATTGCGTGCCCAATCGAAGTCGGCGGCAGTGGCATCGCGAACGGCCTGGGAATCGAAGCGGTCGGCGAACTCGCTTCGCGAAATGCCAGCCGCTTCGGCCAGTTCGACGAGTACCGGTGGCAAAGTGACGTTTCGTCCTTCGACGTAGAACGCTCTCTGGATAAGCCCGGCGAGTTTCCAGCCGGACTGCGCCTCAAAGCCACGCGCCGCAACCAGTGCGCGACAGGCCGGCTCGGTGTCGTAGACCAGCCCGTCAGGCAAACCCGCCTCGAAGTTGAACGGCTGGCCGCTTGCCTCGTGGACCGCGTGCCAGTAGGACGCCGTGCGCTCGCGAGCCGGCTGGTCCATCGCCGTGCGCTCCCGGCGCAGGCCGCCGACGATCAGCTCGGCGCCTACGCCGCGTGCCTGCGCCTGCTCAACGAGTGCCTGCACCACCGGCGCGAAACCCCAGCACCAGGAACACATCGGGTCCATTACGTAGATCAGTCGGGTGCTCATCTGGGCTCCGGGAAGCGCGAACTGCGCACCATCATCTGTTCAGACCGTTTCGACTACGCACCTTGTTTACGGTAGTTGTGACCGATCGGGTGCGGCTGGTTGCGCTTGAGCGCCAATTCGATCTGCTTCTGCCGCTCGCGGGCACTGTGGCGAGTCTTCTCGCTCAGCGTATTCCAGCAATGCGGGCAACTGATACCTGGAGCGTAGTGCTCCGATTGCCGGTCCTCCAGCGAGATTGGCGTCCGGCAGGCATGGCACTGGTCGAAGTCGCCCTCGCTGAGGTCATGGCGCACGGTCACGCGATTGTCGAAGACGAAGCAGTCGCCGCGCCAGCGCGTCTCGTCCTGCGGCACTTCTTCGAGGTATTTGAGGATGCCGCCCTTGAGGTGATAAACCTCCTCGAAGCCCTCGCCCAGCATGTAGCTCGACGCCTTTTCGCAGCGGATGCCGCCAGTGCAGAACATCGCGACCTTCTTGTGCTTGGCCGGGTCGTAATGCGCCTTGATGTAGTCGGGGAATTCGCGGAAGGATTTGGTCTGCGGATCGATCGCACCTTCGAAGGTGCCGATGGCCACCTCGTAGTCGTTGCGGGTGTCGATCAGCAGCACTTCGGGATCATCGATCAGCGCGTTCCAATCCTTCGGCTCGACATAGGTGCCAACACGCTGGTTAGGATCGACGCCTGGTACGCCGAGGGTGACGATCTCTTTCTTCAGCTTGACCTTGGTGCGATAGAACGGCTGCTCCTCGCAATAAGATTCCTTGTGATCGATATCGGCCAGGCGAGCATCGGTGCCAAACCAGGCGAGTAGCGCGTCGATGCCTTCGCGGCTGCCGGAAACCGTGCCGTTGATGCCTTCTTCGGCGAGCAGCAGCGTGCCCTTGATGCCGTTGGCGTTGAGTGTTTCGAGCAGGGGCTCACGCAACGCGACGTAGTCCGGCAGGGAGACGAACTTGTACAGCGCCGCGACGACGATGTTCTGGGTCATGCGGTTACTTCCTCCAGTGGTCACCCTCGTAAAGGGCGGACCGGGAACACGAAAACGACAACGCCGGCGTGAGCCGGCGCGGCGCGCATTCTATCAATAAACGAGCAATGGGCTTCAAGCGGCAGGCAGATGGCTACTTATGGCCACCGGCGCAAACAGGCGAGGCCGGCGCCGCGCCCTGCTCTGCCCATTCTTCAGGGGTATAGGTGTGCAACGCGAGCGCGTGTATCTGCTGCATCAGTTCGCCCATCGCGGCGTATGCCTTCTGATGGCGCTTGACCGCATTCAGCCCGGCGAACTGCTCGCTGACGATCACGGCCTTGTAGTGGGTTTCCTGCCCGCGGCTGTGCATGTGGCTTTCATCCAGCACCTGCAGATACTGAGGCTGCAGGGCCGATTGCAATGCGTTTTCGATGGTAAATAGTTTGGTCATGCCTGATGCACTCCCTCAAGGGTTCTTCTGGGTGTCGAGTTCGGCGGTCATTTCCGCCAGCAATTTATTTACCTGCGGCACAGCGCTTTCCAGCTTGGCCTGGGTCACTTGAGCCGAGCGCGCGTTGAGCTGCGGTAGCTGGGTGAGCATCTTCTTGCCCAACTCGGATTCGTAGAATTCGTTCAACTGTGTGAGTTCGGCTTCGCTGAAGGCCTCGGTGTACAACGCCACCAGTTCGGGCTTGACCTCTTTCCAGCCAATGGCCTTTTCAAGCGCAGCATCCGCCTTGGATTGATAGCTTTCCAGCAGTGCCCGTTTGCTCTCGGGAGCCTGGGTCTGGGCGAAGCGCTCGGCGAACATCTGCTGCACCTGGGCGTAGACCGGCACCGCAATGCGATCAGCGTTGACCAGTTCAAGGAAACGCTCGGCCTTGGCCGCATGGCTGGCGCTGTCGGCGTTGGCCTGGCCGCTCAGCAGCGCCAGCGATAGGGCGCTGCACAGGCCGAGGGCCCGAAGCCCAGAGGTACGAAAAGAGTGCATTGGATGTTCCTTGGCGAACGATAGATGAGCCTCAATGGACTCATTCTGCGCGCGGAGTTCCAATCGCTCAAGAAACAGCGAGCCAGCCGATTGAACCTGTGTCCTCGGCGGGCGACCTAACAGGAAGACCTCATTGATGGAGCACGGCATGACCCGCACCGAAACCGACAGCCTGGGCCCAGTGGAAGTCCCGGAACAGGCGTACTGGGGAGCGCAGACCCAGCGCTCGCTGAGCAACTTCGCCATCGGCGAACAACGCATGCCGCTTGCCGTATGCCACGCACTGGCGTTAATCAAGAAGGCTGCCGCCCGGGTCAACGACCGTATCGGCGACCTACCACCGGATATCGCGCGCCTGATCGAGCAGGCCGCCGATGAAATTCTGCGCGGCCAGCACGACGACCAGTTTCCCTTGGTCGTCTGGCAGACCGGCAGCGGCACCCAGAGCAACATGAACGTAAACGAAGTGATCGCCGGCCGCGCCAACGAGCTGGCCGGTGGTGCCCGTGGTGGTAAGAGCCCGGTCCACCCCAACGATCACGTCAACCGCGCGCAGAGTTCCAACGACTGCTTCCCGACCGCCATGCACATCGCCGTCGCCCGTGCAGTTCACCATGACTTGTTGCCGGCTATCGCCGAGCTGTCCGGCGGGATTGCCGAACAGGCTGCGCGACACAGCCAACTGGTCAAGACCGGGCGCACGCACATGATGGACGCCACACCGGTGACCTTCGGCCAGGAACTGTCGGCCTTTGTCGCCCAGCTGGACATCGCCGAGCAGTCAATTCGTCACACGCTACCCGCAGTATTCGAGCTGGCGCAGGGCGGCACGGCGGTCGGTACAGGACTCAACGCACCACACGGTTTTGCCGAGGCAATTGCCGCCGAGCTGGCCGCGCTGTCCGGCCTGCCCTTCGTTTCCGCCCCGAACAAGTTCGCCGCGCTATCCGGGCATGAGCCGCTGGTCGCGCTATCCGGCGCGCTGAAAACCCTCGCCACGGCGCTGATGAAAATCGCCAACGACCTGCGTCTGTTGGGCTCGGGCCCGCGTGGCGGCTTCGCCGAGGTGCGTCTGCCGGCCAACGAGCCGGGCAGCTCGATCATGCCGGGCAAGGTCAACCCAACCCAGTGCGAGGCGCTGTCGATGCTGGCCTGTCAGGTGATGGGCAACGACGTGACAGTCGGCTTCGCCGCGAGCCAAGGGCATCTGCAGCTCAACGTGTTCAAACCGGTGATCGTGCACAACCTGCTTGAGTCGATCCGGCTGTTGGCCGACGGTTGTCGCAACTTCAACACGCATTGCATCGTCGGCATGGAGCCGGACACCGCACGCATGGCCGAGCATCTGGAGCGTGGGTTGATGCTGGTGACCGCGCTGAATCCGCATATCGGTTATGACAAGGCTGCGGAGATCGCCAAGAAGGCCTATGCCGAAAACTGCACGTTACGAGAAGCGGCGCTGGAGCTCGGTTATCTCACCGATGAGGAGTTCGATCAGTGGGTGCGGCCGGAAACCATGTTGGAATCCAGCCGCAACTGAGTGGGACGGTGGGCTGAAGCCCACCCTACGATTGAGTCGATGTGCGGTAGCGGTGGGCTGAAGCGGAACGCCCACCCGGCCCGCCCTACGGGTTTAGTTTCGGGTGGGCTTCACTTGTAGGGTGGGCTTCAGCCCACCAAATACGCAGCCGCGGGTTCCCTTGAAACGTGCCGCTGCGTTCAACGCACCGCCTCGAACAGCCCTGACGCTCCCATCCCGCCGCCAACACACATGGTCACCACCCCGTAGCGCAGGTTGCGACGCTGCAGCTCACGGATCAGATGACCAGCGGTACGCGATCCGGTCATGCCGAACGGGTGGCCGATGGAAATAGAGCCGCCGTTGACATTGAATTTCTCGTTGTCGATCTCCAGCGTGTCGCGGCAGTACAGGCACTGCGACGCGAAAGCCTCGTTCAACTCCCACAGGTCGATGTCGTTGACTTTTAGCCCTTTGGCCTTGAGCAAACGCGGCACCGAAAAGACCGGGCCGATGCCCATTTCTTCCGGCTCGCAGCCAGCCACGGTGAAGCCACGGAAGAAGGCGCGCGGTTTGAGACCCAGTTCGAGGGCCTTGTCCAGGCTCATCACCAGCGTCATCGAGGCGCCATCGGACAGTTGCGAAGCGTTGCCGGCGGTGACCGAACCGTCTTCAGCGAACACCGGCTTGAGGCCCGACAGGCTTTCCAGCGTGGTGTCGGGGCGGTTGCAGTCGTCACGATCGACCACACCTTCGTGCTCGGTGCGCTCGCCGGTGGCCTTGTCCTCGGTGAAATAGCGGACGTTCATCGGCACGATTTCGTCTTGGAATAGACCTTCGGCCTGGGCACGTGCGGTGCGCTGCTGGCTCTGCAGCGAATAGATATCCTGCTGCTCACGGGTCACGTTGTAGCGGCGCGCGACCAGCTCGGCAGTCTGGCCCATGCTGTGATAGAGGCCAGGCACCCGCTCTTGCAGAATCGAGTTATACAGGTTGTCGGTGTTTTTGCTCTTCGCCGTCATGGTGATGGACTCAACCCCGCCGGCGACGATGATGTCGCTGCAACCGGAGGCAATCTGGTTGGCGGCGATAGCGATCGACTGCAGGCCGGACGAGCAGAAACGATTGAGCGTCATACCGGCGCACTGGATACCCAGGTTCGACAGCACCGCTACGTTACGGCCGATGTTGTAGCCCTGCGCTCCTTCATTGGAGCCGGCACCGACGATGCAGTCCTCGACCAGCTTGGGGTCCAGACCGTTGCGCGACAGCAGCGCGTTGACGCAATGGGCCGCCATGTCATCGGGGCGGGTCATGTTGAACTTGCCGCGAAAGGACTTGGCCAGGCCGGTCCGTACGCTGTCGACGATCACTACTTCACGCATGGCATACCTCGAATGGTGTGGCGAGTCATGACCACCGCGACCCACCTGTTGACGATCAGCCGAGCATAGTTGCAGGCGTTCACCGATGGCGACGACCATTCAGCAGGGATATGGTCGACCATCGTTCCGTCATTTTTCGCCGATGGCAGCCGCCAGCGCATCGTTGAGGGTACGCAGCACCTTGACCCGGGCGAAGCGCTTGTCGTTGGCTTCCACCAGCGTCCACGGGGCGATCTCGGTGCTGGTGCGATCGACCATGTCCGCCACCGCGTGCCCGTAGTCTTCCCACTTTTCGCGGTTGCGCCAGTCTTCCTCGGTGATCTTGAAGCGCTTGTGCGCGGTGTTTTCGCGATCTTTGAAGCGCTCCAGCTGCGTTTCCTGGTCGATGGACAGCCAGAACTTGACCACCACCACGCCGGCGTCCACCAGCTGCTCCTCGAAATCGTTGATCTCGGTGTAGGCACGCAGCCACTCATCCGGGCGGCAGAATCCCTCGACTCGCTCGACCAACACGCGGCCATACCAGGAGCGGTCGAAAATCGTGAACTGGCCGCGCGCTGGCACGTTGCGCCAGAAACGCCACAGCCAGGGTTGAGCACGCTCGTCCTCGCTGGGCGCCGCAACCTGAACCGTGCGATACAGGCGTGGATCCAGCGCACCGGTGATACGGCGAATGGCGCTGCCCTTGCCTGCCGCATCGTGGCCTTCGAACAGCGCCAGCACGCCACGCTTGCGTAGGCGATGGTCGCGCAGCAGCTGGGACAGTCGCGCCTGTTCCTGAACCAACTGTTGTTTGTACTCGTCCTTATCGAGCATCCGGGTAAGATCGAGGCTGGACAGCAAGCTCATGCGGTCGGTGTGTAGCTCGACCGGTGCGGCGTGCGGCTGCACGGGCGGCTGTTCGGCAGCGTCCAGCGCGGCGTTGAGCCCTTCGAGCAGCAAACGCCCAGCCGTCAGGCTGCGATAGCGCTCGTCGCTGCCCTCGATCACATACCAGGGTGCGAAGTCCCGGCTGCTGCGGCGCAGGATCAGTTCCCCGTATTTGACGAAGCGGTCGTAGGTCTTGGACTGCTGCCAGTCCAGCGGGCTGATTCGCCAACTGTGCAACGGATCGTCCTTCAGCGAATCCAGCCGCTTCATCATCTGCTTCTTGGACAGATGGAACCAGAACTTGAACACCAGCATGCCTTCCATGCAGAGCATCCGCTCCAAACGCTGCGCACGATCGATGGCCAATTCCAGATCGGCCTTTTTGGTACGGCCGTGGACGCAATCCTCGAGCATCTTGCTGTACCAATTGCCGAAGAAGATGCCGGTCTGGCCTTTCGGCGGCAGACGTCGCCAGTAGCGCCAGGCCGGCGGGTGGGAAAGCTCCTCGTCGGTGGGCACGTCGAAGCTGTCGACGCGAATCAGCCGAGGGTCCATCCATTCACTGAGCAGCTTGATCGTCTCGCCCTTGCCGGCGCCCTCGATGCCATTGATCAGAATCAGCAGCGGAAACCGCGCCTGCTCGCGCAACCGGTACTGCGCGTCCAGCAAGGCCTGGCGCAAGGCGGGTACCTCGGCGTCATAGGTTGCCTTATCGATGGTGTGGCCGATTTCCGCGGATTCGAACATCGTGTTCTCCAGGGCAGGTGACAGCGCGACAGTTCCAGCGGGCAGTGGACCGCGTCGGATGTCGCACAAGGAAAGCCATATCGATGCGACAAACCGCGCCCGCGGCAGGTTTCGCAGCGCTGCTAGAATCGCCTCCTTTCGCGCCAGGAATCGCCTATGTCCTCTCAGCCCACCACCGGTTTCCAGCATGCCGAACTCGACTGGGACGAGAATGGCCAGCCGCGATCACGGCAGTATGGTGATGTCTATTTTTCGCGCGCTTCAGGGATGGAGGAGACTGCTCACGTCTTCATACGACCCAACGCACTCGCTGAGCGATTTGCCGCGCTAGATGATGCGGAGCGATTCGTCATCGGCGAAACGGGTTTCGGGACCGGGCTGAATTTTCTGTGCGCCTGGGCATTGTTCGAGCGCACCGCGCCGTCGACAGCACAGCTGCATTTCGTCAGCGTCGAAAAGCATCCGCTGACCCATGACGATATGCAGCGTGCACTGTCTCTCTGGCCCGAGCTGAAGACCCAGGCCCGGCTGCTGCTGGGTCAGTACGTGGCGATCAACCCAGGCTTTCAGCAATTTCGTTTCGGGCGCGTGGTGCTGACCTTGCTGGTCGGCGATGCGCTCGATTGCCTGAGCGGCCTGGATGCGCAGATCGATGCCTGGTTCCTCGATGGTTTCGCCCCGGCTAAGAATCCCGAGATGTGGCAACCCGAGCTGTTCGCTCAATTGGCGCGCTTGTCCGCGCCTAGCACGACCCTGGCAACCTTCACCAGCTCCGGTGCCGTGCGGCGCGGATTGCAGGACTCAGGATTCAAAGTCGAGCGGATTCCCGGCTTCGGCAAAAAATGGGAAAGCTTGCATGGCCGTTTCCTCGGCACGCCGCAGCCGGCCGGGACTCCCTGGTACGCCCGTCCTGCGTTCAAACCGGCGCAGCGCAAGGCATTGGTGATCGGCGCGGGGCTGGCCGGTTGCGCGACTGCGGCGAGCCTCGCCGCCCGTGGTTGGCAGGTGACGTTGTTGGAGCGTCACGGGGATATCGCTCAGGAAGCGTCCGGCAACCCCCAGGGCGTGCTCTACCTGAAGTTGTCTGCCCACGGCACCGCGCTCTCGCAACTGGTTGTGAGCGGTTTCGGCTATACCCGCCGCCTGTTGGGTAGC
This sequence comes from Stutzerimonas stutzeri, assembly GCF_024448955.1. Taxonomy (GTDB): domain Bacteria; phylum Pseudomonadota; class Gammaproteobacteria; order Pseudomonadales; family Pseudomonadaceae; genus Stutzerimonas; species Stutzerimonas stutzeri_AQ. The sequence continues at coordinate 25,299 of NZ_JAMOIH010000023.1, forward strand.
CTGCAGAAAGAGCGTGACTGGGACGATTGCGGCGTGTTGCAGCTCGGCTTCGATGACAAGGAACGCGCGCGCCAAGCCACACTCCGCGAGGCCTTTGCGCCCAGCCTGTTGCGCGGCGTGGAGCGCACCGAGGCCGAGCAGCTGGCCGGTGTGGCGCTGGACAATGGCGGCCTGTTCTACCCCGATGCTGGCTGGGCGCACCCGCCCGCGCTGTGCCAGTCACTGCTCGACCATCCCGCTATCGAGTTGATCCGGCACCGACAAGCTGTCGACCTGCGCCGCGTTGAGGGTTACTGGCAGGCATGGGATAACGATGAGCTGTTGGCCGAAGCGCCGGTGGCGATTCTGGCCGGCGCCGCCGATGCCGCACGCTTCAGCCAGAGCGCCTGGCTGCCGCTCAAACGCATTCGCGGCCAGATCACCGGGTTGCCGGCGACCGAACAAAGCGCGGCATTACGTACCGTGCTTTGCGCCCAGGGCTATGTCGCCCCGCCACGCGACGGCCAGCACACCCTGGGCGCGAGCTTCAACTTCGCCGAAGTCGACCCGGCCCCGAGCGAAGCGGAACACCGCGCCAATCTGGACATGCTCAAGGATATTTCCGCCGACTTGCATCAGCGCTTGGCGGCCGATACCCGCGCAATCGAAGACTTGCACGGACGCGTCGCGTATCGCTGCACCAGTCCCGACTATTTACCGATCATCGGTCCGCTGGCCGATCCCGAGCGATTCGCCGAGGCCTATGCCGTGCTGGGCAAGGACGCCCGCCAGGTGCCCGACACGGCGTGCCCGTGGCTGGACGGCCTATACGTCAATACCGCCCACGGCTCGCGCGGTTTGATCACCACGCCGTTATCCGGTGAACTGCTGGCCGCCTGGCTCGATGGCGAGCCGCTGCCCTTGCCACGCGCCATCGCCGAGGCCTGTCATCCGAATCGCTTCCTGCTGCGCAAACTGATCCGGCGCACGGACTGAAGCACTGGGTCATCCTCGACGAAGGGGATCGTCCCAGAAGGGACGATTCGCTTCGGTTTCGATATCAGCGCGGCTCAGGCCGAGATCCTTGAGCATGTGGTCGCTCAGTGCGGCAAGCTGACGGCGCTGCCGATACAGCGCGTGCCAGCGACCCAGCCGCTGCCAGTAGGCGAGAAGCAACGAGGCAAATGACGCGCTGCGGCCGTTGGGCAAATATGAGGCTTTCAAAAACTCAGCATGGCTTTTCATCTGACACCTCCGAGTGGGATGGCATCAGTTTCCGGCCAGGATTATGATCAATCCAACGAATGTTTCTGATGACTTGCATCTCGGAGATTGATGAATGGCGAACTACCCCAGTATCGATGCCGAGCTGCTGCGCAGCTTCGTCGCCATCGCTGATCACGGCGGCTTCACCCGTGCGGCGGAAGCCGTCAATCGCACGCAGTCAGCCATCAGCATGCAGATGAAACGCCTGGAAGAAGATGTGCTGCAGCGGACCGTGTTCGAGCGCGACGGACGTCAGGTTCGGCTCACGGCAGAGGGCCAGATACTGCTCGGTTATGCGCGGCGGATTCTCAAACTGCACGGCGAAGTGCTGACCACATTGCGCGAGCCGCATATGGTCGGCTCGGTGCGCATCGGCACGCCCGACGATTACGTGATGCGCTTTCTGCCCGGCATTCTTTCACGCTTCGCCCAGGCTTATCCGCTGGTGCAGGTGGAAGTCCACTGCGAGCCCTCCTACCAACTGCTCCAGCGCCGCGATCTGGATCTGTCCATCGTCACGCGCGAGCCGGGTACCGAGATTGGCCAGTTGCTGCGTCGCGAGCGCTTCGTCTGGGCCGAAGCGCCGGGTTTCAACACCCATGAACAACGGCCAATGCCGCTGGCGATGTTCAATACCGACTGTTTCTGCCGGGCCTGGGCATGCAATGCCCTGGACGGTCTTGATATCCCTTATCGAGTCGCCTATACCAGCCCGAGCCTGTCGGCGCTGATGGCGGTGGTCAATGCCGGGCTGGCTGTGACCGCGCAGTTGCAGAGTTTGATCACGCCCGACATGCGCCAGCTAGGCGAGGCCGAAGGGATGCCGGAACTGCCGCTGAGCAGCATCGTGCTGCTACGCAGCGAGCGTAACCAGTCGCAGGTGAGCGAAACCCTGGCGGAGCATATCGTCGAAGGGTTCCGCCTCTAGGCCTTGTTCGGTGGGCTGAAGCCCACCCTACCGGAGCGTTGCTCGCCTTTTCTGTCGCACACTAGGTTTGACCTGAGCGCGCGGGTCTGTTTTGGTGTAAAGCTCGACTGACCCGCAGTGCGCAAATCGCGCGGCGCGGATTGCACAGCGAGCAACGCCCTAGAACGGTGCACGCTGGTCTGAAAACCTGAACTTCGCAATCTGCGCGTCAGTCACACTCCCCAACGGCAAAACCGGTAAGGATCTTATGTGTGGCATAGCTGGAGAACTTCGTTTCGATAATCGACCCGCTGACCTGGCGGCGATTGAACGCATCACTCAACACCTCACCGCCCGTGGCCCCGACGCGAGCGGCTTTCATAGCGCCGGCCCGATGGCGATGGGGCATAGACGGCTGAAAATCATGGATCTCTGCGAGGCCTCGGGCCAGCCGATGATCGATTCCGCGCTGGGCCTTTCAATGGTCTTCAATGGCGCCATCTATAACTATCCCGAACTACGCGCCGAGCTCGAAGCGCTGGGTTACAGCTTCTTCTCCGGCGGCGATACCGAGGTACTGCTCAAGGGCTTTCATGCCTGGGGCGAAGCCTTGCTGCCGCGCCTCAACGGCATGTTCGCCTTCGCCATCTGGCAACGCGATCGGCAGGAGTTGTTCATCGCCCGCGACCGTCTGGGCATCAAGCCGCTGTATCTGTCTAAGACTGGCGACCGTCTTCGCTTCGCCTCTGCCCTCCCGGCCCTGCTCAAGGGCGGCGACATTGCCGGCGTGCTGAACCCGGTGGCGCTCAATCACTACATGAGTTTTCACGCGGTGGTGCCGGCACCGGACACGCTGATCGCCGGTATCGAAAAGCTGCCGCCAGGCACTTTCATGCGCGTCGATGCCAACGGCAAAAGCAGCCAGCATCGCTGGTGGCAGTTGGAGTTCGGCGCTCGTGAGGACGAGCAAAATTACACATTCGAGGACTGGCAGGACCGTACGCTAGCGGCACTGCGTGAATCCGTGGCGCTGCGCCAGCGGGCGGCGGTGGACGTCGGCGTGCTGCTGTCCGGAGGTGTCGATTCCAGCCTGCTGGTCGGGCTGTTGCGTGAAGCCGGTGCGGCGGACAATCTGCTGACCTTCTCCATCGGATTCGAAGATGCCGGCGGCGAGCGTGGCGACGAGTTCAAGTATTCCGATCTGATCGCCGAGCATTACCAGACCCGCCATCATCAGCTGCGCATCCAGGAAAAGGAAATCCTCGAACAACTGCCCGCCGCCTTCCAGGCCATGAGCGAGCCAATGGTCAGTCACGACTGCATCGCTTTCTACCTGCTGTCGCGCGAAGTGTCCAAACACTGCAAGGTGGTGCAGAGCGGCCAGGGCGCCGACGAACTGTTCGCCGGGTATCACTGGTATCCGCAGGTCGATGGCGCCGCGGACCCCGTCGCGGCCTACCTCGCCGCCTTCCGAGACCGCAGCTACGAGGAATATGCCGACACGGTGCAGGCGCAATGGGCCAAAGGGGATTTCTCTGGCGACTTCGTACGCCAGCACTTCGCCCAGCCCGGTGCCGACGCGGCGGTGGACAAAGCGCTGCGCATCGATAGCACTGTGATGCTGGTGGACGATCCGGTCAAACGCGTCGACAACATGACCATGGCTTGGGGCCTGGAGGCGCGGGTGCCCTTCCTCGACCACAACGTAGCGGAGCTGTCGGCACGTATTCCGGCGAAATACAAATTGCCCGAAGGCGGCAAGTACGTCCTCAAGGAAGCCGCACGCAAGGTCATCCCCGCAGCAGTGATCGATCGACCAAAGGGCTATTTTCCGGTGCCCGGACTCAAGCACCTGCAGGGCGATACCCTGAACTGGGTTGGCGAACTGCTGACAGACCCGAGCCAGGATCGCGGCCTATACAACCCGGCCATGATCGAGAAGCTGCTCAACGACCCGGAAGGTCAGCTGACACCGCTGCGCGGTTCGAAACTGTGGCAGTTGGCAGCAGTCAACCTATGGTTGAGCGAGCAAGGCCTATAGCACTCGATCGTGACGACGCCCGGCATGCAGTTGCACTCAATGTTCCGCCTGCAATCCGCGGTGTCCTGAACAAGCCCCAAGGAAAACACCATGCAGAAGTCTCAAGCTTACGGACAGCGATTGTTGCGCGGCCAGACACCCACCTATGAGCGGCTGCAGGCGCGGTTTGCCGAAGATGGCCAGGACGAACCCCAAGGGCCGGTCACGCTGCATTGTGGCTGGGGCCGCATTCTCGTCGGCCACACCTATTCCGACCCGGCTGACTTGGCCGCAGCCCTGCTGGATGAGCAAGCCGGTGAACGCGATATCGCGCTCTATGTCGCCGCGCCCCATCAGGTGCTCGCCTATGCACCGCAGCAACTGTTTCTCGACCCGTCCGATACCTTGCGCATCTGGTTCACTGACTACCGCCCTGCCCACCGCAGCTTTCGCGGTTTCGGCATCCGCCGTGCGCAGAGCGAGGCGGACTGGAAGGCAATCAACTGTCTGTATCAGTCGCGCGGCATGCTGCCGGTCAATCCCGAGCTGTGCACGCCACGTGAGCAAGGTGGGCCGGTCTATTGGCTGGCCGAGGATGACGACTCCGGGCAGATCGTCGGCAGCGTCATGGGCATCAACCATCACACCGCATTCAACGATCCGGAGAACGGGTCAAGTCTCTGGTGTCTGGCGGTGGCACCGAGTTGCACACGTCCCGGTGTTGGCGAGGCGCTGGTTCGCCATCTGATCGAGCAGTACATGGGTCGCGGTCTGGCCTATCTCGATCTATCCGTGCTGCACGATAACAAGCAGGCCAAGGCGCTCTACGCCAAACTTGGGTTCCGCGATCTGCAGACCTTCACCGTCAAGCGCAAGAACACCATTAACCAGTCCCTGTTTCTCGGCCCGGGCCCGGAAGCCGAACTGAATCCCTACGCCCGCATCATCGTCGACGAGGCCCGGCGGCGCGGCATCGAGATCAACATTGATGACGCCGAAGCCGGTCTCTTCACCCTGACCCAGGGCGGCCGGAAAGTACGCTGTCGCGAGTCGCTGTCCGACCTGACCTCGGCCGTGAGCATGACGCTGTGCCAGGACAAAAGTTTGACCCATCGCACGCTGGCCCGGGCGGGCTTGAAGCTTCCCGCGCAGCAACTGGCGGACGACGAGGACAGCAATGCGGCGTTTCTCGCGGAACATGGCAGCGTGGTGGTCAAGCCGGTCGATGGCGAACAGGGCCACGGCGTATCGGTGGACCTGCGCCGCATCGAAGACGTCGAAGAAGCCATCGCCCGCGCACGCCAGTTCGATCAGCGCGTGTTAATCGAGAGCTACCACCCGGGCGCCGATCTGCGCATCGTGGTGATCGGCTATGAAGTGGTCGCAGCCGCCATTCGGCGACCTGCCGAGGTCGTCGGCGACGGTAGTCATAGCATTCGCGAGCTGATCGAAACCCAGAGCCGCCGACGCCAAGCTGCCACCGGCGGTGAAAGCCGCATTCCGATGGACGAAGAAACCCAGCGTTGCATTGAAGATGCCGGTTACGACTACGACAGCGTGCTGCCGCGAGGCCAGCATCTGGCAGTCCGTCGCACCGCTAATCTGCACACCGGCGGTACGCTCGAGGATGTCACCGATCAGCTGCATCCCGAGCTGATCGATGCCGCCGTTCGTGCGGCGCGCGCGCTGGATATCCCCGTGGTCGGGCTGGATCTGCTGGTACCGGCGGCTGATCAGCCGGAGTATGTCTTCATCGAGGCGAACGAGCGTGTCGGCCTGGCCAACCATCATCCGCAGCCGACTGCGGAGCGGTTCATCGATCTGCTGTTTCCGCTCAGCCATAACACTCATTGACGGCAATTCCGAGAGGCGAACACCGCCTCTCGGGGCGCCATGCTCCCCCGCGGCACCCATACCCGCATTCATTCAACCGCATGGCGGCAGCCTTTTGCCCCACAAGGAATGACCATGACTGCAAAACTTCCAGAGCCCGATCTCAACTACCTGCAACGCGTGTTGCTGGAAACGCTGGCCATCCCAAGCCCCACCGGTTTCACTGACACCATCGTGCGATACGTCGCCGAACGCTTGAAGGAGCTCGGGATTCCATTCGAGCTGACCCGTCGCGGCACCATCCGCGCGACGCTCAAAGGTCGCCAGGACAGTCCGGACCGCGCCATCGCGGCGCACCTCGACACCATCGGCGCCAGCGTTCGCGAAATTCATGAAACGGGCCGGCTGGGTCTGTCACCGGTCGGCTGCTGGTCGAGCCGTTTTGCCGAAGGCAGCCGCGTCAGCGTCTTTACCGATACCGGCGTCATTCGCGGCAGCGTATTGCCATTGCTCGCGTCTGGGCATGCGTTCAATACGGAGGTCGACAAGATGCCGATCAGCTGGGATCACGTCGAGCTGCGTCTGGATGCCCATACCACCTGCCGCGCCGATACCCTTGCGCTGGGGATCAATATTGGAGATGTCGTCGCGTTCGATCCGATGCCGGAGTTCACCGACAGTGGCTACATCAGCGCACGGCATCTGGATGACAAGGCTGGCGTTGCCGCCCTGCTGACGGCGTTGAAGGCGCTGGTCGAGAGCGGTCAGGAGCTGCCAATCGATTGTCATCCGCTATTTACCATCACCGAGGAAACCGGCTCCGGTGCTGCGGGCGCGCTACCTTGGGATGTCAGCGAATTCGTCGGCATCGACATCGCGCCGACAGCCAAGGGTCAGGAGTCCAGCGAGCACGCCGTCACGGTCGCGATGCAGGATTCCGGCGGGCCTTACGACTTCCATCTGTCCCGGCACCTGATCAGGTTGGCCGAAGGCCATAACATACCGGTGCGCCGTGATCTATTCCGCTACTACCACAGCGACGCACAATCGGCGGTCGCTGCCGGGCACGACATCCGTACCGCCCTGCTCGCCTTCGGCTGCGATGCGACCCATGGCTACGAGCGAACCCATATCGACAGCCTGGCCGCGATGAGCCGCCTGATATGCAGTTACCTGCTCAGCCCGCCCGTGTTCGCCAGCGATGCTCACAGCGGCCAAGGGACCCTGGAAAGCTTCAGTCATCAGCTCGAACACGAGACCCAGATGGAAAATGACACGCGAGTACCGCCAGTCGACTCGATTCTCGACAAGCGAACCGACGGTTGACGTCCAGGTTTCATGATGTGCCGCCAAGTTGAGGCGTTTGCCAATTGCGATGAATCGGCGATACGGGCAAAGTCGCAAGCCACTGATATTCATGGATCTGCAAACCAGCCGGACAATGCTGGTTTTGCCATTTGCGTATAAACCGCGCACTGTTCGCGATTGGACTGCTTCGCTTGATCCGCTGCGACTTGCACCACTCCGGGTCCCTACATGCTGCCGCGTCTTTGCCTGGCCATCTTCCTGTTCTGCCTGTCTGCCCAGGTCTGGGCTTCCACCCCGGTCCCAGTGGGCTCGGACGAATTCCGCCAACCGCTTGGCAACTGGACCTATTTCCTGCGCGATCCGGCCGCAGAGCTGGACGTCGCCGAAGTGTTCGAGCTGGCGGACAAGACTTTCGAACCGGTCACCGGCATCCACCCCAACAAGGGCAAGAACAGCGCCGCATGGTGGTTTCGGGTAGAACTTGACAACCAGCTGAGCGAGTCCATCGGCGGCTTCTTCGAAATCAACTACCCCCTACTCGACCACATCGACCTGTATCTGCGGCATCCCGATGGCAGCATAAGCCGACAGCAATCCGGCGATAGTCACCCTTTCAGTGAGCGATCGGTCAAGGTCAGCAATTTCTGGTTCCCGGTCGATCTGCAGCCCGGCACATCGACGCTGCTCCTGCGCGTGCAGAGCACCAGCACGCTGTATGTCCCGCTTTACTTCAGTAGCTATGCAGCGAACGCAGCCGCAGCCGAAGAGACAATGGGCCTCGCCGGAGCCTTCTACGGCGTGCTTTTCGCGATGTTCTGCTACAACTTCTTCCTGTTTCTGTCGCTTCGCGAGCCGGCCTACTTCTGGTACCTGGTCTACAACCTCAACGTCGGGCTGTTCACGCTCAGCTTCGACGGCATGCTGGTCAAATGGCTGAGCGGTGACGGCGGCTTCGTCACCCAGGGCATCTATGCGCTGATGCTCAGCCACTGCCTGGTCTCGATCCAGTTCAGTCGCCACTTCCTGCATACCCGCGAGTACTTTCCAAGGCTCGATCTCACGCTGCGTGTGGCGCTCGTGGCGTCACTTGGGGCGCTCCTGTCCGGGCTGGTGCTCGACATGAGAACCTGGAGCATCCTGTCCAGCGTCATGGTGATCGGCTCCTCAATCGGCCTGTTACTGACCGGAGCGTTCGTCTGGCGCCGCGGTGTTCGCTATGGTCTCTATTACACCCTGGCCTGGGGCGTGTTGCTGGCGACCTTCGCGATCGTCACCGCCGGGTCCCTGGGCTTCAACCTGTTCGGTCTGTACGGCTCCTCGGTGGTCAAGGTCGGCATCGCCTTCGAACTGATCACGTTGTCCATCGGCCTGGCCGACCGAATCAATCTACTCAAGGAAGAAGGCTTTCGGTCTCGCCAGGCCGCCGCGCGGGCCGAAAGCGAGAATCAGGCGAAAAGCCGCTTTCTGGCAAAGATGAGTCACGAGATCCGCACCCCACTCAACGGCGTAATCGGCATGCTGCAGCTGTTGCGCGGCACCTCGCTGGATCGCAAACAGCGCTTCTATCTCGACACCATCGCCAGTTCCAGTTCCTCGTTGATGTCAGTGATCAACGACATCCTGGACTATGCACGGATCGGCGCTGGCAAGCTGGTCCTCGAAGACATCGAATACGATCTGGAAGCGCTGATATCAGAAACCATCAGCCTGTTCACGGCCCAAGCGCTGGACAAACAACTCCAGTTGCATGTTGGCCTCACCGCTGGCGTGCCTAGGCGAGTACGAGGTGATCCGACCCGGCTCAAGCAGGTATTGATGAACCTGCTCAACAACGCATTGAAATTCACCGAGCACGGCTGCGTCATGCTCGAGGTGGAGGCCCAAGGCCCGGCCGATGCGCGAAGGCTGGTGTTTTCCGTGACCGATAGCGGCATCGGCATGCGCGCCGAGGAGCTCTCGCAACTGTTCGTCTCTTTCGCCCAGGCCGATTCGAGCACTACCCGGCGCTACGGCGGAAGCGGCCTGGGACTGGTGATCAGCAAGGAGCTGGTGGAAATGATGGGCGGCCAGATCGACGTGCAGAGCGCACCTGGCCAGGGCAGCCGCTTCAGCTTCGACATCTCACTGTGCGATGCCGGCGACAACCATGATCCGCTCGCCGCCCTGCTCGAAGGCCGAACCGCGGTGATCGCGTCCCAGGACGCTCATGGGCTCGATGCCATGAGCAACCTGCTCATGCGCTGGGGCATGCGTGTACTGCGCTGCGAAGAGCCGCAACGGCTGTCCCGCTACCTCGACGACCATGCCGTCGCACCGTTGGTGGTCGTGATAGCGCCATGGCCCGGCAAGCCGCGGGATTGGCTGGCGACGCTGAGCAACCAGCTCGAGCCGAACCAGCGGGTCATGTTTCTCTACCCACCGCAGAGCGAGTATCCGGTTCTGGCGCCAGCGCTCCGGCTGGTCAACCTGTCATTGCCGCTCCCACTCGGCCCGCTACGCGAGGCGCTACATCGGCTCTACCAGCCAGCGAACCCTGCAATCGAGGCGGTCGCGCCACGCGTAAACGAGACGAAGTCGTGCTCGCGTGTCCTCATTGCCGAAGACAATCCGGTCAGCCAGATGGTGGTGTCGGGTCTACTGCGCAAACGCGGTTACGAAGTGCTGATCGTCGAGAACGGACGCCTCGCCGTGACGACCTACAGCGAGAACCCTTCCGCCATTCAATTGATCCTGATGGACTGCGAGATGCCGGAACTGGACGGTTTCGAAGCGAGCCGGCAGATCCGCCGCATCGAGGCTGAACAGGGCTTGGAAGAAGTGCCGATCATCGCGCTTACCGCTCATGTCCTCGACGATCATCGCCAGCAAGGCCGCGATGCAGGGATGAACGACTTCATCGGTAAGCCGCTGGAGAGTGAGCAGCTGTATGCTTGCCTGGATCGCTTTCTCAACGAGCCGATCACCGAACCCGACCATCCAATCTGATCCGACTCCATGCTCATTCCTTACGACCAACTCGAACCCGACACCCTGACCCGCCTCATCGAGGACTTCGTGACCCGCGATGGCACCGACAATGGCGACGAGACGCCGCTGCAGACCCGTGTCGAACGGGTACGCCGGGCGTTGAGCAAGGGTACGGCGGTGATCGTGTTCGATGCGGATCACCAACAGTGTCAGTTAGCGCTCAGAAGCGACGTGCCGAAGGAGTGGCTGGAGGACTGACGCTCAGCCCAGCACGCCGCCGTCGCGCTCCCAGGCGCAACGCATCCGCAGATCGCGCTGATGAGGGCTATGCGTGCCGCTTTCGGTTTCCCAGCGGAAGGTGTGCGTGCCGTTGAGTTCGGTTTCCAGATGGACCACCGCGCTGGTCCAGTAGAGTTCGCTGAGCAGCGCCTCGAAGTTGCGCACCCATAACGCCCACTCGTACTCGACCGCGCGATAACTGGCGCCGAAGTGGATGACCTGGGTCTGATAGACGCCCTCCTCCGCGCAGCAGGAAAACATTTCCCGCCCGATGAAGGGCCACCCCTCCCCCTGCGGCAGGCTGTCCAGTGCACGGCGGTTGACGGTGCGACGCAGGCGACACTGTTCAGCGTCGACCGATGGCCAGTCGCGGATGCTGCCGTAGACGATGGATTCCGGCTCCACAAGGACACTCCAGGCGAAAGCCCGACATGTTAACCAAATCCATCCGGCGTTCCATCATCCACTAACGGCAACGCATCCTCACTCGACGTAGGGGTGACGTAGACCACACCTCGTCGCGATATTCGAGTCTCAGCTCGCCGTAGCCGCAGCCAGATCGCGCCGTGGAGCCAGACGCAAGGCAAGGACGCACATCACGGCGGACATGCCAGCCAGCACCAGGAACGGCCAGCGGTAGTCGCCGGCGATGTCACGCCCCAGTCCGGTCAGCACGGGCGTGAAGCAGGCCAGGCAGTAACCGGTGCAGAGCATCATCGCAGTCAGGCGACTCACAGCCAGCGGCGTGCTTGCTTCGTACATCGGCAGCACCAGCGACATGGAAAAAGTGCCGTTCAAAGCCACACCCAATAGCATGCAGACCACCAGCGGCTGGACCTGCGGAACCCAGGCGATGATCAACAGACAGACCGTCGCCAGCAAGCCACAGCCCGACATTAACAGGTGCCGATTGCCGAAGCGCTGCGCCAGCCAGGGCATGGCGAACGAGCTGGGCAAGCCAATCAGCATGAAGCCGCTGAAGAACGCGTTGCTCTGCAGCACGCTGAAACCGGCTTCGTGATAGCGCGCCACCAACCAGGTGGCCAGGGCGTAGAACAGCCCCGCCTGCAGCGCAAAATAGATACTCACCAACCAGGCCCGCGGCTCGCTCCAAGGCAATCCGGCCTGGCGCTCGACGGCCGCCTCCTGCTGGCTCGGCAACCGCCACCACAGCGCCAGCGCCAACACGGCCGGAATGGCCCAGAGCGACAGGCCCAAAGTCCAGCGCTGGTCCAGCAATTGCGTCGCAGGCGCCGTCAGCACGACGCCGATGGTGCCGCCCACGGCCATGCTCAGCGAATAAAAGGCTGCGGTTTTGCCCATGCGATCGAGAAAATGACGCTTGATGAAGCCCGACAGCAGCGGCCCTGCAACCGCGATGCCGGCGCCGACCATCGCCGCCGTGCCGATCAATACTGCGGCACTCTCGCCGAACAGACGCAGCACCAACGCCACACCGATGACGCCCAGACACAGGGCAATGGTCCGCTCCAGCCCGAAACGCATGGCCAGACGCGGCGCGAGGGGAGCCAGCAGCCCCATCAAGAGAACCGGCAAGGCCGTGGTCAGGCTGATCAGACCGCGGCTGAGGTTCAGCTCTTCGGCGATGCGTTCGATCAAGGGAGCGAAGGAAGTGATTCCGGGGCGAAGATTGATGGCGGCAAGCACCAGAGCCAGCATGAGAAGCCAGCGGGATGGGTTTTTCACAGTGAATCCATGGGTCGGACTGGGATCGGACCGGCAACCCTACTCCCGACCCCAGATCACGGCAAGCAAAACGGACCGGATGGTCAGGTTCTGCTCTTGTTACGCTTCTTCTCCGCCAGCGCAGCCATCTCATCGTAGATGGCTTGCGGGTTCTGCTGTTTGATCTTCCAGGCCATGCGCCCTTCGTCGTGCGGCAGAATCATGAACACGCCTTCTGCGACCTGCCGATACATATAGTCGGCGATATCCGCGGCGGTGATCGGCGATGCTTCGAGCAGCTTGCTGATCTGCGCCTTCATGTTCGGCGTCGGCCCGCGGTAGGAATCCATCAAGTTGGTCTGAAAGAACGACGGACAAACCACATGGACGCCCACTTCCTGCTGCTTCAGTTCGACCAGCAGACTTTCCGACAGCGCCACCACGCCGGCCTTGGCCACGTTGTAGTTACTCATGCCCGGCGCCTGCATCAGCGCGGCCATAGAGGCGATGTTGATGATCTTGCCGCGGCTCTTCTGCACCAGAGGCAGGAACGCCTTGCAGCCCTTGACCACGCCCATCAGGTTGATCGCGATCTGCCAGTCCCAATCTTCCAGCGAGAGCTCTTCGAAGAAGCCACCGGACGCAACACCGGCATTGTTGACCACCACGTCGATACCGCCGAGCTTGCTCTCGCAAGCCTGCGCCAGTGCAGTTAGCTGGCTGTAGTCGCGCACATCACAGCGTTGGGTAAAACCATCGCCTCCCGCCTCGCGCACCATTTTCAGGGTCTCGGCCAGACCGGCCTCGTTGACGTCCGAGAGCGCCAACTGCCAGCCCTCACGCGCCCAGCGCAGGGCGATTTCACGACCAAGGCCGGAACCGGCACCCGTGACCATCATGCGGTTTTGCATCGTTGTTGCCTTCTTGTTCGTTGAGTCGCTACGAGTCTAGCGAAAGCCGAGGCGCGCTCCGGCCTCTATCGAAATGCTGAATGACGGGCATGTTCCAAGCCCGATTGATGCCGCCAATCCAGTCCAGAGCGCCTTCACCCGTACCGAAACGACGAAGGGCAGCCCTTGGGCTGCCCTTCGTTCAATGCTCGATCAGCTGTCAGTGAGCGACTGCACCACTGGAACCCAGACCGGTCTGCGACCGCACGAACTGCGAGAAGAAACGCTCGCGTTCAAGCCCCGCCGCCTTGGACTTGTCGGTGACCGAGAAGAACCAGATCCCAACGAACGCGACGATCATCGAGAACAGCGCCGGATACTTGTAGGGGAAGATCGCCTCGGCATAACCGAACACGTCGACCCACACGGTCGGACTGATGATGGTCAGGATCAGCGCGGTGGCCAGACCTAACGAACCACCGATCAACGCACCGCGAGTGCTCAGGCCTTTCCAGTACATGGAAAGGAAAAGCACCGGGAAGTTGCAACTGGCCGCGATCGAGAACGCCAGACCCACCATGAACGCGATGTTCTGCTTCTCGAAGATGATGCCCAGCAGGATCGCCACGACGCCCAGAGTCAGAGTGGTGATCTTGGTGACGCGCATCTCGTCCTCTTCCTTGGCCTTGCCCTTCTTGATCACGCAGGCATAAAGGTCATGGGAAACCGCCGAGGCGCCCGCCAGGGTCAGACCGGCCACTACCGCGAGGATAGTCGCGAAGGCCACCGCGGAGATGAAGCCGAGGAACAGGTTGCCGCCAACGGCGTTGGCAAGATGAATGGCGACCATATTGGTGCCGCCGACGATGGCGCCCGCCGCGTCCTTGAATTCGGGGTTGGTGCTGACCAGCAGGATCGCGCCGAAACCGATGATGAAGGTAAGTATGTAGAAGTAGCCAATGAAACCGGTGGCGTAGAACACGCTCTTGCGCGCTTCCTTGGCGTCAGCGACGGTGAAGAAGCGCATCAGGATATGCGGCAGACCCGCGGTGCCGAACATCAATGCCAGACCCAACGAGATCGCAGAGATCGGATCGGAAACCAGGCCACCGGGGCTCATGATCGCAGCGCCCTTCTCATGGATGCTCACGGCCTCGGCGAACAGGCTGCCGAAGTCGAAGTTGACCGCCTTCATCACCATGATTGCCATGAAGCTGGCACCTGACAGCAGCAGCACCGCCTTGATGATCTGCACCCAGGTCGTCGCCAGCATGCCGCCGAACAGCACATACATGACCATCAGCACGCCTACCAGAACAACCGCGACGTAGTAGTCGAGGCCGAACAACAGCTGGATCAGCTTGCCGGCGCCGACCATCTGCGCGATCAGGTAGAAGGCCACCACGATTAGCGAACCGAATGCGGAGAGAATGCGAATCTGGGTTTGGCCGAGACGGTAGGACGCCACATCGGAAAAGGTGAATTTGCCCAGGTTGCGCAGGCGTTCGGCCATCAGGAACAGGATGATCGGCCAGCCGACTAGAAAGCCGATGGAGTAGATCAAACCATCGTAGCCACTGGTGTAAACCAGCGCGGAAATGCCCAGGAAAGACGCCGCCGACATGAAGTCACCGGCAATCGCCAGACCGTTCTGGAAGCCGGTGATGCTACCGCCAGCGGTGTAGTAATCGGAGGTGGATGTGTTGCGTTTGGCGGCCCACTTGGTGATACCCATGGTGAACACGATGAACGCAACGAACATGGCAATCGCTGTGTAGTTGACGCTCTGCTTCTGCACTTCGCCGGTCAGGGCGTCCGCCATCAGCAAGGGCGAGGCGAGCAGCAGAGCGGCCGCCAGTATTGAGCGCACAATCATTTTTGCTGAGCCTCGTTAAGGATTTCCTGGTTGATGCGATCGAATTCGCCATTGGCACGCTGGACATAAACGCCAGTGAGGATGAACGCCATGAAGATCACACCCACGCCCACCGGAATGCCCCAGGTGGTAACGGTATCGGCGGCAAGCGGCACGCCGAGGATTGCTGGCTCGAAGGCGATCAGCAGGATGAATGCGAGATAAGCGCCGAGCATGACGGCCGACAGCAGCCAGGCGAAGCGGCCACGCTTTGCGACCAGCTCCTGGAAGCGCGGATTGGCATAGATCTGCCGGTAGATATTTTCGTTGTTCATTGACTGTCTCCACACGATCACCGCCACTGATGAGGCGGGGCGGCTACTTTAGAGCCGGACAGACCGAACACCACCCGACCATAGTCTGGTTTTTATTTTCCGAAACGGCCGGAATAGACGGCCTGCGGCAAGCTCGTCGATACGCATAGAGCCGATCTATATGGCTTATCAAGCACGACGATTTTCAAAACCAGCGTGGCGAAGCGAGACTTCAATTCAACAGAGAATCATTCTCGACTGCATTTGGAGACCTACCATGACCAAGACCGTAACCTTCACCCTGATGCACTTCTGTATTGCCTTCGCGGTGACCTATGCCTTGACCGGTAGTCTCGCTGCGGGCGGTCTGGTGGCAGCCATCGAACCCATCTGCAATTCGGTCGGCTTCTACTTCCACGAGAAAATCTGGCAGCGTCTGGAAAAGCGCCAGGCGCCTCGTGAGCCGATCCCCGCTCACGCCTGGTTGCATCATCAAGCCTGACAGATGCACTAGCCACTCGCCCGATCCGAGCCGTTTGCATCGGCTCGCCTATCCCATAAGCTCTCCATACGCAGCAAAGAAGCCTGCAACCAGCCGGCTTGCTTGTGGTCAATGGCTAACGCGCCATGCCTTTCGCGGCGTCCCATTGTCGGGAGAGATGACGGCAGCATGCGCCTGCGGCTTAATCTGGCAACCTCGAAGACCGATCCCCCAATGCTGAAGTTTGCCGGCCACCAAGCCAGCTAAGGAGAGCTCCCTACATGCGATTGCTGCTGTGCTTGATCGCGCTGCTCACGTTGGTCGTCGCGCCTGTCCAGGCTGCGGATATCAGCGTTGAGGCGTATGGCTACCCCTTGAGCAACCCCTTCGAAGCGACCATCGCCACGACCCCCGTGGAGCTGCGCGCCGAAGTACCCAGCGATGACGACATTGATCAGGCTGACTATCGCCTGCGTCTGCGTCCCGAACGGGAATTCATCCTTCCCGAAAATTTCTGGGCAGTGACACGGCTGACCTACCGCTTGGCGCGGCAACCTGGCCCTGCCCCGCTGATGTTCATCATCTCGGGCACCGGCGCGAGCTACGCGGCGGCGAAAGCCGAGTCGCTGAAGCGACTGTTCTACGGGGCCGGCTATCACGTGGTGCAACTGTCTTCGCCAACCAGCTTCGACTTCATCGCCGCCGCCTCACGTTACGCCACCCCAGGTTACAGCCCTGACGATGCCAAAGACATGTATCGAGTCATGCAAGCCGTCCGTGCGCAACAGCACGACCTGCCTGTCACCGAGTTCCATCTCACCGGCTACAGCCTCGGCGCGCTCAACGCAGCCTTTGTCAGCAAGCTCGATGAGACGCGGCAGAGCTTCAACTTCAAGCGGGTTCTGATGCTCAACCCGCCGGTCAATCTCTACACCTCGATTAACAATCTGGACAAGCTGGTGCAAACCCAGGTCGAGGCGATCGACAGCACCACCACGTTTTACCAAGTCATTTTGGAAAAGCTCGCCCGCTACTATCGGCAAAAAGGCGCGATCAACCTCGATGAGGCTTTGCTGTTCGATTTCCAGCAGTCATCCCTGCGGCTGACTGACGAGCAAATGGCGATGCTGGTCGGCTCGGCGTTCCGTTTCTCGGCTGCCGATATCGTCTTCACATCCGATCTGATCAACCGCCGAGGGCTGATCGTACCGCCCGGCTACCCGATCGACGAGGGCACCAGCCTCGAGCCGTTCTTCCGCCGCGCCCTGCTCTGCGACTTCGATTGCTACATGACCGAACAACTCATCCCCATGTGGCGAGCCCAGCAGGATGGCGGAAGCCTGACGCAACTGGTGCAACAGGTCAGCCTGTATGCGCTGGAAGATTATCTGCGCGACAGCCCGAAGATCGGCGTCATGCACAACGCTGACGACATCATTCTGGGTGCCGGCGATCTGGGCTTCCTGCGCCGGACGTTCGGCGAGCGCATGACGCTGTATCCGCGCGGCGGCCATTGCGGCAATCTCGATTACCGGGTCAATGCTCAAGACATGCTGGAGTTCTTCCGTGGCTAGATGTCATTTGTTTGCATTGCTGTTCTTGGCCAGCGGCATCGCCCATGCACAGACGCCGATCCCCGACGAGGACGGCTTCACTCATCCGCTGAGCAATCTGAAATTCAATCCCGGGCTGGATCAGCGTGAGTTCGAGCGCGCAACCTTCGACGCGCTGGATATCCACGATCCCTGGGAATCGCTGAACCGGCGCATGTACTACTTCAACTACCGCCTGGATCAGTGGGTGATGCTTCCGGCGGTGCGCGGCTACCGCTATGTCACGCCTCGGATCGTGCGCACCGGCGTGAGCAACTTTTTCAGCAATCTCGGCGAGATTCCGACGCTGTTCAACAGCGTGGCGCAGCTCAAGGGCCAGCGGGCGATGAGCACCACGGCGCGCTTGCTGTTCAACACTATCATTGGCGTTGGCGGCATCTGGGACCCGGCGACCCGTATGGGCCTGCCGCGCTACAACGAGGATTTCGGCCAGACGCTCGGCTTTTATGGCGTTCCGCATGGGCCTTACCTGATCCTGCCCGCGCTCGGGCCTTCCAATCTCCGAGACACCGCCGGGCAGGTGATGGACTTCGGCGTGGAGCGCCAAGTCGACTATCTCGACTATGCCGAAGCCAGCGGCGGCGAATTCGGCGTTACCGCGCTACGGCTGATCGACATCCGCCACACCACCAGCCTTCGCTACGGGCAGCTCAATTCGCCGTTCGAATATGAAAAGGTCCGCTACGTCTACACCCGAGCCCGGGAATTGCAGATTGGCGAGTGATCGAATCAACAGATAATAACCTCGGGAATTTCGCATCAATCAATCGCCTGGGTCGCAGTAATCTTCACTTAACCTTCTTGGAGATATGCCATGCCCATGCGCGAGATTCTTGAAATCAGCACCGGTCGCGCCACCTCCGATGGCGCCGGTGTCAGCCTGACCCGTTTGTTCGGCGGTGACGTAGCGGAGCGATTCGATCCGTTCTTGATGCTCGACGAGTTCGGCTCCGACAACCCGGACGAGTACATCGCCGGCTTCCCACCACACCCGCACCGCGGCTTCGAGACCGTGACCTATATGATCGAGGGCCGCATGCGCCACGAAGATCATCTTGGCAATGTCGGGCTGCTCGAAAACGGCGGCGTGCAATGGATGACTGCGGCACGCGGCGTGATCCACAGCGAAATGCCGCAACAGGAAGCAGGCTTGATGCGCGGCTTCCAGCTGTGGCTGAACCTGCCGGCGAAAAGCAAGATGGGCGACCCGGGTTATCGGGATTTCACGCCAGCAGAAGTCCCACGCGTCACCTTGCCCAGCGGCATCGAAGCAGTGGTCATCGCCGGACGGTTCCAAGCCGACGGGGTGGATCAGCCAGGCGCCGTGCAACGACCGGATACCGAACCGCAACTGTTCGATCTGCATCTGCCCGCCGGCAGCCAACTCAATCCGCAGCTGGTCGATGGCCACCGGCTGATCCTGTACGTATACGAAGGAGAGATTGAAGTCGCCGGGAAGCGCTTGAGCAAGAATCAGCTGGCCAGGCTCTCCGACCAGGGCGTACTGCAACTAAGATCCGGCACTGGCGCGCAAGTGCTGCTACTGGCCGGCCAACCGATTGGCGAGCCGATCGTCCAGTACGGCCCGTTCGTAATGAACAGTCGCGAGGAAATCGAGCAGGCCCTGCGCGACTTCCGCGATGGCATTCTTACGGAGTGATCGGCTTCTTCGGCAGCTTGCGGTAAAGACTTGGCTCACCCTCTGGACGCGTCTTGAAGCGGCGGTGGGCCCACAGATATTGCTCGGGATGCTGCCGCACCGCGCCCTCCACCCACTCGTTGATGCGCCGGCAATCGGCCTCCTCGCTTTCACCCGGGAAATCAACCAGCGGTGGGTGAATGACCAATCTGTAGCCAGAGCCATCGGCGAGCCGCGTCTGCGTATACGGCACGACGCGTGCCTTGCCCAGGCGGGCGAACTTGGTAGTAGCCGTCACGGTTGCGGCGTTGATGCCGAACCAGGGGACGAACAGGCTCTGTTTGCGACCGTAATCCTGATCCGGCGCATACCAGATCGCTCGACCGGCGCGCAGCACCTTGAGCATCGCGCGTACGTCCTCACGCTCAATGGCGCTAGCGTCGAGATTGTGCCGCTCCCGCCCGCGTCGCTGGACGAAATCGAACACCGCATTCTTGTGCTCGCGATACATGCCATCGATGGTGTGACGCTGACTCAGCAAGGCCGCACCGATTTCCAGCGTAGTGAAATGCAGCGCCATCAGAATCACGCCCTGCCCCTCGGCCTGGGCCTGCTGCAGGTGCTCGAGACCTTCGACATGCGCCAGCTTCTGCAGACGATCCTTGGGCCACCACCAGCTCATCGCCATTTCGAAGAAGGCGATACCGGTCGAGGCGAAGTTCTCGCGCAGCAGTCGCTCGCGCTGCTTGTCGTTCAGCTCGGGGAAACATAACTGCAGGTTGCGCCGAGCGATTTGTCGCCTGGAGCGAGCAACCCGGTACATCAATGCACCGAGGCCGCGCCCCAGAAGCAGCAGAACGCGGTAAGGCAGCTGCACCACCAACCACAGCAAAGCCAGTCCCAGCCACAGCAGCCAGAAACGCGGATGAAGAAAGGATGCGCGAAAACGAGGACGATCCATCGGCAAGCCCGAACCGGTAAAAGCGCGCATTCTAAGCCCTTGCAGCAAAAATTGCCGGAGCGGGGAATTGACCACAGCGGATTGGTCGCTCGGCTTGGCGTTGCTTTTTCTTGCCGCTGGCCGCTTGTGGCTTGCAGCTCAACGCCTCCCCCGCTATAAGTCCTCGCCATTTACCGCAGCAGGCAGACCATGAGCCAAGCCGACCTTTCCGACCAAGCCCCCGTGTTCCAGCTCAAGGGCAGCATGCTTGCCATTACCGTGCTGGAGTTGGCGCAGAACGACCTGGACCGCCTCGATCGTCAGTTGGCCGTGAAGGTCGAGCAGGCGCCCGATTTTTTCAATAACACGCCGCTGGTCCTCGCGCTGGACAAACTGCCCGCCGATTGCGATCTCGATCTTCCGGCCCTGATTGCTCTGTGCCGCAAGCACGGCCTGCGCACCCTGGCGCTGCGCGCCGGCGACCCACAGATCATCGAGGCGGCGGCCGCGCTCGACCTTCCCGTATTGCCACCGTCCGGTGCCAAGGAGCGCAAGCTGGACCTCGCCAGCAAAACGACGACGGCACCGGCCAAACCCGCCGAACCGACCTATCGTCCTACCCGCGTAATCACTACACCGATCCGCGGCGGCCAACAGGTCTATGCCCAAGGCGGCGATCTGATTGTGCTGGCGGCCGTCAGCCCGGGCGCGGAACTTCTCGCCGATGGAAACATCCATGTGTACGGTCCGTTGCGCGGGCGTGCCTTGGCCGGCATCAAGGGAGATACCGACGCACGCATTTTCTGTCAGCAGCTCGCTGCCGAAATGGTCTCCATCGCCGGGCATTACAAGGTCGCCGAAGACCTGCGACGCGACCCGTTGTGGACCGAAGCCGTACAGATGAAGCTATCCGGCGACGTGTTGAACATCACCCGCCTTTAACGGATACTGCCGCGAATTTTCAAGCACCAAAACGGGCGTACCGCGAGCCGAATTGGCTACGGTCCCGACTTCATATTTAGGGTGAATCACCTTGGCCAAGATCCTCGTAGTCACTTCCGGCAAGGGTGGCGTCGGTAAAACCACTTCCAGCGCCGCCATCGGTACCGGCCTCGCTCTGCGCGGCCACAAGACCGTCATCGTAGATTTCGACGTTGGCCTGCGTAACCTGGACCTGATCATGGGCTGCGAGCGCCGCGTGGTGTATGACTTCGTCAACGTCATTCAAGGCGACGCCACCCTCACCCAGGCCCTGATCAAGGACAAGCGCCTCGAGAACCTGTACGTGCTGGCCGCCAGCCAGACCCGTGACAAGGACGCCCTGACGCTCGAAGGCGTTGGCAAGGTGATCGATGAGCTGGCGAAGACCTTCGAATTCGTGATTTGCGACTCCCCGGCCGGCATCGAGAAAGGTGCTCACCTGGCAATGTATTACGCCGACGAGGCCATCGTCGTAACCAACCCGGAAGTCTCCTCGGTTCGTGACTCAGACCGCATGCTGGGCCTGCTGGCCAGCAAATCCCGTCGCGCCGAAAACGGCGAAGAGTCGATCAAGGAGCATCTGCTGCTGACTCGCTACAACCCCGAGCGTGTGGTCAAGGGCGAAATGCTTGGCGTCGAAGACGTCGAGGAAATCCTCTCGATCCGCCTACTGGGTGTCATTCCGGAATCCCAGGCGGTACTCAAGGCTTCCAACCAGGGCGTACCGGTCATCCTCGATGACCAGAGCGATGCGGGCCAGGCGTACAGCGACGCAGTGGATCGTCTGCTAGGTAAAGAAGTGAACCATCGCTTCCTCGACGTTAAAAAGCAGGGCTTCCTGCAACGATTGTTCGGAGGTCGCGAATGAACCTTCTCGACTTCTTTCGTGAGCGCAAGAAGAAGGAAACGCCCGCCAACATCGCCAAGGAACGCCTGCAGATCATCGTTGCGCATGAGCGCGGCCAGCGTACGCAACCGGACTATTTGCCCGCTCTACAGAAAGAGCTGGTCGAGGTGATTCGCAAGTACGTGAACATCGAAAGCGATCAGGTGCAGGTCGCACTGGAAGATCAGGGCAGCTGTTCGATCCTTGAATTGAACATTACCCTGCCGGATCGTTAAAAATCTGCCTGGATCTGCTGCGCGTCGGCCCTGCGGCGTTAAAAACAGGCTCGGAATGCTCATTTACAACAGTAAACTCCGCTTCCTCGCCTGTTTTTGCCTTGCATGGCTCTAGCTCGCGAGTTCCAGAATAGATTTTCAGTAACCTCTGACGGACGGCGACCCACGGGTCGCCGTCTTCGTTTATGGGAAACGCAGATGCCGTTAAGCAACATCCAGATTCTTCACCAGGACGCCGCTCTGTTGGTGATCAATAAACCCACCCTGCTACTCTCGGTACCCGGCCGCGCCGAGGATAACCGTGACTGCCTGGTGACCCGCCTGCAGGAAAATGGCTACCCCGAAGCGCGCATCGTGCATCGGCTGGACTGGGAAACCTCCGGCCTGATCGTGCTCGCCCGCGACGCCGACAGTCACCGCGAGTTGTCGCGCCAATTCCACGATCGCGAGACGGAAAAAGCCTACACCGCGCTGTGCTGGAGCGAACCGGAACAGGACAGCGGCAGTATCGACCTGCCCCTGCGATACGACCCGCCAACCAAGCCCCGGCACGTGGTCGATCATGAACAAGGCAAGCATGCATTGACCTACTGGCGCGTCCTGGAGCGCTGCGGTCACTACAGCCGCGTCGAACTGACCCCCATTACCGGCCGCTCCCACCAGTTGCGCGTGCATATGCTTTCCATCGGCCATCCGCTACTCGGCGACCGCCTCTATGCTCACGAACAGGCGTTGAACGCCCATGAACGACTGTGCCTGCATGCGAGCATGCTCGTGCTGACTCACCCGCAGAGTGGCGAGCGGATGCGCTTCGATTGCCCTGCGCCATTTTGATGACTCGCTTCATCGATGCAACCCGAGGCGCCCCAGCTCACCCGAGCCTGCATAAAGCACTCGACCTTTGGGCGCACAGTCCCGGCCTGGCGCTGGATCTAGGCTGCGGTGCCGGGCGCGATAGCTTGGCGTTGCTTCGTGCAGGCTGGAAGGTCGTCGCGCTCGATCGGGACCCAGAGGCATTGTGCGCTCTGCAGGAACAGGCAGCTGCGTATGCGCCCGGTGCGCTCACAGCACTGTGCCGGACATTCGAGGACGCCGCTCCGTTGCCGACAGTGGACTTCATAAATGCCAGTTTCGCACTGCCGTTCTGTCGACCAGAGGCATTTGCCGACTTCTGGATGCGAATCACCCAGGCGCTACGGCAAGGTGGTCTGTTCACCGGGCATTTTTTCGGACCTCAAGACGACTGGGCGGCGAAGGGCCTCAGCATCCACAGCCAAGACCAGCTCCGACGTCGGTTCGAACGCTGGGAGCTACTGGAACTTAATGAATTCGAATATGACGGAAAGACTGCGATAGGACGGGCCAAACACTGGCATATGTTTGAGGTCATTGCACGGCCCGGCTGAAACGTCGCGCTAAAGCGTCGAAGACTGCAGCCACTCCACCGATGGGATAGACTTTTCAGCCTTGCCGTCCGGAGCTACCCATGCGCAATGAACTCAACCAGGGTCTGATCGATTACCTCAAGGCCTCGCCAACGCCGTTTCACGCCACCCGCAGCCTTGCGTTAAGCCTTCAGGCGGCCGGCTACAAGGCGCTGGATGAAAGCGAAACCTGGCATACAGAGCCGGGTGGTCGCTATTACGTCACTCGTAACGACTCCGCGATCATCGCCTTCCAGCTCGGCACGAAATCCGCCATCGAATACGGCGCGCGCCTGGTTGGTGCTCATACCGACAGCCCCTGCCTGCGCGTCAAGCCGCAACCGGAGCTGCAGCGTCAGGGTTTCTGGCAGTTGGGGGTGGAAGTTTACGGCGGCGCCTTGTTGGCGCCCTGGTTCGACCGCGATCTGTCCCTGGCTGGCCGTGTCACCTATAGCCGCGACGGGAAGATCGAAAGCCAGCTGATTGATTTCAGGCTGCCCATCGCCGTGATCCCAAGCCTCGCCATTCACTTGAACCGGGACGCCAATCAAGGCTGGGCGATCAATCCGCAAAACGAACTTCCGCCGATTCTGGCGCAGATCGCCAGCGAAGACAGCCCGGATTTCCGCGCCTTGCTGGCAGATCAGCTCAGCCGCGAACACGGCCTGGTCGCCGATGTGGTGCTGGATTTCGAGCTGAGCTTCTACGATACCCAGGGCGCGGCGGTTATCGGCCTGAACGGCGAGTTCATCGCTGGCGCGCGGCTGGATAACCTGCTGTCCTGCTTCGCTGGTTTGCAAGCCCTGCTGCGGGCAGGCCCGGACGAAACCTGCGTACTGGTCTGTACCGATCACGAGGAGGTGGGCTCGGCCTCTATGTGCGGCGCCGATGGCCCGTTTCTGGAGCAGGTGCTGCGTCGTGTACTGCCCGAGGGAGAAGCATTCCAGCGCTGCATCAATCGCTCACTGCTGATCTCGGCAGACAACGCCCATGCGGTACATCCCAACTACATCGACAAGCACGACGGCAATCACGGGCCGAAACTCAATGCCGGCCCGGTAATCAAGGTCAACAGCAATCAGCGCTACGCCACCAGCAGCGAAACCGCCGGCTTCTTCCGGCATCTATGCCTGGAAAACGAGGTATCGGTACAGAGCTTCGTCACGCGCAGCGACATGGGTTGCGGCTCGACCATCGGCCCGATCACGGCCAGCCAGCTGGGCGTACGCACCGTGGACATCGGGCTGCCGACTTTTGGTATGCATTCGATCCGCGAACTGGCCGGCAGCCAGGACCTGGCGCATCTGGTCAAGGTGCTCAGCGCCTTTTATTCGAGCGCCGAGCTGCCCTGACTCGGAAGATCCAGGCGAGCGCCCGCCTGGATTCGATCACTCGATACTCTCGTCGATAACGAGCGCGACCTTGCCCGAGACTTGATTGCTAGCCAACGCAGCGAAGGCAGCTTCCACATCGCGGATCGGGAAGCTGCGCTCCAATCGCGGCGAGAGGGTTTTATCGGCGAACAACGACCAAACCCGGTCGTGCATGTCCGCGAGCAGCTCGGCCTTGTCATCGGCACTACGACTGCGCAGCGTCGAGCCAATCAGCTGGATGCGCTTGGCCAGCAAGCCGCCCAAATCCATCTCGGCCTTGCGACCGCCCATCATGCCAATGATCACCCAGCGCCCTTCCGTTGCAAGCAACTGAGTATTGAGTGCCACATACTTGGCGCCGACCGGATCAAGGATCACATTGAACGGACCGAAGTCACGAAGCGCTTCCAGCGACTCATTGCGCAGCACGCCGCCCTTCGCGCCCAACGACTCGCAGTAGGCCAGGCGTTCCGCCGAACCGACACTGACCCAGCACGGGCTGCCGAACGCCTTGCATAACTGGATGGCAGCCGACCCGACACCGCTTGCGCCAGCGTGAAGCAAGACTTTCTCGCCAGGTTGTAGCGCGCCCAGGCGGAACAGATTCAGCCACGCAGTAGCGTAGACTTCCGGAATCACGGCAGCTTCCGTCAGCGAAAGGCCTTGCGGCACCGGAAGCACGTGACGGGCATCGACAACTACTTCCTCAGCCATGCCGCCGCCAGCCAGCAAGGCGCAGACTCGGTCGCCTATATGATGAGAAACGCCGGGCCCTACCTCACTGATCACACCGGCACACTCCAACCCCAGGATATCGGTCACGCCCGGTGGCGGCGGATAATGCCCGGCACGCTGCAACAGATCGGCCCGATTCAGGCCGGCAGCCGCCACCCGAATCCTTACCTGCCCATCACCGCACACCGGAGCGGCGCGCTCCACCCACTCGACCTGCCCCTCGACGCCTTGCAATGCCTTCATGCTGCCTCCATAGTGCTTAACACCTGCGCCCGCTCAACCGTTACTTGCCGGCGATGCAGGCCGCTGATAATTGCTGCATCAGACCATATGGCTATCCCTTACCACGAATTGCCGATTCGGTATGGCGTGGCGCCGGGGTTAGCCTGCCGGCTGATGCGATCTCTGTCGCGGCGTGTTAGCCGCCAGGTATCATCGGGCTGTTGTTATTCCGTCGGGCGGATGCCGCTCGACGCCTGATTGATGGCCTAATATGCGTTATTACCCAGCCTCGCGTCGCCCCTTCGAAATGAAACGATCATTGACCGCCGGTTTTCTAGCCTTGCTGCTAGGCCTTCAGGCCAACACCGCCCTGGCCAAGCCAGCCGACGGAAATGACTGGGATTACTTGCAGCCCGACCGTGACCAAGTGATCGCCAGCCTCAACGTGGTAGAACTGCTCAAGCGCCATCATTACAACAAACCCCCGCTTAACGACGCCCGCTCGGCAAAAATCTTCGACAGCTACATCGCAATGCTCGATCCGTCGCGCAGTTATTTCACTGCGGGAGATCTTGCCGAGTTCGAGGGCTGGCGCAATCAATTCGACGACTTCCTCAAGAACGGCAATCTCGAGCCCGGCTTCGCGATCTACAAGGTGCACCTTGAGCGCTTGCAGAGCCGGCTCGAATACGCGCGAGGCCTGCTGAGCGAAGGCGTGGACAGCTTCGATTTCACCCTCGACGAAGAGTTACTGGTCGACCGTGAAAATGCCGCCTGGCCCAAAGACGAAAAGGAACTGGACGATCTATGGCGCAAACGCGTCAAGGACGAGGTTCTGCGATTGAAGATCGCCGGCAAAGCGCCCAAAGCCATCGAGGAGTTGCTGACCAAACGCTACAAGAATCAGCTGGCGCGTCTGGAGCAGACCCGTGGCGAGGATGTATTCCAGACCTACATCAACGCGTTTGCCCAGTCCTATGATCCTCACACTCAGTACCTGTCGCCCGACAATGCGGAAAACTTCGACATCAACATGAGCCTTTCCCTGGAAGGCATCGGTGCCGTGCTGCAGAGCGACAACGAGCACGTCAAGGTCGTGCGCCTGGTCCCGGCTGGCCCCGCAGAGAAGAGCAAGCAGATCGTCCCTGCCGACAAGATCGTTGGTGTCGGCCAAGGCGACGAAGAAATGGTCGACGTCATCGGCTGGCGCCTCGACGAGGTAGTCAAGCTGATCCGCGGTCCGAAGGGTTCGGTTGTTCGCCTTGAAGTCATCCCGGCAAGCAACGCACCGAACGATCAAAGCAGCAAGATCGTCGCCATTACCCGTGAAGCAGTGAAGCTCGAAGAGCAGGCGGCGAAGAAATCGGTGCTCAATCTGGAGCAGGACGGCCGCAGCTACAAGCTCGGAATCATTGAGATTCCCGCTTTCTACCTTGATTTCAAGGCCCTGCGCGCCGGAGACAAGGATTACAAGAGCACCACCCGCGACGTGAAGAAGCTGCTGACGGAGCTGAAAGACGAAAACGTGGATGGCGTCGTCATCGATCTGCGCAATAACGGCGGTGGTTCGCTCCAGGAGGCGACGGAGCTGACGGGCCTATTCATCGATCAGGGCCCGACGGTGCTGGTACGCAACAGCGATGGGCGTGTCGACGTGCTTGCCGACGAGCAGCAAGGCGCGTTCTACAAAGGCCCCCTTGCCGTTCTGGTCAATCGGCTGTCAGCGTCGGCGTCGGAAATTTTCGCTGGCGCCATGCAGGATTATCATCGCGCTCTCATCGTCGGTGGCCAGACCTTCGGCAAGGGCACCGTGCAAACGGTCCAGCCTCTCAATCATGGAGAGCTGAAGCTGACGCTGGCCAAGTTCTATCGTGTCTCCGGCCAAAGCACCCAGCATCAGGGCGTGATCCCCGACATTTCTTATCCCGCCGAAGTCGACACCAAGGAAATCGGCGAAAGCGCCCTGCCCGAAGCACTGCCGTGGGACAGCATCCGCGCCGCGATCAATCCTGAGATCAATCCGTTCAAACCATTCCTCGCAGAACTCAAGGCACGCCACGAAGCACGCACGAACGAGCACCCTGATTTCGTTTTCACCCGTGATCGCCTCGCGCTCACACAGGAGCTCATGCACGAGACGAGTGTCAGCCTCAACGAGGAGAAGCGCCGGGCGCAGCAGGAAGGCATCGAGAAGCGGCAACTGGCGCTGGAAAATACGCTGCGCAAGGCCAAAGGCGAGGAGCCGCTGGCCAAACTCGAACGGGAAGATGAAACGATCCCGGTCATTGACGAGAAAAAGGTAAAGCCAGAGGACGATGCCTACCTTTCGGAAAGCGGCAGAATTCTGCTGGACTACCTCGGACTGCAGGACGCAATGGCTGGACATACCGCCGTAGAGCGATAGCCACTCAAGATGTCATTAAAATGACATCATCGAGTAGTGAAATACGAAGGTCGCCACTGTCAGACTGTGTGAAAACGTAGCGAGCGAAGGTTAGGCAAGGACTAGG
>NZ_JAMOIH010000024.1 GCF_024448955.1 Stutzerimonas stutzeri
CCCAGAAATGCATGTCAACGGTGTTTTCACCCTTTACTCAGCTAGAAGCGAAACCCGCCCGAACGCTTTCTTGCCAGCCTGACAGATATGGCTGTGACCGAGCCTGAAGATAAACTCCCGATCGACGACCTCACCATCCACCCGCACACCTCCTGACGTAAGCAGGTCACGCGCCACCGCCGCATTCTTAACCAACCCCGCACGGTTCAGCACCGAGGCGATAGGCATATCTTCAGAGGAGCACAACTCGATCTCTGGGATATCCTCAGGCAGCTCGCCATCTTTCATTCTATTGCCTGCGGAACGATAAGCTGTAGCAGCAGCCTCTTCGCCGTGAAATCGAGCAACAATCTCTTCTGCCAGCTTGATCTTGATATCGCGCGGGTTGGCGCCCCGCTCCACGTCCGCCTGAAACTCTTCGATCTCACCCATATCGCGGAAACTCAACAGCTCGAAGTAACGCCACATAAGCCCATCCGGGATCGACACCAGCTTGCTATACATGACACCTGGTACCTCCTGGATCCCAACGTAGTTGCCGAGCGACTTGGACATTTTCTTTACGCCATCCAGCCCCTCAAGGAGCGGCATCGTGACTATGCATTGCGACTCTTGCCCATACGAGCGCTGCAGCTCGCGCCCCATCAAGAGATTGAATTTCTGGTCCGTGCCACCAAGCTCGACATCCGCCCGAAGCGCAACGGAGTCGTAACCCTGAACCAATGGGTAGAGAAACTCGTGAATAGCTATTGGCTGATTGGTCGAGTACCGCTTACTGAAGTCATCACGCTCCAGCATTCGGGCGACCGTATACTGTGATGCCAGACGGATAAAGTCCGACGGCGTCAGTTCATCCATCCAGCTTGAGTTGAAGGCGACCTCGGTCTTGGCCGGATCAAGAATTTTGAAGACCTGATTCTTATAGGTTTCGGCATTCTCCAAAACCTGGTCGCGCGTCAAAGGAGGGCGGGTTGCGCTTTTGCCACTAGGGTCACCAATCATTCCGGTGAAATCCCCTATAAGGAAGACCACCTGATGCCCCAACTCCTGGAATTGACGCAACTTATTAATAAGCACCGTATGACCGAGATGCAAATCCGGAGCAGTCGGGTCGAAACCAGCCTTGATCCGCAGCGGGACGCCACGCTCAAGCTTGCTGACTAACTCTGCCTCGACGAGCACTTCATCAGCGCCCCGCTTGATCATCGACAACTGCTCTTGAACCGATTGCATCGGAGGCCTCATCCAGAAAACAAAGGCGGTAAACCTTACAAGAACGCCGGGAAAATTCAACGCTCTCGAATCTTGACCAACGATCAGCGAGCCCTAACCAAGGGTTGCCTCGACAGCATTTTGATTATATTTTAGACAGATATTTTCCCTGTACAAAATATCGCCAGACACCTAGACATCTAATGACCTATTCAAAATCGAAAGCTCCTCTCTATCCGAAGAGTCATCTCTTGGCTGCGAGCGGTGTAGCTGCGCTTCTGAGCCTGGCACTCCTTGTATTTCCATCACGTGAAGTCGAAGCGAAAAAGACCTTTCTTGACCTTCGCCTCGAAACCACCTCGGAGCTGGCATCTCCGGAGGAAGAGCTTTTTCTGAATGAGTCGCTCGATACGCCCTTTGCCGTAATTGAAAAAGCCGAACTCCAAGAATCTCTGCCAGTGCAGAGCGTCAATGAGACCGAAGCTGAAGCCAAGCCTCGCGTGAAAGAGGTGGTGGTTGCCAATGGAGATACGCTATCGACCGTATTTGCGAAGGTAGGCCTCCCGCAGTCCACCGTTCAAGATGTACTGGCGAGCAGCAAGGAGGCGAAGCAGCTCGCTCGTCTCAAGGTCGGCCAGCGCCTCGAGTTCGAATTCGATGAGCAAGGCAACTTGGCTCAGCTGCGCAGCCTACTGAATAAGCTGGAAAGCGTGCAGCTGGAACGCTCCGACGCAGGCTATGTATTTAAAAAGGAACAGTTGAAGCCAGACGTCAGTACTGCTTACGCCTATGGTCGTATCGAAAGCAGCCTGTTTCTCGCCGCGAAGCATGCAGGCCTCAGTCATAACCTGACGATGGATTTAGCCAACGTGTTCGGTTACGACATTGACTTCGCGATGGACATACGCAAGGGCGATTCCTTCGAAGTCGTATACGAAGAAAAGTCAGTGGCCGGCGAGAAAGTAGGAACCGGGAATATCCTCGCGGCGCGCTTCACGAACCGAGGCAAGAGCTATACCGCAGTCCGCTACACCAACAAGCAGGGCACCAGTAGTTACTACACCGCCGACGGCCAGAGCATGCGCAAGGCGTTCATCCGTACACCGGTAGATTTTGCCCGCATCAGCTCGCGCTTTTCCAATGGCCGCAAACACCCGATTCTGAATAAGATTCGCGCCCATAAAGGCGTGGACTACGCTGCTCCGCGTGGCACTCCAATCAAGAGCGCAGGTGACGGCAAGGTACTGCTTGCAGGCCGTAAGGGTGGTTATGGTAATACCGTAGTCATTCAGCACGGCAACCGCTACCGAACTCTGTATGCCCACATGCAGGGCTTCGCCAAAGGCGTACGCAGCGGATCGTCGGTCAAGCAGGGTCAGATCATCGGATACATCGGGACGACGGGCCTATCGACCGGCCCGCACCTACATTACGAATTTCAAGTCGATGGCGTGCATGTCGATCCATTGGGCCTGAAGCTGCCCATGGCAGATCCAATTGCAAAAAACGAAAAACAGCGCTTCATGCAGTTGAGCAAGCCGCTAATGGCACGCATGGACGAAGAGCGTGCAACCATGCTGGCGATGCAGAACACACAATAATGCCGTTTTACATAGGCCTCATGTCAGGCACCAGCCTGGATGGCCTGGACTTCGCGCTGATAGAGCAGAACGACCGGACAACCTTGCTCGGTACGCACTATGAGGCAATGCCGCAGCAGCTTAAGCAGGACCTGCTCGATCTTTGCTCGCCCGGACCCAATGAGCTGGCTCGGGCGGCAATGGCTGAACAAGCGTGGGCTGAGCTCGCAAGCGGTGGAGTAAACAAGCTGCTCGGCAAGGCTCAGATGGATGCTAAAGCCATTCGAGCCATTGGAAGTCACGGGCAAACGGTCCGACACGAACCGCAACGTGGCTTTACCATCCAGATCGGGCATCCTCCTTTGCTGGCGGAGCTGACCGGCATAAGTGTCGTAGCCGATTTTCGTCGACGCGACATGGCAGCCGGCGGCCAAGGCGCCCCCTTGGTACCCGCATTCCATGAAGCCATATTCAGCGACACGACGCGAATCCGCGCAGTGCTGAATATCGGCGGGTTCAGCAACCTCAGCTTGCTCAATCCCAGCACAACAACTCATGGATTCGATTGCGGCCCGGGCAATGTGCTATTGGATGCCTGGATCCAACGCCACCAAGGGCTGGCATATGATCGAAATGGCGACTGGGCTTCCACCGGCAAAGTACACGCGCAGCTGCTTGCGAAACTGCTAGATGACAAATTCTTCGCTGCGCAGGCTCCGAAAAGCACCGGACGCGAATTGTTCAATCTGCCCTGGCTGGATACCCACCTCGCTTCATATTCGGATATGGCTGCTGCCGACGTCCAAGCTACCCTGTTGGAGCTGACGGCCCGAAGCATCCGCGATTCGCTGCTTGCCAGCCAACCGGAAACGCAGGACGTCCTGATTTGCGGTGGGGGCGCGCACAACGTCGCGCTGATGCAAAGGCTAC
The DNA here is from genome assembly GCF_024448955.1 of Stutzerimonas stutzeri. Taxonomy (GTDB): domain Bacteria; phylum Pseudomonadota; class Gammaproteobacteria; order Pseudomonadales; family Pseudomonadaceae; genus Stutzerimonas; species Stutzerimonas stutzeri_AQ. Next base: position 3,723 of record NZ_JAMOIH010000024.1, read on the forward strand.
GAGACCTGTTGCCGGCATGCCTGGTAACAAGCACCACTGATTACGGTGTAGAGCCAGACTGGATCGAAGCCATGGCATTCGCCTGGCTAGCGCACTGCTGTCTGGAAGGCGTCCCCGCCAACCGGCCAAGCGTGACGGGCGCTCGAGGAGAGCGAATATTGGGCGCAATCTACCCCGCCTGACGCTCACTGTTCATCATCCCGACGGACAAACAAAAACACCGTGCCAGGCACGGTGTTTTTTGCTTTTTAGAGAACACGCATTAGATCGAGAAGGACTGTCCGCAACCACAGGTCGTCGTGGCGTTCGGGTTCTTGATAATGAAGCGAGAGCCTTCCAAGCCTTCCTGATAGTCGACCTCGGCCCCGGCGAGATACTGGTAGCTCATCGGATCCACCACAAGACTCACGCCCTCGCGCTCGATGATGGTGTCATCTTCTGCAAGGTCTTCATCGAAGGTGAAACCATATTGAAAACCAGAGCAGCCGCCACCTGTGACGAAGACACGCAACTTCAGTCGCGGATTACCCTCTTCATCGACCAGACTCTTCACCTTACTCGCGGCACCCTGACTGAACTGAATCGCGGTGGGCGTGAAGGATTCGACACTCATTCGGTACTCCTAGCGCGGGAGCGCTCATTACTGCGTTGACGCGGCATTATCGGCTTCCCCTACAAAAATGGTCAACTATTCATCCGCAAGCAACCCGTTGAGATGCCGCGCTTGAACAGCGCGACTGACGGCATTGATCAAGGCAGCAGCGCCGCGTTGCTCAAGCCGAGCCGCTCATCCAGACCGAAGGCAATGTTCATGTTCTGCAGCGCCTGACCAGAAGCACCTTTGACCAGATTGTCGATGACCGATAACACGACAACCAAGTCGCCGCCTTGTGGGCGATGGACGGCGATGCGGCACATGTTGGCGCCGCGCACGCTACGGGTTTCAGGATGGCTACCGGCAGGCATCACGTCGACAAACGGCTCATTGGCGTAGCGCTGCTCGTAAAGAGCCTGCAGATCCACAGTGGTGTCTGCCACCGTTGCGTAGAGCGTCGCATGAATACCGCGGATCATCGGCGTGAGGTGCGGAACGAAGGTCAGCCCCACCTGCCCTTTGGCTGCGCGGCGCAAGCCCTGGGTGATTTCAGGCAGGTGGCGATGACCTTTGACTGCGTAAGCCATCATGCTTTCGCCCGCCTCGGTGAACAGAGAACCAATTTTCGCGGCGCGCCCGGCACCACTGACGCCCGATTTGCAGTCGGCGATCAGGCGCGATGCGTCTGCCAAGCCGTTTTCGAGGAGCGGCAGATAGCCGAGCTGGGTAGCGGTCGGATAACAACCGGGGACGGCGATCAACCGAGCGCCCTTGATCTGCTCTCGATTGACCTCCGGCAGACCATAGACGGCTTCGGGTAACAGCGCCGTCGCTCCATGTGGCTGGCCGTACCACTTGGTCCACTCATCGGCATCCTGTAGACGGAAGTCCGCTGACAGATCGATGACTCTGGTCCCCGCATCCAGCAATTCAGCCGCCAACGCATGAGCGACGCCATGGGGAGTTGCGAAAAAAACCACATCGCAAGAGCCGAGCGTTGCGGTATCAGGCACGCTGAAGGCCAGCTCGTCATAGTGGCCTCGCAGGTTCGGATACATGTCCGTGACCTTCACCCCTTTCTCGGAGCGAGAGGTGATCACAGCCACTTCGGCTTGGGGGTGTTGCGCCAACAGACGCAGCAGTTCAACTCCGGTGTAGCCTGTACCGCCAACGATTCCGACTTTGACCATGAGCTGCCTCGCGCACTGGATGAAAAAGAACGACGATGATAAAGGTGCCTGCGTCCAGGGCCAACCACTCAGGTGACGCGACGACAGTCATGCCACTACTATCAGACCGACTTTCATACCAAGGACTTCCTGAATGCTCTATCTATGGCTGAAAGCCCTGCACATCGTTGCGATCGTCTGCTGGTTCGCCGGGCTGTTTTATTTGCCAAGGCTGTTCGTTTATCACGCCATGAGTGAGGACGCGACCAGCCGCGAACGATTCCAAGTAATGGAGAGAAAGCTCTATCGGGGCATTATGATGCCCTCAATGATCGCTACTCTCCTGTTCGGAATAGGCATGATCGCGCTGAACCCCGCGCTGTTCAGTACCGGCGGCTGGCTGCATGCCAAAATCGCACTGGTTGTATTGCTGATTGGCTATCACCACGTCTGCGGCGCCCAGCTTAAGCGCTTCGCACGCAACGAGAACACGCGCAGTCACGTGTTCTATCGTTGGTTCAATGAGTTTCCGGTGTTGCTATTGCTGGCCATTGTGATTCTAGTGGTCGTCAAACCATTCTGAAATCGATAGGAACCGTCATGTCGCTACCAGCATTTCTTGAGGAAAGCCTGCGTCTGCCTCTAGTGGCCGCGCCCATGTTTCTGGTATCCAACCCATCGCTCGTGGCGGCCTGCTGCCGCAACGGCGTTGTGGGCAGTTTTCCAGCACTCAATCAGCGGGAGAGCAGCGGATTTCGTGATTGGTTACAGGAAATCGACGAGCATCTCTCGCCCATGCAGAAGCCTGCGCCATATGCCGTCAACCTGATCGTGCATCACAGCAACCCGCGGTTGCAGGCGGACCTTGCGATCTGCGTGGAACAGCGGGTGCCGATCGTCATCACCAGTCTCGGCGCCGTGAAGGAACTAGTGGATGCCGTACACAGCTATGGCGGTCTGGTCTTCCATGATGTCACCACGCGCCGGCATGCGGAAAAGGCCGCCAAAGCCGGTGTCGATGGCCTGATTGCGGTTGCGGCCGGTGCCGGTGGTCATGCCGGCACTTGGAGTCCTTTCGCGCTGATCGCCGAGATCCGCCAGTTCTTCGATAAAACCCTGTTACTGTCTGGCTGCCTCAGTCATGGCCACGAAATATTCGCAGCGCAGATGCTGGGCGCTGATCTCGCATATATGGGAACGCGCTTTATCGCCAGCCGCGAAAGCCAGGCCTCCGACGAATACAAGCAGATGCTGTTGCAGGCCCACGCGGCGGATATCGTTCACACCGCCGCAGTGTCAGGTGTGCCGGCGAGCTTTCTGCGCCAAAGCCTGCAGCAAGCCGGCTACGATGAGGAACGTCTGCGATCGACAGGCAAAATGGACTACGGCGAAAAGCTCAAACCGGTAAGCGATGAAGCCAAAGCATGGAAAACCGTCTGGTCCGCAGGCCAGGGCGTCGGCGAGATAAATGACCTGCCGAGCGCCGAAGATCTGATCGCACGCCTGGATCGCGAATATCAGGAAGCCCATCGCCATGCGGCACGGCTCGCCCAGCAATGGCAGCGGTAATAGCAACGCCAGTTGTTTCGCAAGGCTGGGCGCGAACAGTATTAACGCGGCTCAACGCCTCGGATTAGCGATACCGTAACGCGGGGGCCGGCAAATGAATCACTCAGCTCGCCGCCGCACCGGATGGTCGCCGAGCCCTCGCTGCGTAGCCACGCGACAAAGTGCCTGCGAGACCGACCCAATTAAGCCAATACCGTGCGCCCCGAAGCCCAACTACGCAGATCATCCAGCGCTTCAGCCATCACGACCGAAAGCGGCGACGTCGCCCGGATGCACTCCAGCATCATGGCTTGATCCGGTTCGCGGGATTGCGCCTGCCCGGTGTAAACGGCCGAAACCACCACCTGCTCGATTTCAGCACCGGAGAAACCATCGCAAGCACAGGCCAGCCTCCGCAGATCGAAACAGCTGGCATCCAGCTCGCGCCGCGCCAGATGAATGCGGAAGATTTCGGCACGAGTAGACTCATCGGGCAGATCGACAAAGAACAGCTCATCGAAGCGCCCCTTGCGCAACAGCTCCGGCGCAAGGCGATCCACCGCGTTGGCGGTCGCCACCATGAACACCGGTGCGTCACGCTCGGCCATCCAGGTAAGCAAAGTACCCAATACCCGCTGACTGACGCCGCTATCCATATCTCCAGTGGCGAGACCCTTTTCCATCTCATCCATCCACAACACGCAAGGCGCCATCTGCTCGGCCAGTTTCAGCGCCTCCCGCAGGTTACGCTCGGTCTCTCCGAAGAACTTGTTGTACAGGCAACCGAAGTCCAGGCGCAGCAAAGGCAAGCCCCAAAGCCCCGCCACCGCTTTAGCGGCCATACTCTTGCCGCCGCCCTGAACCCCGACGAGCATCACTCCGCGAGGCATATCGGACCTGTGGCCAGCAAAAAAGGCCGCCCTGCGCTCGCCCAGCCAGCGCTTAAAATTTTCCAACCCGCCAACATCGGCAAAGCGTGCTGTCTCGTACTCGAAACTGAGTACGCCATCCATGTCGAGCAGCTCGAACTTCTTACGATTGAGTTCCGGCAGATCGTCTTGAGTAATAGCTCCGTCATCACAGACCAAGCTATGCGCCAGACTGCGAGCCTCAGCGTGGCTAAGGCCTCGCAGATTCTTAACGACCTGCTGCAGCGTGCGGTTATCGGTGCGCACCCGCATGCCGCGATTGCGCTCGCTCCAACGCGTCGCCTCGTCGCGCACGATACTCAACAACTCCTCTTCGGAGGGCAGGCTCAGACTGAACCGAGCTGCATATCGCTGAACCTCCGCCGGCAGTTTGAATGCATGCGACACCAGCACCAGCGTCGGTGCTGACGGCCCCTGCGCCATGGCAATTTCTTTCAATAGTCGAACGACGCGTGGTTCATCGAGAAAGGGATGCATATCGCAGAACACATAGAGATTGCCGAGCGGATCATACTTGACGCTTTTCAATGCGACTTCCACCGAGCAGCTTTCGCCTGCATCCAGCGCCTCACCGCCGAACGCCAGATGCCTGAGCCCCTCGGTGACGGACCAGAGGTGAAGCGCAAGGCCGCGGCTGACAGCCAGCCCAGTCAGCGTTTCAAGCACCCGCCGCTCATCCCAGGATTCGATCACAACCAATCGGACCCTTGATTCAAGCACCAGCACCAGATCGCGGATGTCGTTCTTCATGCGTTACCTCCGTGTAGCGGCTGACCAGCCACAAAAGCGCCTGTTACACTGCCTAATCGTTCCCACGCTGGAGAAACGCCATGGATTGTCTGTTCTGCAAGATCGTGGCTGGGGATATCCCCGCGCACAAGCTTTATGAAGATGATCAGGTCGTCGCCTTCAACGACATCGCGCCGCAGGCGCCCGTGCACTTCCTCGTCATTCCGAAGAAGCACATCGCGACCCTCCACGACCTGAGCGAAGATGACGACAAAGCGCTCGCTGGTCATATCCTTTTCACGGCTCAGCGTCTCGCCGAAGAACAGGGCTGTCAGGAAGGCTTTCGTGTCGTGATGAACTGCAACGACCTTGGGGGCCAGACGGTCTACCACATCCATATGCATGTGCTCGGCCAGCGCCAAATGCATTGGCCGCCGGGCTGATCACGAACTCGTCCGCACCACTTCCGATCACATCAAGGCTGCTCCGAATCACTTGGAGGCGAAATGCCCAACCAACGCCAATACTCCCCTGCCGATCGTTTGCTGATGCAAGCCGATGCGGCATTGCGAACGCTGCTCCCCTTCAGCGGCCAACCCCACCGCCCTACACCTGCGGTATTGAAGAACGAGACCGAGCTGAGCGACAGCGAAGCACGTCACGTTGCCGGTCTGATGCGAATCAATCACACCGGCGAAGTCTGTGCACAGGCGCTGTACCAGGGACAGGCGTTGACCGCGCGATTACCGAGAGTGCGCGAAGCGATGGAGCGAGCCGCCGACGAGGAAATCGACCATCTGGCCTGGTGCGAACAGCGCATCCACCAACTGGGCAGCCATACCAGTGTGCTCAACCCGCTGTTTTATGGTCTGTCGTTCGGCATCGGCGCGTCTGCTGGCCTGATCAGCGACCGGATCAGCCTGGGCTTCGTTGCCGCGACAGAGGATCAAGTCTGCAAGCATCTCGACGAGCATCTGGAGCAGATCCCGGCGAGCGACGAAAAGTCCCGAGCCATTCTCGAGCAAATGCGGACGGACGAAGCGCAGCATTCGACCGCCGCTCTCGATGCCGGTGGCTTGCGCTTCCCGGCACCCATCAAATTCGGGATGAGTCTGATGGCCAAAGCCATGACCAAAAGCACCTACCGGATCTGAGCTGAAGCTGGCTCAAGCTGGGACCGCCTGTCCTCCAGCTTGGGCTTCTTCTTTAGGCTTACCGCCTCGCGACAACCTTTTCCGACCTTGCAGGCACAGCCTGCTCAGCTTATCGCTGTCAGCTCGGCATATTGCGAGCGTAGAAGATTTCCAGCATCTCGTGACGCAAACGGTCTTCCACCTGCTTGCGCTGCTCCGGCAGAAGATTGCTAGTGGCGTCACCGAACAGATAGTTCTCCAGCTCGAAGTCTTTCAGCAGCATCTTGGTGTGAAACAGATTCTCCTGATAGACGTTGACGTCGGTCATCTGATAGGCCGAGCGAGTGTCTTCGGAGAGGTAGTTCTGAATCGAGTTGATCTCGTGATCGATAAAGTGCTTTTTGCCTTCTACATCGCGGGTGAAACCGCGCACGCGATAATCGACGGTGACGATATCCGAATCGAACTGGTGAATCAGATAGTTGAGCGCCTTGAGCGGCGAGATGACGCCACAGGTGGAGACATCGATATCCACGCGGAAAGTAGCGATACCGTCGACAGGATGGATTTCGGGGTAGGTATGAACCGTAATGTGGCTCTTGTCCAAGTGCGCAAGGATGGTATCGGGCAACGGACCGGGGGATTCCTCAATCTGGCTATCAGTCGGAGTAACGGGCTGCTCCGAGATGAGGATGGTTACGCTCGCGCCCTGCGGCTCGTAATCCTGCCGCGCAATATTGAGAATATTGGCACCAATGATGTCCACGACATCGGTCAGAATCTGCGTCAACCGCTCCGCGTCATACTGTTCGTCGATGTACTGTACGTACGCCTGCTGGTCTTCCTGCGTTTCGGCATAGCAGATGTCGTAAATATTGAAGCTCAAGGACTTCGTCAGGTTGTTGAACCCGTGGAGCTTGAGTTTGCTTTTCACCATTGGTAACTCTCATTGATGCGGCTTACCGCGTGATTGAACATGCCCGTCAGATACCTTGTATCTGCGTAGGACGGTATACACCTCTGCGCATTTGCGACTGTGCTGTGCTCTAAGAAACGGCCCCGTTAAAAACGGGGCGCGCATTATGCAGAGTGATTGCTTGCGGTGCCAGTGCCGGCGAGCGTCTCGGGACAACACGCCAGCGGGCGGGCGCATCGCTGCATGACCCTTCAGCCGAGCTCGACGATCTCGTACTTGTGACTGATTTCCACACCTGCACGCCCGAGCATGATCGAGGCGGAGCAGTATTTTTCTGCCGATAGTTCCACGGCACGCTTAACCTGCGCCTCTTTCAAACCACGGCCCTTTACGACAAAACGCAGGTGGATCTTGGTAAAAACCTTCGGATCCTCATCGGCACGCTCCGCCTCGAGGAAAGCTTCGCAGCTTTCTACTGCCTGACGGGACTTCTTCAGAATGCTTACCACATCGAAGTTACTGCAGCCACCGAGCCCCAGCAGAAGCATTTCCATAGGACGAACGCCGAGATTGCGCCCGCCATTTTCCGGAGGCCCGTCCATCACCACGACATGACCACTGCCCGACTCGCCAAGAAACATCGCTTCGCCGGCCCACTGAATGCGCGCTTTCATCAATAGACTCCGATTAAAAAGAGCGAAGCTTAACATGACCAACGTCTGCGACCGGGCACACCAATCCGACGAAATGAATGCGTTGAAGTTGATATTCGTGTCGCAGTTTTGTTGTCGACACGAACCGGTCTGTTAAGCTCCCTCGGCGCTGACAACAGAACTCAGTCACACATAATAAGAATCTGCCTTCTATTGGATATCTTCCGGGACTACAGCATGGTCGCTATTACACTCACGCCCAAGATCAAGAACATCGACAAACTACTCGCACACTGTCATCGCCGTCGCTATACCGCTAAGAGCACCATCATCTATGCGGGTGATCGAAGCGAGACGCTCTTTTTCATTGTGAAAGGCTCGGTCACCATCCTGATCGAAGATGACGATGGTCGAGAAATGATCATCGCCTACCTCAACTCCGGAGACTTCTTCGGCGAGATGGGGCTATTCGAAAAGGAGGGCTCGGAGAAGGAACGTAGCGCGTGGGTACGCGCAAAGACCGAATGCGAGGTCGCCGAACTGAGCTACGCCAAGTTCCGTGAACTGACACAGCAGGATCCTGACATCCTCTACGCGCTCGGCAGTCAGATGGCCGAACGTTTGCGCAACACCACCCGCAAAGTAGGCGACCTGGCTTTCCTCGACGTCACCGGCCGCGTAGCCCGCACCCTGCTCGACCTCTGCAAACAGCCCGATGCGATGACGCATCCCGATGGCATGCAGATCAAGATCACTCGTCAGGAAATAGGCCGCATCGTCGGCTGTTCCAGGGAGATGGTCGGGCGCGTACTCAAGAGCCTGGAATCCCAAGGCCTTGTGCACGTCAAGGGCAAGACCATGGTGGTATTTGGTACTCGCTGAGCGTTGCTCACCATTAAAAAGCCGGCTTAGAGCCGGCTTTTTAATTTCTCGCGTTACTCCGGATCGCTGACCGGACGCGGACGGGAACGCCCGGGAAAGAACAAGCGTTGCAATTCTACGCCGGGCTCCTCGGCACGCATGAAGGCTTCACCCACCAGAAACGCGTACACCTCATTGATCTCCATCAGCTCTACATCGGCGCGATGCAGAATCCCGCTCTCGGTCACGACCAGACGGTCACGAGGGACACGCGGCAGCAGATCGAGGGTGGTTTCCAAGCTGAGTTCGAAGGTATGTAGGTTACGGTTGTTGATCCCGAGCAAGGGCGTCTCGAGGCGCAAGGCCCGATCCAGCTCCGCTCCGTCATGCACCTCGACCAACACATCAAGCCCTTGAGCCTTTGCCGCATCAGCCAGTTCACCCATCTGCGCGTCTTCCAGCGCCGCGACGATCAGCAAAATGCAATCGGCCCCCAGCGCCCGCGCCTCGACCACTTGATAAGGATCGACCATGAAGTCCTTGCGGATCACCGGTAGCGTGCATGCAGCGCGGGCCTGCTTGAGATACTCATCGGCGCCCTGAAAGAAATCGATGTCGGTCAGCACCGACAGGCAGGTCGCACCGCCAGCCTCGTAACTCCTGGCAATATCTGCGGGTACGAAGTCCTCGCGCAGCACGCCTTTGCTTGGCGAGGCTTTCTTTACTTCGGCGATGACTGCCGGCTGCTTATTACGAGCCTGCTCCTGCAAGCTCCGGGCGAAACCACGAACGGGGTCTGCCGCAGCCGCCAGCCGCTCGAGCTCCTCCAGACCGACACGGGCTCGGCGCTCGGCCACTTCCTCATGCTTGCGAGTGATGATCTTTTCTAGAACTGTCGGCACACCGCTCATTGCGATTTCTCCTGCCTGAATATCGCGCTAAAGGACACCAGTTCTTCCAACCGGTCCCGTGCCAGACCGGTGTGCAGTGCGTCATGCGCCAATTCGACGCCCTCTTTCAGCGTGCCTGCGACATCGGCCGCGTAAAGCGCGGCGCCGGCATTCAGCACGATCATGTCGGCGGCCTTCTGTCCGTTTTCGGTTTTGCGCCGGCCCAGCGCATCCCGGATCAACGTCAGCGAACCCTGAGCATCGTCGACGTTCAGGCCGATCAGGCTCTGGCTCTTGATACCGAAATCTTCCGGCTGAATGCGGTATTCGGTGATCTCACCATTTTTCAGCTCGGCGACATGAGTCGGCGCCGCCAGGCTTATTTCATCCAGACCGTCCTGTGCGTGTACGACCAGTACATGCTTGCTGCCCAGACGCGCCAGCACCTCGGCCATCGGCCGGCAGAGTTCCTTGCTGAACACACCGAGCACCTGATGCTTCACGCCAGCCGGGTTGGACATCGGCCCGAGGATATTGAACAGCGTGCGCAACCCCAGTTCGCGGCGGGGCGCGGCGGCAAACTTCATCGCACCGTGATGCGCCGGCGCGAACATGAAGCCAACCCCTACGGTATCCACACTGCGCGAGACTTGCTCCGGCGTCAGGTCCAGATAAACGCCGGCCGCCTCGAGCAGATCGGCGCTGCCGCTCTTGCCCGACACCGCGCGGTTTCCATGCTTGGCCACTTTGCCGCCAGCGGCTGCAACTACGAAAGCTGCGGCGGTCGAGACGTTGAAGATATTCATCCCGTCGCCGCCGGTGCCACAGGTATCCACCAGACGATGGGTATCGAAATGCACCGGTTCGGCGAGCTCGCGCATCACCTGCACGGCACCGACGATCTCGTCGATGGTTTCACTCTTCATGCGCATCCCCATGAGGAACGCGCCGATCTGCGCATCGGTGCACTGGCCGGTCATAATCTGGCGCATGACGGCTTTCATTTCTTCAGTGCTGAGATCCAGCTGGCCAACGATGCGACTCAGGGCTTCCTTGATATCCATCAGCGCACGCCTCCGGTCTGCTTCAGAAAATTGGCGAACAGTTCGTGGCCCTGCTCGGTCAGGATGGACTCAGGATGGAACTGCACGCCTTCGACGTTCAGCGTCTTATGCCGCAGCCCCATGATCTCATCGATACCGCTGTCCTCGTTCTGGGTCCAGGCCGTGATTTCCAGACAATCGGGAAGCGTGTCGCGCTTGACTACCAGCGAGTGGTAACGGGTGACCGTCAGCGGATTGTTCAGCTCGGCGAATACTCCAGCGTTTTTATGGAAGACCGGACTGGTCTTGCCATGCATCACCTGGCGGGCACGCACCACGTCGCCACCGAACGCCTGACCGATACTCTGATGGCCGAGGCAAACGCCGAGAATCGGCAGCTTGCCGGCGAAATGGCGAATCAATTCCAGTGAAACGCCCGCCTCGTTCGGTGTGCAAGGGCCGGGCGAGACGACGATTCGCTCGGGGTGCAGGGCTTCGATTTCGGCCACGCTCAATTCATCGTTGCGCACCACTTTGACGTCGGCGCCAAGCTCGCCGAGGTATTGCACGACGTTGTAGGTAAAGGAATCGTAGTTATCCAGCATCAACAGCATGATCAGTTCTCCTGCTGGTCGCGTTCGGCCAGGGCCACCGCGCGGAACATGGCGCGGCGTTTGTTGAGCGTTTCTTCCCATTCCAGTGCCGGCTGCGAATCGGCGACGATGCCGGCGCCTGCCTGCACGTGCAGCTCGCCGTCCTTGATCACCGCGGTGCGGATCGCGATGGCGGTGTCCATGTTGCCGTTCCAGGCAAGATAGCCGACTGCGCCGCCGTAAACGCCGCGCTTGACCGGCTCCAGTTCGTCGATAATTTCCATGGCGCGGATCTTCGGCGCACCGGACAGCGTACCGGCGGGCAGGATTGCCCGCAGCGCATCCATTGCCGTCAGCGGTGCTTTGAGCTGACCGGTGACGTTGGAGACTATATGCATGACATTTGAGTAGCGTTCGATGACCATCTTCTCGGTCAGCCGCACCGAGCCGTTCTCGGCGACGCGGCCCACGTCGTTGCGACCCAAGTCGATCAGCATTAAGTGTTCGGCTAGCTCCTTGGCGTCGCTGAGCAGATCCTGCTCCAGCGCAAGATCAGCCTCTTCGTTAGCCCCGCGCGGACGGGTACCGGCGATCGGCCGGACGGTGACCAGCCCTTCCTCGACACGCACCAGCACTTCCGGCGACGAGCCCACCACGTGGAAATCGCCAAAGTTGAAGAAGTACATATAGGGCGTCGGGTTGAAGCAACGCAGCGCGCGGTAGAGATCGATCGGCGCGGCCTTGAACGGAATCGACATGCGCTGGGAGATCACCACCTGCATGCAGTCGCCCGCGAGAATGTAGTCCTTGATGCGATTGACCGCCTGCTCGTAATCGTCGCGGGTGAAGCTGGAGCGGAACGTTGGCTCGGCGCCACCACTCTTTTCGAAATCCAGGCCCAGGCGTGGCGTGATCGGCTGACGCAGCTTTTCGCGCAGCGCTTGCAGCTGCGCCTGCCCAGCCTCATAGGCCTGCGGTTGCGCCGGATCGACCAGCACGATGCAATGCAGCTTGCCGGCGAGGTTGTCGAACACCACCACCGCGTCGGACACCATCAGCAGGATATCCGGCGTGCCTAGCGGATCGGGATTCGGTCCCTTGGCCAGCTTGCGCTCCACATAGCGCACACTGTCATAGCCGAAATAACCCACCAGTCCGCCATTGAATCGCGGCAAGCCCTCGACGGGCGCCACGCGATAACGCTGCTGGAAGGATTCGACGAACGCCAGCGGGTCTTCCACTTCACAGCTTTCGATCTCGACGCCATCGGTGGTAACGCTGATGCGATGATCCTGCACCCGCAACACCGTGCGGCACGGCAGGCCGATGATCGAGTAACGCCCCCACTTCTCCCCGCCCTGCACGGATTCGAGCAGGTAGGAATTGGGCGCGTCGGCGAGCTTGAGATAGAGCGTCAGCGGCGTGTCGAAATCGGCGATGGTTTCGAACGACAGAGGGATGCGGTTGTGGCCTTCGGCGGCCAAACGCAGGAATTCTTCGCGGGTCATGTCAGCCTCGTGGTCGGAGGAGCTACTGGTCGAATCGTGCAAACGTACCGGGCGTGCCGGCAGGAAACGTCAGGCGCGCCAGCGCCAACGGGCCAGGGCCTTGATGACATTCATCCATTGTTTGCGGGTGACCACCACGATCTGATCTCGTCTGCGGGATTTTCGGGATCTACGGAATAGAGGCCACACTAGCGCAGCCCCGAAGCCGAAGCAACCAGCTCACGCAGGCCGTCGAGCACCAGCGCCGGCTGTTCGTTGGCGATAGGTTCGCCGTGGTTGTAACCGTAGCTGAGCGCGACGCAACGGACCTTCGCAGCCCTGGCAGCCCTGACATCGTTGCGCGAATCACCAACGAACAGCGATTGTTCGGCGTTCACATCCGCCTTGTCCATGACCCACAACAGCGCCGCCGGGTCGGGTTTCTGCTGAGGCAGCGTGTCGCCGCCGATCAGCCATTGAAAATAGCCAGCGAGGCCCTTCTCTTCCAACAGCGGTTCGATGAATTGCGCTGGCTTATTGGTAATGATCGCCAGCTTCACATCACGCTCACGCAGCCAGTCCAGGCATTCAAGTACGCCAGGATAGACAGTGGTCAGCTCATGCCCACCGGCGTAAGCCTGCATGAACAGCGCCAGCGCCTCGTCGGCCAGCTCATCGGCGACGCCATCATGTTCCAACTGGCCCGCCAAAGCGCGGCGCACCAGCACCCGCGAGCCGTTGCCGACCCAATCGCGCACCCGAGCCATGCCAGCGGGCTCGCGCCCCAACAGCATGAGCATCTTGTCCACCGCGGCGGCCAGGTCCGGTACTGAATCCATCAGCGTGCCGTCCAGATCGAACATCACCAGGCGCGGCAGTTGCCCCTCGAAGAGCTGTTCCAGGCGGGTCATGGGCGGGCCAGCGCCAGTTCGGCGCGCATCTGGTCGATCACCGCCTTGTAGTCCGGCTGATTGAAGATCGCCGAGCCGGCAACGAAGGTATCGGCGCCCGCCGCGGCGACTTCGCGGATGTTCTTTGGGTTCACGCCGCCATCGATCTCCAGCCGGATCTCTCGGCCGCTGGCATCGATCAGCGCGCGTGCTTCGCGCAGTTTGTCGAGGGTGTTAGGAATGAACTTCTGCCCCCCGAAACCGGGGTTGACGCTCATCAGCAGAACCATGTCGACCTTGTCCATGACGTACTTGAGCACGTCTAGCGGCGTCGCCGGGTTGAATACCAGGCCGGCCTTGGCGCCGCCATCCTTGATCAGCTGCAGCGAGCGATCGATGTGTTCAGAGGCTTCCGGGTGGAAGGTGATGTAGCTGGCGCCGGCTTCGAGGAAGTCGCCAATCATGCGATCCACCGGCTTGACCATTAGATGCACGTCGATAGGCGCAGTAACGCCGTGCTTGCGCAGCGCCGAGCAGACCATCGGGCCGATGGTCAGGTTGGGCACGTAGTGGTTGTCCATCACATCGAAATGGACGATGTCCGCGCCGGCGGCGAGCACGTTGTCCACTTCCTCACCCAGACGGGCGAAGTTGGCGGAAAGAATGGAGGGGGCGATGGCGAACGGCTGCATGACGACCTCGAGTAGCACGGCGGAATGCCGCGCATTGTACCCGAGGGGCCGGCATTGCGGCGCGCCTGGCAGCCCTTGCGGGGGCCGGCGCGCCGCAGGGTGGCTCAGGTCAACTCGTCGAAGCACTCACTGATGATCGCCAGACCGCGTTCGAGCACGTCGTCCTCGACCGTCAGCGGCACCAGCACGCGCAGCACGTTGTAATAGGTACCGCAGGACAGCAGGATCAGCCCCTTCTCCCGCGCTCGCGCGACGATTTGCGAAGTCAGCGCCGCCGCAGGGCGCGTATGATCGCCGTCCTCGAACAGCTCGACGGCTACCATCGCGCCCAATCCACGCACTTCACCGATTTCCTTATGCCGCGCCTGGATGGTTTCGAGGCCAGCGGTGAGTTTTTCTGCCACCACCTTGCAGCGTTCGAGCAGTTTTTCTTCGTCGAATATCTCCAGCACCGCCAGCGCCGCCGCGCAGGACAGCGGATTGCCCGCGTAGGTGCCGCCCAGGCCGCCCGGCGCGATGGCGTCCATCAGCTCGGCCTTGCCACACACACCGGCAATCGGGAAGCCGCCGCCGACGGACTTGGCGAAAGTGGTCAGGTCCGCGGCCACACCCATCTGCTCCATAGCGAAGAAGGTGCCGGTACGGCCCGCGCCAGTCTGCACTTCATCGGCGATCAGCAAGATACCGTGCTGATCGCACAGCGCACGCAGGCGGATCATGAAGCCCTTCGGCGCGACGTTGAATCCGCCCTCGCCCTGCACCGGCTCGATGATGATGGCGGCGATGTCGCGTGGTTCGGCGTCGTTCTTGAAGATGCGCTCGATGCTGGCGATCGACTCGTCGACCCCGACACCATGGATCGAACAGGGATACAGCGCGCGGAAGATCCCACCCGGCATCAACCCCATGCCCGCCGAGTACGGCGCGACCTTACCGGTCAGGCCTAGGGTCATCATGGTGCGGCCGTGATAGGCGCCGGTAAAAGCGATCACCCCGGCGCGTCCGGTGGCAGCACGGGCGATCTTCACCGCGTTCTCCACCGCTTCGGAGCCGGTGGTCACCAGCAGGGTCTTCTTGGCGAAATCGCCCGGCACCCGTGCGTTGATCTTCTCGCACAGCTCGACGTAGGGCTCATACGCCAGCACCTGGAAGCAGGTATGGGTCAGTTTGTGGAGTTGTTCCTCCACCGCCTTGATGATCTTCGGGTGCAGGTGGCCAGTATTCAGCACAGCGATGCCGCCGGCGAAGTCGATGAATTCGCGACCTTCGACATCGACCACGCTGCTGTTTTTCGCATGGTCGGCGAAGATCGGATGGATCTGACCGACGCCACGGGGAACGGCGGCGACACGGCGCTGCATCAGGGATTCGTTGGTCTTGCTCATAAGCTCCTCAGTAGCCACTCATCGTCGGATCGGGTCGAAATGAACGCAGGGAAACGAGCGCGGCAGCATACGATGATCGACTGTCGAGCCTTTATAGCGTTCGGATTACAGTAGAACGCCGTGCATTATTTTGCACGACCAATTTTCAGTCTGCCTTCCGTTAGACTGGCGACTCTGGAGTCACAGGCACCGCAAACGGCGCCGCCCAGCTCCATCACAGACTCGGCAGGTCAACACCAGGAGTATCAATGCCTCGTTATCGTGACTCTCTGCGCTTGCTTGCTCTCCTGTCAGTGACCGCGACTGCACTGTCGGTTAGCGCGGATGAGCCAGCCACCCAAGAAGTGGCGCCTGCTCCTGCGCCAATAGAGCGTCCGCCGCTGCCCTCACGCAGTGACACCATAGCCGCTGACCTGCTGCGCCAGCTGCCTAGCGCCGAGTTCGTCAACCTGACGGCAGGCTCCGATAATTTCGTCGCACTGTGGCGACCTGCCAATGTCGGCGAAGCCAAAGGGGTAATCGTTCTGCTGCCGGGAGAAGGCGAAAGCGCAGACTGGCCGCGCGGCATTGGCCCGCTGCGCCGCGGCCTGCCCGATTACGGCTGGCATACCCTGAGTCTCAGCCTGCCGGATTCGCTCAACCCTATCCCGGCCGCCGTCCCGGACGAATCGACAGAGCCACTGGTCGAACAGACCGAAGCCGACGCAGAACCGCCCGTAGAAGACGAGCCACCCAGCGAAGCAGGTTATCTGCCCGAGGAAGCCGCAGCCACGCCGGATAAACAGCCGATCGAGCTCACCGAAGCGGATGAGCCCATCGAGCCAGCAGTTGCGCAACCAAACCAGGCCGAGCAGATTGCTGAACGTATCGAAGCGGCACTCGCCTTCGCCCGCAGCAAGCAACCAGCGGCCATTGTGCTGCTCGGTCAGGGCACCGGCAGCTATTGGGCCGCGCGTTATCTGCAGCAACTGGCGCCGGTCGATGTCAGGCATCTGTTGATGATCCAGCCACGCCAACCCGACGGGCAGGACGAGCCGCTCGAGCGATTGATCGCGACGCTCAAGCTGGCGACCGGCGACATCTATTACAGGACCAGCGTCAGCCAGCGCGCCGCGGCCCGCGAGCGGCTCAACGCCAGCCGTCGAAATAGCCATCCGGCTTATATACAGGTGGGGTTGCAGCCGTTGAACGGCGATCTCGAAACCGGACAGGAGCAGCTGCTGCGGCGAGTTCGTGGCTGGCTGGGCAAGCAGCCTTGAATTGAGGCGTTAACGAAAACCGCGACGCTCGCGGATTAGGGTGTAGGCGTTGTGCAGTTCGCGGGTTCGCTCAGTCGCCTCGCGAACCTGCTGTGCAGTGGCACCCGCTCCGGCCTGCTTGTCCGGGTGGTGCTTGCTGAGCAACCGGCGATAGGCGCGCTTGATCGCCTGGGGTTCGCTGTCGGCGCGCACGCCCAGCAACCGCATGGCCTGCTCATAGGCGCCGCCCAGGTTAGTTGGCGCGCCCTGGCGCCGACCACCACTGGGGTCCAGCGCCGCGATGGCCGCCGAATCCCAGCCCATCCACTTACCCCAGAGCATGATCAATTCATGCTCGCGCGCATCGATCGGCCCCTGTGCGCGCGCCATCCGCCAGCAAGCCTGGAGCACCGCCTTGGCCGCGTCATGCTGCCCCTGCAGGCGCTGCAGTGGTTCGCGCAAGCCGTCGCCGCTGGACTTGCCCCGGTAGAACGCATCGATGGCTGAACGCTGGGCCGCGGGGCTCAGCTGCAGCCGCTGCATCTCCCGGCGCGCGGCCTGAATGTGCGCCTCACTGATCCGACCGCCGCTCTTGGCCAGGCGCCCGAGGAGGAAAAACAGCAATTCCTCGCCGTGCATCAGCGCCTTGTTACCAGTCATGCGATCGCGCAGCCTGACCCAGGAATTCAACCCGAACCGGCGATCGAGCACCTGCCCAAGCAGCGCACCAAGCAGAGCCCCCGGAATGCTCGCGATCAACCAACCGGCCAGCGCACCCAACAGCGTAATGGGCCAGAACATTCAGCGTCGCGCCTCCAGGATTCGCTCGACTTCAGCCAGGCGCTCATGGGTGCCGACATCGACCCAGCGACCGGCGTAATGCTCTCCGCTGACCTGGCCAGCCGCCATGGCCCGGCGCAGCAGCGGCGCCAGTTTGAACGCCCCGGCGGTGCAATCGGCGAACAACCGCGGATGCAGCACGGCAATGCCGCTATAGGTAAGCTTGGCTGACGCATCACCTTCCACGATGTTTCCCCCAACCAGCGCAAAGTCACCTGCCAGATGATGCGCTGGGTTATCCACCAGTACCAGATGCGCAAGCCGCTCCGACGGTAACGCCAGCGCAGCGAAATCGTAGTCGGTCCAGATATCGCCGTTGACCACGGCAAACGGCTGATCGCCCAGCAGCGCCAACGCACGATGAATGCCGCCGCCCGTTTCGAGCGGCTCGCCCTCGGCCGAATAGCTAATGGACACGCCGAACCGATTGCCGGTGCCCAGGTACGCCTCGATCTGCTCACCGAGCCAGGCGTGATTGATCACCAACTCGGTGAAACCGGCCTTGGCCAGAGCCCGAACGTGGTACTCAATCAGCGGCGTGCCACCTGCGCGCACTAACGGTTTGGGCGTATGCAGTGTCAGCGGGCGCAAGCGCTCGCCTTTACCCGCCGCGAGTATCATCGCTTTCATGGTTGCACCTGCGAGGGCGGCAGGCCTTGCAGCAATGCGCTCAGCTCTGCCAGTTCAGGCCGGCGCGCCGCTACCGTTTCGATATACGCGAAGAACCGCGGCACGTCGGCCAGATAGCGCGGTTTGCCGTCGCGGTGGCAGATCCGCGCAAAGATGCCGATGACCTTTAAATGTCGCTGCAATCCCATCAGGTCGCTGGCGCGCTGAAATGCCTCGAAATCAGCCTGAACCGGGACGCCAGCGCTACGCGCCGCCTCCCAATAACTGCGCAGCCAACCTTGAACACGCGCCTCAGGCCAACTGAGGAAGGCATCCTTGAACAGCGAGGTGATGTCATAGGTCACTGGACCGACGACCGCATCCTGAAAATCCAGCACGCCCGGGTTCGGTTCGCTGAGCATCAGGTTGCGCGGCATGTAATCGCGATGCACCAGCACGCGCGGCTGCTCCAGTGCCGAGTCGATCAGCAACCGACAGAGGCGCTCCCACACGTCTAACTCAGTTGTGCTGAAACGATGGCCCAGGTGGCGCTGCACGTACCATTCGGGGAACAGCTGAAGCTCGCGGCGCAGCAGTGCCTCGTCATAGTTTGGCAAGGGCGTCGTTATCGGAGATGTTTGAAAGGCGAGCAGCGCTCGCATCGCGTCGGCGAACAGTTCATCGGCATTGGCTTCGTCGATGACGTCGAGGTAGGTCTTGCGCCCCAGGTCGCTCAGCAGCAGAAAGCCCCGGTCCAGATCCTGTGCCAGAATTTCGGGCACGTGGACTCCCGCGCTGGACAGCAAAGCCGCCACCGAGACGAAAGGCCTGCAGTTTTCCTGAGGCGGCGGGGCATCCATCAGGATAAAGCTGCGCCCTTGCGCCTCCCAGCGAAAGTAGCGACGAAAACTGGCATCGCTGCTGGCCGGAACCAATGGCGCCTCAGGCACGCTGCCCCAGCCACGACGGGCGAAAAGCTCGGTCAATCGAGGCTGTAGCCATGCGCTAAGGTCCTGCAGGCGTTGATCTTGTTGCAGCATATCAGTGCTCTCCACGGCGCTAGCCGATAGGCGGGTCATGCTTTATTATCCAGCATCTTTTTCAGCCCATCGAGAGGCGTGCGGCCCAGCCCGGCCGATGGCTCGCCGTAAGCACGGATCAAAAAACAAGATGGCAGTCAAATATCCCGCTTTTCGTAAAAAATTCCCCCTACTGGTTACTGGCGGTCTGCTCGCATTGCAACCTGTAGCGACTCCACTTGTTATCGCAGCCGAACAGTTTGCCTGTCAGCCTGGCCCCAACGGGGGCTGGAGTTGCGCATCCGACACCGCCAGCTCCAACCTCCCACCACGCCCCGTACATCGTGGCAGCGCGGCCAGCGACACGAGCACCGCCCAGCCTCGCACCGACAAGGCCGAGCGCCAGGCAGCCACCACCAAACTGGTCACCGAAAGCAAGGGCCGCGCGCTCGCCTCGCGCAGCGCCGATTACAGCCACCTGGACTGGGTACCTCGTGATCAGCTGACCGATGCCCAGCTGGCGGAAACAGGCCCCTACTGCGCCGGCACCTATGTTGAGCCGAGCCGCCCCGGCCGGTTCGACGACACGCCAATGAGCGAGGCGCCGACCTATGTTTCTGCGAAAGCCACGCGCTACGAGCAGCAACAGGAAATCGCGACGCTGGCCGGTGATGTGGTATTGCGTCAGGGCAGCATCCAGGCCGAAGCCGATGAAGCCAGTCTCTATCAGCTGGAAAACCGCGGCGAGCTGAAAGGCAATGTTCGCCTGCGGGATCAGGGTGCCCTGATGGTCGGTGATCGTGCCGAGATATTCCTCGACACCGGCGAAGCCCAGGTCGAAAATGCTGAATACGTGGTCCATGAAGGCAGGATCCGCGGCAGCGCGCTGTACGCCAAACGTACAGACGATGCCATTATCCGCCTCAAGGACGGGACGTACACCAGTTGCGAACCAGGCGAAAACAGCTGGCACCTGAGGGGCAATAACGTCACGTTGAACCCCGCCACCGGCTTCGGCTCGGCGACCAACGTGACGCTGCGGGTCAAGGACATTCCGGTGTTCTACACGCCCTATATCCATTTCCCGATCGATGACCGTCGCCAGTCCGGCTTTCTTGCGCCAAGCATCAGCTCCTCGAGCGATAGCGGGCTTACGCTGGTCACGCCGTACTATTTCAATCTGGCGCCGAACTTCGACGCCACGCTCTACCCGAACTACATGTCCGATCGCGGTCTGTTGATGGAAGGCGAGTTTCGCTACCTGACCCGCAGCAGCGAAGGTCAGTTCGGCGCAGCCTATCTGGACGACAGCAACGATGATCGTGAGCTGCAATCCGAATACGAAGACCAGCGCTGGATGTACAGCTGGCAGCACCGGACCGGTTTGGACTCACGCCTGCTGGCTGAAGTCGACTATACGGACATCAGCGATCCTTATTACTTCCAGGATCTGGATACCCAATTAGGCATCAGCCAGCCGGATCATCTCGATCAGCGCGGCACTCTGACCTGGCGCGGCGACAGCTATACCGCGCGGTTGAACGTGCATGCTTACGAACGCGCTACCGTCGTTGATATCACGCCGTACGAGCGGCTACCGCAGCTGACGCTCAATGGCACCCTGCCGTTCCAGCCGGGCGGTCTGCGTTTTGCCTATAACACTGAGTTCGTCAGCTTCCAGCGGAGTCTGCGTGACGGATTCTTTCAGAACGAAGACGGTATCGACGAGCGCTGGTATGACGATCGCCTGAGCGGTCTTACTCGCGCCGAAGGCGAGCGTCTGCACCTGGAGCCAGGTGTCAGCCTGCCGCTCAATTGGAGCTGGGGCTTCATCAAACCCTCATTAAAGTACGCATACACAAAGTATGACCTGACGCTGGACAATACCGGGCGCGGCCAGGTGAGCGACTTCAACGACTCACCGGATCGCAGCGTGCCGATCTTCAGCGTCGATAGCGGTCTTTATTTCGATCGCGACACTCAATGGTTTGGCAAGGATTACCGTCAGAGCCTTGAACCCCGAGCGTTCTATCTCTACGTACCAGAAGAAGATCAGGACGGCATTCCAATATTCGATACCGGCGAGAGCACCTTCAGTTATTCGTCGCTGTGGCGCGAAAACCGCTTCTCCGGCAAGGATCGTATCGGCGACGCTAATCAGATATCCCTCGGCGTGACCAATCGCTGGATCGAGCCGAACGGGCTGGAGCGGCAGCGCTTTAGTATCGGCCAAGCTTTCTACTTCCGTGATCGCGAAGTGCAGCTACCTGGAATGACAGCTGCGGATCGCCCTGACACCCAGTCAGATGTATCTCCCTATGCACTGGAATACATGTACCGCTACAACCGCGATTGGCGCTTCACCTCCACCTTCAACTGGGACCCGGACGCAAGCCGGACGCGCTCCGGCAGCGCCATGTTTCACTACCAACCAGCGGACAATCCGCGAAAAATCGTCAATATCGGGTACCGCTATCGCAACGATACCATCCGCTTCGATCAGGCGACCGGTCAGTGGTCCTATGGCGGCGATTACGGCGCGCCGGGCTCGCCCGAATACATCAAGGACTACTACAAGATCAACCAGCACGACTTCTCCACTATCTGGCCAGTCGCGCCGCAGTGGAGTGTGATCGCGCGCTGGCAGCACGACTACAGCCGCAACCGTACGCTGGAAGCTTTCGGAGGCTTCGAGTACGACAGCTGCTGCTGGAAGCTGCGCCTGATCAACCGTTACTGGATCGATTACGACGAAACCAGTCTCAACCCATCGCAGAACGACGAGCCAGACAATGGCATCTTCCTGCAAATCGTCCTCAAGGGACTCGGCGGCGTGTTCGGCAGCGCCACCGAGACATTCCTCGACGAAGGCATACAAGGCTACCGTGAACGTGAAGATCAAGCTTTCTGATTACCTGCGCCCGCTGGTGGCGGGCACCCTCCTACTGGGATGCGCGACTATCGCCACGACTGCCTCAGCCGAGGTGCGCCCGCTCGACCGTATCGTGGCCATCGTTGACAACGACGTGATCATGCAGAGCCAGTTGGACCAGCGTCTCCGCGAAGTCGAGCAGACCATCGAGAAGCGCGGCGCCGAAATGCCACCGCAGGACGTCATGCAGCAACAGGTGCTGGAACGCCTGATCACTGAAAATCTCCAGCTGCAGATTGGCGATCGTTCGGGCATCCGCATCTCCGATGAAGAACTCAACCAGGCCATGGGGACCATTGCCCAGCGCAACAGCATGACCCTGGACCAGTTCCGCGCGGCTCTGGAGCGAGACGGTTTGAGCCTGGAAACCGCTCGCGAGCAGATTCGCCGCGAGATGGTCATCAGTCGAGTGCGCCAGCGTCGTATCGCCGAACGCATTCAGATTTCCAATCAGGAAGTCGAAAACTTCCTGGCCTCCGATCTCGGGAAACTGCAGCTTTCCGAAGAGTACCGGCTGGCCAACATCCTGATTCCGGTTCCCGAGTCGGCTGATTCGGCCACGATCCAGGCGGCCGAAGAAATGGCGATGGACACCTATCAACAACTCCAGCAGGGCGCAGATTTCGCCAGGCTGGCGGTGTCGCGCTCAGCCAGTGAAAACGCGCTGGAAGGCGGCGACATGGGGTGGCGTAAAGCCGCTCAGCTGCCGCCACCGTTCGACACTGAAGTCAGCACGATGGAGGTCGGTGACTTCACCCAGCCGGTGCGTACCCCGCCGGGCTTCATCATGCTCAAGGTGCTCGACAAGCGCGGCGGAGATACTCAGGTTCGCGACGAGATTCATGTCCGCCATATCCTGATCAAGCCCAGCCAGATCCGTAGCGAAGAAGAAAGCCGACGTCTCGTCGAGCGCCTGCGCGAGCGTATTCTCGCGGGCGAGAGTTTCTCTGAACTGGCGAAGAATTTTTCCGAAGACCCGGGCTCCGCGCTCAACGGAGGCGACCTGAACTGGATCGACCCGAGTTCGCTGGTACCGGAATTCCGCGAAGTGATGGCCAACACCCCGAGCGGCCAGCTGTCCGAAGCCTTCAAGACCCCGTACGGCTGGCACATCCTGGAAGTCCTTGGGCGCCGTGCGACGGACGCCAGCGAAGAGTTTCGCGAGCAACAGGCGCTCAACTTGCTGCGCAACCGTAAATATGAAGAAGAGCTGCAAGCCTGGCTGCGTCAGATACGCGATGAAGCCTATGTGGAAATCAAGCTCTAGGCTGGAAGCTGGAAGCTGGAAGCTGGAAGCAAATTAGCGTGGTGATTGGCAGCTTGCCGCATCTAGCTTGAAGCTTGCCGCTACTCTCGATGTGCAAAGTGGATCATGCGATCCACCAAAAACCGTAGGGCGGGTGTAACCCGCCAAGGTACGACGCCAGCTCCGCTCGACAAGGCTGCATCCGCCCCATGTCAGCGAGATCTTTTCGCTCGGCCTCAGCGTCTTTGTTAGCCCGCGGCTCCTGAGTTGTCGCTTGCAGCTTGTAGCTGCCCTTCGCTTGTCGCTCTACCCGCTGGAGGCCCTATGTCCCTTCCCTTCGCCCTGACACCCGGAGAGCCGGCCGGCATCGGTCCAGATCTTTGCCTGCTGCTGGCTCGCGAAGCCCAACCCCGGGCGCTAGTTGCCATCGCCAGCCGTGCGCTGCTGGCCGAACGCGCCGAACAGTTGGGACTAGCCATCGACCTTCTCGATGTTGGTCCAGGCGCTTGGCCAGCCGTACCGGCACCGCCCAACAGTCTATATGTCTGGGATACGCCGCTTCCGGCGCCGGTAGCTGCGGGTCAGCTGAACCCGCACAACGGCCACTACGTACTGGAGACACTGACGCGGGCTGGTCAGGGCTGCATCGATGGCGCCTTCGCCGGCATGATCACCGCGCCGGTGCACAAGGGTGTGATCAACGAAGCGGGCATTCCTTTCTCCGGTCACACCGAATTCCTCGCCAAACTGACCGGCGCCGAGCAAGTGGTGATGATGCTGGCCACTCGCGGCCTGCGTGTGGCGCTGGTCACCACTCATCTGCCGCTCAAAGACGTCGCGGCGGCGATCACCACCGAGCGGCTGGAACGTGTCGCCCGCATCCTGCATGCCGATCTGGTCGGCAAATTCGGCATTGCGCAGCCGCGTATTCTGGTCTGCGGGCTCAACCCCCATGCTGGCGAGGGCGGGCATCTGGGCCGCGAGGAAATCGAAATCATCGAACCGACCCTGCAGCGTCTGCGCAGTGATGGCCTGAATCTGATCGGCCCGCTACCGGCCGACACCCTGTTCACACCGAAGCACCTCGACACCTGCGACGCGGTGCTGGCGATGTATCACGACCAGGGTTTGCCAGTACTCAAATACAAAGGCTTCGGCGCGGCCGTCAACGTGACCTTGGGCCTACCGATCGTACGTACGTCGGTCGACCATGGCACCGCACTGGACCTCGCCGGCACAGGGCTAATCGATACCGGTAGCCTGCAGGTAGCGCTGGAAACGGCGTATCAGATGGCCAGCCCAAGCTGAGCTGGAAGCTGAACCCGGATAGCGTAGCGATTGGCTTTACTGCCGCTGCTTCTCGGTAAGTAGGATGTATCTCTTTTTACCGTCGCGAATCATAGGACGAGTTACAGCCGGCTAACTGTCCGATGCCGAACTCCGTTCGGCGGTTGCACCCGTCCTACGTCAACACGGCCGTCTCGTTCCGCCTTCCAGCCTCCAGCGCCGTTATCGTCTTTCCCTTCTTACAGCCTGCTAAAATGCGCGCCTTATCCGCTTCCAGCTTCAAGCTTCTGGCTTCAAGCTGCTCCCTGGAGCTTTCGATGTCCGACTACCAACACCGCGCGCGCAAGCGTTTCGGCCAGAATTTCCTCCACGACGCTGGCGTGATCCATCGCATCCTGCGCGCCATCCATGCCAAGCCGGGCGAGCGAATCGTCGAGATCGGGCCGGGTCAGGGCGCCCTGACCGAAGGCCTGCTCGACAGCGGTGCGCAGCTGGATGTGGTTGAACTCGATCTGGACCTGATTCCAATCCTTCAGCAAAAATTCGCCGATCGAGACAACTTCGCGCTCAACCAGGGTGACGCACTGAAGTTCGACTTCGCCCAATTGAGTCAAGAGCCCGGCAGCCTGCGCATCGTCGGCAACCTGCCGTACAACATTTCCACACCGCTGATCTTTCACCTGCTCGACCATGCCGGGCTGATCCGCGACATGCATTTCATGTTGCAGAAGGAAGTGGTCGAGCGACTCGCTGCGCAGCCAGGCGGTGGAGACTGGGGGCGTCTGTCGATCATGGTGCAATATCACTGCCGTGTAGAGCATCTGTTCAATGTGGGGCCTGGCGCCTTCAATCCGGCACCCAAGGTCGAATCGGCCATCGTGCGTCTAGTCCCGCACGAGGTGCTGCCGCATCCGGCGCGCGACCATCGCCAGTTGGAAATCGTGGTCCGTCAGGCTTTCAATCAGCGCCGCAAGACGCTGCGCAATACACTCAAAGGGCTGCTCGACGCGGATGCCATCGCCGCGGCCGATGTCGACGGCAGCCTGCGTCCGGAACAGCTGGATCTGGCCGCGTTCGTCAGATTGTCAGATCAACTTGCCGCCCGCGACTGAAGGCAAAGCCCACCCGCAGGAGTCCCCATGTCCGAAGACCCCCGCTACTGGTTCAACGTCAGTGTCAGCCCGACATACCTGGCCGACCAGTCGCAGCCGGAACAAAACCGTTATGCCTTTGCCTACAGGGTAACGATCGAAAACAAAGGCCAGCTGACCGCACAACTGCTGTCTCGCCACTGGATCATCACCGACGGCGACGGACAGGTGCAGGAAGTACGCGGCGCCGGCGTGGTCGGCGAACAGCCGGTGATCGCACCGGGCCAACGTCACGTCTACACCAGCGGTACGCTGATGACCTCCCGCGTCGGCACGATGCAGGGCAGCTATCAGATGCTGGCCGAAGATGGACACCGCTTCGAAGCCGCGATTGCGCCTTTCCGGCTGGCCGTACCCGGAGCTCTGCATTGACTACCTATGCTGTCGGCGACCTGCAAGGTTGCCTCGAACCTCTTCGATGCCTGCTGCAGCGGGTCGATTTCAGCCCCTCACGCGATCGCCTGTGGCTCGCCGGAGATTTGGTCAACCGAGGCCCACAGTCGCTCGAGGCGCTGCGTTTCGTGCGTGACTTGGGCACCTCGGGCGTTACGGTGCTGGGCAATCACGATCTGCATCTGGTAGCCGTTGCGCACAATATCGAGCGGCTAAAAAGATCCGACACGCTCAAACCCATCCTCGACGCACCTGATCGAGCGGACCTGATCGACTGGCTGCGCCAGCAGAAATTGATCCATCACGACGCCGAACGAGAGACAACCATGGTCCACGCCGGCATTCCACCCCAATGGACGCTGGCTAAGGCACTCCGGCGCGCCGCAGAAGTCGAGCAGGCATTGCGCGACGACGCCTTGCTGCCGCCCTTTCTCGACGGCATGTATGGCAACCAGCCGGCCAAGTGGAACAAAGAGCTGCAGGGCGTGCCGCGGCTGCGCCTGATCACTAACTATTTCACCCGCATGCGGTTCTGCAAGGCCGACGGCACGCTGGAGTTGCAGGCCAAGGACGGGTTGGATTCGGCGCCGCCGGGCTTCGAGCCCTGGTTCAGCCACCCCAACCGCAAGACCCGAGGATGCAAGATTATCTTCGGCCATTGGGCGGCACTGGAAGGCCATTGCGACGAGCCCAACGTCTATGCCTTGGATACCGGCTGCGTATGGGGCAACACCATGACCCTGATGAACGTCGACAGCAACGAACTGCACCACTGTGACTGCGAGGCAAAACCATGACCGACTTCAAACGCATCTCCCCAGAGCAGGCCCAGGCGCTGCGCAGCGAAGGCGGCGTGATCGTCGATATTCGTGATCCACACAGTTACTCCAACGGCCACATCAGCGGATCGACGCATCTCGACAATCAATCGCTGCCCGATTTCATCGCGGCGGCGGACTTGGATCATCCGCTCATCGTCACTTGCTACCACGGCCACTCCAGTCAGAGCGCCGCGGCCTACCTCATCAACCAAGGATTTTCCGACGTCTACAGCCTCGACGGTGGCTTTGAGCTGTGGCGGCAGACCTTCCCGCAGGACGTCGAACAAGGCGATCCGCTGTAAAAAAATATCGCCCGTTACGCCGCATATTGCGCGGCCTTGCGCTGATCGTCCGACGAAACGCAGCGGTTATTGCCTCTCTCTTCCCTTGAATTTGCTGAATCCGAACTATCCTTCAGTTAAGGCCATCCAAACAGGTGGAAGCCATCTACCGGCTACCGGGCCTCAGGTTTTAACCATTAGGTGTTCGGGGGAACTCCACAGGTCGATCAGTCGGCCGCACCTGAATGCCTGATGACAACACCGGCTCCGAGCATCGTCCGAGGTGAAGTCATGAGCATTTTCAGCCATTTCCAGCAACGATTCGAAGCAACCCGCCAGGAAGAGTATTCGCTTCAGGAGTACCTCGATCTGTGCAAGGAAGACCGGGGTACCTACGCCACTGCAGCCGAGCGTCTATTGATGGCAATCGGTGAACCCGAGCTGATCGACACCTCGACCGACTCACGCCTTTCCCGAATCTTTTCCAACAAGGTGATCCGCCGCTACCCCGCCTTCGAAGACTTTCATGGCATGGAAGACTGCATCGATCAAATCGTCTCCTATTTCCGCCATGCCGCGCAGGGACTCGAAGAGAAGAAGCAGATTCTTTATCTGCTCGGTCCGGTTGGCGGCGGCAAGTCATCGCTCGCTGAAAAGCTCAAGCAGTTGATGGAAAAGGTGCCCTTTTACGCCATCAAGGGCTCGCCGGTTTTCGAGTCGCCGCTGGGCTTGTTCAACCCGGCCGAGGATGCGCAGATCCTCGAAGAAGACTATGGCATCCCACGCCGCTATCTGAACTCGATCATGTCACCCTGGGCCACCAAGCGTTTGCAGGAATTTGGCGGCGACATCAGTCAGTTCCGCGTGGTCAAGCTCTATCCCTCGATCCTCAATCAGATCGCCGTTGCCAAGACCGAACCGGGCGATGAGAACAACCAGGACATTTCAGCTCTGGTCGGTAAAGTCGATATCCGTAAGCTCGAGGAGTTTCCGCAGAACGACGCTGATGCCTATAGCTACTCTGGTGCACTCTGCCGCGCCAACCAAGGCATGATGGAATTCGTCGAGATGTTCAAGGCGCCGATCAAGGTGCTGCATCCATTGCTGACCGCCACTCAGGAAGGCAACTACAACAGCACCGAAGGCCTCGGCGCGATTCCCTACAACGGCATTTTGCTGGCCCACTCCAACGAGTCGGAGTGGCACACCTTCCGCAACAACAAGAACAACGAAGCCTTCATCGACCGGATCTACATCGTCAAGGTGCCGTACTGCCTGCGGGTCACCGATGAGATCAAGATTTACGACAAACTCCTGTTCAACAGCTCGTTGTCCAAGGCCCACTGCGCCCCCGATACGCTGAAGATGCTGGCGCAATTTTCCGTGCTGAGCCGCCTGAAGGAGCCGGAAAACTCCAATATCTACTCGAAGATGCGCGTCTACGATGGCGAGAATCTGAAAGATACCGATCCGAAGGCCAAGTCGATCCAGGAATACCGTGACACCGCCGGCGTTGACGAAGGCATGAATGGCCTGTCGACCCGCTTCGCCTTCAAGATCCTGTCCAAGGTGTTCAACTTCGATCCGCACGAAATCGCCGCCAACCCGGTGCACCTGCTCTATGTGCTGGAGCAGCAGATCGAGCAAGAGCAATTCCCGGCCGAGGTG
This sequence comes from Stutzerimonas stutzeri, assembly GCF_024448955.1. Taxonomy (GTDB): domain Bacteria; phylum Pseudomonadota; class Gammaproteobacteria; order Pseudomonadales; family Pseudomonadaceae; genus Stutzerimonas; species Stutzerimonas stutzeri_AQ. Next base: position 32,721 of record NZ_JAMOIH010000024.1, read on the forward strand.
CGCGAGCGTTACCTGCGCTTCATCAAGGAGTACCTCGCTCCGCGTTACGTCGACTTCATTGGCAAGGAAATCCAGACCGCTTACCTGGAGTCCTACAGCGAGTACGGCCAGAACATCTTCGACCGCTACGTGCTCTACGCGGACTTCTGGATTCAAGATCAGGAATACCGCGACCCGGAAACCGGCGAAATCCTCAACCGCATGGCTCTGAACGAGGAGCTGGAGAAGATCGAGAAACCCGCCGGCATCAGTAACCCGAAGGATTTCCGCAACGAGATCGTCAACTTCGTCCTGCGCGCGCGGGCCAACAACAACGGCAAAAATCCGAGCTGGCTCAGCTACGAGAAGCTGCGCGTGGTGATCGAGAAGAAGATGTTCTCCAACACCGAGGACCTACTACCTGTCATCAGCTTCAACGCCAAAGCCAGCAAGGAAGATCAGAAGAAGCACAACGACTTCGTCGTGCGCATGGTCGAGCGCGGCTACACGGAGAAACAGGTTCGCCTGCTTTCGGAATGGTATCTGCGGGTACGGAAATCACAGTAAAGCAGCTGAGAGCTTGAAGCTGGAAGCCAAAGCAGCACTTCCAGCTTCGAGCTTACGACTTCCAGCTCGACCCGGAGGGCTCGTATGAGCTACGTGATCGACCGTCGCCTGAACGGCAAGAACAAAAGCACGGTGAACCGCCAGCGATTCCTGCAGCGATACCGCGGGCATATCAAGAAAGCGGTCGAAGAGGCTGTGGGACGCCGCTCCATCACCGATATGGAACATGGTGAGCAGATCAGCATTCCCGGTCGCGATATCGACGAGCCGATCCTGCATCACGGACGCGGCGGTCGGCAGACCATTGTTCATCCCGGCAACAAGGAGTTCATCGCCGGTGAGCGCATTCCACGGCCGCAGGGCGGTGGCGGGGGTCAGGGTGCCGGCAAGGCCAGCAATAACGGCGAAGGCATGGACGACTTCGTTTTTCAGATCACTCAGGAAGAGTTTCTCGACTTCATGTTCGAGGACCTCGAGCTACCCAATCTGGTCAAGCGTCACCTGACCGGTACCGACACCTTCAAGACGGTGCGCGCCGGCATCAGCAACGAGGGCAATCCGTCGCGCATCAACATCGTGCGCACGTTGCGTTCGGCTCATGCGCGTCGCATTGCTCTGTCCGGTAGCAGCCGCGCCAAATTGCGTGAAGTGAAAGCCGAACTGGCGCGGTTGAAACTGGAAGAGCCCGCCAATTTCACCGACATCCAGGCGGCCGAAGAGGAAATCGAGCGGCTCAGCGCACGCATCCATCGTGTGCCCTTCCTCGACACCTTCGACCTCAAGTACAACCTGCTGGTCAAGCATCCCAACCCCAGCTCCAAGGCCGTGATGTTTTGCCTGATGGACGTTTCCGGCTCCATGACCCAGGCGACCAAGGACATCGCCAAACGCTTCTTCATCCTCTTGTACCTATTCCTCAAACGGAACTACGACAAGATTGACGTGGTGTTCATCCGCCACCACACCAGCGCCAAGGAGGTCGATGAAGAGGAATTTTTCTATTCGCGAGAAACCGGCGGAACCATTGTTTCCAGCGCTCTGAAAATGATGCAGGAGATCATGGCAGAGCGTTATCCGGCCAATGAATGGAACATCTATGCGGCGCAGGCTTCGGACGGCGATAACTGGAACGATGACTCGCCGATCTGCCGGGACATCCTGATCAACCAGATCATGCCGTTTGTCCAATATTTCACCTACGTCGAGATCACGCCGCGCGAACATCAGGCGCTGTGGTACGAGTACAACCAGGTGGCCGAAGCCTTCGGCGACTCGTTCGCCCAACAGCAACTGGTGACCGCAGGCGACATCTATCCGGTGTTCCGCGAACTCTTCCAGCGGCGCATGGCTAGCTGAGGTACGCAGCATGAAACGACAGCCCATATCCACCGGCTCGGAATGGACCTTCGACCTGATCCGTACCTACGACCGCGAGATCGGACGTATCGCCGAGCGCTATGCGCTGGATACCTACCCGAACCAGATCGAGGTCATCACCGCCGAGCAGATGATGGACGCCTACGCCTCGGTGGGCATGCCGCTGGGCTACCACCACTGGTCCTATGGCAAGCATTTCCTCAGCACCGAGAAATCCTACACGCGAGGCCAGATGGGACTGGCCTACGAGATCGTAATCAACTCCGACCCCTGCATCGCCTATCTGATGGAAGAAAACACCATCACCATGCAGGCGTTGGTAATCGCCCATGCCAGCTACGGCCACAACAGTTTCTTCAAGGGCAACTACTTGTTCCGCACCTGGACCGATGCCAGTTCGATCATCGACTACCTCGTGTTCGCCAAGCAGTACATCACCCAGTGCGAGGAACGCCACGGCATCGATGCGGTGGAAGACTTGCTCGATTCCTGCCATGCCCTGATGAATTACGGCGTCGACCGTTACAAGCGCCCCTATCCCATTTCCGCCGAAGAGGAGCGGCGTCGCCAGAAGGACCGCGAGGAGCATCTGCAGAAGCAGATCAACGACCTCTGGCGGACCATTCCCAAGTTCGGTGAAAAGGACGACGAGCGCCAACGTGACCAGCGCTTCCCGGCCGAGCCGCAAGAGAACATTCTCTATTTCATCGAGAAGCACGCTCCTCTGCTGGAGCCGTGGCAGCGCGAGGTGGTGCGTATCGTGCGCAAGATCGCGCAGTACTTCTATCCGCAGCGCCAGACCCAGGTGATGAACGAGGGTTGGGCGACGTTCTGGCACTACACGCTGCTCAACGATCTGTACGATGAGGGCTTGGTGACCGACGGTTTCATGATGGAATTTCTGCAGTCGCACACTAGCGTGATCTATCAACCCGGCTTCGACAGTCCGTATTACAGCGGCATCAACCCCTACACGCTTGGGTTCGCCATGTATCAGGACATCCGCCGGATCTGCGAGAACCCCACCGAGGAAGACAAGCGCTGGTTCCCTGACATTGCCGGCAGCGACTGGCTGACCACGGTGAAGTTCGCGATGAACAACTTCAAGGATGAGAGCTTCATCCTGCAATTTCTCTCACCGAAGGTGATCCGCGATCTCAAGTTGTTCAGCATCCTCGACGACGATCAGAAAGACGAACTACTGGTCCCTGCCATTCATGACGAAAACGGCTACCACGCCATTCGCGAATTGTTGGCAGCGCAGTACAACCTTGGCAATCGCGAGCCCAACGTGCAGGTATGGAGCGTCGATCGTCGCGGGGATCGCTCACTGACCCTGCGCCATCAGCAACACGACCGCAAACCACTGGGCGGCTCCACCGACGAGATACTCAAGCACCTACATCGGCTTTGGGGGTTCGACGTTCATCTGCACTCGATGCAGGACGACAAGCTCGTCACCACGCACCACATGCCGCCCCGGGTCGAACCGGAGGGCGAAAGCAGATTTCCTGGCATGAACTGACAGTAAGACCCGGAGGCTGACCGAACGAGCACCGAGCTTGAAGCTTGGATCAGCCTCCAGCACTTTTTCCGGCCTCACCGCCGTTATCCTTTATCCTCCGCTCACAGGAGGACTACATGCAGATCTACAAAGTCGGTGGTGCGGTGCGTGATCGTTTACTGGGGCGCCCGGTAACCGAGGTGGATTGGGTGGTGGTCGGCTCAAGCGCCGAAGAAATGCAGGCCAAGGGCTTTCGCCCGGTGGGCGCGGATTTCCCGGTTTTCCTGCATCCGGCTACTGGCGAGGAATATGCGCTGGCCCGCACCGAACGCAAGAGTGGCCGGGGCTACGGTGGTTTCATCTTCTATACGAGCCCCGACGTCACGCTGGGAGAGGATCTGAACCGGCGGGACCTGACCATCAACGCCATGGCCGAGGACGAGCATGGCCAACTAATCGACCCCTACGGCGGCCAATCCGATCTGTCGGCACGTCTACTTCGCCACGTATCCTCCGCTTTCGCTGAAGATCCGTTGAGGGTACTGCGTGTGGCCCGCTTTGCCGCGCGTTATGCCGATCTCGGCTTCAGCGTTGCCGCTGAAACGCAGGCATTGATGCGCCAGCTTGCCGAATCAGGTGAGCTCCAGGCGCTGACACCGGAACGCAGTTGGAAGGAAATTTCACGCGCGCTGATGGAGCCTCGCCCTGACGTGTTCGTACAGGTATTGCACGATTGCGGCGCGCTGAAGGAGCTGTTTCCGGAAATCGAGCGGCTGTTCAACGCCCCGCAATCGGACGTGCAAGGTTGCGAAACTACTGCCGCCGAGCATTTGCTCAGGGTGATGCGTGAATGCGCGGCGCATCAGCAACCACTGCCGGTGCGCTGGACTTGTTTGTTGCTGCCTCTGGGACAGCCGGCTACACCGGGTGACTCGGCGTCAGAGCCACACAAACGGGAACTGCAGCAAATCGAAGCCGTCAACCGCCGTTACAAGGTTCCGCGAGATTGCCAGGAACTGGCCATGCTGGCTGGTGAGTTTCTCGCGTTCAGTCATGACGCAATGAGGTTATCGGCGCTCATGCTGTTCGAGGTACTACAACACTTCGACATCTACCGCCGCCCGGAGCGCTTCGAACTGTTCCTTGCCGCCTGCGAAATGGACGCGCGGGCCCGTGTTGATTTTGTGATCGGCGGCTATCCCCAAGCCGATTACCTACGTGGCGCCGCTGAGTCCGCTCGATCGGTACAGGTGAAGCCGTTAATTGAGCGAGGTTATAAGGGCGCGGAGCTGGGCGAGGCGCTCAAACTCGAACGTCTGGAAGCGGTTCGGCAGTATTGCGACAAAGCACACTCCGACTGACTCATGCCCCCAACGCCACACGGCACGATTGATCAGCGGCGTAAATGGTGGCTGGCGTGGCCGTCAGTCGTGCAACAGGGCGAGCGGCGTCAGCTCCGCTCCTTTCCATTGAAAAGCCACAGGCCAGAGCTTTTGCTCGATCGCCGAATCCCGCCAAAGCTCGGCAAAATTGCAACCCGCGATCGGATGCTGTACGTCCGGCGCCAGCAGCGCCAACGGCCAGAGCACGAAGGCATTCTTCAGCGTCTCAGGGCGCGGCAGTTCCAGCCCATGAAAATTGCCCACCAGATTGCCGTACATCAGCACGTCGATATCCAGCGGCAGGCCTTTGCGATCCGGCGCGTAGCGACCGTTGTCCGCCTCGATGAACTTGAGCCGACGATCCAGCTCCATCAGCGGCAATTCGGTGATTCCGGAAACGACCAGGTTGTAGAAATTGTCGCCCTTGTAACCCACCGCCAAGCTTTCGAAGACAGGCGAACAGCGCATGTCGCCGAGCAATTGCTCCAGCGCATCGAGACCGGCGGTCAGGTTATGTTCACGCCTGTTGTTGCTGCCCAGCCCGAGCAGTACGCGAGTCAGCGGCATCCGCGTTCGATCTCCACACCCAACGCCGAAGCGCGAGTATTGACGCCCGGTTTGGTGACCCGCAGCCTCAGCCAAGGAATGCCGAACTGGCTCATCAGACTGGCAGCCAACCGCTCGGCGAAGGTTTCGACCAGCTCGAAGCGAGAAGCCTGTGCGAAGCGATCAATGGTCGCGGTCACTTCGGCGTAATCCAGCGCCTTGTCCAGCTCGTCATTCTCTGCGGCAGGGCGAATGTCCCAGCCGAGCGTCAGATCCAGACGCAAGCACTGCCGAATGCCGCGCTCCCAATCGTAGGCGCCGATCAGCGTGTCCACTTCCAGCCCCTCGATGAAAACTGTATCCACGCAACTCTCTCCCACAGCACGACAATTCCAGTACGCGCCGTTAGACTCAGGAGCTCCCTGCCCCGGATGGATGTCATGTTCTGGCAACTGACACTGCTCGCCTATCTGACCGGCTCGCTATCATTCGCCATTCTACTCAGTCGCCTGGCGGGTGCTCCCGATCCGCGTGCCGGCGGCTCCGGCAATCCCGGCGCCACCAACATGCTGCGGCTTGCCGGTAAACGTCTGGCAATCACCACCCTGATCGGCGATCTGCTCAAGGGCCTGCTGCCGGTTTTGCTCGCTGCGGCTTTGGGCCTTTCTATCCAGCAGCAAGCCTGGATCGCGCTCGCAGCGGTGCTCGGTCATCTGTATCCACTGTACTTTCGCTTTCATGGTGGCAAGGGCGTGGCTACCGCCGCCGGCGCCCTGCTCGGACTTCACCCACCGACCGCACTGCTCGCGCTGATCATCTGGCTGCTGGTGCTCAAAGCGACTCGCACCAGCTCGCTGGCCGCACTTGTTGCATTACCGCTCTGCCTGCCCTTTCTGGCCTGGCAACAGCCTGGCGCGCTCTTGCCCATGATCGTGCTGGCCGCGCTTATCGTCTGGCGTCACCGGATCAATTTGCGCGACCTGTTCGCAGGCACGGAGCGGCATTTCTAGACGGTTTGCTACGTCATACAGCTGGCAACGTCTCCATCGGCCAGCGCGCCTGAACCGAGATTTCCGGGCCATCCTGCTGACCAGCCAGTAATCGCTGACAACCGGCGTACGCGATCATAGCGCCGTTATCGGTACAGAAACGTGGCCGCGCATAGAACACCTTTCCGTTCAACTCACCGAGCATGGCTTCGAGACTCTTACGCAGCGCCAGATTGGCACTCACGCCGCCGGCGATCACCAGACTCTTGAGGCCCGTCTGCTTCAAGGCACGCTGGCACTTGATGGTCAGCGTCTCGACGACGGCCTGCTGAAAGGCCAGCGCGATATCGCAACGAGTCTGCTCGCCGTCGTCACCGGCGTTACGGCAGTGCTGCCAAGTAGTCAGGGTCGAGGTTTTGAGGCCGCTGAAGCTGAAATCCAGCCCCGGGCGATCGGTCATCGGCCGCGGGAAGGTGAATCGACCCGGCGTCCCGCGCTCGGCAAGCGCAGCGATTTCCGGGCCACCTGGATAGCGCAAGCCCATGAGCTTGGCCGTCTTGTCGAACGCCTCGCCGGCGGCGTCGTCCACCGACTCGCCCAGCAGTTCATAACGACCGATACCGTCGACACGAACCAGCTGCGTATGGCCACCGGATACCAGCAACGCGACGAAGGGGAACGCCGGTGGATGCTCTTCGAGCATCGGCGCCAACAGATGCCCTTCCATATGATGCACCCCGACTGCCGGAATGCCCCAGGCAAAGGCCATCGCCTGCGCACAGGACGCACCCACCAGCAACGCCCCGACAAGGCCGGGACCAGCCGTGTAAGCAACCGCATCGATCTGGCTCGAATCGCGTCCGGCTTCGTCGAGTACCTGACGGATCAGCGGTAACATGCGTTTGACGTGATCACGCGAGGCCAGCTCCGGCACCACGCCGCCATAGACGCGATGCAGGTCGATCTGGCTGAACAAGGCGTCGGCCAGCAGGCCGTGTTCGCTGTCGTACAGCGCGACGCCGGTCTCGTCGCATGATGTTTCCAGCCCCAGCACCAGCATGGGCACAACCTTCAGAGAAGCGAATGAAGCCGCGCATATTAATCGCCGCGACCTTCGACCGACCAGCGCTTTTCGCTCGGCGGGCTTTGCATTCCACGTGACAAGGCGTTAACATCCGCAACCCTTAAAACCAGCGTGCTCGCGAACATTTGCCGAAGCGCGTTGTAACCGGTAAACAAGTGAAGGTACGTCCTGGATGCCCAACGTTAAAGTTAAAGAGAACGAACCATTCGACGTAGCTCTGCGTCGCTTCAAGCGTTCTTGCGAAAAAGCCGGCGTGCTGGCCGAAGTCCGCAGCCGTGAGTTCTACGAGAAGCCCACTGCCGAGCGCAAGCGTAAAGCTGCTGCCGCAGTCAAGCGTCACGCCAAGAAAGTGCAGCGCGAACAGCGCCGCAGCGTTCGCCTGTACTGATCCAGTACAGCTGAAGCTGCATCAAGCCCGGCCTATGCCGGGCTTTGCATTGAAGGAGACTCCGCTTCGCCAGCCGGCGAATGGTCGGAGTTTTTTTTCATTCCGGCCCGAACACTGCGAGCGTATTCTCATACCCCTATGGCCGGCCTGATACCGCAATCGTTCATCGATGACCTCTTGAACCGCTCCGACATCGTCGAAGTGGTGAGTTCGCGTATCCAGCTGAAAAAAACCGGCAAGAACTACACCGCCTGCTGCCCGTTTCATAAGGAAAAGACCCCGTCGTTCAGCGTCAGCCCCGACAAGCAGTTCTATTACTGCTTCGGCTGCGGCGCCGGCGGCAACGCCCTCGGCTTCGTCATGGATCACGACAGCCTGGAATTCCCCCAGGCCGTCGAGGAACTGGCCAAGCGCGCCGGCATGGAAGTGCCCCGCGAAGAAAGCGGCCCCGGACGCAAACCGCGTCAGCCGGTGGACTCGCCGCTCTACCCGCTACTGGATGCCGCCGCCGAGTATTACCGTCAGGCGCTCAAGGGGCACCCGGCCCGCAAGGCCGCGGTGGAATACCTCAAGGGCCGCGGCCTGTCCGGCGCCATTGCCCGGGATTTCGGCCTCGGTTTCGCGCCGCCCGGCTGGGACAACCTGATGAAGCACCTGGGCGGCGACGCCCTGCAGCAAAAGGCGATGATCGATGCCGGCCTGCTGATCGAGAACGCTGAAACCGGAAGAAGCTACGACCGCTTCCGCGACCGCGTGATGTTTCCCATCCGCGACAGTCGAGGACGCATCATTGCTTTCGGCGGCCGAGTGCTAGGGGACGATAAGCCTAAGTATTTGAACTCACCGGAAACACCCGTCTTCCACAAGGGCCAGGAACTCTATGGCCTTTACGAAGCGCGCAAAGCCAACCGCGACCTGGACGAGATCATGGTCGTTGAGGGCTACATGGACGTGATCGCACTGGCCCAACAAGGGCTGCGCAACGCCGTCGCCACACTCGGTACCGCCACCAGCGACGAACATCTCAAGCGACTGTTTCGCGTCGTGCCAAGCGTGCTTTTCTGCTTCGACGGCGACGCAGCGGGCCGCAAGGCCGCCTGGCGAGCGCTGGAATCGGCGCTACCGAATCTGCAGGACGGCCGGCGTGCACGCTTTCTGTTCCTGCCAGAAGGCGACGATCCGGATACCCTGGTGCGCCGCGAAGGCACCGATGCCTTCATGGCTCGAATACAGCAACAAGCCCAACCACTGGCCGACTACTTTTTCCAGCAACTCAGCGAAGAAGCTGACCCACGCTCGCTGGAAGGTAAGGCCCACCTGGCCACACTGGCGGCGCCACTCATCGAAAAAATACCGGGCGCCAACTTGCGCGCTCTGATGCGCCAGCGCCTCGGCGAGATCACCGGATTGCATAGCGACGCACTTCAGCAGATGAGTGCCGCATCACCGGGCGCAACCCCTGAATACGACGACAGCGCCTATTACGACACCGGCTCCGGGCAAGACGAAGGTGACTATTACGTACCGTCCGAACCGGCTCAGCCGAAACGCAATGGCAAGAAAGAGTGGAAGAAAGACTGGAAAAAACCCGGCCAGCAGCCAGACTTTAAAGCCCGAGTGCCAAGAAAACCAGCCACCGTGGAGCCGCCGGCTCTGACTACACTGCGCACGCTGCTGCATCATCCGGAGCTTGCCCAGAAAGTCGAAGATGTGAGTCATTTCGCCGCAGAAGACGACACCTACGCTCAACTGCTCGTCGCGCTTCTCGGCACGCTGCAGAAGAATCCCAGGCTACGCAGCCTGCAATTGATTGCTCGCTGGCATGGAACCGACCAAGGGCGCCTTTTACGCGCACTTGCGGAGAAAGAATGGCTGATCTCGGCCGATAACCTTGAACAACAGTTTTTCGACACCATTAAGACTCTGGCCGCCAGACAACGTGAACGCAGCCTTGAATCGCTGCTCCGCAAAGCTCGCCAGGGTGAACTCAGCGCAGAGGAGAAAGATCAACTGCGCAACCTGCTAAATCGCAACTCAGCACCCGCTATAGGGCACATCTAAAAACGTAGGCGAGGCAGGCAGTACTGCGTTGAAAACAGGCGAGGACGCGGAATTTAGTGGTCTAAATGAGCAGTCCGA
>NZ_JAMOIH010000025.1 GCF_024448955.1 Stutzerimonas stutzeri
GGCCCGCCGGGAGCGGGCGCGGCCATCGCGCAAAAACAGGCTCCGGCGCGGCCGCGAACGAAACGTCAACAGACCCTACGATTCTGCTGAATCTGTTTCGCCGCTGACAGGCTGTCGAGGCGACCCGCCGTGAGCAGGCCGCCGCGCTTGTCAGCCGCGAGCCGCAGCGGTGACGATGAGGTGCTTCATTTCCTTGACGGCCTGCTTGAAGCCGACGAACAACGCATGAGCGACGATCGCATGGCCAATGTTCAGCTCGTTGACACCGCGGATCGCTGCGATGGGCTCGGCGTTATGATAATGCAGGCCGTGGCCGGCATTGACGATCAATCCGTGGCTTAGGCCGAACTCGACACCTTCGCGAATTCTCGCCAGCTCGCATGCCCGTTCGGCCACGCTATGGGCATCTGCGTAACGCCCGGTATGCAGCTCGATAGCCGGAGCGCCTAAGCGCGCTGCCGCTTCGATCTGCCGGGGATCGGCGTCGATGAACAACGAGACCTCCGCACCGCAAGCGGTCAGGCGAGCAATGGCATCACGAATGCGCGACTCCTGGCCAGCGACGTCGAGGCCACCTTCGGTGGTGAGCTCCTGACGCGTTTCAGGTACCAGGCAGACATGTTCAGGACGCAACTGCTCGGCGAAAGCCAGCATCGCCTCGGTCACGCCCATTTCGAAATTCATCCGGGTCTGCAGCGCGTCCTTCATCATCAGCACGTCGCGCTCCTGGATGTGCCGACGGTCTTCGCGCAGATGCACGGTAATGCCATCGGCTCCCGCCTCTTCGGCGTCCAGCGCCGCCTTGACCGGGTCCGGGTAACGGGTGCCGCGCGCCTGCCGCAGCGTGGCAACATGATCGACATTGACACCCAACAGAATTCGATTGGCTTCAGTCACGCGGGACCTCCTTTATGTTCATGAACAATTCACGGCTGACCAGAGGTCGACCACCCAGATGTGGCGCCAGCGCCTGGCGCATCAATCGCTTCGCTGCGGCTAGAGCGCCAGGCACATCCCAATCGGCCTCGGCCATGGCCAGGAGTTCCGCGCCATTGAATAGCCCGGGCTGAAACTGACCGACAGGCTCAAGGCCGGTATCCGGCAACAATCGATAAAGCCCAGTGCTGACGATCGGCTGCCCAGCGATGTCTTGATCGAGGGCGAACCCGTAGCCGAGCTCGGTCAGCAATCGCCATTCGAACGCACGAAGTATGGGTTCGAGCGGGCGCTTGGCCGCCAGCGCAGGCAATGTCGCGGCGTAGTGATCGAACATGGCCGGGTGAGCGTCTTCAGCGGGAAGCAGGCGAATCAGCAGTTCGTTGAGATACATGCCGCTGAACAGCGCGTTGCCATCGAGCCAGTAGGCCTGACCGGCGCTTTCCAGCCGCCCGACATTCTTCAGCTCGCCACGCCCGCGAAATTCCACCTCGAGCGGCACGAACGGCCGCGCCAACGTCCCCGCCTTTCCACGCGCCCCGCGAAGCACGGCTCGTAGTCGCCCTTCAGGCGTGAAGAAGTCCACCAAAGCACTGCTTTCGCGATAGGGACGGCTATGCAGGACGAAGGCGGACTGGGAAAGCATGGGGTCCATAGGCTAGGCGCTGGAAGCTGGAAGCTGGAAGCTGGAAGCTGGAACGGTTGCGCAAGTCCAGCAAGGATCAAGCCTTCCCGCTTCAAGCTTTAAGCTTCAAGCGGCTTTTCAATCAGCTATAGCCCAGCGAATGCAGGGCTCGCTCGTCATCGGACCAGCCGCTCTTCACTTTCACCCAGAGATTGAGCATGACCTTGGAATCGAACAGCACTTCCATGTCTTTGCGCGCTTCCTGACCGATGCGTTTGATCCGCTCGCCTTTGTCACCAATGATGATTTTTTTCTGTCCGTCGCGCTCGACGAGGATCAGCGCATGGATATGGAGAACATGCCCCTGCTGCTTGAAATCCTCGATCTCGACGGTGATTTGGTAAGGCACTTCGGCGCCCAGCTGACGCATGATCTTCTCGCGCACCAGCTCAGCGGCGAGGAAGCGGCTACTGCGGTCCGTAATCTGATCTTCCGGAAAGAAGTGCTCGCCTTCCGGCAGGTGCGACGCCACCAGCTTCTCGAACACATCCAGGTTCTGCCCGTGCTGAGCGGAAATCGGCACGATCTCGGCTCTCGGCAGTTGTTGAGCCAGCCATTCGAAATGCGGTAGCAGCTCGCCTTTGTCCTCGACGCGATCGGTCTTGTTCACCGCGACGATCACGGGCCCTTCGACATATTGAACGCGCTCCAGCACCAGCTGATCTTCGTCAGTCCAGCGTGTGCGGTCGACAACGAACACCACCACATCGACATCCTTCAATGCTGAGGAGGCCGTGCGATTCATGTATCGGTTGAGAGCAGTCTCACCGTTCTTGTGCAGCCCGGGCGTGTCGACGTAGACGGCCTGAACGGCGCCCTCGGTCTTGATCCCCAGCATGTTGTGACGCGTGGTCTGCGGCTTGCGTGAAGTGATCGCGAGCTTCTGCCCGAGTACATGATTGAGCAACGTCGATTTGCCGACATTGGGACGGCCAACGATTGCAACATAACCACAGCGGCTTACCGCGTCGTCCTGCAGGTGTTCATCAGTCATGGCCATTCTCCACGCCAAGGGCGATCAATGCCGAGGCGGCGGCAACCTGTTCGGCAATGCGCCGGCTGGCGCCCTGCCCTTGTGTCTTCTCGTTGAGCAGTGACACCTGGCACTCGACGAAGAACGTGCGGCAATGCGGTTCTCCCTGAATCGCCACCACTTCGTACTTCGGTAATTCACAGGCGCGCGACTGCAGAAACTCCTGCAAGCGGGTTTTAGGGTCCTTGTTGGTGTCGACCAGCGTCAGTCCTTGCAGTTCGTTGGCAAGCCAGGCGAGTACGCGGTCGCGCGCGGCCTCGATGCCGGCGTCCAGATAGATCGCACCAATCAAGGCTTCGAGCGTGTCGGCCAAGATGGACTCACGGCGATATCCACCGCTCTTGAGCTCACCCGAACCGAGGCGCAAATAGTCACCGAGTTCGAAGCCTCGTGCGAGCACCGCAAGGGTCTCGCCCTTGACCAGCCGCGCTCGCAGGCGGGACAACTGCCCTTCCTTGGCCTGTGGGAAGTGGCTGAACAGTGCCTCGCCGGCGATGAAGTTGAGAATGGCGTCACCGAGAAACTCCAGACGCTCATTGTTGCGTCCGGCATAGCTACGATGCGTCAGGGCCAGCAGCATCAGCTCCTGGTCTTTGAATTGATAACCGAGCTTGCGCTCGAGACGGGCTAACGAAGTGCTCACGGCATCCTTAGGCGATATTCTTTATCGAAGTTCGCCACAAGATCGAGGTTACGGATCAGGGGCTCGCGTTTTTCGTAATCCAGATGGACCTTGAATTCATTGTTCTCGATGACGACTTTCATTGCTTCCTCTAGATCGAGGTCGCGAATGCCATTTACATCCATCCCCTTGCGGACATGGCCGTAAAAGTCCCGAACGGTGCGGACTTCCATCGTCTTGTCACTTTCGACTCCGCTGATGATCTTGTCCATGGACATATAGTCGAAATAGTGCGGCAGCATCCTGAACGCAGTGCTGGCCACGAACGCCACCAGCGCAAGCATCATGATCCAGCTGAGCATGGACAACCCTTTTTGCGAACGAGCAAAACTCATGTCGACCTCTATGTCGTACGTTACCCACCAATCGGGGCTGCTCAAATATAGCGAGCCGGGCCAGGGGAACCCGGCCCTGAATCACAGACTCAGTGAATCAAACCAACTCGGGAGAAGTGTGGCAGATTGCTGAACTTCGGATCCGGCCAACTCATCCATACGGCGAACGCCTTACCGACGATATTGCGGTCCGGAACCATGCCGGCAAACTCAGCGGGAATCGCTGCATCTTGCCAATAACGGCTGTCGTTGGAGTTGTCGCGGTTGTCGCCCATCATGAAGTAATGACCTTCAGGGACGCGCCACTCGCGATTGGGCTCGACTCGGTAGCGACCCATCTCCTTACGGATCTGATGCTCGACCTCGCCCAGCTGTTCCCGGTACAGCTTGGCGCTACCCAGGCTGCCCGGCTCTTCGCCGATCAGCACTTCGGGGACCGGCTTGCCGTTGATGCTCAGCCGTTTGTCGCTGCTGTATTGGACGAGATCCCCCGGCAGGCCAACGACACGCTTGATGTAATTGATGTTCGGATCGCTCGGATAGCGGAAGACCATCACATCGCCACGCTTTGGATCGCTGACGTCGATGATTTTGGTATCCGCCACCGGCAGGCGAATGCCGTAGGCAAACTTGTTGACCAGAATAAAATCGCCGACCTCGAGAGTCGGTATCATAGAACCCGATGGAATCTGAAACGGCTCGATCAGAAACGAGCGAAGCACCAAGACGATCGCCAGCACCGGAAAGAAGGATTTGCCGTACTCGATCAGCACCGGTTCCTTGCTCAGGGCGTCCAGTGTCGACTGATCAGGCTGGCCACCGGTACGACCTTCATAGTTCGCTATCGCAGCGCGACGACGCGGCGCAAAGAACACCAGATCGAGCAGCGACAGAAAACCGCAGACTGCAACGGCAATCACCAGCAAAAGCGGGAAATTGATCGACATATCAGCTATCTACCTTCAGCACCGCGAGAAACGCTTCTTGCGGGATTTCTACGTTGCCGACCTGTTTCATACGCTTTTTGCCGGCCTTCTGCTTTTCCAGAAGCTTGCGTTTACGACTCACGTCACCGCCATAGCATTTGGCCAGAACGTTCTTGCGCAACGCCTTGACGGTGCTCCGAGCAATGATCTGACCGCCAATGGCCGCCTGGATCGCCACGTCGAACATCTGCCGAGGGATAAGCTCTTTCATCTTCTCGACGAGGATGCGCCCTTTGTAATGAGCATTGTCACGGTGCACGATCAGCGCCAGCGCATCGACCTTGTCGCCGTTGATCAAAATATCCAAGCGGGTCAGGTTCGCCGACTGGAAACACTCGAAGCTGTAATCCAGCGAGGCATAACCACGACTGACCGACTTCAGACGATCGAAGAAATCCAGCACCACTTCACTCATGGGCAGGTCGTAGCGCACCTGCACTTGCGATCCGAGGAACTGCAGATCCCGCTGCACACCGCGCTTCTCGATACAAAGGGTAATGACGCTTCCCAGATGCTCCTGGGGCACAAGAATATTGGCCCTTACGATTGGCTCGCGCATGTCCTCGATCGACGACAGATCCGGCAGCTTGGACGGGCTATCGACGTAGAGAGTCTCACCATTCTTGAGCGCCAACTCGTAAACCACCGTGGGCGCGGTGGTTATCAGGTCAAGATCGTACTCACGTTCGAGCCGCTCCTGAATGATCTCCATGTGCAGCATGCCGAGGAAGCCGATACGGAAACCGAAGCCCAGCGCATCGGAACTTTCAGGTTCGTACTGCAGTGCGGCGTCGTTCAGAGTGAGCTTCTGCAGCGCCTCGCGGAAATCTTCGAAATCATCCGAGCTGACCGGGAACAGGCCGGCATAGACCTGCGGCTTGACGCGCTTGAAGCCAGGCAGCACCTCGACGTCTGGTGTATTGGATAGTGTCAGCGTGTCACCGACCGGCGCGCCGAGGATGTCTTTGATGCCGGCGATGATGAAGCCAACTTCGCCCGCTTTCAAATCAGCGGTGCTCGTGTGCTTGGGGTTGAATACCCCGACGCTATCGACTTGATGCACCTTGCCGGTGGATTTGACTAGAACCTTGTCGCCTTTCTTGATCCGGCCATGACGCACCCGCACGAGCGAAACGACGCCAAGATAGTTGTCGAACCAGGAATCAATGATCAGCGCCTGCAACGGTGCGTCGAGCTCGCCGGTCGGTGGCGGGATGACCTCCACCAGGCGTTCAAGTACATCATCCACACCCATGCCACTCTTGGCACTGCACGCGACAGCATCGGTCGCATCGATGCCGATGATGTGTTCGATCTCAGCCTTGACCTTATCCGGATCCGCCTGTGGGAGGTCCATCTTATTCAGTACCGGCATGACCTCCAGGCCCTGCTCGATCGCCGTATAGCAATTGGCGACCGATTGCGCTTCGACGCCCTGCCCCGCATCGACAACCAGGAGTGCCCCCTCGCAGGCCGCCAGCGAACGGCTCACTTCATAGGTGAAGTCAACGTGTCCGGGGGTGTCGATGAAGTTCAGCTGGTAGGTCTTGCCGTCCCGGGCGGTGTAGTACAGCGTCACGCTGTGCGCCTTGATGGTGATGCCTCGTTCGCGCTCGAGGTCCATCGAATCAAGTACCTGAGCATTCATCTCACGCTCGGTCAGACCGCCACACATCTGGATAAAACGGTCAGCCAAGGTCGACTTGCCATGGTCGATGTGCGCGATGATGGAAAAATTGCGGATATGACTCAGGTCGCTCACAGCTCAACACCCAATATGTCGCAGGCTGATTGCCCGCCGAAAAATAGCCGCAAAGTGTACCTGATAGGTCTATTCAGCGCCACGCCGGCCCTTGGAGCCGTTTCCGTGTTTTGAGAATGTTGCGCCACGTGCGAATAGAGTCATTTCGAGCACAAAAAAACGGCCCGAAGGCCGCTTTTTCTCTTCGCCTGCCAGTCTATTCGGCGAGCTTGAATGTTATGAAGCTTGCCCGCCCCTGGCGCAGCACTCGCATCGAAACCGACCGATTCTTCGGCAGTTGCTCTGCAACGCGACCAAAGGTCGATGCGGAGTCGATTGCCTGATTGTTCAGATGGGTAATCACGTCACCTGGCCGCAAACCGATCATTGCAGCAGGACCGTTCAACACTTCACTCACGACCACTCCACCGGGCAAATCAAGGCTGCGCTTCTGCTCAGCGCTCAATTCAGACACTTTGACGCCAAGTCGATTGCTGCTTTTCTCAGTGCGGCTATCGGCTTCCGCCACTTCTTCGCCATCTTCTGGCAATGCCCCGATGGTGACGGAAAGTGTCTCGCGGTCCCCGTCGCGAACGATACCCAGCTTCGCGCTGGTGTTCGGCTTGATCGTACCGATCATGTGCGGCAAATCGGCGGACATATCGATGTCTTTGCCATCGACACTGAGGATCACATCACCAACCCGCAAACCACCCTTGGCAGCCGGTCCTCCATCCATTACTTGCGCAACCAGTGCGCCGGCCGGACGCTCCAGGCCAAAGGATTCCGCTAGATCTCGGTTGACCTCTTGTATCACTACGCCCAACCAACCACGACTCACTTTGCCGTCCGTACGCAGCTGATCGGAAACATCCATGGCGACATCGATAGGAATGGCGAATGACAACCCCATGAAGCCGCCGGAGCGGGTGAATATCTGAGAGTTGATGCCGATCACTTCGCCTTGCAAATTAAATAATGGCCCACCGGAATTGCCTGGATTGATTGCAACATCCGTCTGAATGAAGGGCACATAGCTTTCGTTAGGCAAGTTGCGCCCCGTCGCACTGACGATGCCGGCCGTAACCGTGTGATCGAAGCCGAAGGGCGAACCAATCGCCAGCACCCATTCGCCAACTTTCAGCGAACCGGACTTGCCCAGTTTGACCGTTGGCAACTCCGTGGCCTCGACTTTGAGCAAAGCCACGTCGGTACGAGGGTCAGCACCGACAAGCTTGGCTTCCAGCTCACTGCGATCCGGCAAGCGAACAATTATTTCGTCCGCATCGGCAACCACGTGATTATTGGTCAACACATAACCGTCAGCGGAAATGATGAATCCAGACCCAAGTGACTGAGCCTCACGCTGCTGCCCACCACCCGGCATGCGCGGAATGCTGTGTTCGAAGAACTCACGAAAAATAGGCGGCAGCCCTTCCAGATCCGGCATGTGCGGATTCGCACCACGAGCCGGCACCTTCTGTTTGGTGCTGATATTGACTACTGCAGGCGAGGCATTTTCTACCAAGGGCGTGAAATCCGGCAGCTGTGCATTAGCCACCGCGGCCTGTCCCAAGAAGAACAACACAGCGAAAAAAGCGAAGCCGCTATTGCGTAAAACCTTCAACATCATTCTCCCTTGACGAAAACAAACCGGCCTGACCGTACCCTTCAGTGGTTGCCAGCATTGCGCGTAACACAATGGGCTGCAACCCCGGGTCATCGGCAGTTTGCTGACTGCGCTTGCGTACGATCAGCCAGGAAACAAGGAAACCGCCAACTCCCGAGAGCACCACATATGGCTCGGCAGCCGAAAGCTCAGAAGCAATGAGGGCAGACGCCAGCAGCGCAATCAGCGGAAAAAGATAGACAAGAAGGGCGCCGCGTAGCAATACGCTTTCACGGATGCCGACAATAACCGAATCGCCTACGTCCAAATGGAAATCGGACAACGCCCGGATCAGCCCACGCCGCTGGTGGACGCCAAGTTTATCCATCAGGCCTTGGCCACATCCGTTTTTGGCAGAACAGCCGGAGCAGGTGCTACTACGCCGCGTCTCAACCCAGACCGCGCCGGGCTCCACTGCAATTACGCGGCCGGGCTCCTCAATCATTGCGTCGCCTGATCGGACCCGGATCGCATCGACAGTGCCACTCGTTCGGCGGTGCCTAGAGGAATCTCACCAACAACCGTCACCATGACATCGCCAGTGGTAGTTGAAATACGCTTGGATACCGCTACGGTCGGCCCCATCTGACTGCGCGCATCTTCGACGACAGCGCCCTCCAGCCGCTCGAGAAACACCGAGAAACGAGCAAGCCCGTCGCCATAGGATAGCCAGGCTACGGGTTCACCGGACGCGGGACTCGAGCGAACGTTCGAATCGAGAAGCTGAAACCCGGACGGAAGCCAGTCCGATCGCCATTTGCTCGGTGTCGACTTCTGCGCGGCAATCACAGAGACTGGCTCACAGGCCGATCCGGCTTCGATGTCCCCGTGCTCGACAGACGAGGGCGAAAACTGGACAAACTGAAAGCGCTCCAGCAATTGGCCGCCTTCATCAAGCAACAGGGACTTGAGCGGCAGCGCCGTCTCGCGATCGAGATGCAACTCAAAACCGTAGCGGTGCTGATCCTGCGGTCGTATTGCCAGCGCCACCGCCGGACGCCCAGCCACCCGGGACTCACCTATTACCTGGAAGGTATACCAATCGGAAAGCTCTTTGGGGTCGAACTGCTGCTGGCGCCACGGCTTGGCATCTCGCATTTGAGACGCTAGATCTTCGCTGGCGCACTTGACCTGACCGTCCACCAATGAAACCTCGACCGGCGGACCGTCCAGCTGCAAAAGGCGCTCGTGCAGCTCTTCCCCTTCCACCAACTGCCAGACGGCATGACTGGAAAAACTGCCGTTGCGTTCGTAAACGAAAGTCCCTTGATAGCTTTGCTTCTCCTCAGCCACCGCAAGACGCTGCATCCACGTACTGGCATCAGCAGCGAAGGCCGGCATCGATAGCCAGCCTCCAAGCACCACACATAGCGGTATTACACGCATGTTGTTCCTTAACGTTCTTCCATACTGGCGGCACGCGCATATGGCAGCGCACCTTCAGAACCGCTACCGAAAGCGGCCTGCTGAGCATGCTGACGAACATACGCCGGCAACCGCTTTTCATGCCAGCCTTCCGAAGAGCCCTCAGCAGCTGCTGCTTGAGCCTCCGGTGCGCCTGCGCCTTCACTGTAGCCCGCCAATACAGCTGGCCCTTGGTTGGCCTGCGGCACGGCGATGCTTGGCTGCGCAGCCTGTTGAGCAATCTGTGGACCAGCAACTTCGCTCTGATTGTACAGGCGTACACCGGCCAGTACTGCTACGGTTACCGAAGCTGCAACGGCAATACGCCCCATGTTGCGCCAGGCAAAACGCTGTGTCTTGACCACTGTGATGGCCGGCTCGTCAGCCAATGCGGCAGATACCGCCGAAGCGATGTCCAGGCGCGGCTCAATCAACTCCTTGTGCATTGCGGCACGAGCAATCTGATAACGCGACCAGGTCGATCGCATTTCGGTGTCGCCATCGGCGGCGAGCACTCGACGTAATTCTAACTCGTCCGCTTCGTTATCCATCACCGCGGACAGCGATTCATGCAGGGCTTCACGACTCATGGCGGTTCCTCTCTTGGCTATCGCCGCTGTCTCAGGATTCATGCAACAGGGGTTGCAATGATTTATCGATGGCTTCCCGCGCTCGGAATATCCGTGAGCGGACTGTACCCACCGGACACTGCATCACATTTGCAATGTCTTCATAACTAAGACCATCAAATTCACGCAGTGTTAGAGCTGTGCGTAAATCTTCTGGAAGTTGTTGTATGGTTTTATGAACTGTGTCCTCTATTTCATCCCTGAGAAGCGCTCTTTCCGGCGACTCGATGTCTTTGAGAGCGTGGTCGCCTTCATAAAATTCAGCGTCTTCGGAACTGACATCACTGTCAGGTGGCCGCCTTCCTCGCGCCACTAGATGATTTTTTGCCGTGTTGATAGCAATGCGGTACAGCCAGGTATAAAAGGCGCTGTCCCCGCGAAAATTCGCAAGCGCGCGATAGGCTTTGATAAAGGCTTCCTGCGCAACATCCTGCGCTTCATGGGAATCATGTACGAAGCGCACGATCAACCCAAGGATCTTATGCTGATACTTCAGTACCAACAGATCAAAAGCCCGCTTATCTCCCCGCTGCACTCGCTCGACCAGTTGCTGGTCCTGCTCCTGCGTTAGCATAAACACTCCTCCCTGACCTGGAAGGGGTGCTGCGCCCGCCTGCGAGCTGACCTGCCAGAATAGACCCGGGCTTTACACAAAAGTTCTCCCCCTTCAAGCAAGCTTTTCTGCAACACACCTAACGGCATTGGCGAGCGACGCCTCAGGACAGACCGCCCTGATAACGCCCTCTTAGTATTCGCAGCAAAATCCAACCGCCCCTTGAACGATGGCCAGTCGGGTCGACTACACAACTGTCTATAGAGACAGGCTTGCAAGAAAAGTTCCAAAGCATCAGCCACATAAAGACGGGCCGCTATTTTGCCGGGGATGCACCTCTATATACTAGGGCCTGTTTCCGTTTCGCTGCGAGTCACGTTGCCGCTCAAAAGAAGCCGGACAGGGCGCGGGACGCAGCCTTGGCAAGCCCAGCGGCACTAAACGCCTTGTGCTCCGCAGCCCTCAGACATGAGATTCGAAATGAGCCAACATCATCAGTACGACGTTCTCGTCATAGGCAGCGGCGCCGCCGGTTTGACGCTTGCGCTCAATTTGCCTACCACGCTCCGCGTCGCGGTATTGAGTAAGGGCGACCTGGCTAATGGCTCGACATATTGGGCCCAGGGTGGCGTTGCGGCCGTGCTGGATGATACCGACACGATCGAATCTCACGTTGCCGATACGCTCATCGCCGGCGGCGGGCTGTGCAAGGAGGAAGCCGTACGATTCACGGTCGAACACAGCCGCGAAGCCATCCACTGGCTGATCGAGCAAGGTGTTCCGTTCACCAGGGATGAAGCCGATCGCGAGCATGGTAGCTTCGAATATCACCTCACGCGGGAAGGCGGACACAGCCACCGACGCATCATCCACGCCGCTGACGCGACTGGCGCAGCCATCTTCAATACTCTGCTGGCCCGCACCCAAGATAGAGACAACATCGACCTGCTGCACCAGCGCGTCGCCGTCGATCTGATCACCGAGCGCAAGCTGGGCCTGAGCGGCAAGCGCTGTCTGGGCGCCTACGTGCTGGATCGGGCGAGCGGCGAGGTGGATACGTTTCACGCAAGATTCGTCGTGCTGGCGACCGGCGGCGCGGCAAAGGTTTATCTCTATACCAGCAATCCGGATGGCGCTTGCGGCGATGGCATCGCCATGGCATGGCGCGCCGGATGCCGAGTCGGCAATCTGGAGTTCAATCAGTTTCACCCCACCTGCCTGTACCACCCCAAAGCCAAGAGCTTTCTAATCACCGAAGCATTGCGTGGCGAAGGCGCGATTCTCAAATTGCCGAACGGTGAGCGTTTCATGCCGCGCTTCGACACCCGCGCCGAATTGGCACCACGCGACATCGTGGCTCGGGCGATAGACCATGAAATGAAGCGCCTAGGTATCGATTGCGTCTACCTGGATATCAGTCATAAGCCCACGGAATTCATCAAGGCACATTTCCCTACCGTCTATGAGCGCTGCCTGACGTTCGGTATCGACATCACCCGTGAACCAATTCCAGTGGTACCGGCAGCCCACTACACCTGCGGCGGCGTCGTAGTCGACCGGGCAGGAAGAACCGACATTCCGGGACTCTATGCCATTGGTGAAACCAGTTTCACCGGCCTGCACGGCGCCAATCGCATGGCGAGCAATTCACTTCTGGAGTGTTTCGTCTACGCCCAAGCCGCCGCTCAGGACATCTTTAGCGAGCTGCCATCGGTCCAGGCGCCAAACGCCCTGCCAACCTGGGATGCAAGCCAGGTTACCGACTCGGACGAGGACGTCATCATCGCGCACAACTGGGATGAGCTGCGGCGCTTCATGTGGGACTACGTTGGCATCGTGCGGACCAGCAAGCGTCTTGTGCGCGCGCAGCACCGAGTGCGCCTGTTACTGGGTGAGATCGACGAGTTCTACAGCAACTATAAAGTCAGCCGCGATCTCATCGAGTTGCGGAATCTGGCGCAGGTAGCGGAACTGATGATCCGTTCGGCGATACAGCGCAAGGAAAGCCGAGGCTTGCATTTCACGTTGGATTACCCCGAGCAACTACCGGAAGCGAAGGACACTATTCTGGCGCCGCCCACCTTCGGCGACTGAACTTCAGCCTGACCCGCAGACGCCGATGTTGCGCCTGCAACATCGCATCTCGCGGAATGCAGACGCTCCGAACGAACCAGTCGCCCGGCACCTTAAAGCGCAACACTACTACCAGGGGCAGCGCGATGCTGTCGGGCCGCAACTGGACGGGTTGCCAGCCGGAGCGGCGACTCCAGAGCGACCAGCCCTGCTGGTCGTGACGCAGGCCGAGCCAGGAAGAATCACGGGTCAGCAGGATATGCGACGGTACGATCCAGGCGGCATGCAATAGGCATAGTAGCAAGCCGAGCACCCACAGCCAGAACGGAACCGGCATCACCAGCAGGGTAACGATTGCCAACGAGAGTACTGCGATATAGAGCGCCAGCAGCACGCCAGATCTCTGCCAGCGGCATTCGAACAGTTGGCTACTTGGGCTGGACACGATCTAGGATCATGCGAACCATGTAGCGCAAATCTTCATCGTCCGGCTCGGCACGTTCCATGAACCAGCCGAACATGTCCTGATCCTCGCAACTCAGCAGCTTACGGTAGCGGCGCTGATCCTCTTCGTTCAACTCTGGATAAACCTCCTTAACGAAGGGCACCAGCAGAACGTCCAGTTCGAGCATGCCGCGACGGCTCTGCCAGAACAGGCGATTGAGTTCGGATTGCTCGACCATGCAAATACTCCTGAAGTGAAGGGCCAGCATTATACCGCCTGGCGCAACGGCCGGCGCCCTGTTGACGTCCGATGCGGAGTGGCAGCTGGTGCACACTGTGTTTTGCCTGCGTCCTGCTATGATGCCGGTCCTGATTCTCCACGGCGTCCCGTCATGACCGATACTGCTTTTTTCTGCGTCCTGTCGCACGAAGGCGTCCTGGCCGTACGCGGCCCGGACGCGAACAAGTTTTTACAGGGGCAGCTGACCTGCAACCTGAATTACCTCGACGCGCAACATTCGAGTCTCGGTGCGCGCTGCACACCCAAAGGGCGTATGCAATCGAGCTTCCGCATTCTGATGGAAGGCGACGGGTATCTGTTGGCGATGGATCGCGCCCTGGTGCAAAAGCAGCTTGCCGAGCTCACCAAATACGCAGCGTTCTCGAAATCCAAGCTGTATGACGAAAGCGAAGAATGGGTTCGTTTCGGCCTCAGCGCCGGGGATGGCGCCTTGGTCAGTCTCGGCCTGGACCTTTCCGCGAATGCGGATCAAGTGGTCTCCACCCACGGACTGATCGCCGTCCGCCTTGCCGATGGCCGCGCCGAACTATGGGCGCGCGCGAAGGATGCCGAAACCACGCGCCTGCGGCTCGCTGCCCAGCTTCCCGAGGCACCGATCGAATCCTGGCTGCTGGAGCAAATTCGTGCAGGCATCGGCCAGGTGGTAGCTGCCACCCAGGAGCTGTTCATCCCACAAATGATCAACCTCCAGGCACTGGGCGGGGTCAGCTTCAAGAAGGGCTGCTATACCGGCCAGGAAATCGTTGCGCGGATGCAATATCTCGGCAAGCTGAAGCGCCGCTTGCATCGGCTTGCCGCTGAAAACACCGATACCACGGTACCGGAACCGGGTGTCGAACTGTATTCACCAGTCCATGGTTCCAGCGTTGGGGAAGTGGTGTTGGCGGCAAGCGCTGCGGGCGGGATGGAACTGCTAGCAGTTCTGCAGGAAGACGCCGCAGCCGACGGACGAGTATCCCTCGGCTCGCCCGATGGTATTCCGCTGACCTTGCGCGACCTGCCGTACACCCTGAACGCGGACCGCGAAATCCAGCGTTAGCCTTACTTGCCATGCCCAACACAGAATCACCCATTAAGGAGAGACATGAGTACCCTTGCCGATAAAGTTCTGCAGGAACTGATGCAAGCGATCGAAAGGGACGAGCTGGTCCTGCCAACGCTACCGGAAGTGGCACTGCGAGTCCGTGAAGCTGCGGAAGATCCCGACGTAAGCATTCCGACCCTGGCCAAGGTGATCGGCAACGACACTGCCCTTACGGCGCGCATCATCAAGGTCGTGAACAGCCCCCTGCTGCGCACCAACAGGGAGATCAACGACCTGCAGATGGCGATAAGCCGTCTTGGCATCAATTACACCTCGAACCTGGCGACCGGCCTTGCCATGGAGCAGATGTTCCAGGCGACGACGGACGTGGTCGATCGCAAGATGCGGGAGGTCTGGAACAAGAGCACCGAAATAGCCGCTATTAGCCATGTTCTGTGCCGTAATTTCACGCGGCTTCCGGCTGATCAGGCGACGTTGGCGGGCTTGATTCATCAGATCGGCGTTCTACCGATTCTTACGTATGCAGAAGAACATAGCGCCCTGCTCAGCGACTCCATAAGCCTTAATCACGTCATCGATCGAATCCATCCGATCATTGGGGAAAAGATTCTGCGCGCCTGGGAATTCCCCGAGCCAATCGCAGCGGTTCCCGGCCAGCATCTGAATTTCTCTCGCATCTCGGACAAGGTGGATTACGTCGACATCGTTCAGGTCGCTACTTTGCAGAGTTACATCGGAACCTCCCATCCTTACACCCAGCTCGACTGGAACCAGATTCCCGCATTCAGCAAGCTGGGACTCAACCCCAATACGCTGCTGCAGGAAGACGAAGATCTGTCCGCCGCAATGGATGCGGCGATGAGCATGTTGCAGTAACCCCTCGCGGGTGCTGCCTGGCACCCGCAATCCTTCTCGCCTGCCCCGCCCGGACTCAAGTCGCTGACCGTTGGCCGCATACAATGAACCGCTACTGCCGCACCAAGTCACAAGATTAACGGCGTAGTTGCCGTATCACGCTGGTGCGGCCGGTCATGTCTCGGCCGCACCTGTCTGTCAGGTAGATGAAGGAGAACAACAATGACCCCTAAAGCGTTCTTTTCTGGTGCTGCAGCAGTGCTATTCGGTGTGGCGGCAAACTTTGCATTAGCGGCGGAAGGTGAAAATTTCGTCGACGAAGCGTCCGCAAAAGGCATGGCGGAAATCGAAACTGCCAAGCTGGCGCTTGACAAAGGCACTGCTGAAGACGTCAAGACGTTCGCGCAGAAGATGATCGACGACCACACCAAGTCGAATCAGAAACTTGCCGAGATTGCCGGCCAGCACGACGATCTTGAAATGTCGGACGAAGCGGCTCTTATGGACAAGGCCAAAGCCATGATCCTCAAGCTGCGTGATGGTGAGAATTTCGACCAAGCCTATGCCAACAATCAGGTCCTGGCCCACGAACAAACCATCGAGCTGTATCGCGAATATGCGAAGAACGGTGAAAACGCCGAACTCAAGCAGTTTGCCGAAACGACGCTGAAGGAGCTGGAGCAGCACCTGCAGCACGCCCAGGAGCTGGCCGCCGCCCACGGTGGTAACCAGTAAGACTGTCGATTGGCGCCGCAGACGCGGCGCCACGCTTCAGACTTCGCTAGGGAGTCGCCAGTCGATCGGCTCCTTACCTTGTTGTTTGAGGAACTGGTTGGCGCGGCTGAAGTGACCGTTGCCGATGAACCCTCTGTGAGCCGATAGCGGCGAGGGATGTACCGATTTGAGCAGCAAATGCTTGGTCGGATCAATCAGCTTTGCCTTGCTCTGAGCATGAGCGCCCCAGAGCATGAACACCACGTTCGAGCACCGCTCGCTTACCACTTCGATGATTCTGTCCGTCAGGCGCTGCCAACCCATCTTCGCGTGGGACCCAGCCATCCCCTGCTCGACCGTCAATGAGGTGTTGAGCATCAGCACGCCCTGATCCGCCCAGTGTTGCAAATAGCCATGGCGAGGGATGTCGAGATTCAGGTCACGCTTGAGCTCTTTGAAAATGTTCTGCAGCGACGGCGGCGGCGCCACGCCTGGCTGTACCGAAAAGCACAAGCCGTGGGCCTGCCCGGCGCCGTGGTAGGGATCCTGCCCCAGAATGACCGCCCGAACCTGATCGACAGGGGTGGAATTCAACGCATTGAAGATCAACGGCCCCGGCGGATAGATGATCTTTCCAGCCGCTTTTTCACTGCGCAGAAACGCACCCAGCTCCTTCATGTAAGGCTGCTCGAACTCCTTCTGTAACGCTGCCTTCCAGCTGTCTTCGAGTTTGACGCGATCAACCTGACTCATAGCGCTGCCCTGATTGCGAGGCGCTGAACCCTAAGCAAAGGATTGCGGAGAGTCAACGCGCGAGCCCGCCCAAACATTCGTTTCGCGGAATGTTGCCTACCGCACATTTACATAAAGGTTCCTTCATATACGACCAATGAATGCGTGACGAGAAGCCGCAGGGCACAGTAAAAAGCCTCTCAACAACAACAAATACAATAAGGACTCTGCAATGAAACGGATTACGCTCCTGGCTCTGGGGCTAGGGTTCTGCCTGGTTGCCGAAGCTGCCGATCCGATCACTCTCGGCCTCAACTACCCCCGCACCGGCAGTTACAAAGAGGAAGGTCTCTCGCAAATGCGCGGCGCACTGCTGGCCATCGATGAGATCAACGCCAAAGGCGGCGTACTGGGTCGCCCCCTGAAGCTGTCCACCCGCAACTCCGCATCGCGCCCAGAAAAAGCCGTAGCCAACGTCGACAAGCTAGCCGACGAAGGGGCTGTCATGCTGTTTGGTGGCGCTTCGAGTGCTGTCGCCATTGCCGCCGGAAAACGTGCCAAGGAACGCGGCTTGCTCTATTTCGGCACCCTCACCTATTCCAACGACACGACCGGGAAGGATGCCCATCGTTACATGTTCCGCGAGTGCAACAACGCCTGGATGAGCGCAAAGGTGCTGGGCCAGTATCTGAACCAGCACCTGCCCAACAAGCGCTACTTCTACATCACCTCCGACTACACCTGGGGTCACACCAGCGAAAGCTCCCTGCGCCAGGCAACCGGCACGCAGGACAGCAGCCGACATCCCAGCATCAGCACGGCTTTTCCCGGCGCACGCCTTTCCGACTATCGTGCCGCTCTGACCGAAGTAGCCAAAAGCGAGGCCGAGGTACTCGTGCTGGTGCTGTTCGGGGAAGACTTGGTCCGCGCGATGCGGATCGCTGATGAACTCGGCCTGAACAAGAGAATGCAGGTCGCGGTACCCAACCTGACGCTGAGCATGGTTGAAACGGCTGGGCCTGACATCATGCGCGGCGTTTTAGGAACAGAACCCTGGACATGGCGCGTTCCAGAGCTGGAAGGGTCGGTCGCTGGCAAGCAGTTCGTCAAAAATTTCGACGAGCGTTACCAGACCCATCCATCCAGTTCTGCGGCGTCGGCCTACAGCATCGTCTACCAGTGGGCCGACGCTGCAACTCGCGCACGCAGCCTCGACAGCGAGCGAATCATCGCGGCGCTCGAAGGTCATCGTTACACCCTGCTCAAAGACGAGCAGCAATGGCGGGCCTTCGATCATCAGAACGTACAGACGGTGTATGCGGTGAAGGTCAAGCCGCGCGAGGAAGTGCTCAAGGATCGCTTCAAGCAGGACTACTTCGAAATTGTCCACCGCCTGACCGGAGAGCAGGCTGCGCCAACCCTTGCCGAATGGCAGGCCGAACGCCGTTCCGGCAATCAGACTTTGGCGCTGCAATAACCCCCCAGTCGGAGCGGCGCTGTTCGCCCAGGCCGCTCCGTCGTTTCGCTCTAGCGCGCACCAGAAGCGCGCTTTTATCTTCCCGTCCCCATCAGCAACGTCCGATCGTCGTCATACCTGGACGGATCGCGCCTAGACTTGCCCTAACGGCTGACCGTTCCGTCATGACCACCGCCCTGCAACGCGCGACCCATTCGCGCATCAGATGCAGACAGTCGCAGCATTCGATTCCGACGAGGACGACCATCATGAGCACCACCGCAGTTGAACCTTACAAGTCTGGGGTTTTTGACCTGACCCACAAGCTGACCGTGGAGAAGCATGGTCATACCGCACTGATCACCATCAACCATCCGCCAGCAAATACTTGGGACCGCGAATCGCTGATCGGCCTCAAGCAAGTCATCGAGCATTTGAATCATGACGACGAAGTGTACGCACTCGTCATCTGCGGCCAAGGTGAGAAATTCTTCAGCGCAGGCGCCGACCTCAAACTCTTCGCGGACGGCGATCGCACCCGCGCTCGGGAGATGGCGAGACGCTTCGGCGAGGCCTTCGAAGCCTTGCGCGAATTTCGCGGGGTATCGATAGCGGCCATCAACGGTTTCGCCCTTGGCGGTGGACTGGAATGTGCATTGGCTTGCGATATCCGGATTGCCGAGCAACAGGTACAACTCGGTCTACCCGAGGCCTCGGTCGGCCTGCTGCCATGCGCTGGAGGCACGCAGGCGCTTGCCTGGCTGGTGGGTGAAGGTTGGGCCAAGCGGATGATTCTCTGTGGCGAACGGATAACAGCGGAAACGGCGATGCGTATCGGTCTGGTAGAACAGGTGGTGGAACCCGGAGAGGCTCGCGGGCATGCGCTGCTGCTGGCCTCTCGCGTGGCAAGTCAGAGCCCTGTGGCCATACGCAAAATCAAACCGCTGATAGATTCCATGCGCAGCCGCGGCCCAGTAGCGCTCGCGGCCGCCGAACGCGAAGCCTTCGTCGATCTGTTCGAAGCCGAAGATACGCTGGAGGGCGTCAACGCCTTTCTTGAGAAGCGCGAACCGCGCTGGAGAAATCGTTAGCCCGTTATGACCGCAACGGCTAGGTCACGCCCAGGCTTGGGCGCACCCGAGCGTGCCGAAAAAAGCGGGTCAACCTCAACGCTGATGATGCCGGCCGTTGAAATCACGACGCTGATGCATCCGGTAGTCACGCCCGTCACGAATCATCGGCGACCGACCAAAGCGTTGGGGGTGTTCGCGATGCCAACGCTGAGGACGGTCGAACCCTGACTTGCGTCCATCATTCCAACGTTGCGGCCGGTGAATTTCACCGCGGCGGTCATGGCTCCAGCGCTGCCGGTCCGTTCCCCGATGTCGATCGTAATACTGCGGCGGTAGCTGACCCTGATAGCGCGGCGGCAAATTCTGCGGATATTGCCGGTGCTGCGAGTACGGGCTGCGCGGATCGTACTGGTAGGCGCGGTTCTCGACGCGATAGCTGCCTCCATCCGGCTGATACACCCACACCCCGCCTCGTGATTGCGCGCACGCCTGTGTCGCGAAACCCAGACCAAGCAACAAGATCACAAACGAAATCTTCATCGAGCACCTCCAACAGCCGCTCTGCTTGAACGTTGCGGCCTTGCCACATCAGACCACAGCAAAAGGCCAGTTGCCGAGCGACCTGACAGTTGGTGCATTTCCTTATATGTCATGTCCCGGCTCGCGCCGCTCCGGGACATTTTGCGGCCTTGTATGGCCGCCATCGCTTCCCGATAATAGCGGCCTTTTAGCTCGGGCTCGTGCAGAGCACCACAGGAACCCGCATGACCGAACTCGCCCTGATCATGGTTAGCGCCATCCTGGTCAACAATTTCGTGCTGGTGCAGTTTCTCGGCCTGTGCCCGTTCATGGGCGTCTCGAAAAAGATCGAAACCGCCATCGGCCTGTCGCTGGCGACGACCTTCGTGCTGACATTGGCTGCGATGTGCAGCTATCTGGTGCAGCAGTACGTGCTCAAGCCGCTGGACCTGGAGTTCCTGCGCACCATCAGTTTCATCCTGGTGATCGCCGTGGTGGTGCAATTCACCGAAATGGTGGTGAACAAGACCAGTCCTCTTCTATACCGCGTGTTGGGCATCTTCCTGCCGCTGATTACCACCAACTGCATCGTGCTGGGCGTCGCCCTGCTCAATGCCAACAAGTCCGAATTCACCTTCATCACCGCGACCGCCAACGGCTTCGCCGCCGGCCTGGGCTTTTCCCTAGTGCTGGTGCTGTTCGCCGCCATGCGCGAGCGCATCGCCATCGCCGACGTCCCCCGCTCGTTCCAGGGCGCGGCCATCGGCATGGTCACCGCCGGCCTGATGTCGCTGGCATTCATGGGCTTCACCGGGTTGATCAAGCTATGAGCCTGGTCCTGATCGCCGTGCTCGCGCTGCTGGCGCTGTGCCTGGTGTGCGGCGCGATCCTGGGTTTTGCCGCAGTGCGCTTCCGGGTCGAAGGCGATCCGATCGCCGAGCAGATCAACGCCCTGCTACCTCAGACCCAGTGCGGCCAGTGCGGTTATCCGGGCTGCAAGCCCTACGCCGAAGCCATCGCCGGCGGCGACAAGATCAACAAGTGCCCACCGGGCGGCGAGTCCACCATTCAGGCGCTGGCCGACCTGCTGGATGTCGAGCCCGAGCCGCTGGACGCAGCGGAAGGCGAAGTGCCGCCGCGCGTCGCCTATATCCGCGAGGCCGAATGCATCGGCTGCACCAAGTGCATTCAGGCTTGCCCGGTGGATGCCATCGTCGGCGCCGCCAAGCAGATGCACACCGTGATCGTCTCCGAATGCACCGGCTGCGACCTCTGCGTCGAGCCCTGTCCGGTGGACTGCATCGACATGATCGAACTGGGCAGCAACCTGCAGAGCTGGAAATGGGACCAGCCGCTGGCGCCAGGCCAGCTGATCGCCAGTGACCGGGAGCAGGCCGCATGACCTCATTGAACGTCTGGGACATCCATGGCGGCATCCATCCGCCGGAGCGCAAGGAGCTGTCCAACCGCGCGCCGATCCAGCGGATGCCGCTGCCTGCGCAGCTGATCGTGCCGCTCGCCCAACACCTGGGCGCTCCTGCCGAACCCTGCGTGACGCTCGGCGAACAGGTGCTCAAGGGTCAGAAGATCGCCGAGGCCAGCGGCTTCGTCAGCGCGCCGGTGCATGCGCCCACCTCGGGCACGGTCAGTTTCATCGGCCCACAACCCTACCCGCACATATCGGGAATATCCGCGACGGCCATCGTCATCGACAGCGATGGCCGCGACCAGTGGATCGAACTGCAATCGCATGCCGATTACCGTCAGTTGCCCCCCGCCGAGTTGCTGGACATCATCCGCCAAGCCGGTATCAACGGCCTCGGCGGTGCCGGTTTTCCCACCGCGGTGAAGCTGACCGCGCCGTCCACGCAGACGATTCGCACGCTGATCATCAACGGCACCGAATGCGAGCCCTACATTACCGCCGATGACCTGCTGATGCGCGAGAAAGCCGCCGAATTGGTGGCGGGCATCGGGATTCTCGAATATTTGATCAAACCGCAGCAGGTGCTGATCGGCATCGAAGACAACAAGCCCGAGGCGATTGCCGCCGTGCGCGCTGCCGTCGCCGATCGACCCTATGTGGTTAAGGTCTTCCCCACCAAGTATCCCTCCGGTGGCGAGAAGCAGCTGATCCAGATCCTCACCGGCGAGGAAGTGCCCAGTGGCGGCCTGCCGGCCGATATCGGCATGCTCTGCCAGAACGTCGGCACCTGCGTGGCCATCCACGACGCCGTGCTGCTGGGCGAGCCGCTGATCTCGCGCGTCACCACCCTGACCGGTGAAGCGCTCGCCCAGCCGATGAACGTTGAGGCGCTGATCGGTACGCCAGTGGCCGAACTGCTGGCCTTCGCCGGCCTCGACAGTGACAAGCTCAACCGCCTGATCATGGGCGGCCCGATGATGGGCTTTACCCTGCCATCGATGGACGTGCCGCTGATCAAGACCACCAACTGCCTGCTGGCCAGCACCCTGGCCGAGCTGCCGCCACCGCCACCGGCGCTGCCCTGCATCCGCTGCGGCGAATGTGCCGAGGTGTGCCCGGCCAGCCTGCTGCCGCAACAACTGCATTTCTTCGCCCTGGGCCAGGAGCACGAGCAGCTCAAGGCCTACAACCTGTTCGACTGCATCGAGTGCGGCGCCTGCGCCTACGTCTGCCCCTCGAGCATTCCGCTGGTGCAGTACTACCGCGCCGCCAAAGGTGAGATCCGGGCGCTGGAACAGAAACAACAGAAAGCCGAGCACTCCAAACAACGTTTCGAACTGCGCCAGGAACGTCTGCGCCGCGCAGAAGAGCAGAAGGAAGCCGACCGCAAGGCCCGTGCCGAACGCGCCGCGCGTGCCAAGGAAGCCCAGGCGCAAACTGCCAGCCAGGACGACCCGGTCGCCCGTATCCAAGCGCAGAAGGCTGGCCTGTCCGAAGAACAGAAGAAGCTCAAGATCGAAGCCAGCATGGCCCAGGTCGCGCTGAAGAAAGCTGAAAAACAGCTCGCCGCCCATGCCACGCCCGAGTTGGAGGCGCAGGTCGCCGAACTGCGTATCGCCGCCAGCAACGCACAGAAAGCTCTGGATGAAGCCAACGCCGCCGCACCGGCTACCGAAGTCGCGTCCGCTCCGGCCAATGACGAAGCCGTGAAGAAGGCCAAGATCGAAGCCGCTATGCTCCGTGCCCAGTTGCGCAAGTTGGAAAAGCTGGAGGCGCGTGACGACGAGCAGCAAGCCGAACTAATGCGCCTGCAAGCTCAGCTGGCCAAAGCCGAACAG
>NZ_JAMOIH010000026.1 GCF_024448955.1 Stutzerimonas stutzeri
CGACAGTAAACCTCTTACTTAAAGGGCTGAATCAACCTTGTTTTTTAACGATCGCTTCGACGATGTTCGCCGGAGCCTCGGAGTACTTCGAGAATTCCATGGAGTAGCTGGCGCGACCCTGAGACATGGAGCGAACATCGGTCGCATAACCGAACATTTCGCCCAGCGGTACTTCGGCACGGATAACCTTGCCGGACACCGAGTCTTCCATCCCCTGGATCAGACCGCGACGACGGTTCAGGTCTCCCATCACGTCACCCATGTAGTCCTCTGGCGTTACAACCTCGACCTTCATGATCGGCTCAAGCACTACAGCGCCACCCTTTTGGGACAGCTGCTTGGTTGCCATGGAGGCCGCCACCTTGAACGCCATCTCGTTGGAGTCGACGTCGTGGTAGGAACCATCGAAAACTGTCGCTTTCAGGCCGATCAGCGGATAGCCGGCAACGACGCCGTTTTTCATCTGCTCTTCGATGCCCTTCTGGATCGCCGGGATGTATTCCTTCGGAATCACGCCCCCGACAACTTCGTTGACGAACTGCAGACCTTCCTGACCCTCATCGGCAGGCGCAAAGCGCACCCAGCAATGACCGAACTGGCCACGACCACCAGACTGACGAACGAACTTGCCTTCGATCTCGCAAGACTTGGTGATTTTCTCGCGGTAGGAAACCTGCGGCTTGCCGATGTTGGCGTCGACGTTGAACTCACGACGCATACGGTCCACCAGGATGTCCAGGTGCAGCTCGCCCATACCGGAGATAATGGTCTGGCCAGTTTCTTCGTCGGTCTTGACGCGGAACGAGGGGTCTTCCTGAGCAAGCTTGCCCAGTGCAATACCCATCTTCTCCTGGTCAGCCTTGGTCTTCGGCTCGACCGCAACCGAAATCACCGGCTCCGGGAAGTCCATCCGCTCAAGAATGATCGGCTTCTCGATCGAGCACAGGGTGTCACCAGTGGTGACGTCCTTCATGCCAATCAACGCAGCGATATCACCCGCACGACACTCCTTGATCTCCTCACGCTGGTTGGCGTGCATCTGCACCATCCGCCCAACGCGCTCCTTCTTGCCTTTGACCGAGTTCATTACCGAGTCGCCCGACGACAGAACACCGGAGTAAACGCGAGCAAAGGTCAGAGTACCGACGAAGGGGTCAGTCGCGATCTTGAAGGCCAGCGCCGAGAATGGCTCGGAATCATCAGCATGACGCTCGTCAGTCTCTTCCTCGTTATCAGGATTGACACCCTGAATGGCAGGAATCTCGGTCGGCGCGGGCAGGTAGTCGATCACAGCATCCAGAACGAGCGGTACGCCCTTATTCTTGAAGGACGAACCACAGACGGCCGGAACGATTTCACAAGCGATGGTACGCTGACGCAAGCCTTCTTTGATCTCTTCGATCGAAAGCTCGCCACCTTCCAGGTACTTGTTCATCAGCTCTTCGTTGGCTTCGGCAGCAGCCTCAATCATGTTTGAGCGATACTCTTCGGCCTGAGCCAATAGCTCAGCCGGGATCTCCTCCTCGCGGTAAGAGGTACCCTTGTCTTCCTCGTTCCAGTAGATCGCCTTCATCTTGATCAGATCGATCTGACCCTCGAAGTTATCTTCCGAACCGATCGCAAGCTGCACGGGAACCGGGGTATGCCCCAGGCGCTGCTTAATCTGACCAACAACGCGCAGGAAGTTAGCGCCAGCACGGTCCATCTTGTTGACGTACACGATACGCGGAACGCCATACTTGTTGGCCTGACGCCAAACGGTCTCAGACTGCGGCTCGACGCCGGAGGTGCCACAGAACACAACGACCGCGCCATCGAGCACACGCAGGGACCGCTCAACCTCAATGGTGAAGTCAACGTGACCAGGGGTGTCGATAACGTTTACGCGGTACTTGTCGAACTGGCCGCGGGAGCCTTGCCAGAAAGTAGTAACAGCAGCGGAAGTAATGGTGATACCGCGCTCCTGCTCCTGCACCATCCAGTCAGTGGTCGCAGCACCATCGTGCACTTCGCCCATCTTGTGGCTGAGGCCTGTGTAGAACAGAATCCGCTCCGTCGTTGTCGTTTTACCTGCGTCGACGTGGGCGCAGATACCGATGTTACGGTAGCGGTTAATCGGAGTATTACGAGCCATAAAGCCCTCGCGAGTTGTTGACGCTGAAAATTAAAAGCGGTAGTGCGAGAAGGCCTTGTTGGCTTCGGCCATACGGTGCACATCTTCACGCTTCTTGACAGCAGCGCCTTTACCTTCGAACGCATCCGCCAGTTCACCTGCAAGACGCAGAGCCATGGACTTCTCACCACGCTTACGCGCTGCATCTACCAACCAGCGCATAGCCAAGGCGTTACGACGGGAAGGGCGAACTTCGACCGGAACCTGATAAGTCGCACCACCTACGCGGCGGGACTTCACTTCGACCAGCGGAGCGATGGCGTCGAGTGCTTTTTCGAAGATTTCCAGGGGGTCGCTGTTCTTACGTTCTTTGACCTTGTCCAGAGCACCATAAACGATACGCTCGGCAACGGCTTTCTTACCGCTCTCCATTACGTGGTTCATGAACTTGGCAAGAATCAGACTTCCGTACTTCGGATCGTCAAGGATCTCGCGCTTGGCTGCTACACGACGTCTTGGCATTGATAAGCCCTCAAACGGTCTTCAGGTTAGCTCAGGACTGTAACGACGAGGTTACGCCCGACCTTACTCTTATCGACTCAAATAAATAGAAATTGCTGATTATTTCGGACGCTTGGCGCCGTACTTGGAACGGCCCTGCTTACGATCCTTGACACCGGAGGTATCCAGCGAACCGCGCACGGTGTGGTAGCGAACACCCGGAAGGTCCTTTACACGACCGCCACGGATCAGCACTACGCTGTGCTCTTGCAGGTTGTGACCTTCACCACCAATGTAGGAGGCGACTTCAAAACCGTTGGTCAGACGAACACGGCATACCTTACGCAGTGCAGAGTTCGGTTTTTTCGGGGTGGTGGTGTACACGCGAGTGCACACGCCACGGCGTTGCGGGCAGTTCTGCAGCGCAGGCACGTCGCTCTTCTCGACGACGCGCTTGCGCGGCTGACGTACCAGCTGGTTAATCGTTGCCATCTACTAGCTCCACTGTTGTCTTTCGACACAAACGAAAATGGCAGGGCGAAAAGCCCCGCCAAATTAGGGGTACAAGAGTCTAAAGAGCTTCTCGCACACCGTCAAGGCGCGCCCCGACGCGTGTCGGGGCGAACCTCAAGTCAGTTGCCGCTGAAATTCAGCGCTTCGGTCAGCGCCGCTTCTACTTCATCAGCACTCACACGAACCGGCTTTTCAGCATCGCGCTTGCGCTTGCGCTCACTGTGATATTGCAGACCGGTACCTGCCGGGATCAGGCGACCCACGACCACGTTTTCCTTCAAGCCACGCAGGTAGTCGCGCTTGCCGGTAACCGCCGCTTCCGTCAGCACGCGAGTAGTCTCCTGGAACGACGCCGCGGAGATAAACGACTCGGTGGACAACGATGCTTTGGTGATACCCAGCAGCACCCGTACGTACTTGGCGACGAACTTGTCCTCTTCGCTCAGACGTTCGTTTTCTTCCAGGACCTGAGTCAGCTCCATCTGGTCGCCCTTGATGAAGCTGGAGTCGCCGGACTCGCTGATCTCGACCTTACGCAGCATCTGCCGAAGAATCGTCTCGATGTGCTTGTCGTTGATCTTCACGCCCTGCAGACGATAAACGTCCTGGATCTCGTTGACGATGTAGCGGGCCAGCGCACTGACGCCCAGCAGACGCAGGATGTCGTGCGGGTTGCTCGGACCGTCAGAGATCACTTCGCCCTTATTCACCTGCTCGCCTTCGAAGACGTTGAGGTGACGCCACTTCGGAATCAGTTCCTCGTAAGGATCGGTACCATCGGTTGGCGTGATGACCAAGCGACGCTTGCCCTTGGTTTCCTTGCCGAACGAAATGGTGCCGCTGATTTCCGCCAGGATCGATGGCTCCTTCGGACGGCGCGCCTCGAACAGGTCGGCAACGCGCGGCAGACCACCGGTGATGTCACGGGTCTTAGAGGTTTCCTGCGGGATACGTGCAATAACGTCACCGACGTTGATCTCAGCACCGTCCGCCACCCCAACCAACGCGTTAGCGGGCAGGAAGTACTGGGCCGGCACATCAGTACCTGGCAACAGCAGCTCCTTGCCACTGGCGTCGACCATTTTGATAGCCGGACGAATGTCCTTGCCTGAGGCCGGGCGATCCTTCGGATCCATCACCTCAATGTTGGTCAAACCGGTAAGCTCGTCGGTCTGACGCTTGATGGTGATGTTTTCTTCCATTCCGACGAAGGTCACGACACCCTTCATCTCGGTGACGATCGGGTGGGTGTGCGGATCCCATTTTGCGACCACCGCACCGGCATCCACCTTGTCGCCTTCCTTGATGGAAATCACCGCACCGTAGGGCAGCTTGTAACGCTCGCGCTCGCGCCCATAGTCATCCGCCACAGCCAGCTCACCGGAGCGGGAAACGGCAACCAGAGCGCCATCGGCACGCTCTACATATTTGAGGTTATGCAGGCGAATGGTACCGCCGTTCTTCACCATCACATTGTCGACGGCCGAGGTCCGGCTCGCCGCACCACCGATGTGGAAGGTACGCATGGTCAGCTGAGTACCCGGCTCACCGATGGACTGTGCAGCGATAACGCCGACCGCCTCACCGATGTTGACCTGATGACCACGAGCCAGGTCGCGGCCGTAGCACTTGGCGCAGATACCGTAGCGGGTCTCACAGCTGATCGGTGAGCGCACGACCACTTCATCGATGCTGTTCAGCTCGATGAAATCGACCCACTGCTCATCAACCAGAGTTCCGGCTGGTACCAGTACGTCTTCGGTGCCTGGCTTCAGTACATCACGCGCGATGACGCGGCCCAGCACTCGCTCACCCAGCGGCTCAACAACGTCGCCGCCTTCGATGTGCGGAGTCATGAACAGGCCCTGTTCAGTACCACAATCGACTTCAGTGACAACCAGATCCTGGGCCACATCGACGAGGCGACGGGTCAGATAACCGGAGTTCGCGGTCTTCAGTGCGGTATCCGCCAGCCCCTTACGAGCACCGTGGGTGGAGATGAAGTACTGGAGTACGTTCAGACCCTCACGGAAGTTCGCGGTAATCGGCGTCTCGATGATGGAGCCGTCCGGCTTGGCCATCAGGCCACGCATACCGGCCAGCTGGCGGATCTGGGCAGCGGAACCCCGCGCACCCGAGTCGGCCATCATGTACATCGAGTTGAACGAATCCTGCTCGGCTTCGTTGCCGTCGCGGTCGATGACCTTCTCTTTCGAGAGGTTGGCCATCATCGCCTTGGACACTTCATCGTTGGCCTTGGACCAGAGGTCGATCACCTTGTTGTACTTCTCGCCCTGGGTCACCAGGCCCGACGCGTACTGGCTTTCGATCTCCTTCACTTCCTCGGTTGCCGCGTCGATGATGTGCGCCTTCTCATCGGGGATGACGAAGTCGTTCACGCCGATAGACACACCGGAAATGGTCGAGTAGGCGAAACCGGTGTACATCAGCTGGTCGGCGAAGATGACGGTGTCCTTCAAACCCACCGTGCGGTAGCACAGGTTGATCAGTTTGGAGATCGCCTTTTTCTTCATCGGCTGGTTGACCACATCGAACGCCATGCCGGCCGGAACGATCTGGAACAGCAGAGCACGGCCGACGGTGGTGTCGACGATGCGAGTGTTCCGGGTAATGGAGCCGTCACGATCCTTGATGGTCTCGTTGATGCGCACCTTGACCCGCGCGTGCAGAGAAGCCTCACCGGCGCGGAACACGCGGTCGACTTCCTGCAGATCGGCGAACACCCGGCCTTCGCCTTTGGCATTGATGGCTTCGCGGGTCATGTAATACAGACCCAGTACCACGTCCTGCGACGGCACGATGATCGGCTCGCCGTTAGCGGGCGAGAGGATGTTGTTGGTCGACATCATCAGCGCGCGCGCTTCGAGCTGGGCTTCCAGCGTCAGCGGTACGTGAACGGCCATCTGGTCACCGTCGAAGTCGGCGTTGTACGCCGCACAGACCAGCGGGTGCAGCTGGATCGCTTTACCTTCGATCAGCACCGGCTCGAACGCTTGGATACCCAGACGGTGCAGGGTCGGCGCACGGTTGAGCAGCACGGGATGTTCGCGGATGACTTCGGCGAGAACGTCCCAAACTTCAGGCAGCTCGCGCTCGACCATCTTCTTGGCGGCCTTGATGGTGGTCGCCATGCCGCGCATTTCCAGCTTGCCGAAAATGAACGGCTTGAACAGCTCGAGGGCCATCTTCTTCGGCAGACCGCACTGGTGCAGACGCAGGGTCGGGCCGACGGTGATAACCGAACGACCGGAATAGTCCACACGCTTGCCCAGCAGGTTCTGACGGAAACGACCCTGCTTGCCCTTGATCATGTCGGCCAGGGATTTCAGCGGGCGCTTGTTCGAACCGGTAATGGCACGGCCGCGACGGCCGTTGTCCAGCAGCGCGTCGACCGCTTCCTGCAGCATGCGCTTTTCGTTGCGCACGATGATG
Source organism: Stutzerimonas stutzeri (assembly GCF_024448955.1). GTDB lineage: Bacteria > Pseudomonadota > Gammaproteobacteria > Pseudomonadales > Pseudomonadaceae > Stutzerimonas > Stutzerimonas stutzeri_AQ. Next base: position 6,581 of record NZ_JAMOIH010000026.1, read on the forward strand.
TCCGGCGCGGACAGATCGAGCAGGCGCTTGAGGCGGTTGTTACGGTTGATCACGCGGCGATACAGATCGTTCAGATCGGAGGTCGCGAAGCGACCGCCATCCAGCGGAACCAGCGGACGCAGGTCCGGTGGCAGCACCGGCAGAACGGTCAGCACCATCCACTCAGGCAGGTTGCCCGAGCCATGGAAGGCTTCCATCAGTTTGAGGCGCTTGGACAGCTTCTTGATCTTCGTTTCCGAGTTGGTCTGCGGAATCTCTTCACGCAGGCGACCGATCTCGTGCTCCAGGTCGATTTCGTGCAGCAGCTCGCGCACGGCTTCGGCACCCATGCGGGCGTCGAAGTCGTCACCGAACTCTTCGAGCGCTTCGAAGTACTGCTCGTCGTTCAACAGCTGGCCTTTTTCGAGCGTGGTCATGCCCGGATCGATTACCACGTAGCTCTCGAAATAGAGCACGCGCTCGATATCGCGCAGGGTCATGTCCAGCAGCAGACCGATACGGGACGGCAGCGACTTCAGGAACCAGATGTGGGCGACCGGCGAAGCCAGTTCGATGTGTGCCATGCGCTCACGGCGCACCTTGGCCAGCGCAACTTCAACGCCACACTTCTCGCAGATCACACCGCGGTGCTTGAGGCGCTTGTACTTGCCGCAAAGGCACTCGTAGTCCTTGACCGGACCAAAGATCTTGGCGCAGAACAGGCCGTCGCGCTCAGGCTTGAACGTACGGTAGTTGATGGTCTCCGGTTTCTTCACTTCACCGAAGGACCAGGAACGGATCATCTCGGGCGACGCCAACGCGATCTTGATGGCATCGAACTCTTCGATTTGACCCTGGTTTTTCAATAGATTCAGCAGGTCTTTCAAGGCCTTTCCTCCCAGCGGAGCAGGGAGCGAACCAACGTTCGCTCCCGATATGCGTCGCGTGTTATTCGGTTTCCAGATCGATGTCGATACCCAACGAACGGATCTCTTTGATCAGTACGTTGAAGGACTCCGGCATACCCGGCTCCATGCGGTGATCGCCGTCCACGATGTTCTTGTACATCTTGGTCCGACCGTTCACGTCGTCCGACTTGACAGTCAGCATTTCCTGCAGGGTGTAGGCCGCGCCATAGGCTTCCAGCGCCCAGACCTCCATCTCCCCGAAACGCTGACCACCGAACTGTGCCTTACCACCCAGCGGCTGCTGGGTAACCAGGCTGTAGGAACCGGTAGAACGCGCATGCATCTTGTCGTCGACCAGGTGGTTGAGCTTGAGCATGTACATGTAGCCGACGGTAGTGGTGCGCTCGAACTTGTTGCCGGTACGTCCATCGAACAGCTGCATCTGGCCGCTTTCCGGCAGATCGGCCAGTTTCAGCATGGCCTTAATCTCGCGCTCCTTGGCACCATCGAACACAGGAGTGGCCATAGGCACACCCTTGCGCAGATTGCTGGCCAGGTCGAGCACTTCCTGATCGTTCAGATCGTCCAGGCTTTCCTGACGACCGCCGATCTCGTTGTAGATCTCGTGCAGGAACTTGCGCAGCTCGGCAACCTTGCGCTGCTCTTCGAGCATCAGGTTGATCTTCTCGCCCAAGCCCTTGGCCGCGAGGCCCAGGTGGGTTTCAAGGATCTGACCGACGTTCATCCGCGAAGGTACGCCCAGCGGGTTCAGTACGATATCCACCGGTGTACCGTTGGCATCGTGCGGCATGTCTTCCACCGGCATGATCACCGAGACTACACCCTTGTTACCGTGGCGACCCGCCATCTTGTCGCCCGGCTGGATGCGACGCTTGATAGCCAGGTAGACCTTGACGATCTTCAGCACGCCCGGCGCCAAGTCATCGCCCTGCTGCAGCTTGCGCTTCTTGTCTTCGAACTTGTCGTCGAGCAGCACGCGACGGTCTGAAATGTAGGCCTGGGCCTTTTCCAACTGCTCGTTGAGCGCGTCGTCAGCCATGCGCAACTTGAACCACTGACCATGCTCGAGACCGTCAAGGATCTCGTCGGTAATCACGGCGCCCTTCTTCAGGCCTGCGCCACCTTCGGCGGTCGCGCCGACCAGGGCCGAACGCAGACGTTCGAAGGTGGCGCCCTCGACGATGCGGAACTCCTCGTTGAGGTCCTTGCGGATCTCGTCGAGCTGCATCTTCTCGATGGCTAGCGCGCGCGAGTCGCGCTCCACGCCGTCACGGATGAACACCTGCACGTCGATGACAGTACCCTTGGTGCCGGTCGGCACACGCAGGGAGGTGTCCTTCACGTCGGATGCCTTCTCACCGAAGATCGCACGTAGCAGCTTCTCTTCCGGCGTCAGCTGGGTTTCGCCCTTCGGCGTGACCTTGCCCACCAGGATGTCGCCCGGACCGACTTCGGCACCCACGTATACGATGCCCGCCTCGTCCAGCTTGTTCAGCGCCGCCTCACCCACGTTCGGGATGTCCGCGGTGATTTCCTCTGGGCCGAGCTTGGTATCACGCGATACGCAGGTCAGCTCCTGAATGTGAATGGTGGTGAAGCGGTCTTCCTGAACCACGCGCTCCGACAGGAGGATGGAGTCCTCGAAGTTGTAGCCGTTCCAGGGCATGAATGCGACGCGCATGTTCTGACCCAGTGCCAGCTCACCCATATCGGTGGATGGGCCGTCAGCCATGATGTCACCACGCTCGACCACATCACCCTTGCTTACCAGCGGACGCTGGTTGATGCAGGTGTTTTGGTTGGAACGGGTGTATTTAGTCAGGTTGTAGATATCGACACCGGCTTCGCCCGTCTCGACCTCATCATCATGAACGCGTACGACCACGCGGCTGGCATCGACCGAATCGATGACACCGCCACGGCGAGCGACCACGCAGACGCCGGAGTCACGCGCTACGTTACGCTCCATCCCGGTGCCTACCAGCGGCTTGTCCGAACGCAGGGTCGGCACGGCCTGACGCTGCATGTTGGAGCCCATGAGTGCACGGTTGGCGTCGTCGTGCTCAAGGAACGGGATCAACGAGGCCGCGACGGAAACCACCTGCTTCGGCGATACGTCCATCAGCGTCACGTCTTCCGGCGCCTTGACGGTGAATTCGTTCAAGTGGCGCACGGCAACCAGCTCGTCGACCAGCTTGCGGCCTTCCAGCTTGGCGCTGGCCTGGGCAATCACATGGTCAGCCTCTTCGATGGCTGACAGGAATACGATCTCGTCGGTGACTTCGCCGTCCTTGACCACACGGTACGGGCTTTCCAGGAAGCCGTACTGGTTGGTGCGCGCATAGGCGGCCAGCGAGTTGATCAGACCAATGTTCGGACCTTCAGGGGTTTCGATCGGGCAGACGCGACCGTAATGGGTCGGGTGTACGTCACGCACTTCGAAGCCGGCACGCTCACGGGTCAGACCACCTGGGCCGAGCGCGGAGACGCGGCGCTTGTGAGTGATCTCGGACAGCGGGTTGTTCTGGTCCATGAACTGCGAAAGCTGGCTGGAACCGAAGAACTCCTTCACCGCCGCCGCAACCGGCTTGGCGTTGATCAAATCCTGCGGCATCAGGCCTTCGCTTTCGGCCATCGACAGGCGTTCCTTGACCGCACGCTCGACGCGCACCAGGCCAACACGGAACTGATTCTCAGCCATTTCGCCGACGCAACGTACGCGACGGTTACCCAAGTGGTCGATGTCGTCGACGATGCCCTTGCCGTTACGGATATCGACCAGGGTCTTGAGTACGGCAACGATGTCCTCGCGGCTCAGCACGCCGGAACCTTCGATCTCGGCGCGACCGATACGGCGGTTAAACTTCATCCGGCCGACAGCTGACAGATCGTAACGCTCGGAGGCGAAGAACAGGTTGTTGAACAGCGTCTCAGCGGCGTCCTTGGTTGGCGGCTCGCCAGGACGCATCATCCGATAAATTTCGACCAGCGCTTCGAGCTGATTGGTGGTCGAATCGATCTTCAAGGTGTCGGAGATGAACGGACCACAATCGATGTCGTTGGTATACAGGGTCTCGAAGCGGACCACCTGCGCCTTGACGATCTTGGCCAGCACTTCGACGGTCAGCTCGGTGTTGCACTCGGCGATGATCTCGCCAGTCGCCGGATGCACGATCGCCTTGGCCACAGTGCGGCCCAGCACGTAGTCCATCGGCATCTCGAGTTCCTTGATGCCGGACTTGTCGAGCTGATTGATATGGCGAGCAGTGATACGACGACCTTGTTCGACGATGACCTTGCCGCTTCCGTCGGTGATGTCGAACGACGCGATCTCTCCGCGCAAACGCTGCGCGACCAGCTCGAGCGATAGCAATTCACCCTTCACGTGGAAGACATTGGTGTCGTAGAAGGCGTCGAGGATTTCTTCGGTGCTGTAGTTCAGCGCACGCAGCAATACCGAGGCCGGCAGCTTGCGACGGCGGTCGATACGCACGAACACGGCATCCTTCGGATCGAACTCGAAGTCTAGCCAGGAACCGCGGTAAGGAATGATGCGCGCGGAATACAGCAGCTTGCCGGAGCTATGAGTCTTGCCACGGTCGTGGTCGAAGAAGACACCCGGCGAGCGATGCAGCTGGGAGACGATGACGCGCTCGGTACCGTTGATGATGAAGGTACCGTTCTCTGTCATCAGGGGGATTTCCCCCATGTAGACTTCCTGTTCCTTGATGTCTTTGATCGCCTTGCTCGACGATTCCTTGTCGAAAATGATCAGGCGAACCTTGACTCGCAGCGGAACCGCAAAAGTCACGCCGCGCAGTACGCATTCCTTGACGTCGAATGCCGGCTCGCCGAGTCGGTAGCCGACGTATTCCAGCGCTGCATTGCCGGAATAGCTGATAATCGGAAAAACAGATTTGAAGGCTGCGTGCAAGCCAATATCGCGGAACTGATCCTTTGTCGCTCCCGCCTGCAGGAATTCGCGATACGAATCCAGCTGGATGGCCAAAAGATACGGCACGTCCATCACGTGCGGTAACTTGCTAAAGTCCTTGCGGATTCGTTTTTTCTCAGTGTATGAGTAAGCCATCAGCGTTCCCCAGCTTGGTCACCTGCTTGTTTGGCTTCTCCCGACGGGAGCAGCCAGAAAATCTTGCGAATCCCATGATTCGCGCCGCCCATCGGAGCGGCTTTTCCAGTCCAGCTGCTCGACAAACATCGCGCAGCTATAACGGAAAAAGGCCGGTGGCAAAAGCCACCAGCCGTCAGCCTTACGCGAGTCGCTTCGGCTGTAGACGCAAGGTCGGCGCTTACTTGAGCTCGACTTTAGCGCCAGCCTCTTCCAGAGCCTTTTTGGCTGCTTCCGCTTCGTCCTTGGAGACGCCTTCCTTGACCATGCCAGGGGCGCCGTCAACGACGGCCTTGGCTTCTTTCAGGCCCAGGCCGGTCAGCTCGCGAACGGCTTTGATCACGTTCACTTTCTTGTCGCCAGCTTCAAGCAGCATAACGTTGAACTCGGTCTGCTCTTCAGCAGCTGCGGCAGCCGGGCCAGCGGCAGCCACGGTGGCGGCAGCGGCAGTAACACCGAACTTTTCTTCCATTGCCTTGATCAGTTCAACAACCTGCATCACGGACATTTCGGAAACGGCGTTGATGATGTCTTCGTTGGTCAGAGCCATGACTCTAGTTCCTGTATATAGGTGACGGCCTGCGGCCATCTAATTCAAAAGAGATTGGAAAGAACCACTCACGCCTTAAGCGGCAGCGGCTTCCTTCTGGTCGCGAACGGCCGCCAGAGTACGAGCCAGCTTGCTGGTAGCGCCTTGAATCACGCTCATCAGCTGCGAAATGGCTTCGTCGTAGGTCGGCAGGGTTGCCAGCACGTCGATCTGATTGGCTGCGAGGAACTGACCCTCGAACGCAGCGGCCTTGATCTCGAACTTGTCCTGACCCTTGGCAAATTCCTTGAAGATACGGGCAGCAGCGCCCGGATGCTCATTGGAGAATGCGATAAGGGTCGGGCCTTTGAACACGTCGTTGAGCACGTCGAACTGAGTGCCTTCAACGGCGCGCTTGAGCAGGGTGTTACGTACGACACGTACGTAAACGCCGGCTTCGCGGGCCTCTTTACGGAGTCCGGTCATGGCCCCCACGGTCACGCCACGGGCATCAGCCACGACAGCGGACAGGGCAGCACTGGCAGCCTCGTTGACTTCAGCGACGATGGCCTTCTTGTCTTCGAGTTTGATTGCCACGGGTTTTACTCCTGGATGTTACCGGTTCATCCGGTCGAAACCGGACGGGTTTTGGTGTCTGATTCGGTACGAATCGGGAGCACCTCTGCGTAGGCTTGAAGAAGCGAGCTTCAACAGTTTAAGGCTTGCGCCGCCTACGGTCTTGGATAGCCCCCGCCAGGCAGGGACCCCAATCTTGCGCCCCGATTACCGGAGCGAATCGCCTTACGCGTCGAGGGAAGCCTGGTCGATGACCAGTCCCGGACCCATGGTGGTGCTCAGGGTCACGCGCTTGACGTAAATACCTTTGGAAGTGGACGGCTTCAGACGCTTGAGGTCAGACAGCAGAGCCTCAACGTTCTGCTTGAGCTGGCCGGCTTCAAAGCCAACCTTGCCCACCGAGCTGTGGATGATGCCGTTCTTGTCAGTACGGAAACGAACCTGACCAGCCTTGGCATTCTTGACTGCGGTCGCAACGTCCGGAGTCACGGTACCGACCTTGGGGTTCGGCATCAGGCCACGCGGACCAAGGATCTGGCCCAGCTGACCGACAACGCGCATCGCGTCCGGGGAGGCGATGACCACGTCATAGTTCAGGTCGCCGCCTTTCATTTCGGCAGCCAGCTCGTCCATGCCAACGCGATCAGCGCCGGCAGCCAGGGCAGCTTCCGCGCCCGGACCTTGGGTGAATACGGCTACGCGAACGGTCTTACCGGTACCGTTCGGCAGAACGGTTGCACCACGAACGACCTGGTCGGATTTACGTGGATCAACACCCAAGTTGATGGCGATGTCGAAAGACTCGGTGAATTTGACGGCCGACAGTTCGGACAGCAAGGTTGCAGCCTCTTCAAAACCGTACTGCTTGCCCGCTTCGATCTTCTGGGCAATTGTCTTCTGACGCTTGGTCAACTTAGCCATTACACGCCCTCCACGTTCAGGCCCATGCTGCGAGCCGAACCAGCGATGGTCCGTACGGCAGCTTCCATTTCGGCAGCGGTCAGATCAGCCTGCTTGGTCTTGGCGATCTCTTCCAGCTGGGCACGGGTAACAGTGCCGACCTTTTGGGTGTTGGGACGAGCCGAACCGCTGGTGACGCCAGCAGCTTTCTTCAGCAGCACAGCTGCCGGAGTGCTCTTGGTTTCAAACGTGAAGCTGCGATCGCTGTAAACAGTGATAATCACGGGAGTCGGCAGACCAGGCTCCTGGCCTTGGGTACGGGCGTTGAACGCCTTGCAGAATTCCATGATGTTCACGCCATGCTGACCCAGTGCAGGGCCGACCGGCGGCGACGGGTTGGCCTGGCCGGCCTTTACCTGAAGCTTGATATAAGCTTGAATCTTCTTAGCCATAGCTACTCCGTTACGGGTTCTAGCGCCTTTCGGCTCCCCTAGTTACTTGTTTATCCCAGTGACGACAAAACCCCGCAGCTGCTAGCTGCGGGGTGGGATGCTTTCTTCAGCTAAACCTTCTCGACCTGGCTGAACTCCAACTCTACCGGCGTAGAGCGACCAAAGATAAGAACAGCCACTTGAATACGGCTCTTCTCGTAGTTGACTTCTTCGACCACACCATTGAAATCTGCGAATGGACCATCCGCGACACGCACAACCTCGCCAGGCTCGAACAAGGTTTTCGGCTTGGGCTTGTCGCTACCGTCAGCAACACGACGCAGAATGGCCTCAGCTTCCTTGTCGGTAATAGGTGCAGGCTTGTCCGCAGTACCACCAATGAAACCCATCACTCGCGGCGTGTCCTTGACCAGGTGCCACGCACCCTCGGCCATATCCATCTGCACCAGCACATACCCAGGGAAGAACTTGCGCTCACTTTTGCGCTTCTGCCCGTTACGCATCTCCACGACTTCTTCGGTGGGGACCAGAATCTCGCCGAAATGCTCTTCCATACCGGCAAGCTTGACGCGCTCGATCAGCGAGCGCATGACATGCTTCTCGTAACCCGAGTAAGCATGAACCACATACCAACGCTTAGCCACGGGACACCCTTAACCTACGACCATAGAAACCAGCCAACCGAGCAGGGAATCCAACCCCCACAACAGCAGCGCCATAACCAGCACGACCGCCAAAACAATCAACGTGGTCTGAGTGGTTTCTTGACGGGTCGGCCAAACGACTTTGCGAATCTCGACGCGCGCCTCCTTCAGCAGAACGAAGAAAGCACGACCTTTTGATGTCTGCAGCGCAACCAAAGCAGCGATGACCGCAACGACAAGAAGGGCAATAACCCTATACAGAATCGGCTCCGCAGCGTAGTACTGATTACCCACGACAGCCACGACCACCAAAGCAGCAACAACAAACCACTTCACCAAATCGAAGCGCGTGTCTTTGGCTTCTGCTTTGACATTCATCTGCGAGAACCCTGTAAAAAACTGCCAAATTCGGTATTGAAGTTGGCAGGCCAGGAGGGAATCGAACCCCCAACCTGCGGTTTTGGAGACCGCCGCTCTGCCAATTGAGCTACTGGCCTAACAAGAGTCAGGCCGACTATTATGCCGGCCCGATTGAAACAGATCAAAC
>NZ_JAMOIH010000027.1 GCF_024448955.1 Stutzerimonas stutzeri
TCGCATCCGACTGGGCTCGCATCCGAGCCTGTTTTTAACGCCGCATAACCGAGCGCAGTAGTTTTCACACGGCCTGGATCCACGAGGAGCCTCATGTCAGCAACACCCGGCAAGAGCAAACGCCCCGATGTGGGCGGCATCGGTATCAGCAGTCCGCAACGCGTCATCGATGCGCAAAGCGGCGCCACCAAGTTGCAGCTGGCTGAATACTATCTGTCGGTGGGCAATTGGCTGACGCCGCATCTGGCCGGACGCCCGCTGTCCATCGTCCGCGCGCCGGACGGAGTGGATGGAGACAGTTTCTTCCAGCGCCATTGCGGCCGACTGAAAATGCCGCACATGCGCGTGCTGGACAAATCCCTCGACCCTGAACACGCCCGCCTGATCCAGGCCGACAGCATCACGGCAGTGGTTGAGGCGGCGCAGATGGGCACCGTCGAGTTTCATACCTGGAACGCCCGCAGCGATCGTATCGATCGACCGGACCGGGTCGTGTTCGACCTCGATCCGGACCCCGCGCTTCCGTGGTCGAGTATGGTCGAGGCGACCTGTCTGACGCTCGATCTGCTCGACGAGCTGGGCCTCAATGCGTTTCTCAAAACCAGCGGTGGCCGCGGCATGCACGTGGTGGTGCCGATCGATCGCCGTCAGGGTTGGGATTGCATCAACGAGTTCGCTCGCGGCGTGACGATGCGCCTGGCCCGAGAAGAGCCAGACAGGTTCGCGGAGAAGATGGGGCCGAAGAATCGAATCGGCAAGATATTCGTCGACTACCTGCGCAATCAGCGCGGTGCCAGCACCGTCGCGGCCTATTCGGCTCGTGCGCGGCCCGGCTTGCCGGTATCGGTGCCTATCGGTCGCGACGAGCTGGAGCAGATCGCCGGGGCGAACCAGTGGAACATCCTAAACCTGCATCAACGCTTGGCGGAGCGGTCTGGCGATCCTTGGTCTGATTACGCATCGACTCGCCAATCCATATCGGCTTCGTTGTTAAAAGCACTCGCGCAAGACGGGTGACCTTTCTTTTGTCGAATCTCCAGCTAGCCTTTGAACTAGCGTAGCGAACATGCACCTAACCCATCAGCAGTCTGCAATAACCGCCGTAGAGCGGTTGCAGACGTGATGTGCAGTACATAACGAGTAACAGGAGATACCGATGACCGTGCGAGTATCCCGGCGACAGTTCCTGAAGTTCGGTGCGACCGCTGTAGGCGCATCGAGCATGGCCATGATGGGGTTTGCGCCTGATGAAGCCGTCGCGTCGATTCGTCACTTCAAACTGACCGGCGCCAAAATTTCTCGCAATATCTGCACCTACTGCTCGGTAGGCTGCGGCATGTTGCTCTACTCACGTGGAGACGGCGCCGCCAACGTGGTCGATCAGATCTACCACGTCGAAGGCGATCCGGACCATCCGGTCAGTCGTGGCTCGCTCTGCCCAAGAGGCGCGGGCGTACTCGACTTCATCAACAGCGAATCCCGGGTCAAATATCCGGAAGTGCGTGAGCCATTCACCAACGAATGGAAGCGCATCAGCTGGGACGAGGCCTTCACGCGCATCGCGCGACACATGAAGGACGACCGCGACAAGAATTTCGAGACCCATGATGAGCAGGGGCGGCTGGTCAATCGCTGGTTGACGACCTCCATGGTGGCGGCCTCGGCCTGTACCAACGAGACGGCGTACATCACGCAGAAGATCACCCGGGCGCTCGGCATTCTGCAACTCGACAACCAGGCGCGCGTTTGACACGGACCAACGGTGGCAGGTCTTGCCCCAACATTTGGTCGCGGTGCCATGACGAACCACTGGGTCGACATCGCCAATGCTGACGTCATTCTGTCCATGGGCGGCAACTCGGCCGAAGCGCATCCCGTGGGGTTCCGCTGGGTCATGCATGCCAAGGAGCGCAGCAATGCGGTCCTGATTTCCATCGATCCACGCTTCAACCGCACCACGGCGGTAGCGGATTATCACGCCTGGATCCGTACCGGCACGGACATCGTGTTCCTGGGTGGTTTCATCAACTACCTGATCGCATCCGACCGTTACGCTCACGAATACGTCCGGGAATACACCGATGCCAGCCTGATCGTCGCCGAAGGTTTCGGTTTCGATGATGGGTTATTCGTGGGTTACAGCCCCGAAGACAAGACCTACAACCGCGAAACCTGGAATTTCGAGCTGGATGAGCGCGGCTTCGCTCGCTCCGATCCAAGCCTCGAACATCCACGTTGCGTGTTCCAGCTGATGCGCGAGCATTACAGCCGTTACACCATCGAACAGGTGGAAAACGTCTGCGGCATGCCCAAGGCCAAGGTGCAGGAGTTGTGGGATCTGATGGCGCAGACATCCGCGCCCGACAAGACCATGACCATCCTCTACGCGCTGGGCTGGACGCAGCACACCATCGGTTCGCAGATCATCCGTTGCGGTGCGATGGTGCAGTTGCTGCTCGGCAACATGGGCATGCCTGGCGGCGGCGTGAACGCTTTGCGCGGCCACTCCAACATCCAGGGCCTGACCGACATCGGGCTGCTGTCCAACCTATTGCCCGGCTACCTCAACCTGCCATCGGTAAACCTGCAAACCTACGCCGACTACATGGAGACGCGCATCAAGCCGCCGTTGGTGGAAGGTGAGGTGTCGTACTGGAAATTCTACGAGCGCTTCTTCGTCAGCCTGATGAAGGATTGGTACGGCGACGTCGCCACGGCGGAAAACAATTGGTGTTACGACTGGTTGCCGAAACTCTCCGTGCCGATCTACGACGTGCTCTACGCCATCAACGATATGACGCTGGGCAAGATGACCGGTGCGTTCTGCCAGGGCTTCAACATCCTGGCGGCATTCCCGAACAAGGCCAAGGTCATGGATGGGCTGTCGAAGCTCAAGTACTTCGTGATCATGGACCCGCTCACCGTGGAGACCGGCGAGTTCTGGAAGAACTTTGGCGAATACCACGATGTAGATCCGTCGCAGATCGGCACGGAAGTGTTCCGCCTGCCGACGACCTGCTTCGCGGAGGATGACGGCTCCATCACCAACAGTTCGCGCTGGCTGCAGTGGCATGAGAAAGCCGCACCTGGACCCGGCGAATCGATGACCGACACCGAAATTCTCGGCGAAGTCATGTTGCGGATAAAGCATCTGTATCAGGAGGAGGGCGGTGCGTTCCCGGATCCGATTCTGAATCTTTCTTGGAACTACAAGGACCCGAAATTCCCCAAAGCGGCCGAATTGGCTCAGGAATATAACGGCCGGGCGCTGGTGGACCTGACCGACGAGACGGGCAATGTGGTCCGTCGCAAGGGTGAGTTGCTGAAGGACTTCAGTGAGCTTCGTGCCGATGGTTCGACGGCCTGCGGTTGCTGGATCTATTCCGGCGCCTGGACCGAAGAAGGCAACATGATGGCCCGGCGCGACAACTCGGATCCTTACAACACCGGCAACACGTTGGAGTGGGCCTGGGCTTGGCCGATGAACCGGCGAATCCTCTACAACCGCGCTTCAGCCCGGCCAGACGGTACGCCATGGGCACTCAACAAAGCGTTCGTCTGGTGGAATGGCGAACGCTGGACCGGGGCGGATGTACCTGACTTCCCGCCCACATCGCCGCCGTCCCAGGGCGTCGGTCCCTTCATCATCACCCAGTCTGGAGGCGGGCACTTCTTCGCTTGCGAATGGCTGAACGAAGGGCCATTCCCTGAGCACTACGAGCCGATGGAAAGCCCCATCGATCGCAACCCGATGAGTCCAAACAACCCATTGGCGATGAACAATCCGATCGCTCGCGTCTTCGAGCAGGATCGCGATTCGTTTGGCTCCAACAAGGACTTCCCCTACGCGGCGACGACTTATCGTCTGACCGAGCATTTCCATTACTGGACAGTCCATGCGCGACTCAATGCCATCGCCCAGCCGGAGAAGTTCATCGAGATGGGTGCGGTGCTGGCTGAGGAACTGGGCATCGCTGCGGGCGACCGGGTGCGGGTGACGTCCAAACGGGGCTATATCACTGCCGTTGCGGTGGTGACCAAGCGGTTGGTGCCGTTGCAGATCGACGGGCGCACCGTGCATCAGATCGGCATCCCCATTCACTGGGGCTTCAAAGGTGTGGCGAAGAAGGCGCACCTGACCAACACCCTCACGCCATTCGTGGGTGACGGAAATACACAGACACCGGAGTTCAAGTCGTTTCTGGTGAACGTGGAGAAGATTGGAGGAGCCGTCTGATGGTTGGTGACCAGATCAATCTGCAAAACATCATCGCCCGCTCGGCGACCACCACGCCCTCGCCGCAGGTGCGGCACGGGGGTGTGGAAAAGGTCACCAAACTGATCGACGTGTCGGTCTGCATCGGCTGCAAGGCCTGCCAGGTCGCTTGTTCGGAATGGAATGACCTGCGCGACGATGTCGGGACCTGTGATGGCACCTACAACAACCCGCAGGACCTGACCGCCGAGTCGTTCGAGGTCATGCGCTTCAGCGAATACGAGGATGAACAGGGCAACCTGGAGTGGCTGATCCGCAAGGATAACTGCATGCATTGCGCCGAGCCGGGTTGTCTCAAGGCCTGCCCATCGCCCGGTGCCATCGTGCAGTACGCCAACGGCATCGTCGATTTCAACTCGGAGCACTGCATTGGCTGCGGCTATTGCATCGCCGGTTGCCCCTTCGATATCCCGCGGATCTCGAAAAAGGACAACAAGGCGTACAAGTGCACGCTGTGTTCCGATCGGGTGTTCCATGGTCTCGAACCCGCTTGCGTGAAGAGCTGCCCGACCTCGGCAATCATGTTCGGCACCAAGGAGGACATGCTCGATTACGGCGCTCACCGGGTCCAGCACCTCCAGGGGCGCGGCTACGAAAACGCCGGTATCTACGATCCGTCCGGCGTTGGCGGCACCCATGTGGTCTATGTGCTGCAACACGCTGACAAGCCGGAAATCTACAGTGGCTTGCCAAAGGACCCGCATATCAGCCCGACGGTGGAGCTGTGGAAGGGCGTGACCAAGCCCATCATGTCCGTGGCGCTGGGTGTGTCGGTGCTGGCCGGTTTCTTCCATTACGTCATGAAAGGGCCGAAGGAAGAGCCGGAGGATGATCCGGACCCGGAGCTGGCGGCGGCCGATCGCGAACTTGATCGTCGTGGGGAGGACCGGTTATGAGCCATTCCAACGTCAAATACGGCATCCTGCGTTACGGTTGCTGGGCGCGGGTCAATCACTGGCTTATCGCGATCAGTTTCGTATTGCTCACGCTGAGTGGCCTCGCACTGTTCTATCCGGCTTTCTTCGGGCTCACCGCGCTGTTCGGTGGGCCGGAGCCGACGCGGATCGTGCATCCGTACATTGGCGTGTTCATGTCACTGTTCTTCATCATCCAGGCGGTGCGCTTCTTCGGCGATAACCTGATACGCCGCCACGATGTGCAGTGGATGAAGCAGATCGGCGACGTGCTCAGCAACCGCGATGAGCGCTTGCCACCGGTAGGCAAGAACAACGCCGGGCAGAAACTGGTGTACTGGATCTTCCTGGCCACCGTACCGGTGCTTTTGATCACCGGCATCGTGCTCTGGCGCCCTTGGATCGCCGATGGCATGCCAATCTGGGCGCTGCGCTGGGCCGTGTTGATTCATGCGATCGCTGCATTCATCGCCATCATCACGCTGGTCATTCATGTCTACTCGGCCATCTGGGTCAAAGGCTCGGTGCGGGCCATGACACAGGGCCGCGTTAGCCACGCCTGGGCGCGTCACCATCACGGGCTGTGGTACGAGGATGTCGTGCGCAACGAGAAATCCGATGCGCAAGCCGCATCGCCCACCAGCGAAGTGCAGGACCGCCGTCGATGAAAGGAGCTGAAGTGAATCATTCGTATGGAAGCGCGCCGTCCGGAATCATGGACGCGCCCCACGTGGTGCTGCCGGATGCCAAGGTGTTCAGCAAACGCGCCACGCGGCTAAGAGAACTCGTCATGCAGGTGCCGTCGCTGGATGAGTTCTTGGCATTCATGGCTCGTCTGGTACAGGCTCAGCATCAGGTACTGACCGAGCATGAACCCGCTTGGCGGCCGGCGCCGGATGCCTTCGATCAGGCGTTGAAGCATGACATGCCACCTCTGGGATTCCAGGCATTACGACGAGACGTGCATTGGCATGCCGATTTGCTCGCCATTCTCGATGCGGTGGAGTTGCATGTGGGCGAACGTCAGCGGCCGTTGCTCGCCGCACTGCGAGAGATGCCCGCTGAGCGACTCGATGAACTGGCCGATGACGTGTTCGAAATGCGTCCCGGCAATGAGGCGACTCGCGCGCTATTGCCATTGGTCGCTGCGGCTCTGCAGGTCACCTGGGCACGCCTGGCCATCGGACTACCCAGCGCGCCGGCGCGCCCCACCGGTGAGGCGAAGGCGCTTTGCCCATGTTGCGGTGCCGCACCTGTGGCCAGCGTGGTCCATAACGAGCGCCATCGCAGTGGCGTGCGCTACTTACACTGTTCGTTATGCGCAACCGAATGGCATCTGGAGCGCATTAAGTGCAGCGTGTGCGACACCGGTGGCAAGCTGCTCTATCTGACGCTCGACGAAGGGCAGGGCAAGGCATTTTTGCCGGTCCAGGCAGAAGCCTGCAACGAATGCCACAGCTATCTGAAGGTCATGCAGCGCGAGCTCCACGGGCGCGCCGACCCGGTTGCCGACGATCTGGCCAGCCTCGCGTTGGACATGCTGCTGGCCGAGCAGGACGAATACGCACGTAGTGGCTACAACCCGTTGCTGGTGATGGGGGCTTAGGCCTCTCCGCGATTGCGGGGCTCGGTAGGAAACGACTCTTACCGGTGTCCCGCCACCGTCTGCACAGTTGCAAAGCTCCTCTAAAGCTACCCAAGTAGGGCGCAAACGCATCGGCAGTGTTTCGGTGCGATTACCTTCTGATTTCTCGACCTTTTCTTGCGCGCTCACTTCGCAACTCAACGTCCGTCAGACAGCCGTGCGCAGCGGCTCTCAAGCGGGCTTTCGTGCTGAACTTTTACAGCCTCCTTTGGTTCGGAAGAACAGAGCCCGTGAAACCCGCAGCGGGGTTTCACGACGACAACCCCAACCTTGCCGACGCCGCTTGCGAAGCGGTTGGGTTGCCGTATCGCAATGATTCAGGCCCCAGGAGCCCGTTCGATGAACGACGCACAGCCCCACGCAACAATCCATCCCCGACTTGAACAAGCATTGCAGATGCCGCGTATAGCCATCGAGGCGACCGAGCCGGTTCTCGACGGTGGTCGATTCGCTGCCAAGGCCATCATCGGCCATCCGGTGACCGTGTCCGCCAAGGTATTTGCCGATGGTCATGATCAGCTGGCCGCTGCGATCTGCTGGCGTACCAAGGACGAAAGCGGCTGGCGTCGCGCCCGTCTCAAGCTGCTCGGCAACGACAAGTGGGAAGGTCATTTCACCCCAACGCAGGTGGCAGGCCACGAGTTCATGATCGAGGCCTGGTGGGACGTCTATGAAACCTACCGCTACGAGCTATCGAAAAAACATGCAGCGGGTGTGCCGGTGCAGTTGGAGCTGGAAGAAGGCCGCCTATTGCTAGAGCGCGCCAGCGGGCGGGCCATGGGTGAAACCAAGGCGATCATCGATGATCTCTTGCACCGCCTGAGCACTGCGCACCTGGATGACGAGCGTGTATCGGTCATGCTGGCCGATGAGACGGCTGCGGCAATGGCCGATGCCGACCCGCGTGAGCATTGCAGCCAGAGCCCGGTATTCCCGCTTGAAGTGGAGCGACCACTGGCGCAGTTCGCCAGCTGGTACGAGCTATTCCCGCGGTCGGAAACCGACGACCCGAACCGACATGGCACCTTCCGCGACGTGCACAAGCGCCTGCCGTCGATCCGCGATATGGGCTTCGACGTACTCTACTTCACGCCCATTCATCCCATCGGGCGCCAGCACCGTAAGGGCCGAAACAACACTCTGAACGCCGGCCCCAACGACCCGGGCAGTCCCTATGCCATCGGCAGTGAAGACGGTGGCCACGATGCGGTCCATCCGGAGCTTGGCACGCTTGGCGACTTCCGCGATCTGGTGGCGGCGGCGCGCGACCACGGCCTGGAAATCGCGCTGGATTTCGCCATTCAGTGTTCCCAGGATCACCCCTGGCTAAAAGAACATCCGGGCTGGTTCTCCTGGCGCCCTGACGGGACCATCCGCTACGCGGAAAACCCGCCGAAGAAGTACCAGGACATCGTCAATGTCGACTTCTATGCCGAAGACGCCATGCCCGATCTTTGGATCGCCTTGCGCGACGTGGTCTGGCACTGGGTGGAGCAGGGCGTGAAGATCTTCCGCGTCGACAATCCACACACCAAGCCGCTGCCGTTCTGGGAATGGATGATCGCCGATATTCGCGAGCGCGACCCGGACGTGATGTTCCTCTCCGAGGCGTTCACCCGGCCGGCGATGATGGCGCGTCTGGGCAAGGTCGGCTTCAACCAGAGCTACACCTATTTCACCTGGCGCAACAACAAGGCGGAGCTGAGCGAATATTTCACCGAGCTCAACGAGCCGCCGTTGCGCGATTGCTACCGGCCGAACTTCTTCGTCAACACGCCGGACATCAATCCATTCTTCCTGCATGACTCCGGTCGCGCCGGTTTCCTCATCCGAGCGGCGCTGGCGACCATGGGGTCTGGGCTCTGGGGTATGTACTCGGGCTTCGAGCTGTGCGAATCCGCTGCGATTCCCGGTAAGGAGGAGTACCTGGACTCGGAGAAGTACGAGATCCGTCCGCGCGACTACCACGCGCCGGGCAACATCATCGCCGAGATCGCTCAGCTCAATCGCATCCGCCGCCAGAATCCAGCCCTGCAAACCCACCTCGGTTTCCAGGCCTACACGGCTTACAACGACAACATTTTCTATTTCGGCAAGCGCACGGCGGATCGCTCGAATTTCATTCTGGTCGCGGTCAGCCTCGATCCACATAACGCCCAGGAAGCGCATTTCGAGTTGCCGCTCTGGGAGCTTGGCTTGCCCGATCACGCTGAAACCCGCGGCGAAGACCTCATGAATGGGCATCGCTGGACCTGGTATGGCAAGACGCAATGGATGCGGATCGAGCCCTGGCATCTGCCATTCGGAATTTGGCGTCTGAGCGCAGGGGGCCCTGATCCAGACCTCAAGTGATTTATTAAGAGCAAGGCTATAACCCTATTTATCAGCAGGTTAGAAGTAACAATTAAACTGTTTTGTTACGCCTACTGATGACCTTTGCCGTCTCGGCTGGGACTTGGCGTCCCGGTTTCGAGGCAGAAAAAAGGAACGAGACATGGCCAAATCACGCAAGCCAGCCGCCTTCATCACCGACCCGCTCTGGTACAAGGACGCAGTGGTTTATCAGGTCCACCTGAAGTCCTTCTTCGACTCGAACAACGACGGGGTTGGTGACTTTCAGGGTTTGATCGAGAAGCTCGATTACATCGCCGACCTGGGCGTGAACACCGTCTGGCTGTTGCCGTTCTATCCCTCGCCGCGGCGCGACGATGGTTACGACATTGCCGAATACCGCGGCGTGCATCCGGACTACGGCACCATGGCCGATGCCAGGCGCTTCATCGCAGCTGCGCACAAGCGCGGGCTGCGGGTGATCACCGAGCTGGTCATCAACCACACCTCGGACCAGCACCCCTGGTTCCAGCGTGCGCGCAAGGCGAAAAAGGGTTCTGCGGCGCGCGACTTCTATGTCTGGTCGGACACGGATGACAAGTACGACGGTACGCGGATCATCTTCCTCGATACCGAAGTGTCGAACTGGACCTGGGACCCGGTAGCCCAGCAGTACTTTTGGCATCGCTTCTATTCGCACCAGCCGGATCTCAATTTCGACAACCCGCAGGTCATGAAGGCCGTGCTCAGTGTCATGCGCTACTGGCTCGACCTCGGCATCGACGGGTTGCGGCTCGATGCCATCCCTTATCTGGTGGAGCGCGACGGCACCAACAACGAGAACCTGCCTGAAACTCATGTGGTGCTGAAACAGATACGCGCCGAGATCGACGCCAATTACCCCGACCGTATGCTCTTGGCCGAGGCCAACCAGTGGCCGGAAGATACCCAGCTGTATTTCGGCGGCGAAGACGGCGGACCGGGCGATGAATGCCATATGGCGTTCCATTTTCCGCTGATGCCGCGCATGTACATGGCGCTGGCTCAGGAAGACCGCTTCCCGATCACCGACATCCTGCGCCAGACGCCGGACATTCCGGAAAACTGCCAGTGGGCGATCTTCCTGCGTAACCATGACGAGCTGACGCTGGAAATGGTGACCGACAAGGAGCGCGACTACCTCTGGAATTACTACGCCTCGGACAAGCGCGCGCGGATCAACCTCGGCATTCGCCGCCGTCTGGCGCCCCTGCTGGAACGCGACCGTCGCCGCATCGAGCTGCTCAACAGCCTGCTGCTATCGATGCCCGGCACGCCGGTGATCTATTACGGCGACGAGATCGGCATGGGCGACAACATTTTCCTCGGCGACCGCGACGGCGTGCGTACGCCGATGCAATGGTCGGTGGACCGCAATGGAGGTTTCTCCCGCGCCGACCCGCCGAGTCTGGTGTTGCCGCCGATCATGGACCCGCTGTACGGCTATCAGGCGATCAACGTCGAGGCGCAGCAGCGCGACCCGCATTCGCTGCTCAACTGGACGCGACGGCTGTTGTCTATTCGGAAACAGTTCAAGGCGTTCGGGCGAGGCAGCCTGAAGATGCTCGCACCGAGCAACCGCCGAATCCTGGCCTATCTGCGTGAATTCACGGCACCCAGCGGGGAGACCGAGGTGATTCTTTGCGTTACCAACGTGTCGCGCGCGGCTCAGGCAGCGGAACTGGAGCTTTCGCACTATGCCGGGATGGTGCCCGTGGAAATGGTCGGGGGCAGTGCGTTCCCACCGATCGGTCAATTGCCCTACTTGCTGACGTTGCCACCTTATGGCTTCTACTGGTTCCAGCTGGCAACCAGTCACCAGATGCCCAGTTGGCACCAGGCACCGGTGGAAACCATGCCCGACTTCCAAACCCTCGTGCTCAAACGCCTGGATACGCTCACCGCAGCGAACAAGCGCATTCTCGAAACCGAGTCGCTTCCTGCTTACCTGCCGAAGCGGCGTTGGTTCGCCAGCAAGGATGCGGCGATCGACTCGATCAAGATCTGCTACAGCGTGCCGTTCGGCGATCCACAGCGGCCGGTGCTGCTGAGCGAGATCGCAGTGGCAACGGCCGGGCGAACCGATCTGTACCAGCTGCCGTTGGGCTTCCTCGATGAAGACGACTTCGACATTGCACTGCCGCAGCAACTCGCGATGGCACGGGTCCGGCGTGGTCCGCAGGTCGGCCTGCTGACGGATGCCTTTGCGCTCAAACAGTTCGTCCTGGGCGTGATTCAAGGATTGCGTGAAAAACAGGTGGTGCCGTGCGGCGAAGGCGAGATCCGCTTCGAGCCGATCGGCAATCTGGCCGACGTGGAATTGCCGGCCGATGCCGAGGTGCGTTACCTCACGGCGGAGCAATCCAACAGCTCGGCCATCATCGACAGCAGCATGATGATCAAGGTGCTGCGCCGGGTCTCGGCAGGTGTGCACCCGGAACTGGAAATGGGCCGCTTCCTGACCGAGCAGGGCTTCCAGCACATCTCGGCGATGCTCGGCCAGGTCACGCGCGTCAACAAGCGGGGCGAGCCGCATGCGCTGATGGTCGTGCAGCGCTTCCTCGACAACCAGGGCGATGCCTGGGAATGGACGTTGAACACCCTGGACCGCGCCGTTCGCGATCAGATTGCTGGCGGTGTGTCCGAGCACGAGAACCAGTTCAGTGCCCTCGCTGAAGTCGAAGCCTTCAATCGCCTGCTTGGGCAGCGCCTGGGTGAGATGCACATGGCGCTGGCGACGCAGACCAGCGATCAGGCATTCGCCAGCGAGCCGACCCGTCTGACCGATACCAAAGAATGGATCAAGACCATATCCGCACAGGTGGAGCGCGCGCTGGATCTGCTGCAAGCCCGTCGCGGCGATCTCGACCGCAAAAGCGCATCGCTGGTGGATCAGCTACTCGGTCAGCGCGACCAGTTGCTAGGCGAGGTCAAACGGTTGGCCGAACGTTCCGTTGGCGGCCTGCGCACGCGTGTACACGGTGACCTCCACCTTGGCCAGGTGCTGGTGGTTCAAGGCGATGCGTATTTCATCGACTTCGAAGGTGAGCCGGCGCGCTCGCTGGAAGAGCGCAGAAGCAAGTTGAGCCCGTTCAAGGATGTCGCCGGCGTGCTGCGTTCGTTCGAATACGCCACTGCCATGACCCTGCGTAACGCGCAGGCCAGTGACAGTTCCGAAGAGGCGAATCTGGCCCGCCGCGCTATTTCCGACACCTACCAACAGAGCGCCCGTGATGTGTTTCTCGAGGCCTACCGCGAGGCGACAGCGCAAATGCCGCACGCCTGGAAGGACGCAGCCGGTGCTGGCGCTGCTCTGGCCCTGTTCAGCCTGGAAAAAACCGCCTATGAAGTGGCCTACGAGGCAGAGAACCGCCCGGCCTGGCTATCCGTTCCGCTTCAGGGACTGGCGAAGCTGGCACAACAGATTTCCGATGGAGATTCCCGATGAATGATCGTCCGGCTGTGACCATGCCCGGTGAAACCCTGCTGCCAACCGATGCCGACGTCGATGCGCTGGTGCGCGCCGAACATGGCAACCCGTTTTCCATCCTTGGCCCGCACCCTGACGGCGGTGGGCTGGTGGTACGCGCCTATTTACCTAACGCGCTGGGCGTCGAAGTGCTCGAACGCTCCAGCGGTCGCTTGCTGGCAGCGATGGAGCAGGGCCAGGTGCCCGGCTTTTTCGTCACTCGGCTGACCCACCAGCAGCCTTACCTGCTGAACATCCGCTGGGCGGGGGGCGAGCAGATCACCGAAGACCCCTACAGCTTCGGGCCGCAGCTCGGCGAAATGGACATGTATTTGTTCTCCGAAGGCAACCATCGCGAAATCGGCCGTGTATTTGGCGCACAGCCGATGGAAATCGATGGCGTGCAGGGCGTGCGTTTCGCCGTCTGGGCACCTAACGCCCGACGCGTATCGGTGGTTGGCAGCTTCAATGGCTGGGACGGCCGCCGTCACCCGATGCGACTGCGTTTTCCTTCCGGCGTGTGGGAGATCTTTATCCCGCGCCTACAGCCGGGTGAACGCTACAAGTACGAGATTCTGGGGCAGAACGGCATACTGCCGCTGAAGGCCGATCCGATTGCGCTGGCGACCGAGCTTCCTCCGGGAACCGCTTCGGTGATTTCGCATCCGCTGGAGTACGAGTGGAAAGACGAAGCCTGGTTGCAGCAGCGGGCCGCGCGGCAGTCCTACAACGCGCCGATGACCATCTATGAGCTACACGCGGGCTCCTGGCGTAAGGAGGGTGGCGATGAAGGGCGACTCTACGATTGGCACGAATTGGCCGAGCGGCTGATCCCTTATGTCGTCGACCTGGGTTTTACCCATATCGAGCTGATGCCGATCATGGAGCATCCCTTCGGCGGTTCTTGGGGTTATCAGTTGCTGTCGCAGTTCGCGCCCAGCGCGCGCTATGGCAGTGCGCATGACTTCGCGGCATTCGTCGACGCCTGCCATAACGCCGGTATCGGGGTGATCCTCGACTGGGTGCCGGCGCATTTTC
Organism: Stutzerimonas stutzeri; assembly: GCF_024448955.1. GTDB lineage: Bacteria > Pseudomonadota > Gammaproteobacteria > Pseudomonadales > Pseudomonadaceae > Stutzerimonas > Stutzerimonas stutzeri_AQ. The sequence goes on from NZ_JAMOIH010000027.1 coordinate 13,713, forward strand.
CGACCGACGCGCACGGGCTGGGCGAATTCGATGGCACAGCGTTGTACGAATACGCACACCCCTTCGAAGGGTTTCATCAGGATTGGGATACCTACATCTACAACCTCGGGCGCACCGAGGTGCACGGCTTCATGCTGGCTTCGGCGTTGCACTGGCTGCGTGAATTCCACGTCGACGCACTGCGTGTCGACGCGGTCGCCTCGATGCTCTATCGCGACTATTCGCGCAAGGAGGGGGAGTGGATTCCCAACCGCCACGGCGGTCGCGAGAATCTCGAAGCGATCGACTTCCTGCGACACCTTAACGACGTGGTGGCCACCGAAACGCCCGGCGCGCTGGTCATCGCCGAGGAGTCCACGGCATTTCCCGGTGTCAGCAAACCAACCTACGAGGGCGGGCTGGGCTTTGCCTACAAATGGAACATGGGCTGGATGCACGACACGCTCAAGTACATTCAGGAAGACCCAATCAACCGCCAGTATCACCATGACAAGCTGACCTTCGGCATGGTCTACGCCTACTCGGAGCATTTCGTGCTGCCGATTTCCCATGATGAAGTGGTTCACGGCAAGGGTTCGCTGATCGACAAAATGCCCGGTGATCGCTGGCAAAAGTTCGCCAACCTGCGGGCGTACCTGTCGTTCATGTGGACGCATCCGGGCAAGAAGCTGTTGTTCATGGGCAGCGAGTTCGGCCAGTGGCGCGAATGGAGTCACGACCGCGAACTGGACTGGCATCTGCTCGAGGAGGCCGACCACCGCGGTGCGCAGAACCTGGTACGGGATATCAACCGTCTGTACGCACATGAGCCTGCCTTGCATGAGCTGGACAGCGATCCGCAGGGTTTCCAGTGGCTGATCGGCGATGACCGCGCCAACAGCGTGTTCGCCTGGCTGCGCAAGAGCTCGACCGGGTATCCGCTGTTGGTGGTAGGCAACTTCACGCCGGTGGTACGAGAGGGCTATCGGGTAGGCGTTCCGGTAGAGGGTCGCTGGGAGGAAATCTTCAACAGCGATGCCGGATGCTACGGCGGCTCCAACGTGGGCAATGGTGGAGGTCTGCTGGCCGAACAGGTGCCTTCCCATGGACAGGACGTATCGCTGATGCTCACGCTTCCGCCGCTTGGGGTGGTGATACTGCGACCACAGGAGTAGCGGTCGTCACGAATGGGGCGTCCATACTTAGGCGTCCCAGTCCATCGGTCCTCGCTCGGCGTCCTGCCTCGCGTCCTTGTGCACGACGTCCACTCGGCCTCCTGACGGGAACGAAGTCCGAGCGTCCTGGAGGTTTTCTACCTGCCTTGGCTTTTATTTCGAACGAACTGTCAGGCAACTCCATACGCCCCATCAGGAGGGTGAGCGC
>NZ_JAMOIH010000028.1 GCF_024448955.1 Stutzerimonas stutzeri
CGCAAAGACAAACCCCCGATCCTCTTATGAGGGTCGGGGGTTTGGTGTAGAAGCTTGACGATGACCTACTCTCACATGGGGAGACCCCACACTACCATCGGCGATGCGTCGTTTCACTGCTGAGTTCGGGATGGGATCAGGTGGTTCCAACGCTCTATGGTCGTCAAGCAATTCGGTTGCTGCCTCGGGGTTTAGCCGCTGCAGCGAATCAGGTATGTGATGGTGTTGCTGTGTTTCGTATGTCGGTTCGCTTTGCGAGCGATGCGTCTTTTCGGTTTGTTTGTCGACTTCAACCGTCTGACACGCAAACATCAAATTGTTTGGGTGTTATATGGTCAAGCCTCACGGGCAATTAGTACTGGTTAGCTCAACGCCTCACAACGCTTACACACCCAGCCTATCAACGTCGTAGTCTTCGACGGCCCTTCAGGGAGCTCAAGGCTCCAGTGAGATCTCATCTTGAGGCAAGTTTCCCGCTTAGATGCTTTCAGCGGTTATCTCTTCCGAACATAGCTACCCGGCAATGCCACTGGCGTGACAACCGGAACACCAGAGGTTCGTCCACTCCGGTCCTCTCGTACTAGGAGCAGCCCCTCTCAAATCTCAAACGTCCACGGCAGATAGGGACCGAACTGTCTCACGACGTTCTAAACCCAGCTCGCGTACCACTTTAAATGGCGAACAGCCATACCCTTGGGACCGGCTTCAGCCCCAGGATGTGATGAGCCGACATCGAGGTGCCAAACACCGCCGTCGATATGAACTCTTGGGCGGTATCAGCCTGTTATCCCCGGAGTACCTTTTATCCGTTGAGCGATGGCCCTTCCATACAGAACCACCGGATCACTAAGACCTACTTTCGTACCTGCTCGACGTGTCTGTCTCGCAGTCAAGCGCGCTTTTGCCTTTATACTCTACGACCGATTTCCGACCGGTCTGAGCGCACCTTCGTACTCCTCCGTTACTCTTTAGGAGGAGACCGCCCCAGTCAAACTACCCACCATACACTGTCCTCGATCCGGATAACGGACCAGAGTTAGAACCTCAAAGTTGCCAGGGTGGTATTTCAAGGATGGCTCCACGCGAACTGGCGTCCACGCTTCAAAGCCTCCCACCTATCCTACACAAGCAAATTCAAAGTCCAGTGCAAAGCTATAGTAAAGGTTCACGGGGTCTTTCCGTCTAGCCGCGGATACACTGCATCTTCACAGCGATTTCAATTTCACTGAGTCTCGGGTGGAGACAGCGCCGCCATCGTTACGCCATTCGTGCAGGTCGGAACTTACCCGACAAGGAATTTCGCTACCTTAGGACCGTTATAGTTACGGCCGCCGTTTACCGGGGCTTCGATCAAGAGCTTCGCTTGCGCTAACCCCATCAATTAACCTTCCGGCACCGGGCAGGCGTCACACCCTATACGTCCACTTTCGTGTTTGCAGAGTGCTGTGTTTTTAATAAACAGTCGCAGCGGCCTGGTATCTTCGACCGGCATGAGCTTACGGGGTAAACCCTTCACCCTCACCGGCGCACCTTCTCCCGAAGTTACGGTGCCATTTTGCCTAGTTCCTTCACCCGAGTTCTCTCAAGCGCCTTGGTATTCTCTACCCAACCACCTGTGTCGGTTTGGGGTACGGTTCCTGATTACCTGAAGCTTAGAGGCTTTTCCTGGAAGCATGGCATCAACCACTTCTCCTTCTAAAAGAAGGATCGTCATCAGTTCTCGGCATTAAGATCCCGGATTTACCTAAGATCTCTGCCTACCACCTTAAACTTGGACAACCAACGCCAAGCTGGCCTAGCCTTCTCCGTCCCCCCATCGCAGTAACCAGAAGTACGGGAATATTAACCCGTTTCCCATCGACTACGCTCTTCAGCCTCGCCTTAGGGACCGACTCACCCTGCGTCGATTAACGTTGCGCAGGAACCCTTGGTCTTTCGGCGTGCGAGTTTTTCACTCGCATTGTCGTTACTCATGTCAGCATTCGCACTTGTGATACCTCCAGCAAGCTTCTCAACTCACCTTCACAGGCTTACACAACGCTCCTCTACCGCTCATCTTACGATGAACCCGTAGCTTCGGTACCTGGTTTGAGCCCCGTTACATCTTCCGCGCAGGCCGACTCGACTAGTGAGCTATTACGCTTTCTTTAAAGGGTGGCTGCTTCTAAGCCAACCTCCTAGCTGTCTGAGCCTTCCCACATCGTTTCCCACTTAACCAGGATTTTGGGACCTTAGCTGACGGTCTGGGTTGTTTCCCTTTTCACGACGGACGTTAGCACCCGCCGTGTGTCTCCCGTGCTGACACTTGCTGGTATTCGGAGTTTGCATCGGTTTGGTAAGTCGGGATGACCCCCTAGCCGAAACAGTGCTCTACCCCCAGCAGTGATACACGAGGCGCTACCTAAATAGCTTTCGAGGAGAACCAGCTATCTCCGAGCTTGATTAGCCTTTCACTCCGATCCACAGGTCATCCGCTAACTTTTCAACGGTAGTCGGTTCGGTCCTCCAGTCAGTGTTACCTAACCTTCAACCTGCCCATGGATAGATCGCCCGGTTTCGGGTCTATTCCCAGCGACTAGACGCCCTATTAAGACTCGCTTTCGCTACGCCTCCCCTATTCGGTTAAGCTCGCCACTGAAAATAAGTCGCTGACCCATTATACAAAAGGTACGCAGTCACCTAACAAAGTAGGCTCCCACTGCTTGTACGCATACGGTTTCAGGTTCTATTTCACTCCCCTCTCCGGGGTTCTTTTCGCCTTTCCCTCACGGTACTGGTTCACTATCGGTCAGTCAGTAGTATTTAGCCTTGGAGGATGGTCCCCCCATATTCAGACAAAGTTTCTCGTGCTCCGTCCTACTCGATTTCATTGATAAGAGATTTTCGCGTACAGGGCTATCACCCACTATGGCCGCACTTTCCAGAGCGTTCCGCTAATCTCAAATCAACTTAAGGGCTAGTCCCCGTTCGCTCGCCACTACTAAGGGAATCTCGGTTGATTTCTTTTCCTCAGGGTACTTAGATGTTTCAGTTCCCCTGGTTCGCCTCACACACCTATGTATTCAGTGTGTGATAACCATCTTATGATGGCTGGGTTCCCCCATTCAGACATCTCCGGATCAAAGTCTGTTTGCCGACTCCCCGAAGCTTTTCGCAGGCTACCACGTCTTTCATCGCCTCTGACTGCCAAGGCATCCACCGTATGCGCTTCTTCACTTGACCATATAACCCCAAGCAATCTGGTTACTGTCTATAACGTGAAGACGACATTCGCCGAAAATCCGCATTTCGCTCTCTCGAGCAACTCGCAAATTTTACCTTAGCCTGAACAATCACCAGTGAAAGTGATCACTCAGTCTATTTCTATCACATACCCAAATTTTTAAAGAACAGTTACTGGCGCAAAGACCAGAAATCAATACACTCCAGATGGAATCTATTCATTTCTGTGCTTTCAGCGATTTCAGAGTTAATGGTGGAGCCAAGCGGGATCGAACCGCTGACCTCCTGCGTGCAAAGCAGGCGCTCTCCCAGCTGAGCTATGGCCCCATCTACAGATCGGCCACATCCCATGACAATTGGTGGGTCTGGGCAGATTCGAACTGCCGACCTCACCCTTATCAGGGGTGCGCTCTAACCAACTGAGCTACAGACCCAATCGTCTCTCTCGGGTCGAAACCCAATCGCTTTTCGCTAGTGAATCAAGCAATTCGTGTGGGAACTTATGAAGAAGCTGAAGTCTTCGATTAAGGAGGTGATCCAGCCGCAGGTTCCCCTACGGCTACCTTGTTACGACTTCACCCCAGTCATGAATCACTCCGTGGTAACCGTCCCCCCGAAGGTTAGACTAGCTACTTCTGGAGCAACCCACTCCCATGGTGTGACGGGCGGTGTGTACAAGGCCCGGGAACGTATTCACCGTGACATTCTGATTCACGATTACTAGCGATTCCGACTTCACGCAGTCGAGTTGCAGACTGCGATCCGGACTACGATCGGTTTTATGGGATTAGCTCCACCTCGCGGCTTGGCAACCCTTTGTACCGACCATTGTAGCACGTGTGTAGCCCAGGCCGTAAGGGCCATGATGACTTGACGTCATCCCCACCTTCCTCCGGTTTGTCACCGGCAGTCTCCTTAGAGTGCCCACCATGACGTGCTGGTAACTAAGGACAAGGGTTGCGCTCGTTACGGGACTTAACCCAACATCTCACGACACGAGCTGACGACAGCCATGCAGCACCTGTGTCAGAGTTCCCGAAGGCACCAATCCATCTCTGGAAAGTTCTCTGCATGTCAAGGCCTGGTAAGGTTCTTCGCGTTGCTTCGAATTAAACCACATGCTCCACCGCTTGTGCGGGCCCCCGTCAATTCATTTGAGTTTTAACCTTGCGGCCGTACTCCCCAGGCGGTCGACTTAATGCGTTAGCTGCGCCACTAAGATCTCAAGGATCCCAACGGCTAGTCGACATCGTTTACGGCGTGGACTACCAGGGTATCTAATCCTGTTTGCTCCCCACGCTTTCGCACCTCAGTGTCAGTATTAGCCCAGGTGGTCGCCTTCGCCACTGGTGTTCCTTCCTATATCTACGCATTTCACCGCTACACAGGAAATTCCACCACCCTCTGCCATACTCTAGCTTGCCAGTTTTGAAAGCAGTTCCCAGGTTGAGCCCGGGGCTTTCACTTCCAACTTAACAAACCACCTACGCGCGCTTTACGCCCAGTAATTCCGATTAACGCTTGCACCCTTCGTATTACCGCGGCTGCTGGCACGAAGTTAGCCGGTGCTTATTCTGTCGGTAACGTCAAAACAGCAAGGTATTAACTTACTGCCCTTCCTCCCAACTTAAAGTGCTTTACAATCCGAAGACCTTCTTCACACACGCGGCATGGCTGGATCAGGCTTTCGCCCATTGTCCAATATTCCCCACTGCTGCCTCCCGTAGGAGTCTGGACCGTGTCTCAGTTCCAGTGTGACTGATCATCCTCTCAGACCAGTTACGGATCGCAGCCTTGGTGAGCCATTACCTCACCAACTAGCTAATCCGACCTAGGCTCATCTGATAGCGCAAGGCCCTAAGGTCCCCTGCTTTCTCCCGTAGGACGTATGCGGTATTAGCGTTCCTTTCGAAACGTTGTCCCCCACTACCAGGCAGATTCCTAGGCATTACTCACCCGTCCGCCGCTGAATCAGGGAGCAAGCTCCCTTCATCCGCTCGACTTGCATGTGTTAGGCCTGCCGCCAGCGTTCAATCTGAGCCATGATCAAACTCTTCAGTTCAATACTGCTTGGGTTTTGAGAAAACCCTAAACTTAGCTCAGCAATCGCAATCTCTTCTCAAGGTCACCCCAAAGAAGAGCACTCAATGATTTCTCGTTGAGTATTTGTGATGCTGATAATCTTGCTGACTATCAGTCTTACCTCACAAGCACCCACACGAATTGCTTGATTCAGTTGTTAAAGAGCGTTTCGATCAAGTCTTTCGTCTCAACCGAGGCCGCGCATTTTACAGCAGCCTTGTGTCTCGTCAAGCTGTTTTTGAAGAAGTTTTTCTTTCTTCTCAACCGCTTGCGCTTTCGATCAGCTAGAGCCTCTCGTCAGCGGGAGGCGAATCATACAGCGTTCAAACCCGCTGTCAACCGCCTCGTGAATCCGCTTTCGATCAACCTGACCGAAGCCACCAACAGGACTCAACCACCACCCTGTCAGCCCGGCGCATTCTACTCGAATCCGCCTTCCGTGCAAGCCCTTTATTTCGCTAACTTCTTGATTT
>NZ_JAMOIH010000029.1 GCF_024448955.1 Stutzerimonas stutzeri
TTTAAAGCGGCTTGAAAGCGAGTATGGTTTTGAACTGTTTCGAGTGCCTGGTAAGGGGTATAGGCTATCGGAGCCTCTATCACTGCTGGGTTATGACGAAAGCTCCGACGTGTTGGGTCGCTTCGGTTGGCAGCTCTGTCTGCGAGAGACGGTAGACTCAACAAATGCTGAAGCGTTTAGGCTGCTGCAGGCGGGGCAAGCTGTTCCCTTTGTTGTATTGGCGGAAAGCCAAACTGGCGGACGCGGTCGGCGAGGGCGGACCTGGGTCAGTCCCCCTGCGAAGAACCTCTACTACACCCTAGCAACGAAGGTCTCAGGTGGCCCCCAGGGTTTGTCTGGCTTGAGCCTAGTGGTGGGCTTGGCGGTTCTTCAGGCTCTACGTCAGGCAGGAGTCGAGCGTGCCGGGCTTAAGTGGCCCAACGATATCTATGCGGACGGTAAGAAAATCGCAGGAATTCTTTTGGAGCTAACAGGGGATCCGGCCGATGTCTGTCACGTTATTATTGGCATTGGAATAAATGTGAACATGACTTCAATTGCTGGGGGGATTGACCAGCCTTGGACATCGGTGAGGCAGCAGACAGGTATTCTGATGGATCGAAGCGAGCTCGCTAATTTGATTAGTGAGTTTTTGCATCGTTACCTATGTCTGCATGCGCAACGAGGTTTTTCTGCTTTGCATGATGAGTGGGAGGCTAACAATATCTGGCAGGGTAGGCGCTGTACCTTAAGCAATGGCGCTCAGCTGATTACAGGCTTGATGCTCGGCGTGGATGGCCAGGGCGCTTTGCGGCTCTTGGTCGACGGCTTAGGGGAGCACCGCTTTAGTGGGGGAGAGCTAAGCTTGAGGCTCGATCATGATTCTTGAGCTCGATTGCGGAAACAGTTTCATTAAATGGCGGGTTATTCCTGTAACCGGCGGCGTGCCGTTGAGTCAGGGTATCGCTTCGCAACCGGTAGATATTGTGCAGGCTTTGCTCGGACAAGGCCTGAGCAAAATACCCCGCTGTCGCCTGGTTAGCGTACGGAGTGACGCCGAAACCCAGGTGGTCATGGATGTGCTCTCTGAATCGCTAAGCTTGAGCGTGACGAAGGCATGTCCAGCTGAGCGTCTCGCCGGGGTTGTGAATGGTTACCGTGACCAACAGCGACTGGGGCTGGATCGCTGGTTAGCTATCGTGGCTGCGTACGATATGTGCGGCGAAGCCTGTTTGGTTATCGATTTGGGCACCGCCATCACTGTTGATCTGGTAGCTCGCGACGGTACGCATCTTGGTGGATACATCGCGCCTGGCGTTGCCCTACTGCGGGGGCGCTTGCTTGCTCATACGCGCCGCATTCAGTACGACTCTGAGGAAACGGCGCTTGTGTTGAGCGATTTTTCTCCCGGAAGGTCTACCGCTGAGGCTGTTGACCGAGGCTGCTTGATCATGGCTCGTAGTTATGTCTCCAGTCAAATTGCCTTCGCCGAAAGCTATTTGGGTGGCGACTTTGTCACCTATGTTACTGGTGGCGACGCACCGCTTGTTGCCGATGTCCGCGAAGTAAAGTGCGTGGCTGATCTGGTTTTCAGAGGCTTGGCGTTGGCCTGCCCCTAAATGAGGTATCGATGCGCTGGCTTCTAATGCTTCTCGTGATGCTGAACGTACTGCTTTATCTGCTTCACCTAAATCAAATCCGGCCAGTGGATGGCGACGGCGCTCAGCTAAGTGCTCCCTCTCGAGAGGCTGATATTAAGCTGCTAAGCGAGGCAGATTCCTTCGTCCGGCGTAGGTCCGCACACGACGCGAGCAACGTTTGTGTGTTGCTTGGTGGTTTTAATGAGGAGTCGCTTGCGCAAGCCGTTGAGCAGCGCCTGCTGAGTCTAGATATTGATTCCCAAGTTGAAGCTGTTGATGAGGCTGCCGGTGTTGACTACTGGGTGTATCTTCCTCCGCTTGTCTCTCGACAAGCGTCGTTGCGTCAGTTGCGAGAACTGCAGTCGCGTAATATTGATAGTTACATCATCACCGTAGGGGATTTGTCGAACGGAATATCCTTGGGAATATTCTCTCGCAAGGATTCTGCGGAAAGCGTCGTGAATCGTCTGCAGGGGGTTGATTACACGGCCTTGATTCGTGAGCTGCCTAGAAGTCACCGCCGTTATTGGGTGCGGGTGGCCGGAGAACGTAAGCACTTGCTGAGCGACGAACTACTCGCAGAGCTTGTCGGAAGCTTTCCTGCCCTAGAGTCTCAGCAAATACCCTGCTCAAGCATTGCAACTTCGACATAGTTTACATAGAATGGCGCCCGCTCAGCAGCACCTCCCTTGGGGCGTGCAGCGAGCACTGTCATCGGAGCTAACCTCAGGTTTTAAATGAGAAAAAGCTTGACAGAAGAGGTGGTGGCAAACAAAATGCCGCCTCGTTTTGGAGGGGTTCCCGAGCGGCCAAAGGGATCAGACTGTAAATCTGACGTCATCGACTTCGAAGGTTCGAATCCTTCCCCCTCCACCAGATTTCAGCGTAGACACAGGCTGATGCGGGTATAGTTTAGTGGTAGAACCTCAGCCTTCCAAGCTGATGATGCGGGTTCGATTCCCGCTACCCGCTCCATGTTTTAAGTGCCTTCGCAGCGAACGTTGCTCATGTAGCTCAGTTGGTAGAGCACACCCTTGGTAAGGGTGAGGTCAGCGGTTCAAATCCGCTCATGAGCTCCAATATCAAAGGCAGATATGTAAATATCTGCCTTTGTTTTAATGGTGGCGTGACTAGCTCAATTCAACGATGGGAGACGGTCTCGA
>NZ_JAMOIH010000030.1 GCF_024448955.1 Stutzerimonas stutzeri
CGGAAACTGCGGGTGCGGCTGGCGTCGCTTGCAGCCTCGCTACGACAGCGTCTATAGCAAAATCCGGCGCGCTTCGGGTCGCGGGTATGGCCTTAGCGAGGAATGATCGAGATCTTGCCGTCTTTCTCCAAGATCGCGAACTTGATCTGATCGATCCGTTCCAGGCCCTGCGAATGCCGGGCCGCTTCGAGGATGTCGCTTTCGCCGATGCGGGCTTTGCGCACTCGGCGTTCGAGTACCTGGCCGTCCTCGACGATTATCATGGGCTCGCCATCGATCAACTTGGCGATCCATCGCGACTGGTTCTTCAACAGCGACAGGCCGATGTCGAAGACCACCAGCGAAACGATCACCACCATCGCATTGACGATCGAGAAGTCATCGCCCAGCAACGCCTGCTGCGTGGCCTCGCCGATGATCAGCAGCAAGACGAAATCGAAGGTGGTCAGCTCGGAAAGCGTGCGCCTGCCGGCCAGCCGAAAGACCACCAGCACCACCAGATAAATAGCTGCGGCACGAAGTACGGAATCCATGGAGTCTTCCTAGGGGTAGATGAACTGGTTGAGCGTAACGGACTGCCCGTTCAGCCGCGCCACGCTTCGCGCCGGACCTATGCCGTCGGGGCGCAGCGAGAAGTAAGCCGTCGCCCAGCCCTGGGCATCGGGCTGAAATTGCAGCCGCATGCCATTGCCGAAAGCCTCGGCAGTAAGGGGTTGCGGATGAATGCTCTCGACGGTAAAGCGCTCCAGCAATGCGCCATCGATGGCCAGCCAGATCTGCCTGTCGGCCCCGGCGCGGGCTTTTACCTGCAGCTGGCTGGCTGCGCCGTTTCGCTCGAAGCGTTCATATTGAATCTCCAGATCACCGTTGGACGTTTGGGCATCCGTCTGGCTTAGCGGCCCGGTGCCGAACACGCCCAACAATGTGATCGCGACGAGCAGCGACAAGCCGATCCAACCCGCGCGCTCAAGCTTCCAGAGCTTTTCCTGGAAACGCATGTCTTCCTGGATGGGGTAGTCCCGATCGTGGAACTCGTCTTGCTCGGACAATTCGGAAGACATAGGTACAAGTCTTTGATGGCGGAGGCTAAACGGTAGAGCCTGCCCCCATAGCGAAGTTCATCAGGGCGCGCGCTCGGGCATCGGAGCAACGTTGTGACACGGCGCAATGTCGAGGATCAAGCGGGGCGGGTGCATGCTCGTTACAAGCGGGTATAGCGAAAGGCTTACAAACCGTCGTGCTCATTGCCGCTTTAGCCGGCGCTCTGGAGTGCTTAATCTATGCCCATCTCTGAAGCGCAGGACGCGCTCGGGATCAAGGAAGATCGGCCAAGCCGGGAAGGCAATCAGAAGGAATTGAAATGGTCAGAGAAAGCCCGCTTCGACGGGCTTTCTGCTGTCTGGGGGGAGGCAAACCAGGCCGATGACTCACTGATCTCCGAACCCTACGGGAACCTGCGTCGGCATCATCAGCCGTGCCACCGCCTCGAATCGATTTTATAGGCCTGGGAAGTCTTCGCCGAACCATCACGCCAGCAACCACGACGATGGCCTCAGGTAGGTTACGTGACCATGCCGAGCAAATGCTCAGGGCCATTCTTCACACCCTCC
>NZ_JAMOIH010000031.1 GCF_024448955.1 Stutzerimonas stutzeri
GGGATGGTCTGAAGTAGTCAGGTATTTCTGGCTGACTCCAACCCTTGCCGATTTCAAAACGGTGATTCGGCTAAAAAACGATCAAATCATCCCCTCTTTCCGGATTTATAGCCGGCGCGAGCACCTCGCGCCGGCCATTTCCCGCATTACAGACGCACCTCTCCTGCATTCGTCAGCAAATGTCGGCGCGCCATCCACAGGTTCGACAGCGCGAACAGTGTCACCAACTGCGCGGTGTTCTTCGCCAGGCCACGGAAGCGTGTCTTCACGTAGCCGAATTGGCGCTTGATCACACGGAACGGGTGCTCGACTTTGGCGCGCACCTGGGCCTTGGATTTCTCGATCTTGCGCTTGGCTTTGTACAGCGCACTGCGCTTACTCAGCTTCTTGTACGTACTGCGGCGGGCCGCAATCTGCCAGATCACCTCCCGGCCTTCATGTTCCGGGCGTTTCTCTACGCCGGTGTAACCCGCGTCGGCGCCGACCATGTTTTCCTTTCCATGCAGCAGTTTGTCGACCTGGGTAACGTCAGCAACGTTGGCTGCCGTCCCCACCACGCTGTGCACCAGACCTGACTCGGCATCCGCGCCGATGTGAGCCTTCATGCCGAAGTAATACTGGTTGCCCTTCTTGGTCTGGTGCATTTGCGGGTCACGCTTACCGTCCTTGTTCTTGGTCGAACTCGGCGCATGGATCAGCGTGGCATCGACGATGGTGCCCTGGCGCAGCGACAGGCCCCGATCGCCCAGGTAACCATTGATCACCGCCTGAATCCCGGCCGCCAACTCGTGCTTCTCCAGCAGGCGACGGAAATTGAGGATGGTGGTTTCGTCGGGAATACGCTCTAGGTTCAGCCCGGCAAACTGGCGCAAGATTGTGGTTTTCGTACAGCGCCTCCTCCATCGCCGGATCGCTGTAGCCGAACCAGTTCTGCATCAAATGTACGCGCAGCATCGCCATCAGCTGATACGCCGGACGACCACCTTCACCCTTGGGGTAGTGCGGCTCGATCAGGGCAATCAAACCCTTCCACGGCACCACCTGATCCATCTCGATCAGGAACAACTCTTTGCGGGTCTGCTTGCGCTTGCCGGCGTACTCGGCGTCGGCGAAGGTCATTTGCTTCATCGGGAAACTCGGGCAACGGGATCGGCGTATTTCACCAGATTCGGGAAGTCTTTTTCAGACCATCCCTAACG
>NZ_JAMOIH010000032.1 GCF_024448955.1 Stutzerimonas stutzeri
TGGCTAAAGAAAAATTCGAACGTAACAAACCGCACCTGAACGTCGGCACCATTGGTCACGTTGACCATGGCAAGACCACTCTGACCGCAGCGCTGACCAAGGTCTGTGCTGAGACTTGGGGTGGTTCGGCGCGTGACTTCTCGCAGATCGACAATGCGCCGGAAGAGAAGGCTCGTGGTATCACCATCAACACCTCCCACGTTGAATATGATTCCTCGATCCGTCACTACGCGCACGTTGACTGCCCAGGTCACGCTGACTATGTGAAGAACATGATCACCGGTGCGGCGCAGATGGACGGTGCGATCCTGGTTTGCTCCGCTGCTGACGGCCCGATGCCGCAAACTCGCGAGCACATCCTGCTGTCCCGTCAGGTTGGTGTTCCCTATATCGTCGTGTTCCTGAACAAGGCCGACATGGTTGACGACGCCGAGCTGCTGGAATTGGTCGAGATGGAAGTTCGCGACCTGCTGTCGACCTATGACTTCCCGGGTGATGACACTCCGATCATCATCGGTTCCGCGCTCATGGCGCTGAACGGTCAGGATGACAACGAAATGGGTGTGTCGGCCGTGCGCAAGCTGGTCGAAACTCTGGATGCCTACATCCCCGAGCCTGAGCGTGCCATCGACAAGCCGTTCCTGATGCCGATCGAAGACGTGTTCTCGATCTCTGGTCGCGGTACCGTTGTGACTGGTCGTGTCGAGCGTGGCATCGTCAAGGTCCAGGAAGAAATCGAGATCGTTGGTATCCGTGCCACGACCAAGACTACCTGCACCGGCGTTGAAATGTTCCGCAAGCTGCTCGACGAAGGTCGTGCTGGTGAGAACGTTGGCGTGCTGCTGCGCGGCACCAAGCGTGATGACGTCGAGCGTGGTCAGGTTCTGGCCAAGCCGGGCACCATCAAGCCGCACACTAAGTTCGAAGGCGAAGTCTACGTCCTGAGCAAGGAAGAGGGCGGGCGTCACACTCCGTTCTTCAAGGGCTACCGTCCGCAGTTCTACTTCCGTACCACTGATGTGACCGGTAACTGCGAACTGCCGGAAGGCGTGGAAATGGTCATGCCGGGCGACAACATCAAGATGGTTGTTACCCTGATCGCTCCGATCGCTATGGAAGACGGTCTGCGCTTCGCGATTCGCGAAGGTGGCCGTACCGTTGGTGCCGGCGTGGTTGCCAAGATCATCGAATAATC
>NZ_JAMOIH010000033.1 GCF_024448955.1 Stutzerimonas stutzeri
GGCGTCAAGCTCGATTCCAGTCCGGATCGTACCGGCACCGGGCTATTGCCGAGGGATCGCGAGGCGCCCAATCGCGCTCACGACGACTACGGCACCGCCGGTCTGACTGCGAAGGCGAAGATGTCCAACACGACCGTTCACGTCGGAACATTGCAGCCGGTCATTCCGGTGGTGATGCGCAATGACAGCCGCCTGCTGCCCAACATCTACCGTGGCGCCTGGTTGCAGAGCAAGGAGCTCGAAGGTCTGACTGTCGACGTGGGTATGCTCGACCGCGTCAGTTACCGCGACTCTTCTGACTACGAAGAGATGGCCGTATTCAACGGCGGCTCACGGAATATCGTGCTGGGCAACACGGCAACCAGCGACGAATTCGTCTTTGCGGGCGGCCGTTACCAGTTCACCCCTGAACTGACCGGCAGCTATTACTACGGCGGGCTGGACGGCATCTACGACCAGCACAACTTCAACGTCGTGCACGTGCTGCCGATCGGTGACAACCAGAGCTTCAAGACCGATCTGCGCTACGTGCGCTCCACCGACGATGGCGGCAGCAACGTTGACAACAACGCCTTCGGTGCGCTCTTCACCTACAAGATTGGTGGCCATGGCTTCACCGGTGGCTATCAGAAGATGAGTGGCGATACCGGTTTCGCCTACATCAGTGGCGGTGATAACGCGCTGATCAATCTGTTGCAAATCAATGATTTCGGTAATGAAGATGAGAAGTCATGGCAAGCCCGTTATGACTATGACTTCGCCGCGATAGGCATCCCCGGGCTGAGCCTGATGACCCGCTATGTGACCGGCGATAACGTCAACGTTGTCGGCCGCGCCAGCGAAGGCAAGGAGTGGGAACGCGACACTGACATTGCCTATGTGATTCAGAGCGGGCCGATGAAAAACCTTGGCCTGAAGGTGCGCAACGCGACCGTGCGCAGCAACTTCGG